>NZ_JAKCMV010000014.1 GCF_021440515.1 Enterobacter asburiae | reverse complement strand
AACTGCCAGGCATCAAATTTAGCGTGCTGATATGGCTCAGTTGGTAGAGCGCACCCTTGGTAAGGGTGAGGTCCCCAGTTCGACTCTGGGTATCAGCACCACTTTATACTTAGGTTAAAGTTCGGCACATAGTAAAAGAATTTGTCTGGCGGCTTTAGCGCGGTGGTCCCACCTGACCCCATGCCGAACTCAGAAGTGAAACGCCGTAGCGCCGATGGTAGTGTGGGGTCTCCCCATGTGAGAGTAGGGAACTGCCAGACATCAATTAAGAAGAACCCCGTACCGTAAGGTGCGGGGTTTTTTGCTTTGTGCGGTCTGAAAAGTCGGGTGGCGGCTTTGCCTTACCCGACCTACATAGCCCACAGGCCCGGCAGATAACTTGCCACCGGGCACTGCAAACGACTAGTGAATAACCTGCGAAAGGAAAGCTCGCGTGCGTTCTGATTTTGGATGCGCGAAGAACTCATCCGGCGGTGCCTGCTCAACGATTTCGCCGCGATCCATAAAGATCACGCGGTCTGCGACTGTTCTGGCAAACCCCATCTCGTGCGTCACGCAGAGCATCGTCATGCCGGACTGCGCCAGCCCAATCATCGTATCCAGCACCTCTTTTACCATTTCCGGATCCAGCGCCGATGTCGGTTCATCAAACAACATGATCTTAGGTTTCATGCATAACGACCGGGCTATCGCCACGCGCTGCTGCTGTCCGCCGGATATTTGTCCCGGAAACTTACTGGCGTGCTCGGCGATACGAACCCGTTCCAGATAATGCATCGCCAGCGCTTCGGCCTCCTTTTTAGGCATTTTGTGTACCCAGATCGGCGCTAATGTGCAGTTTTGCAGCACGGTCAGATGCGGGAACAGGTTGAAATGCTGAAAGACCATTCCGACCTCCTGGCGCACGCGCTCGATATTACGCACGTCCTCGTTCAGCTCTATCCCGTCGACCACGATACGCCCCTGTTGATGCTCTTCCAGGTGGTTAATACAGCGGATCGTCGTTGATTTTCCCGATCCTGAAGGCCCACAGAGAACGATACGTTCCCCCTGTTTTACCTTCAGGTTAATGTCTTTCAAAACGTGAAACTGCCCGTACCATTTATTGACGTTTTCCAGCGTAATCATCGCGTCGGCAGGTGTCATTGTAATCTGGCTCATAATTTCCTCAGTGCGGTGAATGCCCGGTGTTAAAGCGCTTTTCCAGATGCTGGCTATAGCGCGACATGCTAAAACAAAAGATCCAGTAGACCAGAGCGGCGAAGACATACCCCTCGGTGGACATTCCCAGCCAGGCAGGGTCGACCGTGGCCTGCTGGACGCTGCTAAAGAGATCGAACAGTCCGATGATGATCACCAGGCTGGTATCCTTAAACAGCGCGATAATCGTGTTCACCAGTCCAGGAATAACCAGCTTGAGCGCCTGGGGCAAAATCACCAGCCCCTGTGTTTTCCAGTAGCCGAGCGCCAATGACTCTGCTGCTTCGTACTGCCCTTTTGGCAGAGCCTGAAGACCGCCGCGCACCACTTCGGCCACGTAGGCTGACTGGAATAAAATCACCCCAACCAGCGCACGGATCAGCTTATCGATCGTCGTTCCTTCCGCCATAAACAGCGGAAGCATAACCGATGACATAAACAGCACGGTGATCAGCGGTACGCCGCGCCAGAACTCGATGAAGATCACCGAGAGCACACGCACCACCGGCATCGTTGAACGCCGTCCCAGCGCGAGCAAAATTCCCCACGGCAGCGCGCCGGCGATCCCCACCGACGCAATGATCAGCGTCAGCGTCAGGCCGCCCCACTGGCGGGTTTCTACACGCTCCAGTCCCAGAAAGCCGCCATACAACAGCACCCATACGACAACGGGGTACGCCACCGCCCAGCAGGCGATGTAGCGCCCGCGATGGGGCAGCTTTTTCCAGAACATGGCTGCAATGGAAAGCAAACCGATAATCAGCGCGAGGTTGATTCGCCAGCGCTGCTCGTGCGGATAAAGGCCATACATAAACTGGCCAAAACGCTCGTGGATAAACACCCAGCACGCGCCCGCTTTTGTGCAGTCGGCGCGGGTCGTTCCCGTCCAGTTTGCCTGCAAAAATGCCCAGTTCAGCAGCGGCGGGATCAGCTCCCACATAAGCCACAGGCAGACAATCGTCAGGAGGCTGTTACTCCAGCTGGAGAACAGGTTTTTACGTGCCCAGGTGACGTAGCGCGCGCCCGTCTTTCTTGCCGGGCGCGCAGGGTGAGACAATATCGCTTTTGTCATCATGGCTCCTTAGCGCTCAACCAGAGCGATGCGACGGTTATAGAGGTTCATCAGCAGCGAAATCACGAGGCTGATGATCAGATAGACGGACATGGTGATGGCAATGGTTTCAATCGCTTGCCCCGTCTGGTTAAGCACGGTTCCGGCGAACAGCGACACCATATCGGGATAACCAATAGCCGCGGCCAGCGATGAGTTTTTGACAATATTGAGATACTGGCTGGTCAGCGGTGGGATGATGACCCGCAACGCCTGCGGAATAATGACCTGACGAAGCGTGACCGTGTTCGGCAAACCCAGAGAGCGGGCAGCCTCGTGCTGACCGTGAGGCACCGCCTGGATCCCCGCGCGGATGATCTCAGCGATAAAGGCTGACGTATAAATCGATAGCGCCAGCGTCAGCGCCGCCAGCTCCGGAATTAACACCATGCCGCCCTGGAAGTTAAAGCCGCGCAGGTGCGGGATATCCCAGTGCATCGCGGCGCCAAAAAGCCCGTGGGCTATCAGCGGTAGTGCAACGAGCAGCGCGACGGCTGCGGGCCACGTCCTGCGTAGCTGACCGGTTTTTATCTGATGTTTGCGGTTAAAGCGGAACAACCCGACCGAGAGAACACCGGCAATCGCAATGGCGGCGATGAAGGCGTAGATCCCGTCGGCAACCTGAGGTGAGGGGATGTACAGCCCGCGGTTGCTCAGGAAAAGCAGGTCGAAGGCGTCCACCGCCTGACGGGGACCGGGAAGGTTGCGCAGAACGGCGAAGTACCAGAAAAAGATTTGCAGCAGCGGCGGGATGTTACGGAAAGTCTCGATATATATCGTCGACAGCTTTCGCAGCAGCCAGTTTTCAGAGAGCCGCGCGAGGCCGATAAAGAACCCCAGAATCGACGCGAAGACGATACACAGCGCCGACACCAGCAGCGTGTTCAGCAGGCCGACCACGAACACCCGTCCGTAGGTATCGCCCTCCTGATAATCAATAAGATGCTGAACAATGCCAAAACCCGCGCTGCGATCGAGGAAGGCAAAGCCGGAGGTGATACCGCGATTATTCAGGTTGGTCACGGTGTTATGGATGAGATAAACGGCGATAACCACAACGACGACGATGGCTATTATCTGGAACAGCCAGGCGCGCACCGCGGGGTGAGAAAAGGATAACGATCCTTTTACGGCTGAGCGGCGATGGAACATAAAGAAACCTCGGTAACCATGACTCTGGAGTGGGCACCGCACGCGCGGTGCCCGTTACAGCAGATGCTTAACGTACTGGCGGAGCGTACTGGATCCCGCCGTTATTCCAGAGATTGTTCTGGCCGCGTTTGATCTTCAGCGGGCTTTCGGATCCCACGTTGCGCTCGAAGATCTCCGCATAGTTACCGACCTGTTTGACGATGTTGTAAGCCCATTTGTTATCGAGCTTCAGATCCTTACCAAAATCGCCCTCTTTGCCCAGCAGGTGCGCCATATCCGGCGTGGTTGGATTCGCGGCTTTCTCATCGACGTTTTTCGAGTTAATGCCCATCTCTTCGGCGTTCAGCATGGCGAACAGCGTCCAGCGGACAATCGAGAACCAGTCTTCATCGCCGCGACGAACGACCGGGCCGAGAGGTTCTTTAGAGATGACCTCAGGCAACACGATCCACTCCGCCGGGTTGCTCAGCTTGATGCGCAGGGCGTACAGCTGCGACTGGTCGGAAGCCAGCGTATCGCAGCGGCCGGACTCCAGCGCTTTGGCGGATTCATCAGAGCGATCGAAAGTCACCGGGGTGTATTTCATCTTGTTGGCTTTGAAGTAGTCGGCCACGTTCAGCTCGGTATCGGTACCGGCCTGAATACAGACGGTTGCACCATCCAGCTCTTTGGCGCTTTTCAGCCCCGCTTTGTTATGGGTGAGGAAGCCGATGCCGTCGTAGTAGGTCACGCCGGTGAAGGTCATCCCCATTCCGGCGTCGCGGGAAGAGGTCCAGGTGGTGTTACGGGAGAGCATATCCACTTCACCCGATTGCAGGGCGGTGAAGCGCTCTTTCGCGGTCAGCGGGGTGTATTTCACTTTGGTGTCGTCACCGAAAACGGCGGCGGCGACGCCGCGGCAGACGTCAACGTCGATACCGGTGAATTTGCCGTTGGCATCGGCGTAAGAGAAGCCTGGTAATCCATCACTGATACCGCACTGCACAAATCCCTTCTTTTTAACGGCATCAAGCGTTGTGCCCGCGTGGGCCTGGTTGGCAACAGCAAACATCACGCCCGCGGCGGCCAGGCTGGCTATCATCATCTTTTTCATGGTGCATCCTGTGTGGCGAAATTATTGTTATAGAGGCGTTTTAAAACGCTTTTACCCGTCTGTGGCATTGGCCAACGTTTATTAAGCAAAGGGAATGCCAGGTTTGCGCCCGATGAAATAGCAGACAACAGAGCGCATAAAGCTGAGTGTAGACAGGGTTAAATAAATCGAGCGCCCTTAAATGGTGCGAAATCACAACCTGCGCCACAAATTAGAGCAAAAGTTTGATTATTTCCGGGGCAGGGAAAAGTAGTTGCTGGCGTGAATATTGGCAGGGTAGTTAATTAAAGGGAGGGGTAAACGATATCTCTTTAAAATAAAAAATAAAAACGTAGAGAATGCCGATATGGCATTATCCCGCAAATTAAACCTGGCGAATAAGTAAAATGTAAAAGCGCGGCCTGAGCCGCGCTTTTACGGGTATCCTTTTACGCGTCACGCGTTACTTGGTTAATGCAACGATACCCAGCGTCAGACCTGCTAATGCTGCCGCACCGCCAGCAATCGCACCGGCTGTTTCCCAGTTATCCTGAGTGGTGCCTTTCATACAGGTATTGGTGTGAACCAGTCGGCCCTGATCGTCGTATACCGGTACACATGGAGAGTCGTGCGCGCAACCAGCAAGCAGCGCAGCGAGGAGTGCAACGGAAATGAATCTTTTCATGATGTTACCTCAAAATTATTTCGCCTTCGCTAACGTACCGGGACGGTAATTAACGAATTGATGGCTATTTTACCACCGCCATAACCCGTCACCGCACGAGGAATAATCTCAAATTATGTGGATTGTAAATATCGTGGAGAAAAGTACGGTAGCCAGATGAATTAATGGAGAAATTATGAATTTACAGCTGGCTTCTGTTTTACCTAACGTAAATAGATAATTAAAAAGGCACCGAAGTGCCTTTTTATAACATGATTACTCTTTATGTGCGGTAAATCGTCGGCGAACCACCACAAAGAAGACCGGAACGAAGAAGATCGCCAGCAGCGTGGCGGACAACATCCCGCCCATTACCCCTGTCCCGACCGCATTTTGTGCGCCGCTCCCGGCACCGCTGCTGATCACTAACGGCAGGACGCCCAGAATAAAGGCCAGCGAGGTCATCAGGATAGGGCGCAGGCGCATCCTTGATGCTTCCAGCGTCGCTTCAATGATCCCTTTGCCCTCTCTATCCATTAGATCTTTTGCGAACTCGACGATCAAAATGGCGTTCTTGGCGGAGAGCCCGATGGTGGTGAGCAGGCCGACCTGGAAGTAAACGTCATTGTTTAAGCCGCGCAGGGACGCCGCGAGCAGGGCACCAATCACCCCGAGCGGGACAACCAGCATTACCGAGAACGGAATTGACCAGCTCTCGTAAAGCGCCGCCAGGCACAAGAACACCACGATCAGCGAGATGGCGTACAGAGCGGGGGCCTGATTACCCGAAAGGCGTTCCTGATACGACATGCCCGTCCAGTCGTAGCCGATGCCGGAAGGCAGTTTCGATGCCAGGCTTTCCATCATCACCATCGCTTCACCGGTACTTTTACCCGGCGCGGCTTCACCCAGGATTTCCATTGACGGCATACCGTTGTAGCGTTCCAGACGCGGCGAGCCGTAAACCCAGTGCGAGTAGCTAAAGGCGGAGAACGGGACCATTTCGCCGTTGGCGCTGCGAACGTACAGGTTATTGATATCCCCCGGCAGCATACGGAAGCGGGCATCGGCCTGGACGTAGACCTTCTTCACGCGCCCATGGTCGATAAAGTCGTTTACGTAAGTGCCGCCCAGCGCGGTCGAGATAGTCTGGTTAACGTCAGAAATGCTCACGCCCAGCGCCTGCGCTTTTTCCTGATCCACATCGAGCTTGAACTGCGGCGTATCTTCCAGACCGTTAGGACGCACGCGCACCAGCAGGTCAGGATGGGCTTTCACCATGCCGAGCAGCTGGTTACGCGCCTGCGTCAGCTGCGTATGCCCCAGGTTGGCCTGGTCAATCAGCTCGAAGTCAAAGCCCGTCGCGGTACCCAGCTCGATAATGGCGGGCAGGTTAAACGGAAACACCAGGCCATCTTTGATCTGGCTGAAGGCTTTCGTCGCGCGGGCAACGATCGCGGTGACGTTGTTTTCGCTCCCCGGGCGCTCTTCCCAGGGCTTCAGGCTCACAAACGCGATACCGGAGTTTTGTCCCTGGCCGCTGAAGCTAAAGCCGTTAACGGTAAACACCGATTCCACATTCGCCTTCTCCTGGTTCAGATAGTAATTCTGCACCCGATCGAGCACCTGCTGGGTACGAGTTTGCGTGGCACCGGCCGGAAGCTGAACCATCGTCATAAACACCCCCTGATCCTCTTCGGGCAGGAAGGAGGTGGGCAGGCGGAGGAAGAGCACCGCCATGCCGCCGACGATAAGGACGTAGATCAGCAGGTAACGTCCGGTTTTACGCAGAATACCGCTGACGCTGTTGCTGTAATGCTCCACGCTCTTATCAAAGAGGGCGTTGAACCAGCCGAAGAAACCGCCTTTAACGTGATGATCCGCCGAGGCGGGTTTGAGCAGCGTGGCGCAGAGCGCGGGAGTTAAAATCAGGGCGACCAGCACGGACAGCGCCATCGCAGAGACAATCGTCAGAGAGAACTGGCGGTAAATCGCCCCGGTCGAGCCGCCGAAGAAGGCCATCGGGATAAACACCGCCGAGAGCACCATCGCGATCCCCACCAGCGCGCCCTGGATCTGCTCCATCGACTTCTGCGTGGCCTCTTTTGGCGGCAGCTTGTCTTCCACCATCACGCGCTCGACGTTCTCAACCACCACGATGGCGTCATCGACGAGTAGCCCTATCGCCAGCACCATCCCGAACATCGTCAGGGTGTTGATTGAGAAGCCAAAGGCCGCGAGCACCGCGAAGGTGCCGAGCAGCACTACGGGCACCGCGATGGTCGGAATGAGCGTCGCGCGCAGGTTTTGCAGGAATAGGTACATCACCAGGAAGACGAGGATAATCGCCTCAAACAGCGTTTTGACCACCTCGTGAATCGAGATTTTCACAAACGGCGTGGTGTCGTACGGGTAAACCACCTTCAGCCCCTGCGGGAAGAAAGGTTGCAGCTGTGCCAGCTTGGTTTTGATGGCCGCTGCGGTATCCAGCGCGTTTGCGCCGGTCGCCAGCTTGATCCCCAGCCCGGTTGCCGCCTGGCCGTTGATTTTGGTCACCATGTTGTAGTTTTCGCCGCCCAGCTCAATGCGGGCCACGTCCTTCAGATGCACCATCGAGCCGTCCTGGTTCACCTTCAGCGTGACGCGACCAAACTCTTCCGGCGTTTTGAGGCGGGTTTGCGCAATGATCGAGGCGTTCAGCTGCTGGCCGGGCACGGCAGGCGTCCCGCCCAGCTGACCGGCTGCAATCTGGTTGTTCTGCGTTTTCAGCTCGTTGATCACGTCCAGCGGCGTCAGCTGGTATTTATTCATGGCGTTGCTGTCGAGCCAGATACGCATCGCGTACTGCGCACCAAACAGCTGCACGTCGCCCACGCCGGAGGTACGGCTGATGGCGTCCTTCACGTTCGACGCCACGTAGTCCGAAATGTCGTCCTGAGTCAGGCTCTTATTGTCGGACACAAAGCCCGCCACCAGCAGGAAGCTGCTGCTGGATTTCTCCACGCCAATCCCCTGCTGCTGAACCTCCTGCGGCAGCAGCGGCATGGCGAGCTGGAGTTTGTTCTGAACCTGAACCTGGGCGATATCCGGATCGGTGCCTGACTGGAAGGTCAGGGTGATGGTGACGCTACCGGAAGAGTCGCTGGTGGAGGACATATACATCAGGTTATCGATGCCGTTCATGTTCTGTTCGATAACCTGCGTCACGGTATCCTGCACCGTCTGGGCGTCAGCGCCCGGATAGCTTGCCGTCACGGCAACCGCGGGCGGCGCAATGGTCGGATATTGGGCAACGGGAAGTTTTAAAATCGCCAGCCCACCTGCAATCATCAAAATGATGGCAAGGACCCAGGCGAAAACCGGCCGCTGGATAAAGAAATTAGCCATTTTTTGTCCTTAACCGGCGGGCGTTGCGGAGGTGTCAGGCGTTGCCACCACGGTGACGCCAGGGCGAACCTTTTGCAGGCCGCTGACGATCACGCGGTCGCCGTTTTTCAGCCCTTCCGTCACCAGCCAGCGATCGCCAACGGCCTGCGGCGCAACGACCGTGCGGGATTCGACCTGGTTTTTATCGTTGACCACCATCACCGTAGCGTCGCCGCGTGGGGTTCGGGTTACGCCCTGCTGAGGCACAAGAATGGCGTCCGGCTGGGTGCCTTCATCGATACGGGCGCGCACGAACATACCGGGCAATAACATATGCTGCGGGTTCGGGAAGATGGCGCGCAGGGTGATCGAGCCGGTGCTTTCGTCCACCGTCACGTCAGAGAATTGCAGGGTGCCTTTCAGCGGATAAGGCTGGCCGTTTTCCATCAACAGCTGGACGCTGCTGCCGCCGTCGCCTTTTTGCAGGCTCGACTGCTTCAGATGCATAAAGTCGCTGCTGGACTGGGTCACGTCGACGTAAATCGGATCGAGTTGCTGAACGGTCGCCAGCGCGGTGGCTTGCCCGTTAGTCACAAGCGCCCCTTCGGTTACGCTGGATTTGCCGATGCGTCCGCTAATTGGCGACGTGACTTTGGTATAGGCGAGGTTAATGCGGGCGTTTTCGACGGCCGCCTGTGCGGCAGTGACGCCGGCATCCGCCTGCTGGGCGGTTGCCACCGCCTGATCGTACTCTTGTTTACTCACATACTGTGTCCCCACCAGCGGTACATAGCGTTTCACCGTCAGATGCGCAATGCGGGCGGCGGCCTGCGCTTTTGCCAGATCGCCTTTGGCGCTGTCATACGCGGCCTGATAGGTCGCCGGATCGATCTGATACAGAGAGTCGCCCGCGTTGACATCCCCGCCTTCGGTGAAGTTGCGACGCAGGACGATCCCGCTCACCTGAGGGCGAACCTCCGCCACGCGGTATGCGTCCGTTCTGCCCGGCAGCTCGGTGGTGACGGACAGCGGGGCACTTTTAACGGTATAAACGCTGACGGCTGGCGCCTGCGCGTGCTGCTGCTGGCCGTCCTGACCATCGCAGCCTGAAAGCAGGGCAGCACAAACAATAAAACCGGATAAAGGTAATAGCCTGAAATGGATCGTCATTACTGTTCCTTTAAAAACCCGTTACCGATATTTGCCGGGGATCGGAGTGAGGGCTGGTGGGCACAAATCAAAAAGTTAGCTGCGTATAATAAGGAGGGTATTTACTTTTTTTTGATTTATACGTGCTGAGAAAGAGCTTAGATCCAATCCTGGACTCATTTTTTTGCGATCGCGCACGGGGATAGCGGTAATCTTAGGTATCTTTAATAAAAACCATGCATATTTTTGGTGAATTCAATTACATCAATCTATTCGTTTAGTATATGAATTCAGAAAGGTGACTTTTTTTGTACAAAATAAAAAACGGTTCTGTTGAATACTTCCGCTCCCCTGTTGAGGACGATGTTTTTATTCTGTTTTATCCCAGTTAATAATGAGCGACCGTCGATGGCACGTAAAAAGAAAGAAGACGCTGAAAAGACCCGGCAGCAGTTGATAGAGGCGGCTATCGTGCAGTTTTCCACCCGTGGCGTGGCGAGCACCACGTTGACCGATATTGCGGATGCGGCAAATCTGACGCGCGGGGCAATCTACTGGCATTTTTCCAGCAAGTCCGAAATATTTAATGCCATCTGGGAACAGCAATTACCGCTTCGTGAAATCATCCGCGATCGGCTGTCATTATCAAAAGAGGATGATCCCCTGTTAATGCTGCGTGAACAGTTTATTGCCAGTTTGCAATTTATTGCGCGGGATCCTCACCAGTGTGCGTTATTACAAATTCTTTATCATAAGTGTGAATTTAATAGCGATATGATTTCAGAGTGTGAAATTCGTAACCGGATTGGCATAAATGACGAATATCTTCGCGGCACGCTTGAACAGTGCATCTTAAGAAAGGTTATTTCACCGAATGTGAATATCGAACTGGCGCTGATTGTATTTCACGGCTTTTTTAGCGGAGTCATTAAAAACTGGTTAATGAATAGCGACAGTTTTAATCTTTATCAGCAGGCCCCGGCGCTGGTGGATAATATTCTGGCGACACTGCCAGGCGCGCAGGTGTCGCCAGCGGTTTATGGCGCAGGGTTATGATGGTTCACGAGGCGCGTTTGCTGGTAACATCTCGCCGTTTTGACACAGCGCGTCGACGGTCTGCGCGCTGACCGGTTTGCCCAGCAGATACCCCTGCAAGGTGTTGCAGCCAAGCTCGGTCAAAAATTCCTGCTGCGCCTGCGTTTCAACCCCTTCCGCGACCACCTTCAGATTTAAGGTCTTCGCCAGCGCCACAATCGCCGACACGATGGTCGCATCGTCGCTCTCTCCGCTCAGCTCCTTCACGAAGGCGCGGTCGATTTTCAGCTCGCAGGCCGGAAGGCGCTTGAGATAGAGCAGGCTTGAATAGCCCGTCCCAAAATCGTCAATCGAGGCTTTTACGCCTGCATCGGTCAGCTCGGTCAGGACGCGCACGCTCTCGTCAGGGTTGCTCATCGCCGTGGTTTCGGTCACTTCCAGAATGAGCATTTCCGGCGGGACGCTATGGCGCGCCAGACAGTCGAGCACGGTTTGCACCAGCGAAGGCTGCTCAAACTGTAGCGTCGACAGGTTGACCGCCATCGACCAGCTCTCATGCCCCTGCATATGCCACTCCCGCAGCTGGCGGCAGGCTTCGTTAATCACCCAGTTGCCGATAGGGACGATCAGCCCCGTTTTCTCGGCGAGCGGCAGGAACATATCCGGTGCCAGCAGCCCCTGCTTCGGATGTTGCCAGCGCAGCAGGGCTTCAAAGCCGAGGATCGGCCCGGCCGGGGCGTGAAATTTCGGCTGATAGAGCAGGCGCAGTTCGTTACGATCGATAGCCATCCACAGGTCGTTCATCAGCTGCAAATGGGTCTGCGCCAGGGTGTTCATTGACGGCTGGAAAAAGTGGTAACCGTTTCGGCCCATATGCTTGGTGTGATACATCGCCGCGTCTGCGTTAAACATCAGCTCGCGGTCGTTTTGCCCGTCGTGCGGGTAGAGCGCGATCCCGATGCTGAGCGTCACCATCAGCTCATACGGGTCAATTGAGAAGGGGCTGTCGATGGCACGCACCAGCGCGCTGGCGAGGGAGGCGGCGTCGTCCGGCCCCTGAATTTCAGCCAGCAGGACAAACTCATCGCCGCCGATACGCGCGAGGGTGTACTGGCCTTTCAGCGGCAGCAGCAAACGTTCCGTGACCGACACCAGCAGCTTGTCGCCGACGTCGTGACCGTAGGCATCGTTTACGGCCTTAAAGCCGTCGAGATCCATAAACATCAGCGCAAAGGGGTTGCCTTCGCGGTCGGCCTTGCTGATGGCCTGATCGAGTCGGTCTTCCAGCAGAATGCGGTTGGGCAGGCGGGTCAGCGTGTCGTGCAGCGCCAGTTGCGCCAGCTCGCGGTTGGCTTCCGCCAGCGAACGGGCAAGCAGCGAGGTGCGGGCCTGAAGGCGCGCGTCCAGCATCGACACGAGCAGGCCGATCCCAAGAATCGACAGGGCGACGACGCTCACCAGCACCGCCAGCCAGCTGCCATTAATGCCGTGATGATGCACCATCGTCGACATCGGGAACTGCGCCGCCTTCATCCCCGCATAGTGCATGCCGGCGATAGCGATCCCCATCGTCATGGCCGCGCCAAGCCGCATCAGGGCAACCTGCGCCGCGTCATGGCGTAAGCGGAACGTCAGCCACAGGGCGGCCAGCGAAGCGGCGAGGGCGATAACCACCGAAATCGCCACCCAGGTTATATTCCAGACAATCCCCGGCGTGACCTCCAGCGCCCCCATGCCGGTATAGTGCATGGCAACAATCCCGAGTCCCATAATCAGCGCGCCGGGCAGCAGACGGCGCAGCCGCAGGCGTTCACAGCTGACGAGCCACAGCGCAAACAGCGAGGAGCCAATGGCAATCGCCATCGACAATACCGTGAGCACGGCGTTGTAGCTCATGCTCATGGAGAGATCCATCGCCAGCATCCCGATAAAGTGCATTGCCCACACGCCTATCCCCATAGCTACACCGCCCCCCGCAAGCCAGATACGCGCAGATACACCTTCGCTTCCCGCAACGCGAGCGGCCATATTCAGGGCGGTATAAGCAGCAAGGATGGCGACAACAAACGAGAGCACGACGAGGATTGGGTTGTATTGGCTTACCAGCATGGTCTGTTCAACTCGATGAAAGGCATTTAGCAAGAGCGGTGGAGAAGGGCTGAGACATTATCACCCAAAGGTAATGACGAAAAGTGATTTAAATCCCTGTTTTTACTGGGTGATAACAGGGATTTCAACGACGTTAGAGGCTTAATCGAGATCGGCGCAGTTGACCAGTTTTAGCGGATTCACGGAATTCATATTGCGACACTTGTCGGTCTCGGTGGAGATAAGCTCGATCCACTGCATCAGCAAAGCATCAAAAAGGAATATTGATACAGCAAACACGACCAGCCACCAGTACTTACGAATCATTGTGTCATTCCGGGAGAAAAGAGGCATTTAAGGTGGTGGAAATATACACGAATTGGGAAGGTTGAAAAGTGGGGGAGAGGAAGGTTTACAAAGCGTTGACGCTCATGACGGGCGGCTTTGCGAGCGGCAATAAAAAAGGCGCATCCCCATGCCAGGTAGCGCCTTTTTAAACAAGCATTTCGCTAATCGAAATTAGTTCATGCCGTATTTTTTCAGTTTCTTGCGCAGAGTACCACGGTTGATACCCATCATCAGCGCAGCGCGGGTCTGGTTACCGCGGGTGTATTGCATCACCATGTCCAACAGTGGCTGTTCAACTTCAGCCAGTACCAGCTCATACAGGTCATTAACATCCTGACCGTTCAGTTGAGCAAAATAGTTCTTCAGTGCTTGTTTAACCGAGTCACGCAGGGGCTTTTGAGTTACCTGGTCCTGGGAGTTAACGGTGGAAACGGTCAGTACGTCAGAATTTACGCGTTGTTCGAACATAGTTCTGTCAGCTCTTTATTTCATTACGCAAGATTTTCGAAGTATGCCTCCAACGCCTCCAGCTGAACGCTGGCATCCTCTATGGCGTTGAATGTGCGCCGAAACTGGTCATTTGGAGCGTGTTCCTGGAGATACCAGGAAACGTGTTTACGCGCAATTCGGTAACCTTTTGCCTGACCATAAAAGTCATGCAACTCCCGAACATGCGCACAAAGCAAGCGCTTAATCTCTGCCAGAGGCAGTGGAGCAAGCAACTCTCCGGAGTCCAGATAGTGCTGGATTTCCCGAAAGATCCAGGGTCTTCCCTGAGCCGCACGTCCTATCATCAGAGCATCAGCTCCCGTATAGTCGAGCACGGCTCTGGCTTTAAGCGGGTCAGTTATGTCGCCATTCGCGATAATCGGAATGGAAACTTTCTGCTTAACTGCCCGAATGCTGTCGTATTCAGCTTCGCCGTTGAACAAACAGGCGCGAGTGCGTCCATGAATGGTCAGGGCCTGAATGCCACAGTCTTCGGCCAGTTGGGCAATCTCTACGCAGTTACGGTGTTCCGGCGACCAACCCGTGCGAATCTTTAACGTAACAGGAACGTCCACCGCGCTGACAACCGCCGTCAGGATAGACTTCACCTGGTCGGGGTATTGCAGAAGGGCTGAACCTGCAAGCTTGCGATTCACTTTCTTGGCCGGGCAACCCATATTGATATCAATAATCTGGGCGCCACTTTCCACGTTGATACGCGCGGCATCAGCCATCTCTTCAGGTACGCTTCCGGCGATTTGCACGGTGCGAATACCTGGCTCATCAATGTGCACCATCCGAAGGCGGGACTTGTCGCTTTCCCAGACCTGCGGGTTAGACGACATCATCTCGGAAACGGTTAATCCTGCTCCCATCTCATAGCACAGCGTCCTGAATGGTCGGTCGGTAATACCTGCCATAGGTGCTGCGATCAGGCGATTTCTGAGCTGGTGGTGTCCGATGCGCATGAGTTAAGAAATGACCATACTGTGACTGCAAGGCGGCGTATATTACGCATTTTTTGCACGAGATGAAAGGCCAAACTTTGAACAATCCACTGTTGTAGATCAATGCATCGCCACGCCGAAAGGGCAGTAAAAATTATTAATCATTTAAATCATAAAGTTATGTGATAACGATTAATTTATCGCCTCTTACAAATTCCCGTAACTTCTCATCTTTTCTGAAAAAATGTCGCACATAACCGGGATAATCTGCTGTTTTTAGCAGCAGATTGCCCCGCTTCTTTGCGATCCAGGTCGCATTTTTAGAACATGATCTCAGCGCAGAAATCAGACGTTATTCAATGACTACCCGACCATGAAGTGACTGTACCGGACGATTATTATCGTGGTGCATGGTGTGGGTGAATTTCTCCAGCTGGGCGGCAGACAGCGTGAGCGGGTGCTTCATCACAATCCACGCCACCCCTTCAGAGCACGGCGGCGTAGTCAGCGAGCCGCTAAAGCGCCAGTAGGTTTTGTCTGTTGGCAGCAGCGTGTTCAGGTTCAGATGGGTGGTGAGTTCCGCGCTTTGCTCGGCCTGCTGCGGCATGGCGCGCCACAGGTTGTCCAGCTCGCCGTTGGCCTTACCCACGTTGAACATCACCGCCACCACCGTTAATTCACCTTTTGCGTTTGTATGCACCAGATGCATCTCCATCGCCGCTTTTTTGCCGTGGATGGTGTTCTCGCTCGGCGCATGGAAGTGGAACTGTTGCAGCGTCCAGGTCTGGTTATCAAGCGTGATGCTGTCCTGAGTATCGGCTTTCTCACCCGCCTGAATGGTATGGCCGTTGTTAATCAGCGTGACAGGGCCGTCGGTGTAGTGGGTTTTGAGCGGGGCGAGGTGGGCGTTAACGGTGCTATCGATGTTGATTGGGGACTGGTTCATTCCGGTCTGACAGGTTTTGAAGGTTTCATCCAGTTTGCCCCAGTTTTCTGGCGCCCCTTCACCGTCATAGCTCCAGTGGGATGCCCACGCGGAGACAGACATCATGCCGAGCGCGAGCGCAGCTATTTTTCCAGCCAATGGTTTCATAATATTATTCCGGTAAATGATTGATTATAAAAGATATTTAATGCAAAAAAAATTAGCGATATTTTACCGGAGAGCAGCGTGTTAAAAGAGGCAAATCGTGGGGAAAAATAGCGTGGCCAGGGGATGGCCACGCGGAAAATTACTGCTTGCGGCCCGTAATGCGGCACCACTCTTCTTTCTCAACCACCGGGTCGAGGGCGAAGAGATCGGCATAGGCTTCGCAGACGCTGTCGGCCTGGCTTGCCAGAATACCGGATAAGCCTAACAGACCGCCCTCAACCGGCAGCACGCTGATTAACGGCGCCAGCTCGCGCAGCGGGCCAGCCAGAATGTTGGCGACGACCACATCGGCTTTCATGGCCGCTGGCTGGGCATCCGGCAGATACAGCTCCAGACGGTCGGATACGCCATTGCGCTCTGCGTTATCGCGGCTGGCCTGAATCGCCTGCGGATCGATGTCGATCCCGATGGCTTTGGCGGCGCCCAGTTTCAGCGCGGCGATGGCGAGGATCCCGGATCCGCAGCCGAAGTCGATCACCGTTTTGCCTTCCAGATCTAAACCGTCCAGCCACTGTAAGCACAGGGAGGTGGTCGGGTGGGTGCCGGTACCAAACGCCAGGCCCGGATCGAGCATCACGTTGACCGCGTTTCCGTCAGGCACGTCGCGCCAGCTTGGGCAGATCCACAGACGCTTGCCGAACTGCATCGGGTGGAAGTTATCCATCCACTCGCGCTCCCAGTCTTTGTCTTCCAGCTGTTCGATTTTGTGCACGAAGCCCGCACCGAGCAGCGGGTGGTTTTCCAGAATGGCGACGACCTCTTTCATGTCGGTTTCGGCGTCGAACAGGCCGATGACGTCCGTGTCGCCCCACAGGCGGGTTTCGCCCGGCAGCGGTTCAAACACCGGCGTGTCATGCGTGTCCTGGAAGGTGATAGAAACCGAACCGGCTTCCATCAGCGCATCGCTTAGCTCTTCGGCGTTAGCGCCGGTTGTGTTCAGTTTTAGTTGGATCCACGGCATGGCAAAACTCTTTATTTATCAGTAGAAATTACGGCGGCCTGCGGAACGGGTTGACCGAAACGGTTCCCGACCACAAACGCCAGCAAACTTAGCAGTAACGACGGGACAATCGGATGGAAGCCCAGGTACTGTATTTTAAAGGTCGCGAGCACGGCATACAGCACGCCTCCGACAATCATGGCGCTTAGCGCCCCGGCTGCATTTGCTCGCTCCCAGTACAGCCCCAGCACCAGCGGCCACAGGAAAACGGCTTCAAGGCCGCCAAAGGCCAGCAGGTTCAGCCAGATGATCATCTCCGGCGGACGCCACGCGGCCAGCAGCAGCAGCGCGCCTAATATCAGCGTGATCGCCGCCGACATGCGCTTCAGGCGGCGTTCATTCGCCACCTGCTCGGGGTGCAGGTTCAGGTACAGATCTTTAATGATCGTAGCGGAACTTTGCAGGAGCTGGGCGTTGATAGTCGACATAATCGCGGCCATTGGTGCGGCGAGGAAGATCCCGGCGGCAAACGGCGGCAGCACTTTTACCATCAGGGTCGGGATCACCAGATCGGGTACGGTCAGGTCGGGGATCACCGCCCGGCCCAGCGCGCCCGCCAGATGCATGCCGAACATCAGGATCGCCACCACGATAGTGCCGATAATAATGCCTCTGTGTACCGCCTTGCTGTCTTTATAAGAGATGCAGCGCACGGCGGTATGCGGCAGGCCAATAACGCCAAAGCACACCAGCACCCAGAACGAGGTCATAAAGGTGGGCGAGAGAATATCGTCCGCACCCTGCGGGGAAACCAGCTTCGGGTCGATCGCTTCGAGGGTTTCAACCGCATGGCTCAGGCCGCCCGCCGCGTGGACAATGCCGACCAGCAGCACGATGGTGCCGATAAGCATCACCATGCCCTGCATCGTATCGTTCAGCACGCTGGCGCGGAATCCCCCAAAGGCGGTGTACAGCGCAATGCTCACGCCAAAGATAATCAGCCCCATTTCGTAGGGAATGCCCGCCGCCGTTTCCAGCAGACGCGCCCCGCCGATAAACTGCACCGTCATCGCGCCAATAAAGGCGACAAGCAGGCTTAAGCTTGCCAGCCACACCAGCAGGCGGCTCTGGTAACGGGCAAACAGCATGTCGTTGAGCGTCACGGCGTTATAGCGACGGGCGAGAATGGCAAACTTTTTGCCCAGAATACCCAGCGAGAGCCAGACGGCTGGCAGCTGGATCATCGCCAGCAGCACCCATCCCAGCCCGTATTTATAGGCCGCGCCGGGGCCGCCGATAAACGAACTCGCGCTGATGTAGGTGGCGGTCAGGGTCATCGCCAGCACCACGCCGCCCATGGAACGGCTGCCGAGGAAATACTCGTTCAGAAAGGTGCCGGTCGCCCGCTTACGCATCGCATAAACAGAAAGACCAAACACCACAAGCAGGTAAGCGATAAGGGGCAGAATGACTTCAAGCTGCATCATCGTCCTCCAGCGGAATATCGCGATAGATAAATTTCACCATGGCCCAGCACAGCACAATGAACACCAGCGGCACCAGCAGACAGGCCATTTCGAACCAGTGCGGCAGGCCGGTAATGCCGATTGCGGAATCAGGTAAGTAAGCAGTTACTAACCATGCGGCAAGATAGAGAAGGGTCAGCCACAGCGCCCAGCGCGCCTCTTTATGGGCCTGAACAAAACGCGTGTCCATTGTTTGTCCCTTGTGGATGAAGAAAGCGGGGATTGTACATGATGGGGCTTTCCGATCCCCAGAAATAAAAAAGGCCGGATTAACCGGCCTTTTCGCGTCAACGCAACCTTACTTCTCTTGCAGACCGAGTTTTTTCTCCAGGTAGTGGATGTTGGTTCCACCATTCTGGAAGTGCTCGTCGCTCATGATGCGCATCTGCAAATCAACGTTGGTTTTGATGCCGTCGATGATTAGCTCTTGCAGGGCGTTCTTCATGCGGGCAATCGCCACGTCACGGTTTTCGCCGTAGCAAATCAGCTTACCGATCATTGAGTCATAGTACGGCGGTACGGTGTAACCGGCGTAGATATGGGACTCCCAACGCACACCAAAGCCACCCGGCGCGTGGAAACGCGTGATTTTACCCGGGCTTGGCAGGAAGGTGTTCGGGTCTTCGGCGTTGATACGGCATTCTACCGCATGGCCTTTCACCTGGACTTCTTCCTGTTTGATGGACAGCGGCTGACCGGCAGCGATACGCAGCTGCTCTTTGATCAGGTCAACGCCGGTGATCATTTCGGTAACCGGGTGCTCTACCTGAATACGGGTGTTCATTTCGATGAAATAGAACTCGCCGTTTTCGAACAGGAATTCGAACGTACCCGCACCGCGATAGCCGATGTCAACGCAGGCTTTAGAACAACGCTCGCCAATGTAGCGACGCAGTTCCGGCGTGATGCCCGGTGCTGGTGCTTCTTCGACCACTTTCTGGTGACGACGCTGCATGGAGCAGTCACGTTCTGCCAGATAGATAGCGTTACCCTGACCGTCAGCCAGCACCTGAATTTCGATGTGGCGTGGGTTTTCCAGGTATTTTTCCATGTACACCATGTCGTTGCTGAACGCGGCTTTCGCTTCAGCTTTGGTCATGGAGATGGACTGGGCCAGTTCAGCGTCGCTGCGCACAACGCGCATACCGCGACCGCCGCCGCCGCCGGACGCTTTGATGATAACCGGGTAGCCAATGCGTTTAGCATGGGCACGGTTAGCATCCATATCGTCGGTCAGCGGGCCGTCAGAACCTGGAACGGTTGGAACACCGGCTTTTTTCATCGCGGTGATCGCAGACACTTTGTCACCCATCAGGCGAATGGTGTCGGCTTTCGGGCCGATGAAGATGAAGCCAGAGCGTTCAACCTGCTCAGCAAAGTTGGCGTTCTCAGAGAGGAAGCCGTATCCCGGGTGAATAGCCACCGCGCCGGTGATTTCAGCGGCGCTGATGATGGCCGGGATGTTCAGATAGCTTTTTACGGACGGAGCCGGTCCAATACAGACCGTCTCATCCGCCAGCAATACGTGTTTTAAATCGCGATCCGCACTTGAGTGCACGGCGACGGTCTTGATGCCCAGTTCTTTACAGGCACGAAGAATACGCAGAGCAATCTCGCCGCGGTTGGCGATAACAATTTTATCCAGCATGTTCGCCTCGTTACTCGATGACGACCAGCGGCTCGTCAAATTCAACCGGCTGACCACTTTCGACCAGAATCGCTTTCACAGTACCTGACTTGTCTGCTTCGATCTGGTTCATCATTTTCATGGCTTCAACGATGCACAGGGTATCGCCTACGTTGACTTTCTGGCCGACTTCGATGAACGCCTTCGCGTCCGGGCTCGGGGTGCGGTAGAAAGTACCAACCATTGGGGAACGTACGATGTGACCACTGATTTCTGCGGCTGCGGCAGGTGCGGCTTCTGCTGCTGGCGCAACGGCTGCGGCAAGCGCAGGCTGCTGCACAGGGGCAGCGTAAGCTTGCTGCATTACCGGGTAGCTAGCGGCTGGGGCTGCACGGCTGATGCGTACAGACTCTTCGCCTTCAGAAATTTCCAGTTCGGAGATGCCTGATTCTTCAACCAGCTCGATCAGTTTTTTAATCTTACGAATATCCATGAGTGGGTTCCGTACTCTTGTTTAGTGTGATTGTGACAAGCGTTTGACCGCTGTCTGTAAAGCGTATGAATAACCGTCTGCACCCAGCCCGCAGATCACGCCAGCGGCGATATCTGACAGGTACGAATGGTGACGGAACGGCTCTCGGGCGTGTACGTTGCTCAGGTGGATCTCGATAAACGGGATACTCACGGCGAGCAGGGCGTCACGGATAGCAACGCTGGTGTGCGTAAACGCGGCCGGATTGATCAGGATATAGTCCACAGTGTCTTTAGCCTGATGAATACGGTCGATGATTGCGTACTCCGCATTTGACTGAAAATGATCCAGACCCACATTCAACGAGGCTGCTTCCGTACCAAGACGGTTAACAATTTCGTTTAATGTCAGCGTGCCGTACTTCTCCGGCTCACGGGTGCCGAGCATGTTTAGGTTCGGTCCGTTGAGAACTAAGATCTGGAATTTGTCAGCCATTGTGCCGCTATCTCCTGCGAATGTCCGGTAAAAAACAAAATATACCTTCGATGCGCGATTGTCACCTTTTCAAGGGCCTAAAACCCCTGTCAGGAAAACCAAAGTCGCACATTATAACGATTTCGTAGCATTTGGCAGCTAAATACTGGTCTTATCAGGGAAGATTATCAACCGCAAACCGTAAAAGAGTCGCGGTTGATAAGTAATCTGCGGGAAAACGCACAGTTTCGCGAACTATCGAAACCACTGGCGGAACTTCTTGTAACGCCACGCTAAAAGCACAATTGCCACCAGCGCGTAGAGGATTGGCTGCGGGGATAATATCTTCACCGACCACAGGTAATGTATCGGTGCGAGGATCGCCACAAGATAGACGAAGTTGTGCAAAAGTTGCCAGCGTCGGCCCAGTTTTCGCTGTGCGTACTGCGTCGAGGTGAGCGTCAACGCCAGTAATATCAGCCAGCTTACGATCCCGAGCGTCAGATAAGGGCGCGTAACCAGCTCGCTGCCGAGCAATGCCAGATTGTTAATACCCAGTTCAAGCAGCGCATAGCTGGTGAGATGCAGCGTTGCCCAGGCAAAACACCATAGCCCTAAAAGACGGCGGGTACGTATCAATAATGGCTGTTTAGCGTAACGCGCCAGCGGCGTGACCAGCAAGGTGGCGAGCAAGAATTTCAGAGCCATCCTACCCGTAAAGTGTTGAATATCCTTTGCCGGGTCGGCGCTGAAATAGCCCTGGCTGGCGGCCCAGAACAGCCAGATAAAAGGAAGCAGCCCGGCGAGGTGCAGAAGCACCTTCAGCCAGGTGATTTGTTTTGCCGTTAACCGCACTAGAAGTTCTCCCGCAGATCCAGGCCCCGATACAGCGAAGCGACCTCATCCGCGTAGCCGTTGAACAGCAGGGTCGGCTGACGTTTTACGTCCAGCGCGCCGCCGGAGCCGATAAAGCGCTCCGTCGCCTGCGACCAGCGCGGGTGGTCAACGTGCGGGTTTACGTTGGCAAAAAAGCCGTACTCGTCCGGTGCCGCCAGGTTCCAGGTGGTTGGCGGACGCTCGCGGGTGAGCTTGATGCTGACAATCGATTTGATCCCCTTAAAGCCATATTTCCACGGCACGGTTAAGCGAATGGGCGCCCCGTTTTGCGGCGGAAGCGCTTTACCGTAAACCCCCACGGTCAGCAGGGTCAGGGGATGCATCGCCTCGTCGAGGCGCAGTCCTTCGACGTAAGGATAGGCCAGCCCGCCGCCGATAAAGCGGTCCTTCTGGCCAGGCATCTGCTCCGGGGAGTAGAGCGTCTGGAAGGAGACATATTTTGCGTTGCTGGTGGGCTCAACCAGCGCCAGCAGCTTGTGCAGCGGGAAGCCGACCCACGGCACCACCATCGACCAGGCTTCAACGCAGCGCATCCGATAGATTCGCTCTTCCAGCGGGAAGCGGGTGGTGAGGTCGTGATGATCCAGGGTCAGCGGTTTCGCCACTTCGCCGTCAATCTTCAGCGTCCAGGGATCGGTTTTCATCCCGCCCGCGTTGGCGGCAGGATCGGCCTTATCGAGGCCAAATTCATAGAAGTTGTTGTAGCCGGTGACTTTATCTTCCGGGGTCAGCGCCAGTTTGTTTTGCCATTCGGCGGGTTTGGTAAAGGTGAGCGGGGCACCGGACGGGGCTTTCGGGCGATCGTTGCCTTTGAACCAGTCGAGCAGATCGGCGTGGGCCGCCGGGGTGAGCGTCAGGGCTGTGGCGCTAATGCCAAGCATTTTCAGGATCTGGCGGCGCTGTAACATAAAGACAGACTCGGACGTTACGTCGGCTTCCGTCAGTTTTCTGGTTTTCATGGCATCCTCCGTCATGCGTTTTTCTAAGCATGACGGAGGAGAGCGATTAGCGCGAATATGTCACGAAAATTTGAAGATTAGGCAATTTTCACCAGCGCACGACCGTGGAAGGCGTTATCCATGATCTTACTGGCATATTCAGGCGCCTGGCTGAGGCTGATTTCCGTTGCGCTCTGGCTATAGAACGACTCCGGCAGATCGCGCGACAGGCGTTCCCAGGCTTCGGCGCGGCGCGCTGGCGGGGTCATCACCGAATCGACGCCCTGTAAGCGCACGTTGCGCAGAATAAATGGCATCACCGTGGTTGGCAGGGCAAATCCACCCGCCAGGCCGCAGGCCGCCACGCAGCCGCCGTAGTTCATCTGTGCCAGCACTTTCGCCAGCACCTTGTCACCGACGGTATCGACGGCTCCTGCCCAGACCTGTTTTTCCAGCGGACGGGTTTCAGCAAATTCGTCGCGACCCAGAATCCGGCTGGCGCCCAGCTGACGCAGGTAATCATGGGTGCTTTCGCGGCCCGAAACGGCCGCCACCTGATAGCCCAGCTTGTGCAGGAGCGCCACGGCGGTGCTGCCCACGCCGCCGCTTGCGCCGGTCACCACGATTTCACCGGATTCAGGACGAACCCCGGCATCTTCCAGCGCCATCACGCAGAGCATGGCGGTAAAGCCCGCCGTGCCGACAATCATCGCTTTACGGCCGTCCAGCCCGTTCGGCATCGGCACAAGCCAGTCGCCTTTTACGCGTGCCTGTGATGCCAGCCCGCCCCAGTGGTTTTCGCCAACGCCCCAGCCGGTGAGCAGTACCTGCTGGCCGACGTGGAAGCGCGGATCTTCACTTGCATGAACATGACCGGCGAAGTCGATACCCGGCACCATCGGGAAGTTTCGGATGATTTTACCTTTGCCGGTGATCGCCAGCGCATCTTTGTAGTTGAGACTGGACCAATCGATATCAACGGTCACTTCGCCTTCCGGCAAACGGCTCTCTTCAATGGTTTGCACCGAGGCCAGCGTGCTGCCGTCCTGCTGTTCTAAGATCAAAGCCTGCATATAAGGTTCCTTAGGACTCAGATGATTGGAAAAATATTTCTGACGACTATACTCGCACATTGAAACGCAGTGCCGATTTAACGCAATAAATTGCCAGATACACCAGGTTTGGTAGTATGCCGCATCTCAAATGCAAGTTAGCGCTTACTCGCTACCCCATCAACCCACGGAGTAATCTCAAGGATGCGATTAACGACGAAATTCTCAGCCTTTATCACGCTGCTGACGGGACTCACCATCTTCGTCACGCTGATTGGCTGTTCCCTGAGTTTCTACAATGCGATTCAGGATAAGCTGGTTAATCGGGTCCAGTCGGTGGCCACGGTTATCGATACGCGGCTGATCTCCACCCCGTTTTCGGCGCTGTCGGGCGAGCTGGATGAGCTGATGGTGCCTGTTGATATCGTCCGGGTCGACGTTCTCCAGGGCAAGCAGATCGTGTTTAGCCATGCGCGACAAGGAACCTATCGACCCGTCGGGTCGGTAAACCAGTTCCGGGACGTGTCGATACACTCTATTAAACATCCGGGTATGACGATAAAAATGGTCTACCAGGATCCGATGGCCAACTACTTCCAGTCCTTGCTCACTACCGCACCGCTCACCCTCTCCGTTGCCTTTATCGTGCTGGTGATTTTTCTCGCCGTGCGCTGGCTGCGCCGTCAGCTCTCCGGTCAGGAGCTGCTGGAGAACCGTTCCGTGCGCATTCTGAACGGCGAGCGCGGCCAGCAGGTTCGCGGCTCGGTCTATGAATGGCCGTCGCGTACCAGCAGCGCGCTCGACATGCTGCTGTCAGAAATTCAATTCGCCAGCGATCAGCGCAGCCGTATGGATACGCTGATCCGCTCCTACGCCGCGCAGGATAATAAAACCGGCCTTAATAACCGCCTGTTCTTCGATAATCAGCTGGCGACGCTGCTGGACGATCCGGAAAAGGTGGGCACACACGGCGTGGTGATGATGATCCGTCTGCCGGACTTCGACCTGCTGCGGGAAACCTGGGGAGCACGCGCGGCGGAAGAGAATCTCTTTACGCTGATCAATCTGCTGTCGACCTTTATTATGCGCTATCCCGGCTCGCTGCTGGCGCGCTATCACCGCAGCGATTTTGCCGTTCTGCTGCCGCACCGCACCCTGAAAGAGTCGGAAAGCATCGCCAGCCAGCTGCTCAAGGCGGTTGATGCGCTGCCGCAGAGCAAAATGCTCGACCGGGATGACATGGTACACATCGGTATCTGCGCCTGGCGTGGCGGGCAGGCCACCGAGCAGGTGATGGAACACGCCGAGGCCGCGACCCGTAATGCGGTGTTGCAGGGGGCGAACGGCTGGGCGGTTTACGATGATTCTCTGCCGGAAAAAGGACGCGGCAACGTGCGCTGGCGAACGCTGATTGAGCAAATGCTGAGCCGCGGCGGGCCGCGTATCTATCAAAAACCGGCGGTATTACGTAACGGCCACGTGCATCACCGGGAATTGATGTGCCGCATCTTTGACGGTACCGAAGAGGTTATTTCCGCTGAGTATCTGCCGATGGTGCTGCAATTTGATCTTTCAGAAGAGTATGACCGCCAGCAAGTCACCCGCTTAATCCCTTTCTTATCTTTCTGGCCGGAAGAAACTCTGGCTTTACAGGTCACCGTCGAGTCCTTAATTCGTCCCCGTTTTCAGCGCTGGCTGCGCGATACGTTAATGCAATGCGAAAAATCGCAACGACAGCGCATTATTTTTGAACTTGCAGAGGCGGATGTAGGTCAACACATCAGTCGGTTACGCCCGGTGGTCCGTTTGATCAACGCGCTCGGTGCGCGTGTTGCGGTCACCCAGGCGGGGCTGACGCTGGTCAGCACCAGCTGGATTAAGGATCTGGATGTCGAAATCCTGAAACTTCATCCTGGGCTGGTCAGGGATATCGATAAACGCACGGAAAACCAGCTTCTGGTACAGAGTCTGGTTGAAGCCTGTAAAGGAACACAAACTCAAGTATTTGCCGCTGGCGTACGCTCGCGAAGCGAATGGCAGATGTTGACAGAGCGCGGTGTGGCGGGCGGTCAGGGGGATTTCTTTGCCTCTTCACAGCCGCTTGACACCAATGTGAAAAAATATTTGCAAAGATACTCTGTTTGACCTGCCGTTTAATTTGTTTTCACGTAGAATATCGCGCCTGTAGCTTTGAGTAAGACGAGCAAAAAGCCAGTGAACGCCCTTTATCGGGTTACAAATGAAAGTGAGGGACGCTACTGTTTACTCAGCCCTGAGGGACTCAGGGGACGAATTTGTAACAAAGGAAACGTACTGCACTAATTTTCACCGTAGCAGACGATTTTTGCGCCTTGTCGCTGCTGCGTGTGGTTGGTAAAGTAAGCGGATTTTGTTTTCCGCCCCAGCTTTCAGGATTATCCCTTAGTATGTTGAAAAAATTTCGTGGCATGTTTTCCAATGACCTGTCCATTGACCTGGGTACCGCGAATACCCTTATTTATGTAAAAGGACAAGGCATCGTATTGAATGAGCCTTCCGTTGTGGCCATTCGTCAGGATCGTGCCGGCTCGCCAAAAAGCGTGGCCGCGGTCGGTCATGATGCGAAGCAGATGCTGGGTCGTACCCCAGGCAACATCGCCGCGATCCGTCCAATGAAAGACGGCGTGATTGCTGACTTCTTCGTGACTGAAAAAATGCTTCAGCACTTCATCAAACAGGTTCACAGCAACAGCTTCATGCGCCCAAGCCCGCGCGTGCTGGTGTGTGTGCCAGTCGGTGCTACTCAGGTAGAACGTCGTGCAATCCGTGAATCCGCTCAGGGTGCGGGTGCGCGTGAAGTGTTCCTGATTGAAGAGCCAATGGCGGCGGCAATCGGTGCAGGCCTGCCTGTTTCTGAAGCGACCGGTTCTATGGTTGTTGATATCGGTGGTGGTACCACTGAAGTGGCGGTTATCTCCCTGAACGGCGTAGTGTACTCCTCCTCCGTGCGTATCGGCGGTGACCGTTTCGACGAAGCCATCATTAATTACGTGCGCCGTAACTACGGCTCTCTGATCGGTGAAGCCACCGCAGAGCGTATCAAGCACGAAATCGGTTCTGCTTACCCGGGTGATGAAGTACGCGAAATCGAAGTTCGCGGTCGTAACCTGGCAGAAGGCGTTCCGCGCGGCTTTACCCTGAATTCCAACGAAATCCTCGAAGCGCTGCAAGAGCCGCTGACCGGTATCGTGAGTGCTGTAATGGTTGCGCTGGAACAGTGCCCGCCAGAACTGGCTTCCGATATCTCCGAGCGCGGTATGGTTCTGACCGGTGGTGGTGCGCTGCTGCGTAACCTCGACCGCCTGTTGATGGAAGAGACAGGAATTCCTGTCGTAGTTGCAGAAGATCCACTGACTTGCGTAGCCCGTGGTGGCGGCAAGGCGCTGGAAATGATCGACATGCACGGCGGCGACTTGTTCAGCGAAGAGTAGTCGGCTGTGAAAGGGTAGCGAATCGCTACCCTTTCTCTCTGACGCGAGAATACGCATAGCCTATGAAGCCAATTTTTAGCCGTGGCCCATCGCTACAGTTTCGCCTTATCCTGGCGGTGCTGGTTGCGCTTGGGGTCATTATTGCCGATAGCCGCCTCGGTACGTTCAGCCAAATCCGAACGTACATGGATACCGCCGTCAGTCCTTTCTACTTTGTATCAAATGGTCCCCGTGAACTGCTCGACTCCGTTTCGCAAACGCTGTCTTCACGCGACCAACTCGAACTTGAAAACCGGGCGTTACGTCAGGAACTGCTGCTGAAAAACAGCGAGCTGCTGATGCTTGGGCAATATAAGCAGGAAAACGCGCGTCTGCGCGAACTGCTTGGCTCGCCACTGCGTCAGGATGAGCAGAAGATGGTGACCCAGGTCATCTCCACGGTGAACGATCCGTACAGCGATCAGGTGGTTATCGACAAGGGCAGCGTAAACGGTGTTTATGAAGGCCAGCCGGTGATCAGCGATAAAGGCGTTGTCGGCCAGGTTGTTGCCGTGGCCAAACTGACCAGCCGCGTCTTGCTGATTTGCGATGCGACCCACGCGCTGCCGATTCAGGTGCTGCGTAACGACATCCGCGTCATTGCGGCCGGTAACGGCTGTACGGACGATCTGCAACTGGAGCATCTGCCAGCTAATACGGACATCCGCGTGGGTGACGTGCTGGTAACCTCGGGTCTGGGCGGACGTTTCCCGGAAGGGTATCCGGTCGGGGTGGTTTCATCCGTGAAGCTGGATACGCAGCGTGCTTACACCGTGATTCAGGCGCGTCCAACGGCGGGCTTACAGCGTCTGCGCTACCTGCTGCTGCTCTGGGGCGCCGATCGTAACGGCAGTAACCCAATGACCCCGGAAGAAGTCCATCGCGTGGCAAACGAACGTCTGATGCAGATGATGCCGCAGGTGCTTCCTCCCGCTGATTCCATGGGGCCGCCAGCGCCAGTACCGGCTCCTGCTACGGGCTTGACGCAGGATGCGCCACCGCCGCCTAAGCTCTCGTCAGGAGGGCAGTAGTGGCAAGTTATCGTAGCCAGGGACGCTGGGTTATCTGGCTCTCGTTTCTCATTGCGCTGTTGCTGCAAATCATGCCCTGGCCGGACGACATCCTCGTCTTCCGGCCAAACTGGGTGCTGCTCATTTTACTCTACTGGATCCTTGCCCTGCCGCACCGCGTAAATGTCGGCACAGGTTTTGTGATGGGTGCCATACTGGATCTCATTAGTGGCTCTACGCTTGGCGTGCGCGCCTTATCCATGAGCATTATCGCGTACCTCGTCGCACTTAAATTCCAGCTCTTTCGAAACCTCGCGCTCTGGCAACAGGCGCTGGTGGTGATGTTGTTGTCGCTTGCTGCGGATATCGTTGTTTTCTGGGCAGAGTTTTTAGTGATCAATGTCTCTTTCCGACCGGAAGTGTTCTGGAGTAGTGTAGTGAACGGTGTGCTCTGGCCGTGGCTGTTCCTGCTGATGCGTAAAATCCGCCAGCAGTTCGCCGTGCAATAAAAGGTTTCTATGACGTCTTTGTATCTTGCTTCCGGCTCTCCGCGCCGTCAGGAACTCCTGACCCAGTTAGGGGTGTCTTTTGAACGAATCGTGACCGGCATTGAAGAAAAACGTGCAGAGGGCGAAAGCGCTCAGCAGTACGTTTCTCGTCTTGCGCGCGAGAAAGCGCAGGCGGGCGTGGCGCAAACCCCGCGTGACCTGCCGGTGCTGGGAGCCGATACCATCGTTATCCTTAACGGTGAGGTGCTTGAGAAACCGCACGACGCGGAACACGCGGCGCGAATGCTGCGCAAGATGTCCGGACAAACCCATCAGGTGATGACCGCCGTGGCGCTGGCAGACAGCCAGAACGTGCTCGACTGCCTGGTGGTCACGGACGTGACGTTCAGAGTGCTTACCGACGACGAGATCGCCGCTTATATCGCCAGCGGTGAACCGATGGATAAAGCAGGTGCATACGGTATTCAAGGGTTGGGTGGCTGTTTTGTCAGGAAGATAAATGGCAGCTATCACGCTGTAGTCGGCTTACCGCTGGTGGAAACGTATGAGTTGCTGAGCAATTTTAACTCACTGCGTGAGGGAAGGGATAATTATGACGGCTGAATTGTTGGTAAACGTAACGCCCTCGGAAACCCGTGTGGCCTACATTGATGGTGGCATTCTTCAGGAAATCCACATTGAACGTGAAGCGCGACGCGGAATAGTAGGCAATATCTACAAAGGTCGTGTCAGTCGTGTCCTGCCGGGTATGCAGGCGGCTTTTGTAGATATTGGACTGGATAAGGCGGCGTTTCTTCACGCTTCCGACATCATGCCGCATACCGAATGTGTGGCGGGCGAAGAGCAAAAGCAGTTCGCCGTCCGCGACATTTCCGAGCTGGTGCGTCAGGGCCAGGATCTGATGGTGCAGGTGGTGAAAGATCCGCTGGGCACCAAAGGTGCGCGTCTGACCACCGACATCACCCTTCCTTCCCGCTATCTGGTCTTTATGCCGGGAGCCTCGCACGTTGGCGTGTCCCAGCGTATCGAGAGCGAAAGCGAGCGCGAGCGCCTGAAAAAGGTGGTGAGCGCTTACTGCGACGAGCAGGGCGGGTTTATCATCCGTACCGCCGCAGAGGGGATCAGCGAAGAGGATCTGGCGTCCGATGCCGCCTATCTGAAACGCGTCTGGACGAAGGTGATGGAGCGTAAAAAACGCAACCAGACCCGCTATCAGCTTTACGGGGAGCTGGCTCTCGCCCAGCGCGTGCTACGTGATTTCGCCGATGCCCAGCTTGACCGCATCCGCGTGGACTCCCGCCTGACCTACGAAGCGCTGCTGGAGTTTACCGCCGAATACATTCCTGAAATGCCGGGCCTGCTGGAGCACTACTCTGGCCGCCAGCCTATCTTCGATCTCTTTGACGTCGAAAACGAAATCCAGCGCGCGCTGGAGCGTAAGGTGGAGCTGAAGTCCGGCGGTTATCTGATTATCGATCAGACCGAAGCCATGACCACGGTGGATATCAACACCGGGGCCTTCGTCGGCCATCGCAATCTGGATGACACCATCTTTAATACCAACATCGAAGCGACCCAGGCCATCGCGCGCCAGCTTCGTCTGCGCAATCTCGGCGGCATTATCATCATCGACTTTATCGATATGAATAATGAAGACCACCGTCGCCGCGTGCTGCACTCGCTGGAGCAGGCGCTGAGCAAAGATCGCGTGAAAACCAGCATTAACGGCTTCTCCCAGCTTGGGCTGGTGGAGATGACGCGCAAGCGCACCCGTGAAAGCGTGGAGCATGTGCTGTGCAACGAGTGCCCGACCTGTCACGGACGCGGCACGGTAAAGACGGTAGAGACCGTCTGCTACGAAATCATGCGTGAAATCGTCCGCGTTCATCACGCCTACGACTCCGATCGTTTTCTGGTCTATGCTTCCCCTTCGGTAGCAGAGGCCCTGAAAGGGGAAGAGTCGCACGCGCTGGCGGAAGTGGAAATCTTTGTCGGCAAACAGGTTAAAGTGCAAATCGAGCCGCTCTATAACCAGGAGCAATTTGACGTCGTCATGATGTAAACGCAGTTCGCTGCGAGATTAAAGCTGACAAGGAGAGATGCGTGAGGCGATTGCCGGGGATTTTACTGCTTACAGGGGCAACGCTTGTCGTGATTGTCGCGTTGCTCGTGAGCGGGCTGCGCCTTGTATTACCGCATCTGGACAGCTGGCGACCGCAGATCCTCTCTAAAATCGAATCCGCCACCGGTACGCCGGTGGACGTGAGTCAGATAAGCGCCAGCTGGCAAAACTTTGGCCCGACGCTGGACGTGCGCGATATCAACGCCAGCCTGAAAGATGGCGGCCACCTGAAAATTAAACGCGTCACCCTGGCGCTGGACGTGTGGCAAAGTTTGCTGCACCTGCGCTGGCAGTTTCGCGATCTCACCTTTTATCAGCTCCAGTTTATGACCAATACGCCGCTGCAAAGCGGCGATAGCGATCGGGGCTTTGAAACCAACCGTATCAGCGATCTCTTCCTGCGCCAGTTCGATCATTTCGATCTGCGCGACAGCGAAATAAGCTTTATAACGCTCTCCGGCCAGCGCGCCGAGCTGGCTATTCCTCAGCTCACCTGGCTTAACGGCAAAGAGCGGCACCGCGCCGAAGGGCAGGTTAACCTCTCCAGCCTGAACGGGCAGCACGGCCTGATGCAGGTACGCATGGATCTGCGCGACGACAATGGTCTGCTGAACAACGGCAAGGTCTGGTTGCAGGCCGACGATGTGGACGTAAAGCCCTGGCTCGGCGAGTGGATGCAGCAAAACGTGAAGCTGGAAAAGGCCCGTTTTAGCCTGGAAGGCTGGCTGACCCTGACGGACGGTGATTTCGCCAGCGGCGATATCTGGCTGAAAAAGGGCGGTGCGAGCTGGAACGCAGAAAACACCCCGCACCAGCTTTCTGTGGATAACCTGACCGCGCACGTCACCCGTGTTCAGAGCGGCTGGCAATTCGCAATTCCCGATACGCGCATTACTCTCGATAACAAGCCCTGGCCGCGCGGCGCGCTGGCGCTGGCGTGGATCCCGGAGCAGGACGCAGGCGGTATAAACGGCAAGCGCAGCGATGAGCTGCGCATCCGCGCCAGCAATCTGGACCTGGCCGCCGTAGAGGGGCTACGTTCGATGGCCTCCCGCATTTCACCCGATCTGGGTGAGATCTGGCTGGCGACCCAGCCCGCCGGGCAGATCGATCGTCTGGCGCTCGATATCCCTTTGCAGGCGACGGAAAAAACTCGCTTCCAGGCAAGCTGGAAAAACCTTTCCTGGAAACAGTGGAAGCTGCTGCCGGGGGCCGAGCACTTTAGCGGCAAGCTTGAGGGAAGCGTTGAAAACGGCAGGCTGACGGCGGAAATGACCGATGCCAAAATGCCTTACGAAACGGTATTCCGCGCGCCGCTGGAAATTGAAAAAGGCAGCGCCGTGCTCAACTGGCTCAAGAACGACAAGGGTTTCCAGCTTGACGGTCGCCATATCGACGTGAAGGCCAAAGCGGTTCACGCGCGCGGCGATTTCCGCTACATGCAGCCCGAGGGTGATGAACCCTGGCTCGGTATTCTGGCGGGGATCAGCACTGACGATGGCTCTCAGGCCTGGCGCTATTTCCCGGAAAACCTGATGGGCAAAGAGCTGGTCGATTATCTGAGCGGGGCGATCCAGGGTGGGCAGGCCGATAACGCCACGCTGGTGTACGGCGGCAATCCGCGCCTTTTCCCGTACAAACATAACGAAGGTCAGTTCCAGGTGCTGGTGCCGCTGCACAACGCCACCTATGCTTTCCAGCCCGACTGGCCCGCGCTGAAAAACCTCGATATCGAGCTTAACTTCCTTAACGACGGTCTGTGGATGAAGTCCCGGAGCGTGGCGCTGGGCGGGGTGACCGCAACCAACCTGACGGCGAACATTCCGGACTACTCGAAAGAAAAACTGCTGATTGATGCGGATATCAACGGCCCCGGCAAAGCGGTTGGCCCTTATTTCGAAGAGACCCCGCTGAAGGAGTCGCTGGCGGCAACGCTTGAGCAGCTCCAGTTAGACGGCGATGTGAATGCTCGCTTACATCTTGATATCCCGCTCAACGGATCGCTGGTCACCGCCAAAGGCGACGTGAAGCTGAACGACAACAGTCTGTTCATCAAGCCGCTCGACAGCACGCTTAAGAACCTCACCGGGCAGTTCAGCTTTGTGAACGGCAATCTGAAAAGCGAGCCGCTAACGGCGAACTGGTTTAATCAGCCGGTCAATATCGATTTCTCCACCACCGAAGGGGAAAAGGCCTACCAGGTGGCGGTCAATATGAACGCGAACTGGCAGCCTGCGCGTATGGACGTGCTGCCGAAGCCCGTCGCCGAAGCCATCAAAGGCCCGGTCTCCTGGAACGGGAAGGTGGGGATTGAGCTGCCCTATCACGCCGGGGCGCGCTATAAGGTCGATATTACCGGCGATCTGAAAAACCTCAGCAGTTCGCTTCCGGCGCCGCTGGAGAAAAAAGCCGGGCAGTCGCTGCCGGTCAAGCTGAACGTGGATGGCAACCTGAACAGCTTTGCGCTGACGGGCAGCGCGGGCGGCACGAACCACTTTAACAGCCGCTGGCTGCTGAATCACAAGCTGACGCTGGACAGAGCCATCTGGACGACCGACAGCCGCACCACGCCGCCGCTGCCGGAGCAGAGCGGGATCGAGCTGAACCTGCCGCCGATGGACGGCGCCGAGTGGCTGGCCCTGTTCCAGAAAGGGGTCGGGCAAAACGTCGATGACGCGGCGCAGTTCCCGCAGACCATTACCGTGCGCACCCCCGCGCTGACGATGGGCGGGCAGCAGTGGAACAACCTCAGCCTGGTCTCACAGCCGACGGCGAACGGCTCGAAGGTTGAGGCGCAGGGCAGGGAGATCAACGCCACGCTGAACATGCGCGACAACGCGCCGTGGCAGGCGGCGATCCGCTATCTCTACTACAACCCGGCGACGGCGTCCGGGAAAAAGAGCGCCTCCGGCACATCGCCCTTCAGCGGAACCTCCCGCGTCGATTTCAGCAGCTGGCCTGACCTACAGCTGCGCTGCGCGGAGTGCTGGCTGTGGGGACAAAAATATGGCCGTATCGATGCGGATTTAGCCATTAACGGCAATACGCTTACCCTGACCGGCGGCCTGCTGGATACCGGATTTGGTCGTCTGACTGCGTCCGGGGAATGGGTGAATAATCCGGGCCAGCAGCGCACCTCTATTAAGGGTGAGATTAAGGGCAACAAGCTTGATGCGGCGACCAATTTCTTTGGCCTCAGCACCCCGCTTCGCGGCTCTTCGTTTGACGTAAACTATGATTTGCACTGGCGCGCCGCTCCGTGGACGCCGGACGAAGCCACCCTAAACGGCATTCTGAAGGCCAACTTCGGCAAAGGGGAGATCGCCGACGTCAGCACCGGTCACGCCGGGCAGATCCTGCGCCTGCTGAGCTTTGACGCCCTGCTGCGCAAGCTGCGCTTTGATTTCAGCGATACCTTCAGCGAAGGGTTCTACTATGACTCGATCCGCAGCACGGCGTGGATCAAAGATGGCGTGCTGCATACCGACGACACGCTGGTGGACGGCCTCGAAGCGGATATCGCCATGAAAGGCTCGGTAAACCTGGTGCGCCGCGAGCTGGATATGGAAGCCGTAGTAGCGCCGGAGATCTCGGCCACCGTCGGCGTGGCGGCGGCCTTTGTAGTCAACCCGATTGTGGGTGCAGCGGTGTTCGCCGCCAGTAAAGTGCTGGGGCCGCTGTGGAGTAAAGTCTCCATTCTGCGTTATCGGATCACGGGTCCGATTGATAAGCCGCAGATCAACGAGGTGCTGCGCCAGCCGCGCAAAGAAGCACAGCAATGATTTGACGAAGGCGAGTAATTGCCTCACTCTCAATTGATAACAATTTTTTTACCGCCCCTGGCGGCAACGAACGAGTAGCAAAACGATGAGTCTGAACCTGGTAAGTGAACATCTGCTGGCAGCGAACGGCCTGAGCCATCAGGACCTGTTTTCCATTCTCGGTCAACTGACCGAACGCCGACTCGACTACGGCGATCTTTACTTTCAGTCGAGCTATCACGAATCCTGGGTTTTAGAAGACAGCATCATTAAAGATGGTTCCTACAACATCGACCAGGGCGTGGGCGTGCGTGCCGTGAGCGGTGAAAAAACCGGTTTTGCCTACGCCGACCAGATTAGCCTGGCCGCGCTGGAACAGAGCGCACAGGCCGCGCGCACCATCGTGCGTGATACCGGTGATGGCCGGGTGAAAACCCTCGGCGAAGTGCAGCACTCCGCGCTGTATACCAGCCTCGATCCGCTGCAAAGCATGAGCCGTGAAGAGAAGCTGGATATCCTGCGCCGCGTCGACAAAGTGGCGCGCGCCGCGGATAAGCGCGTGCAGGAAGTCTCTGCCAGCCTGAGCGGCGTGTATGAACTGATTCTGGTGGCGGCGACCGACGGTACGCTGGCCGCCGACGTGCGTCCGCTGGTGCGTCTTTCCATCAGCGTGCAGGTCGAAGACGACGGCAAGCGCGAGCGCGGTTCAAGCGGCGGCGGCGGTCGTTTTGGCTATGACTGGTTCCTGGGCGACGTTGACGGCGAACCGCGCGCGGACGCGTGGGCGAAAGAGGCCGTGCGCATGGCGCTGGTGAATCTGTCTGCGGTTGCCGCTCCGGCGGGGACCTTGCCGGTAGTGCTGGGCGCAGGCTGGCCGGGTGTGCTGCTGCACGAAGCGGTGGGCCATGGCCTGGAAGGCGACTTTAACCGTCGCGGTACCTCCGTGTTCAGCGGTCAGATGGGACAGCTGGTCTCCTCTGAACTTTGCACCATTGTGGACGACGGCACCATGCAGGATCGCCGCGGCTCTGTCGCCATCGACGATGAAGGTACGCCAGGCCAGTACAACGTGCTGATCGAAAACGGCGTTCTGAAAGGCTACATGCAGGACAAGCTCAACGCGCGTCTGATGGGCGTAGCGCCAACCGGAAACGGTCGTCGCGAATCTTATGCGCACCTGCCGATGCCGCGCATGACCAACACCTATATGCTGCCGGGCCAATCGACTCCGCAAGAAATTATCGAATCCGTGGATTACGGTATCTTCGCGCCAAACTTTGGCGGCGGCCAGGTGGATATCACCTCCGGTAAGTTTGTCTTCTCGACTTCAGAAGCCTATCTGATCGAGAAGGGCAAAGTGACCAAAGCGGTGAAGGGCGCGACTCTGATTGGTTCCGGTATCGAAGCGATGCAGCAGATTTCGATGGTCGGCAACGATCTGAAGCTGGATAACGGCGTCGGCGTCTGCGGTAAAGAGGGCCAGAGCCTGCCGGTGGGTGTCGGTCAGCCAACGCTGAAAGTGGAAGGTCTGACGGTCGGCGGCACGGCGTAATTTTATTTACCCCTCACCCCGGCTCTCTCCCACAGGGAGAGGGTTAGGGTGAGGAAAAAATGTCGAAGTCTACTCCTTCCTTCTCCCCCGCATACCCTGGAACAGCTCCGCCACTTCGACAAAATAGTCGGTCAGATAGTTAATACATACCTGCACCTTAAGCGGCAGCTTGTCCTTTTCGGTATACAGGGCGTAGACCGGGCGCGGATCGGACTGATAGCGCGGGAATAAGATCTCCAGCACGCCGCTGTTGATCTCGTCGATCACCCACATCAGCGGCACGTAGGCGATCCCGGCACCGGCCACCAGCCAGCGTGAGATGGTCATGGGATCGTTTGTCACAAAGCGGCCTTCCGGCAGCAGTTTGGTCGACAGCCCTTCCGGAGCTATCAGCTCGAATTCGTTGTCCGGGCGAACGCTGTACTCCAGCCAGGAGTGGTTGCTGAGATCGGCGGGTTTTTCCGGCACGCCGTACTGGGCGAGATAGCTTTTTGACGCGCAGACGACCATCGGCATACTGCCGAGCCGGCGGGAAAAGAGGCTGGAATCTTGCAGCGCACCCACGCGGATCACCAGATCAAGTCCGTCGGCAATCAGGTCGGGGGCGGGAATGCCCGTTACCAGGTTAACCGTTAATCCGGGGTACTCTTTCAGCATTTCTGCCGTCATACCGGCGAGGACATTTTGTGCCATAGTTGAAGAACAGCCGATACGCAGCGTGCCGATAGGGGTGTTGTTGAACGCGTAAAGTTGCTCGTGGACCTCCTGCACCTCCTGCAACATGCGCCGACAGCCCTGATAGTAAATTTTACCTGCTTCAGTTAGCCCAATGCTGCGGGTGCTGCGGTTTAGCAGCTTGACCTGGAGTTCATCTTCCAGTTTAGAAACAGTCTGGCTGATGGACGACACGCTCATCTGAAGCTGTCGCGCGGCGGCGGTAAAAGAGCCAAGTTCAACCACTTTGGCAAAGACGGACATACGTTTTAAACGTTCCATTGTTCACTCTGGCTTAAAAGTGATTTAGATCACATATTATAGATAACAGCATAACAGTTACGTTAATATATTATTAATTACATAACGGCCATGCCCCTCTCGCCCGGCTTTTCCTGCTCTTCTGCGATGGCGTGTGCTGAAAAATTCTGTCGCCTGCATTCTCTCTAATCAAGGTCAACATGAGTCTGTTTCCCGTTATCGTGGTGTTCGGTCTGTCGTTCCCACCGATATTCTTTGAGCTGCTTTTATCACTGGCGATTTTCTGGCTGGTGCGCAAGGTGCTGGTTCCGACCGGGATCTACGATTTCGTCTGGCATCCTGCATTGTTTAATACCGCGCTGTATTGCTGCCTGTTTTACCTGATATCGCGCATGTTTGTCTGAGGTTGATGTGAAAACGCTAACAAGAAAAATCTCCCGCACCGCCATCACTATGGCACTGGTTATCCTCGCGTTCATCGCTATTTTCCGAGCCTGGGTTTATTACACCGAATCCCCCTGGACCCGCGACGCGCGCTTTAGCGCGGATGTGGTGGCGATCGCCCCCGACGTCGCCGGTCTTATCACCGCCGTGAATGTACACGACAACCAGCTGGTAAAAAAAGATCAGGTGCTGTTCACCATCGACCAGCCGCGTTACCAGAAAGCCTTAGAGCAGGCTGATGCCGACGTCGCCTACTACCAGGCGCTGGCGGCGGAAAAACGTCGTGAAGCAGGGCGTCGAAACCAGCTGGGTATTCAGGCGATGTCCCGTGAAGAGATCGACCAGTCTAACAACGTGCTGCAAACCGTGCTGCACCAGCTGGCAAAATCCCAGGCCACGCGCGATCTGGCGAAACTCGATCTGGAGCGCACCGTGATCCGCGCGCCGTCCGACGGCTGGGTCACTAACCTTAACGTCTATACGGGCGAGTTTATTACCCGTGGCTCCACCGCCGTGGCGCTGGTGAAGCAAAACTCCTTCTACGTGCTGGCCTATATGGAAGAGACCAAGCTTGAGGGCGTGCGTCCGGGCTATCGTGCGGAGATCACCCCGCTTGGCAGCAACCGCGTGCTGAAAGGGACGGTCGACAGCGTGGCCGCCGGGGTAACGAACTCCAGCAGCACCAGCGATGCCAAAGGCATGGCGACTGTTGACTCTAACCTTGAGTGGGTGCGTCTGGCCCAGCGCGTGCCGGTGCGTATTCATCTCGACGAGCAGCAGGGCAACCTGTGGCCAGCGGGCACGACGGCGACGGTGGTGATCACTGGTGAAAAAGACCGTGATGCCAGCCAGGACTCTTTCTTCCGTAAAATCGCCCATCGCCTGCGCGAGTTTGGTTAATCGCTATGGGCATTTTTTCCATCGCCAGCCAGCACCTCCGCTTCGCCGTGAAGCTGGCCTGTGCCATCGTGCTGGCGCTGTTCGTCGGCTTTCACTTCCAGCTTGAAACGCCCCGCTGGGCGGTGCTGACGGCGGCTATCGTGGCCGCCGGCCCGGCATTTGCCGCGGGCGGTGAACCTTACTCCGGCGCCATTCGCTATCGTGGGATGCTGCGTATCGCCGGGACCTTCATCGGCTGTATTGCGGCGCTCACCATCATTATCCTGATGATCCGCACGCCGCTGCTGATGATCATGGTCTGCTGTATCTGGGCAGGCTTCTGTACCTGGGTCTCCTCGCTGGTCAAGGTTGAAAACTCCTACGCCTGGGGTCTGGCGGGCTATACCGCGCTGATTATCGTTATCACCATTCAGACCGAGCCGCTGCTTGCGCCGCAGTTTGCGGTGGAGCGTTGCAGCGAGATCGTCATTGGTATTGTCTGTGCGATTGTCGCCGATCTGCTGTTTTCGCCACGATCCATCAAGCAGGAGGTGGATCGCGAGCTGGATGCGCTCATCGTTGCTCAGTACCAGCTGATGCAGCAGTGCATCGCGCATGGCGACAGCGAAGAGGTTGATAAAGCCTGGAGCGGGCTGGTTCGCCGCACCCAGGCGCTGGAAGGGATGCGCAGCAACCTTAACATGGAATCCTCGCGCTGGACCCGTGCCAACCGCCGTCTTAAAGCGCTTAACACCGTGTCCCTAACGCTGATCACCCAGGCGTGTGAAACCTATCTGATTCAAAATACCCGCCCGGAAGCGGTCACGGATACCTTCCGCGAGCTGTTTGCCGAGCCGGTTGAAACGGTGCAGGACGTGCACAGGCAGCTTAAACGGATACGCCGGGTGATTGCCTGGACCGGGGAGCGCGATACGCCGGTGACCATTTACACCTGGGTCGGGGCGGCAACGCGTTTCCTGCTGCTGAAGCGCGGCGTGATCGGCAATACCAAAATCAGCGCGGCAGAAGAAGAGGTGCTCCAGGGCGAGGTGGTAATCAAGGCGGAATCGGCCGAGCGTCACCACGCGATGGTCAACTTCTGGCGCACCACGCTCGCCTGTATGCTCGGCACGCTGTTCTGGCTGTGGACCGGCTGGACGTCCGGCAGCGGGGCCATGGTGATGATTGCGGTGGTAACCGCGCTGGCGATGCGCCTGCCAAACCCGCGCATGGTCGCCGTCGACTTCCTGTACGGCACCATCGCCGCGCTGCCGCTGGGCGCCTTCTACTTCCTGGTGATCCTCCCCTCGACTCAGCAGAGCATGTTGTTGCTCTGTATTAGCCTTGCGGTCATGGCGTTCTTTATCGGTATCGAAGTGCAAAAACGCCGTCTGGGATCGCTCGGGGCGCTGGCGAGCACCATTAATATTCTGGTGCTGGACAACCCGATGACCTTTCACTTCAGCCAGTTCCTCGACAGCGCGCTGGGCCAGCTGGTGGGCTGTTTCCTGGCGATGATGGTGATCCTGCTGGTGCGCGATAACTCCCAGGCGCGGACCGGGCGCGTGCTGCTGAACCAGTTCGTGTCGGCGGCCGTATCGTCCATGACCACCAACACCGCCCGACGCAAAGAGAACCATCTGCCGGCGCTTTATCAGCAGCTCTTTTTACTGCTGAATAAATTCCCGGGGGATATTGCCAAGTTCCGCCTGGCGCTGACGATGATCATTGCCCACCAGCGGTTGCGTAATGCGCCGGTGCCGATCAACGACGATCTATCCGCCTGGCACCGCCAGCTACGGCACACGGCGGATCGCGTGATTGCCGCCAGCAACGACGACAAGCGCCGCCGCTACTTTAAGCAGCTGCTGGAAGAGCTGGATGTCTACCAGGAGAAGCTTAAATACTGGGAGGCACCGCCTCAGGTCACCGAGCCGGTGGGGCGGCTGGTATTTATGCTACAGCGATACCAGAGCGCGCTCACAGAGAGCTGATGATAAAAACCGACGCCAAAAGCGTCGGTTTTTTTGTGGCTATACTTAATCTGGCAGGTTCTTAAACTCAGATAAGGGAGGACTCATGACGACCCAGGCCCTACAGGACAGCGTCCTTTTTCAGACCGGATATCTGGTCGATGGCATATGGAAAACCCTCGATACCACCTTTGACGTCCTCAACCCGGCCACGGGTGAAGTGGTCGCGAAGGTGGCGAAAGCAGGTAAAACCGAAACCGAAGCCGCCATTGCCGCGGCGACTAAAGCCTTCCCCGCATGGCGAGCAAAAACCGCGAAAGAGCGCTCCACCATCCTCTATCGCTGGTATGAACTGATTATTGAGAACAAAAGCTGGCTCGGTCGGCTGATGACCATCGAGCAGGGCAAGCCGCTGAAGGAGGCGGAAGGCGAGGTCGACTACGCCGCGAGCTTTATCCAGTGGTTCGCCGAGCAGGCGAAGCGCGCGAACGGCGAGATTATTCCGCCCGTGAAGCCAGGCTCACGCATTCTGGCGACCCGCGAGCCGGTCGGGGTGGTTGCGGCGATCACCCCGTGGAACTTCCCGATGGCGATGCTGACCCGTAAGCTCGGCCCGGCGCTGGCGGCGGGCTGCACCGGCGTCATCAAACCCGCGAACAACACGCCGCTCAGCGCCTTTGCGCTGCTGACGCTGGCGAAACAGGCGGGCGTGCCTGACGGCGTGCTTAACGCGGTCGCAGGGAACACGCAGGAGATCAGCGATGCGATTATGACCAGCCATGACGTGCGTAAAATCTCCTTCACCGGCTCCACCGCCGTCGGCAAAACCCTGGTGCGCAACGCGGCAGAGACCATGAAAAAGGTCTCGATGGAGCTGGGCGGGAACGCGCCCTACATCGTCTTTGAGGACGCGGATATCGACGCCGCCGTTAAAGGAGCCATCGCCAATAAATTCCGCAACGCCGGGCAGGTGTGCGTCAGCGTGAACCGCTTCTACATTCAGGAAACCGTCTACGACAGGTTTGTGAACCAGCTTGCCGATGCGGTGAAAGCCCTGAAGGTCGGCAACGGTCTGGAAGAGGGCGTTGTCGTGGGGCCGTTGATTGAGCCCTCTGCGGTGAAAAAGGTTAAAGAACACGTCGACGATGCGGTAGCTAAAGGGGCCACCGTGCTGGCGGGCGGCAAGGCGCACGATCTGGGCGGTAACTTCTGGCTGCCAACCGTGCTCGGCGACTGCCACGAAGGGATGAAGCTTGCCGAAGAAGAGACATTCGGCCCGGTGGCGGCCTGCTTCCGCTTTACCTCAGAAGATGAGGTCATTCAGCGCGCCAACAATACGCCGTTTGGACTGGCGGCCTACTTCTATACCGAGAATTTGCAGCGCGTATTCCGCGTTTCGCAGGCCATTGAGAGCGGCATGATTGGGGTCAACGAGTGTGCGGTCTCTACCGAGCTGGGGCCGTTCGGGGGCGTTAAAGAGTCCGGCCTGGGGCGCGAAGGCTCGGTGCTGGGGCTGGAGGAGTTTCTGGAAGTGAAGACCCTGCATATCGGGGGACTGTAGCCGGGGTGGGTGGTAATGAAAATTTATACATTTGATTTTGACGAGATTGACAGTCAGGAAGACTTCTATCGCGAATTTGTTCGGGTCTTTGGCCTGGAGAAGGAAAGCGTCACTAATTTAGATTCGTTATGGGATGCGGTTGTCGGCAATCAGCTGCCGCTGCCGCTGGAGATAGAGTTTACGCATCTGCCTGAAAAGCTGCGCCGACGTTTTGGCGCGCTCATTCTGCTGTTTGATGAAGCAGAGGAAGAGCTGGAAGGTCAGCTCCGCTTTAACGCACGACCATAAAAAAAGCCCCTGACTAAAAAGGTCAGGGGCAAGTCGTATGATGAGATACGACGAGGGTTTATTTGTACAGCTCAGCCGTGGCGTGCCAGTGATCGCCCTGATTCATTTCGGTGATGCGATAGCTGCTGGCACCCGCTTTTTCAGCTTTAGCAGCCAGGTCGTGACGGATATCCATCGGAGAGCCTGCGACTGAAGTCACGGATACGCTACCCATTGGTTGCAGATTTTGCGCCTGATCGGCATTGACCTGATGCACCGCGGCGCCTGCGCCGAAGGAAAGTACAGATGCCAGACCGAGGGTTGCGATGATTAATTTAGTGTTCATAGTCTTTACTCCTGAATCGTGTTTGCCCAACGGCGAGAAGGGTTGAACCGCTATTTTTATGCCTGGTGCCGTTGAGAGGTTGTCTTGTTCAGATATCAGCAAATCTTATTTATACAGCTCAGCCGTTGCGTGCCAGTGGTCGCCTGAACGCGCTTCAATGATGCGGTAAGACGATGCACCCTGTTCCTGCGCTTTCTTGTTCAGCATGGCGTTCATATCCATTGGTGAAGTACCGATTGCACCCACAGAAACCGTACCGATTGACTGACGTGATTGCGCCTGTTCAGCGTTGATGGAGTCGGCGGCGAAAGCACCGAATGACAGGACAGACAGGACGCTCAGAGCCGCTACAGTAGTTTTGATTTTCATGATTCTTTACCTCGTCGAATTTTATTGGGGTCTTTGTTTCGTGACCCTCATCACAAAATCAAGTATACACTAATCACGGCAAAAATTAATACCATGCTAATTGTTTCACTGGTTATTACGTGTTAATAACGTGATTTTTTATAACCAAATTGCATAAAAATGATTAATTATTGGTCGCAATGTTTGGTTATCTCTAAAAAAATCATATGGATATGAAACTTTGATTTTTTGTGCGATTTTTTGATTTGGCATTCACTGGATGAATGTTAAAGAGAGGTAAAAAGCACTATTTGCAAAAGCGAAGAGAGGCTAAATGTAGGGTAAAACGGGGCGGGAGCAGGATAATCCCCGCAGCGCGCGGCCACGGGGAGGGCGATTACAGCTCCTGTTCGAACAGAATCAGAATCGCTTCGTAGAGGTCTTTTACCGAGAAACCGTTAGCCGGGGTGGTAAAGATAGTGTCGTCACCGGCGATCGTTCCAAGAATACCCTCTGCTTTACCCAGGGAGTCCAGCAGGCGAGCAATCAGCTGTGCGGCACCCGGGCTTGTGTGGATAACCACAACGGCATCGTTATAGTCGATATCCAGAACCAGGTTTTTCAGCGGGCTGGAGGTGGTCGGCACGCCAAGCTCTGCGGGCAGACAGTAGACCATTTCCATTTTGGCGTTGCGCGTACGCACGGCGCCAAACTTGGTTAGCATGCGGGAGACTTTCGACTGGTTGATGTTATCGAAACCTTGTTCCTGCAACGCCTGAACAATTTCTCCCTGAGAACTGAATTTCTCTTCTTTGAGCAGCGCTTTAAACGCTTTGACTAATTCTTCTTGCTTAGACGAGCTTCGCATAAGTCACCCGGAATATGACGATAGAAACAACATTATTATGCATGTGGATGAATTTTTATGCAAATTATCTGCCAGGTGGAAGGCTGAAATAATGTTATGAAAGGGAGTGATTTTATCAGATTTCGTTATCAGAAAACATGCCTGGCTCACGGCATGCAAATAAGCTTAAAAGTAAATTAAATGTTATCAAAATGATGTTGTTTTGGTGGCTTAGCAAGGTGTATTGTAACCACCTCTTGATTCGTTGCCGCCTGCTGCCTGAGTGCATTCTGGCGTGGCGAAAGGCGCGTGACCTCAAATTCTTTAGCTACGAAAATTGAAATTATTTACCTGCTGAATTATGGTCGCCGCAACGGAGTTTCAGATACTTAAGTTAACCATAATAAGGAGTTTAGGATGAAAGTCGCAGTCCTCGGCGCTGCTGGTGGTATCGGCCAGGCGCTTGCCCTACTACTAAAAACCCAACTGCCTTCAGGCTCAGAACTCTCCCTGTACGATATTGCTCCGGTAACCCCAGGCGTGGCGGTTGACCTGAGCCACATCCCGACCGCTGTAAAAATCAAAGGCTTCTCCGGTGAAGATGCACGTCCTGCCCTGCAAGGCGCTGACGTTGTGCTGATCTCCGCGGGCGTGGCGCGTAAACCGGGTATGGATCGCTCAGACCTGTTTAACGTCAACGCAGGCATCGTGAAAAACCTGGTTCAACAGATTGCTGAAACCTGCCCGAAAGCGTGCGTGGGTATCATCACTAACCCGGTGAACACCACCGTGGCTATCGCAGCGGAAGTGCTGAAGAAAGCCGGTGTTTACGACAAGAACAAACTGTTCGGCGTGACCACGCTGGATATCATCCGTTCCAACACCTTTGTTGCTGAACTGAAAGGCAAACTGCCAACTGAGATCGAAGTGCCGGTTATCGGCGGCCACTCTGGCGTGACCATCCTGCCGCTGCTGTCTCAGATTGAAGGCGTAAGCTTCTCCGAACAGGAAGTGGCTGACCTGACCAAACGCATCCAGAACGCAGGCACCGAAGTGGTGGAAGCGAAGGCGGGTGGCGGCTCTGCAACCCTGTCTATGGGTCAGGCTGCGGCACGTTTCGGTCTGTCTCTGGTTCGTGCGCTTCAGGGCGAGCAGGGCGTGGTGGAATGCGCCTATGTTGAAGGCGACGGCGAGCACGCGCGCTTCTTCTCTCAGCCGCTGCTGCTGGGCAAAAACGGTATCGAAGAGCGTAAGTCTATCGGCAAACTGAGCGCGTTTGAGCAAAACGCGATGGAAGGCATGCTGGATACGCTGAAGAAAGATATCACGCTGGGCGAAGAGTTCGTTAACAAGTAAAACGTACTTACCCCGGTAAAAAAAAACGGAGCATAGCGCTCCGTTTTTTTATGCCCGTCAGTTTGTCGCCGGGTATTCCTGAATGGTGACCTGAATCGTCAGCTTCTTGTCGTTGCGCATGACTTCCACCGGAATGATAGAGCCCGGACGGATTTCCGCGACCTGATCCATGGTTTCCAGCGCCGACACCGCCGGCGTGCCGTTCACGGAGACAATCACGTCGTTGACCTGAATCCCCGCATTCGCCGCCGGGCCGCCAGGCGACACTTCGTTAACGACAATCCCCTGGATCTGATCGATACCGCCGCCCTGGCTGTGCATCGGCGCAATCTCACGTCCGCCGATACCGATATAGCCACGGATCACGCGGCCGTCGCGGATCAGCTTGTCCATGATTTTGGTCGCAAGCTGGAACGGGATCGCAAAGCCGATGCCTTCCGGCGTTTCGCCGTCGTTACTTTTGTCGAAGGAGAGGGTGTTGATCCCCATCAGCTCGCCCAGCGAGTTCACCAGCGCGCCGCCGGAGTTACCGTGGTTGATGGAGGCATCCGTTTGCAGGAAGTTCTGCCTGCCGGACGGGTTCAGGCCGATACGACCCGTGGCGCTGATGATCCCCTGAGTGATGGTTTGCCCGAGGTTATAGGGGTTACCAATCGCCAGAACCACATCGCCGATATGCGGCGTGCGTTTACGGTTAATGGGGATAGTCGGCAGGCCGCCGTTGGCGTTGATCTTCAGTACCGCGAGGTCGGTCAGGCTGTCCGAACCGACCAGCAGCGCCTCAAACACGCGGCCGTCCTGCAATGCGACGATAATCTGGTCGGCATCGTTGATGACGTGTTTGTTGGTAATGATGTAGCCACGGTCGTCCATGATCACGCCGGAACCGAGCGTGCGGATCTCAAGCTGATTATGGGCCGAGCTGTTAAGACCGCGGTTATACACGTTAACCACGGCAGGTGCGGCGCGGCGCACGGCCTGATTGTAGGTGGCTGGCGTTTCATCCGCGCTGTCAAACTGCGGCGCCGACAGCTTGTTGAACTGTCGTAAGGACGGTATCACCGCCAGTAGCAGACCGCCAACGACCAGGCCGATGGCAATGGAACGAAAGAGCTTTGAAAGCATGATGCGCGTGTCGTTATAAAAGGAACGGTTTGCAGCATAGCATGACTTATCCGGACATCACACGCAGCGGTGATGCCCGGAAAGGTATGCTTAGCGTAGTAAAATGTAGATCGTGTCGTTACCGCGAATAATTTGCAGGGCAATGACCGCTGGCTTCGTTTCCAGCACCTTGCGCATTTCCGCGATGGACTGCACGCGGTTGCGGTTCACGCCGATGATCACGTCATCTTCATGTAAACCCGCCTGCGCCGCCGGGCTGCTCTTCTCGACGGTGTCCAGCTTAATGCCTTTGGTCCCGTCCTTAAGCTGCCCGTCACTCAGCGTCGCCCCTTGCAGGGCGGGCGCGATAAGCTCCGCGCTGGCAGACGCGGAGGTACTCTTATCCAGCGTCACCTCGACATCCAGCGGTTTACCGTCGCGGATCAGGCCAAGCTTCACTTTAGCGCCTGGCTCCGTGGTGGCGATACGCGAGCGCAGTTCCGCGAAGCTGCTCAGCGGCTTACCGTTCAGGCTCACGATCACATCCCCGGATTTCACCCCGGCTTTTGCGGAACCGGAGTTCGGCAGCACTTCGCTGACAAAGGCCCCGCGCTGCACGTTAATGTTGAACGCTTTGGCGATATCCGCGCTCATCTCCATCCCTTTAATACCCAGCAGACCGCGTTTGACCTCGCCAAACTGAATGAGCTGCTGCGCCAGGGTTTGAGCCATATTGCTTGGGATAGCAAAGCCGATCCCGACGCTGCCGCCGCCCGGGGCCAGAATCGCGGTGTTGATGCCGATCAGCTCGCCGTTAAGGTTAAGCAGCGCGCCGCCGGAGTTCCCCCGGTTAATGGAGGCGTCGGTCTGGATAAAGTTTTCCAGCCCTTCCAAATTCAGGCCGCTGCGCCCGAGCGCGGACACAATGCCGGAGGTGGCGGTCTGCCCTAAACCAAACGGGTTGCCCACCGCGACGGCGAAATCACCAACGCGCAGTTTATCTGAATCGGCAATGGCGATTTGGCGCAGGTTACTTGGATTCTGAATCTGAAGCAGTGCGATATCGCTCTGGTCATCGCCGCCAATCAGCTTTGCATCGAACTCGCGTCCATCGTTCAGCTGTACGCTGATTTTATCGGCCTGGCTGATGACGTGATTGTTGGTGAGGATGTAGCCCTTGGCGGCGTCGATAATCACCCCCGAGCCTAACCCTTCAAACGGCTGCGCCTGCCGATCGGGAGAATCATCACCAAAGTATTTTTTCAGTTCTTCAGGTACGCGCTGGCTTTGCAGCGCGGTGCCTTCCACCTTAACGCTCACCACCGCAGGCAGCACTTTTTCCAGCATCGGTGCGAGGCTGGGAATGGCTGGCTGGCCCGGCACCTGCGAGGGCAGGGAGGCGGTGGCAGGGAAGGACGCCGAGAGAGATAACCCGACACTTAACGCTATGGCGCTCAACAGCTGGTTGTTTTTCTTCATCGATGCTGACTCTCGCTACCTGGAATAAAGGAAGAACGGCCCCAAAAACAGAGTGATGTTATTGAATTTTAAACCGCTGAACAATGAGGTGTTTGACTAAATAATAGCTGGGGTGGGAGATAAAGGACGGGCGCATGAGAAGCGCCCGTAAAATTTATTCAGCCTGTGCGATTAATCGCGTTTTGCGCCACCGCGCAGCAGGCCGGACGCGCCGTCGGAATAGTCACGCGGCATCTGCACCGGCGCCTGGTCGTTACCGGCTTCGGAATCAGCCAGACGGTTGCGGAACGGGTTCGCATCGGCGCTCAGTTCCGGCAGCAGGCTGCTGGAGCTTTTTGCCATGTGCTGATACAGCTGGCGGTAGTCGGTCGCCATGTTATCCAGCAGCTCGGCGCTACGGGCAAAGTGGCTGACCAGCTCTTCACGATACTCTTCCAGTTCAGCTTTGTTCTTTTCCAGTTCGTACTGTAATGACTGCTGCTGACGTAATTTACGATTACCGAAACGCATGGCCACAGCACCGATTACGATGCCAACGACTAAACCAATTAGCGCATATTCCCAGGTCATGAACTTCTCCCGTTGTCTTGTTGTTCCGTAGGGTGTTGGCTCGGCTCCTGCCTGTGCCTGATAATGCCACTATAACCGCTATTTCCGCAGAAGTGGAATCCTGACGTATCATCGCGTAGTGTAGAACGGCCTTTTTTTCATCAGTCGCCCCCGCTGGTGAGTATTAACTGAAGGAATAACAACAATATTATGCAAAGCCTTTCTCCCTCATCGCGTTATCAACAGGCCCTGAAAGAGGGGTCACATCAGCCGGACGACGTTCAGCGTGAAGCGGTCAATCGTCTGGAAACAATCTACCAGGAACTGACGTCCAGACCCGCGGAAACCGAGCAGAGCAGCGGGCTGAAGGCGGCATTCGGTCGCCTGCTCGGCAAGAAAGCGCCGCAGGTCAATACGCCCGTTCGTGGTCTGTATATGTGGGGAGGCGTGGGGCGCGGTAAAACCTGGCTGATGGACATGTTCTACCAGAGCCTGCCCGGCACGCGTAAGCAGCGTCTGCACTTCCACCGCTTTATGCTGCGGGTGCATGAAGAACTGACGGCGCTTCAGGGCGAGAGCGATCCGCTGGAGATTGTGGCCGACCGCTTCAAGGCAGAGACCGACGTGCTCTGCTTCGACGAATTTTTTGTCTCCGATATTACCGACGCCATGCTGCTGGGCGGCCTGATGAAAGCGCTGTTTGCCCGCGGGATCACGCTGGTGGCAACATCGAACATTCCCCCGGATGAGCTGTACCGTAACGGCTTACAGCGCGCGCGTTTCGTGCCCGCCATTGATGCCATCAAGCAGCATTGCGACATCATGAACGTCGACGCGGGAGTCGATTACCGACTGCGCACGCTGACGCAGGCGCACCTGTGGCTTTCGCCGCTGAATGCTGAAACCACAGCTCAGATGGACACGCTGTGGCTGGCGCTGGCGGGAGCTAAACGGGAAAGTGCGCCCGAGCTTGAGATTAACCATCGTCCTTTACCAACGCTTGGCGTGGAAAACCAAACCCTGGCGGTCTCTTTTGCCACGCTTTGCGTTGATGCCCGCAGCCAGCATGACTACATCGCGCTTTCGCGTCTGTTCCATACCGTGATGCTGCTAGATGTGCCGGTGATGACGCCGCTGATGGAGAGCGAAGCGCGACGCTTCATCGCGCTGGTGGATGAATTTTACGAGCGCCACGTGAAGCTGGTGGTGAGCGCCGAAGTACCTTTATATGAAGTGTACCAGGGCGAGCGGCTGAAATTTGAGTTCCAGCGCTGCCTGTCGCGTCTGCAAGAGATGCAAAGCGAAGAGTACCTGAAGCGCCCGCATATGCCATAAATGCTACCCTCTCCCTATGAGAAGGGCTCCTGTAGGCCGGGTAAGGCGCAGCCGCCACCCGGCACGTTGCCTGGCCCTGAAAAACCCGCGTTGAATCACATTTAAGGGTCGATCTTTAACCTCAACTTCTCTATAATCTTGCGACCCCACGTTACGAGAAGGTTTTTTTCCCGAAACTTTCTATGTGTCGGCATTAGCTATTCGAAGGGGTAGGTTTGCCGGACTTTGTCGTGTGAACCTCAACTGATAAACGTTTGGGTGTTCACCAACGTGTAACTTATTTATTTGGGTAAGCTTTTAATGAAAACTTTTACAGCTAAACCAGAAACCGTACAACGCGACTGGTATGTTGTTGACGCGACCGGTAAAACTCTGGGCCGTCTGGCTTCCGAACTGGCTCGTCGCCTGCGCGGTAAGCACAAAGCGGAATACACTCCGCACGTTGATACTGGTGACTACATCATCGTTCTGAACGCAGAAAAAGTTGCTGTAACCGGCAACAAGCGCGAAGACAAAGTGTACTACCATCACACTGGCCACATCGGTGGTATCAAAGAAGCGACCTTTGAAGAGATGATTGCTCGCCGTCCTGAGCGTGTGATTGAAATCGCGGTTAAAGGCATGCTGCCAAAAGGCCCGCTGGGTCGTGCTATGTTCCGTAAACTGAAAGTTTACGCAGGCAACGAGCACAACCACGCGGCACAGCAACCGCAAGTTCTTGACATCTAATCGGGATATAGGCAATGGCTGAAAATCAATACTACGGCACTGGTCGCCGCAAAAGTTCCGCAGCTCGCGTGTTCATCAAACCGGGCAGCGGTAAAATCGTAATCAACCAGCGTTCTCTGGAACAATACTTCGGTCGCGAAACTGCCCGCATGGTAGTTCGCCAGCCGCTGGAACTGGTTGATATGGTAGAAAAACTGGATCTGTACATCACCGTTAAAGGTGGTGGTATCTCCGGTCAGGCAGGTGCGATCCGTCACGGTATCACCCGCGCTCTGATGGAGTACGACGAATCCCTGCGTTCTGAACTGCGTAAAGCTGGCTTCGTTACTCGTGACGCTCGTCAGGTTGAACGTAAGAAAGTGGGTCTGCGTAAAGCACGTCGTCGTCCACAGTTCTCCAAACGTTAATCAATTTCTGCTTTTGCAGAACGATTGGCGAAAAACCCGCTTCGGCGGGTTTTTTTATGGATAATGCTTAGGTTATCCACAAAATCAATGCATATATCTCCTCTTTTTCCGCATTTCCAGAATCCACTCACCACAAAGCCATCAAAATCTGGTAAACTATCATCCAATTTTCTGCCCAAATATCAGTGAATACTCGTTTTTTGCTCGATTCTTGAACAATGCGTTTTCTCTGGGATGGGCGATACAACATCTGGCTGGCCCCTGTTGGGCTGGTAGCAGTAAAAATTCTGAATATACCTGGAGGTTTTCATGGCTGTCGCTGCCAACAAACGTTCGGTAATGACGCTGTTTTCTGGTCCTACTGACATTTATAGCCATCAGGTTCGTATCGTGCTGGCCGAGAAGGGTGTCAGTTTTGAGATCGAGCATGTGGAAAAGGATAACCCGCCTCAGGATCTGATCGATCTCAACCCGAGCCAAAGCGTACCGACGCTGGTGGATCGCGAGCTGACCCTGTGGGAATCCCGTATCATTATGGAATATCTTGACGAGCGTTTCCCGCATCCGCCTTTGATGCCTGTATACCCTGTTGCGCGTGGTGAAAGCCGCCTGTACATGCAGCGTATCGAGAAAGACTGGTACTCGCTGATGAACGTTATCGTTAACGGCACGTCATCTGAAGCTGACGCGGCGCGTAAACAGCTGCGTGAAGAGCTGCTGGCGATTGCGCCAGTGTTTGGTCAAAAACCTTTCTTCCTGAGCGATGAGTTCAGCCTGGTTGATTGCTATCTGGCTCCGTTACTGTGGCGTCTGCCGACGCTGGGTGTGGAGTTCAGCGGTCCGGGCGCGAAGGAGCTGAAAGGCTACATGACCCGTGTATTCGAACGCGATTCCTTCCTGGCTTCCCTGACTGAACCGGAACGTGAAATGCGTCTTGGTCGGGGCTAATGACTGTGGAAATGTCACAACTTTCCCCACGCCGCCCGTATTTGCTGCGCGCCTTCTATGAATGGCTGCTGGATAACCAGCTTACGCCGCATCTGGTTGTGGATGTGACGTTGCCAGGTGTATTGGTGCCGATGGAATACGCGCGTGACGGACAAATCGTACTGAATATTGCGCCGCGAGCTGTCGGTAACCTCGAACTGGCTAACGACGAAGTGCGCTTCAACGCGCGTTTCGGCGGCGTGCCGCGTCAGGTTTCTGTTCCGCTTGCTGCCGTGCTCGCTATCTATGCCCGTGAAAACGGAGCTGGAACGATGTTCGAGCCTGAAGCGGCCTACGATGAAGATGTCAGCAGCCTCAATGACGACGCGGAAAGCGAAACGCTGATGTCGGTTATTGACGGCGATAAGCCTGATGACGAAACGGACGGAAACGACGATCCCGATGACACGCCTCCACCAAGAGGCGGGCGCCCGGCATTGCGGGTTGTGAAATAAAACGTCATTTATGATTGTCTGATAAAAAAAGCCACCTTTTAAAAGGTGGCTTTTTTTTCTGTTCACCAGCTAAATATGTTCTGTGAAATAACGTTCGAATTTTAATTTCTGCTCTAATGATTTAATAAGCAATTAAATCACGTGGAAGTTTTCAAGAGTGTTTCTTCATCAATGAGATATCAAAATTCAGTTGATTTAACGTTTACAAACTCTGGAAGTTAGATACTGATTTACGAGGGAATGTAATTTTGTGCTCAATTTGTCTTATTTGTGCCCGTAAAATCTAAAGTTAGGACTAATCCCCGGTAATCCATAATGATTTAATATGTTTAGTTAAAGTAAATTTCTGGTTTAGAAAAACTAACTACTATGTGATATTTCTGAATGTGAAAATACCGCCGCTGTATTATGTCCATTCGTGATGAATCACTCCTCACTAAGATATAGCGTCAAGAATAATGGCTCTGATGGAATAAACTGAAAGCCTTTCATGAATAAGGGAAAAAATGACTTATTTTAAGAAAAAACTTACTACGCTTGCTGTTTGTGCAGCGGTAATGGTATCTGCAAACGTAAATGCAGCGACAGACACAACCTTCACCCTGACCGGTGACTTTAAGCCTGCTGCCTGTGTTCCGACTCTGGAGAATGGCGGTACCGTAGATTTTGGTAAAATGAATACCACTAAGCTCTCCACTGCGACGGGTTCAACGGGCCTGGTTCAGCTGGGAAGAAAATCGATTAATTTGACCATCACATGTGATGCTGCTGCCTCCGTCGGTATTCTCACGCAGGATAATCGCAGCAGCTCCAAAGTTGATCTGTCTGCCACCGCTTATATTGAAAACGGTGCTAACGATTCTAAGAATATAGTGAATACCGATGTTGCTTTCGGTCTGGGAACGACCGATGACGGCAAATCAATCGGGGTATATTCTCTTCGTGCGATAATTGCAGGTACGACCGTAGACGGTGTCGCATCAGATCTTATTTATAAGAACACTACCCCGACTGAATCTGCCTGGACGCGTGCGAATGATGGTGTGTTATACCCTGACAATGGACGTGTCCTTTCTGCTGCGGACACCGGTTCCCTCGTTCCAAAATATTTCACTGAAATGACGGTCCCGCTGTATATTACCGCTGCTGTGCAGACTAAAGATAAGCTCGGTTCTGGCTCAGAAGTGAAGATGGACGGCAACGCCACAATCAGTCTGGTTTATCTGTAAAAAGTTATTTTCTATTCACGCGATAAATTCATGACGCAATAACTTGCGTATCAATTTATCGATCGTTTTATAAAAATAATGTCTATGCCCCGTATCTGAATGCAAGTATCACCAGGTTATATTTTTAATGGGGTGGTTTTCTGCATTTATATGTGGTGTCAATGAGATAGGGCTTCCAGATATAAATCGCAAGCCTTATAGGAATAAGAGAAAATAATGACTCAATTTAATAAAAAACTGTCTGCACTTGCAGTTTGTATCGCTGTACTTGCACCGGTAAGCGCAAATGCAGCCACAGAAACAACGCTTATTGTAACGGGTGATTTTACGCCTGCTGCCTGTGTCCCTACTCTGGATAATGGCGGAGTTGTCGATTTTGGTTCAATGAACGCTGCTCAGCTCGCTACTGCGACAGGCTCAACGGGCATGGTTCAGCTGGAAAGCAAATCGATTAATTTGACCGTAACATGCGACGCTGCAGCCTCCGTCGGTATTATTGCGCAGGATAATCGTACCAGCTCTAAAGCTACCTTATCTGCTACCGCCTATATTGAAAACGGCATTGCTCCTACGAAGCATCTTACGGCTTCCGCATCAGCTTTCGGCCTGGGTTCAACCGATGACGGCAAATCAATCGGCGCATACACCATTAAAACTGCACCAGCAGGTGTGACGGTAGACGGCAATGCAGCGGATGTTCTCTATAAAGACACCAGTGGTTCGTGGACGAAGGTAGCAGCTGAAGGGAACGTGTTCTACCCGGATCAGACGCGTGTTATTTCCGTAGCGGACACTGGCAAAGTCGTTCCGACATACTTCACTGAACTGACGCTTCCTCTGACTATCGCTACCGCTGTGCAGACCAAAGATAAACTTGGTTCAAACTTAGAAGTGAAGCTGGACGGTAACGCCACAATCAGCCTGGTTTATCTGTAAAAGTATTGTTTTAAGTAGCTCAGACCCAATAGCGTCTTGTGCACGTTATTGGGTCTTTCATTTATAAAAAATATTATACCTCTGGGGCAAACGATAATTTTTATTAACCCCCTTAAGAAGATGACTATTTATGAAAAAAGCCTTTTTACTGCCCCTTTTTCTTTTAACATCACAGTGTTATGCAAACGGTATGTTACCCGAAACCTCCGTATTGTTGATTGACGGTAAAAAGGGTGAGGCGACAATGAATGTCACCAATACCGATAAGTATCCTGCATTGCTGTATACCAAAATTGTTGATTTACCGGATAGTGATAAATCCGTTCACGTTATTGTCTCCCAGCCCGTTGTGCGGGTAGAAGGGGGACAGGTTCAAAAGATGCGTTTTATGCTTCAGGCAGACAAGCCTTTAATGCACGAGGAATTAAAACGCGTCACCTTTGAAGGTATTCCGCCTAAAGAGAAGGATAAAGAAGAGGTAAAAGTAACGATCCGCCAGGATATGCCGGTCATTATCCATCCTGCGGGTCTTGCTGAGGATTTATCTCCCTGGAAACATCTTGTCTGGCGTAAAAAAGGTAACCAGATAGAGGTCAGTAACCCGAGCAATTATGTTGTTCGCCTGGTGGCCTCGTATACCACGTTACCTTCAGGCAAAGGTGGAGCGCTGCCGCAAGCGTATATTTTGCCGCACAAAAGCGTTCTCGTGAAACTGCCGTCCTCATCGGATACAAAAGTGGAATTTTATCCGGCGAGTCGATATGGCTACAAAGGGGAACGCTACACCACCACACTGGAATAATTGAGTCAGGAAGAAACACGGATGTTCAGGAAAACGCTATTGGCTTGTGCAATAAGTATGGGTTGTGCGCACGCAACCATCGCTGAGGGAACGGAAACACTGCCGGTAGAGTTCGATCGTGAAACGTTAAAATCGTTAGGTGTTGATCCTGAAGTTTCTCAATACTTTTCGCAGGAAGCTAAATTCCTCCCGGGAAAACACTCCCTCTCTCTTATGGTCAACGGCCATGATGCAGGAAAGATTGTCGCCACGTTTGATGACAATGGACAGTTGTGTTTCGACCGATCGTTCATGGAGCAGGCAGGTATTCGAGTGCCTTCGGATTATAAGGACGGATGTTACGACTATCTGGCCGCATACCCTGACTCGGTAATTAAACCTGCTCCTGTTCAGGAACGTATTGAGCTTGTGCTTCGTCAGGAGCGTCTGGAGCAGCAAGGGGCTGTGTTATCGGATTACAGCACCGGTGGCAACGCAGGCATTTTGAATTACGCCCTGCTCTCATCCCGCAACGAGTTTATCGGCGGGCGTTCAGACTACTCACAGCTGATGCTTAACGGCGGCGTTAACATCAGTGACTGGCTATTTCGCAGCAGCCAGTTAATCAGCCGCAGCGAGGGCAAGCTGAACAGTGAAAACTCGCAAAACTACCTGCAACACACCTTTGCTGGCTTAAAAACGACGATGAAAGCAGGTGAAGTGAACCTGAATAACCGCCTGCTTGAAGGCAGCAATATTTACGGCGTCGAACTGGTGTCAGAAGATGCGCTAAACCCGGACTCCAACGGTGTTCAGGTTTCAGGGATCGCCAATACTGCCCAGGCTCGTGTCGAGATCCGCCAGCAGGGGATAATGGTCTTTTCCACGCTGGTCCCGGCAGGGGCTTTTACCCTGACGGATATCCCTTTACGCAACTTTGGCAGCGATCTTGACGTCACCGTTGTAGAAACCGATGGCACCCAGCATCAATACACTGTTCCATCCACGCTTTACAACATGAGTCCTGGCACGCCAGCCGGGTACGCCTTTTCAGTGGGCCGCGTCAGCGACAGTTACACTGAAACGCCCTGGGTGGCGAGCCTGTCGGGTGGAAAGCGGCTGGGTTATTCACACAACCTGGAAATGGGCGTGATTGCCGCCGATAGCTATCAGGGCGTGGGGATGCAGCTTGATTCAGCGCTGCTGCCGTCCGTCAATGGTTCCACGAGCGTGAAACAGTCGTTTGATCGCGGTCATTCGCTTCAGGGGCAAAAATATCAGCTGGTGCTCTCATCTTCCACGCCGCTGAACGTTGGCCTTAGCGCATCCGTTGCGTATAACACCATTGACTATCGGGAGTTTTCGCAAGCGATCGAGAACAGCGATGAAAAAAATAGCAAATACGAATACATCCTCGGCACCAGCTGGGGCAACCCGCTACTGGGCACGTTCCGCTTTAGCTTCTATGAAAACCAGCCATACGGCGACGGGGAGCGTTCACGTTACTCAATGCTGAGCTGGGGGAAAGGGTTCAGGTCATTCTCCGTTTCAAGCAGCTGGCAGCGCCAGCTTGGCAGCAGCAACAGCGATCGAAAAAACGAGGATATGTTCTACGTCACCCTGTCTGTGCCTTTCGGCGAACGTGCAGTGAATCTTTATTCCCGACAGAAGAAAGGTGACAACCGATATGGCCTCAACACCACGGGTCGCGTGCTTGAGAATACCTACTACATGCTCAGCACCGAGCGGAATGAGCAGCAGCAAGAGAGCAGCTTTGCCGGGGGGATCTCCAGCAACCTGCATTACAGCCAGCTTAGCCTGAATGCCAGCATGAACGGCCCGGGGAGCAGAAGCTATTCCGGCTCTTTGCAGGGCGGTGTGGCGGCTCATAGCGATGGCGTGACCTTCTCTCCTTTCTCAATAAGAGAAACTTTCGCTATCGCCCAGCTGGATAAACCGGTTTCTGGCGTGCGTCTGGATACCGTGCAAGGCCCGGTCTGGACAGACTTTACCGGACAGGCGGTGATTCCATCTGTACCGGCATGGAGGAAATCACGCGTTGAGGTCAGGACCGAATCGCTGCCAAAAAATATGGATATTGGCAACGGGACCCGAATGCTCCGGCAGGCGAAAGGCGCCGTGGGCAAAGTCCAGTTCAATACCCTTACGCAGCGACGCATCTTATTAAACATTACGACCAGTGACGGGAAACTTCTGCCCAGAGGGACTGCTATCACCGATAGCGAGGGGGGTTACCTGACAACGTCAGTGGATGACGGCGTGATTTTCTTAAACGATCTGCCTGCGAAGCTGCCGCTTATTGCCCGGCCTGAGGGTGGCAGCTGCAAACTGGACTTCACCCTTTCCGAGGCGCCGTCCACCGAACATTTTTATGAGAACGTCGCGGGAACATGTAAATGAATTACTCGTATCTGATTGTCTTGCTGCTGGCCTTCTCGTGTGGCGTCAGGGCGGAATGTCAACTTGTCACCAGCCAGCAAACGGTCACCTATAGTCCGCTGAGCGCAATGGAGCGGCAAAGCGCCGGAGGGAAAACCATTCGTCTTCCTGAAAAACAGCTGGTGCTGAACGTGATATGCGACAAACCCCAGCGCGTCAGGCTTTTTTTTAGCTCGTCATTACCACGCAGCAACAGCTTCGCGTTAGGTGACTCGGGAGAGATGAAAATCACTGCCATGACGGCGCGGGTGGATGACAAAGAGGCCATGCTGGCGTCGGTGTCTGGTGCCAACGCTGTGCTGACGGACTCAGGACACCAGCAGGTTGATATTGCGCTTAACGGCGGGATTGCGTTTTTGAATGGCGATGAGCTGACGGGGCAAAATATCTCCGTCACGCTGGCGGTCAATTCAGAGGTGAAAAGCGCATCGATAACCGACAGAGAAAAATACCGTGGCAATCTTCAGGTGAAGGTGGAGGCACAATGAAACGCTCTCTTTTTGCTGTGCCCGGTCTGCTGTTTTGCCTCTCTGCAACGGCAGGCGACACGGTAAGTATCGACTTTGAAGTGACGGCCGAGGCCGCAGCCTGTACACCCCTGTTAAGTAATAACGGGATGGTGGATTACGGGAAGAATCACGTATCAAGTTTAGCCGTAGACAGCTTTACGCAGCTTGGCACGCGCGATATCACCCTGACCATCCAGTGCGAATCCTCAACCGGGATTGCGATTACGGCGCGCGACACGCGTGCGGATTCAATGGTCACCGGGAAAGACGATCGCGGTGAAGTGGGCGCGCGTTTTCAGATTAATGGCGGGGCGTATGTCAGCGATCCTTCCCGGCTTTTCGGGCTTGGACTGACGGCGGAAGGCAAACCGATTGGTAGCTATGCCGTGCAAATTAATTCTCAGGGGATAAGCGCGACTGAGGGCGGGGCTGCGGTGGATGTTGAGATGGCCGGAGCCGTCAGTAAGGACGGTCCCTGGGAGAAATCTTCGCTACTGCCTCTTCCTGTCGATCAGGATTACTTCTACACCTTTGTGCAAAAAGGTACGACCACGCCGCAGGCGATCATGAGCGCGACCCTGCCTTTACAGGTCAGCACATCGGTTGCAAACAAGCTGGGGAGTCGTCAGGAGATACGGCTAAACGGCAGCGCGGTGATCAGTATTGTCTATTTGTGATGCCTGACCGCCGCAGGCCAGCGTCTGGCCTGCGGCGGAGAGGATTACACTTCCAGGTAGTTCATGATCCCGTCAGCCGCTTTACGACCTTCGGCAATCGCCGTGACCACCAGGTCGGAACCGCGAACGATATCGCCACCGGCGAAGATTTTCGGGTTGCTGGTCTGGAACGCGTTGTCGCTCCCTTCAGGCGCAATAATACGACCCTGTGAATCCAGCTCGACGCTATGCTTTGCCAGCCACTCCATGCTGTGTGGACGGAAACCAAACGCCATCACCACGGCGTCTGCCGGGATCACGTGTTCAGAGCCTGCCACGATCTCCGCACGACGACGGCCATTCGCATCCGGTGCACCCATCTCAGTACGCGCCATCTTCACGCCGCTGACCTTGCCGTTGGCATTCACTTCAATACCCAAAGGCTGGATGTTGAACTGGAATTCCACACCCTCTTCACGCGCGTTTTTCACTTCGCGTTTAGAGCCAGGCATGTTCTCTTCGTCGCGACGATAGGCGCAGATAACGTGCGCGGCATTCTGACGAACAGAGGTACGCACGCAGTCCATCGCGGTATCACCCCCGCCCAGCACCACCACGCGTTTGCCTTCCATACTGACGAACGACTCTTCGGCGGTTTCACCGTAACCCATGAGCTGTTTGGTATTGGCGATCAGGAACGGCAGCGCGTCGTACACCCCCGGCGCGTCTTCGTTTTCCAGACCACCACGCATGGACTGATAGGTCCCCACGCCGAGGAACACGGCGTCGTAATCTTTCAGCAGATCGTCGAGCTGCACGTCGCGGCCCACTTCCACGTTCAGTTTGAACTCAATGCCCATGCCGGTGAAGATTTCGCGGCGGCGGGTCATGACCTCTTTTTCCAGCTTGAAGGCCGGGATACCGAAGGTCAGCAGACCGCCGATTTCCGGGTGGCGATCGAACACCACCGCCTTCACGCCGTTACGGGTCAGCACGTCGGCACAGGCCAGGCCCGCCGGGCCAGCACCGATAATCGCCACGCGCTTGTCGGTCTGGCGCACGCCGGTCATATCCGGACGCCAGCCCATCTCAAACGCTTTATCGTTGATATAGCGCTCGATATTACCGATGGTCACCGCGCCAAACTCGTCGTTCAGCGTACAGGAGCCTTCGCACAGGCGGTCCTGAGGACATACGCGGCCGCACACTTCCGGCAGGGTATTGGTCTGGTGAGACAGCTCGGCGGCTTCAAAAATACGCCCTTCGTTAGCCAGCTTCAGCCAGTTCGGGATGTAGTTATGCACCGGGCATTTCCATTCGCAGTAAGGGTTACCGCAGGACAGGCAGCGGTCTGCCTGCGCTTTGGCCTGGCCTTCTGAAAACGGCTCGTAAATTTCAACAAATTCAATTTTACGGATCTTCAGCGGTTTCTTTGGCGGATCAACGCGCTGCAAGTCGATAAACTGGTATACGTTCTGGCTCATCTGAATTCCTTACTGCGCCTGCACGCGCAGCTCTGCTGCGCTACGACTACGGTGACCCAACAGTGCTTTAACATCGCTGGACTTCGGTTTAACCAGCGCGAATTTCGCCGAGAACGCCGGCCAGTTGGCCAGGATCTCTTCGCCGCGCGAAGAACCGGTATGCTGCACGTGTTCGGTAATCAAACCGCGCAGGTGTTCTTCGTGGATAGCCAACGTGTCAACGTCCAGCACTTCCACCAGCTCCGGGTTCACGCGTTTGCGGAACTCGCCGTCTTCATCCAGGACGTAAGCAAAACCGCCCGTCATGCCTGCGCCGAAGTTCACGCCGGTTTTACCCAGCACGCAAACAATCCCGCCCGTCATGTATTCACAGCCGTTATCGCCGATGCCTTCAACCACGGTGATGGCACCGGAGTTACGCACCGCAAAACGCTCACCCGCACGGCCTGCTGCAAACAGACGACCGCCGGTCGCGCCGTACAGACAGGTGTTACCGATAATGCTCGCCTCGTGGCTGCGGAAGGCTGACCCGACCGGAGGACGCACCGCCAGCAGACCGCCCGCCATGCCTTTACCCACGTAGTCGTTGGCATCGCCGGTCAGATACAGCTCAACGCCGCCCGCGTTCCACACGCCGAAGCTCTGGCCTGCGGTACCGCTAAAGTGCGCGGTAATCGGGTCGGCTGCCAGCCCCTGGTCACCGTGCATCTGCGCGATGTAGCCGGAGAGGGACGCCCCCACGGAACGGTCGGTGTTGCGGATATCAAACCAGAACGTCTTGCTCTGCTTCTCGTCAACATACGGTTTCGCCTGCTGCAACAGCTGCGCGTTCAGCACGCCGTTGTCGAACGGCGGGTTAGTCTCGGTGCAGTAAACCGCTTTGCCAGGGTGCGGCTGCGCGGTTTCCAGCAGCTTGCCGAGCGCCAGCTTCTGCTGCTTGGCGGTGAAGCCTTCCAGCTCTTTCAGCAGGTCGGTACGGCCAATCAGATCGACCAGACGCTTCACGCCCAGCAGCGCCATCAGCTCGCGGGTTTCGCGGGCGATGAAGTCAAAGTAGTTGGTCACTTTGAACGGCAGGCCGTGGTAGTGGTTCTTACGCAGCTTCTCGTCCTGAGTCGCAACGCCGGTTGCGCAGTTGTTCAGGTGACAAATACGCAGGTATTTACAGCCGAGCGCGACCATCGGGCCCGTGCCGAAGCCGAAGCTTTCCGCACCCAGGATCGCCGCTTTGATGATGTCGAGGCCGGTTTTCAGGCCGCCATCCACCTGCAAACGGATCTTATGACGCAGACCGTTCGCCACCAGCGCCTGCTGGGTTTCCACCAGACCCAGCTCCCACGGACAGCCCGCGTATTTCACGGAGGAGAGCGGGCTTGCGCCGGTACCGCCGTCGTAACCGGCGATGGTGATGAGATCCGCATAGGCTTTTGCCACACCAGTGGCGATAGTGCCCACGCCCGGTTCTGAAACCAGCTTCACGGAGATCATCGCTTTCGGGTTGACCTGTTTCAGGTCGAAAATCAGCTGCGCTAAATCCTCGATAGAGTAGATATCGTGGTGCGGCGGCGGGGAGATCAGCGTCACGCCCGGCACCGAATAGCGCAGTTTGGCGATGTACGGCGTGACTTTATCACCCGGCAGCTGACCGCCTTCGCCCGGTTTTGCACCCTGAGCGACTTTAATCTGAATCACGTCGGCGTTGACCAGGTACGCTGGCGTAACGCCAAAGCGCCCGGAGGCCACCTGCTTGATACGGGACACTTTGTTGGTGCCGTAACGCGCCGGATCTTCACCGCCTTCGCCGGAGTTTGAATTACCGCCGATGCCGTTCATCGCTTCCGCCAGCGCCTCGTGGGCTTCCGGGCTGAGCGCGCCGATAGACATTGCGGCGGTGTCGAAGCGTTTGAACAGTTCAGATGCCGGTTCAACGTCGTCGATGCTGACCGCGTCGTCACCCGGGTTCAGGGCGATAAGGTCGCGCAGCGTCGCCGCCGGACGGTTGTTCACCAGCTCGGCATACTGCTGATAGTCGCTGTATTCGCCGCTCTGGACCGCCTGTTGCAGGGTGCGCACCACGTCCGGGTTATAGGCGTGGTATTCGCCGCCGTGGACATACTTCAGCAGACCGCCCTGATCCAGCGGCTTGCGTGCCAGCCAGGCGCGTTTCGACAGGTTCATCAGATCCTGCTGGAAGTCAGCAAAACCGGCGCCGCCGATACGGCTGATCACGCCCTGGAAGCAGAGTTCTGCCACCTCGTCGTGCAGGCCGACCGCTTCAAACAGCTTCGAGCAGCGGTAAGAGGCGATGGTCGAAATGCCCATTTTGGACATGATCTTGTACAGACCTTTGTTGATGCCGTTACGGTAGTTCAGCATCACGGTCCGGTACGCTTTTTCGATCGCGCGGGTATCAACCAGACGGGCCAGCGTTTCGTAGGCCAGGTACGGGTAGATCGCCGTCGCGCCAAAGCCTAACAGCACGGCAAAGTGGTGCGGATCGCGGGCGCTGGCGGTTTCAACAATGATGTTGGCGTCGCAGCGCAGGCTCTTATCGACCAGACGCGTCTGGATCGCACCCACTGCCATTGGCGCAGGCACCGGCAGACGGTTTTTCGCGATATTACGGTCGGACAGCACCAGCAGCACGGTGCCGTTACGCACCATCTGCTCGGCTTTGTCACACAGCGCGTTCACCGTTTCTTCGAGGGTCGCTTCGGTCGCGTCGAACGTAATGTCGAGCGTGTCGGCGCGGTAGTGCTCCTCTTGCAGGGTGGTGAGCTGCTTGAAATCAGAATACAGCAGGATCGGCGACTTAAAGGTCAGACGGTGCGCCTGGCCTTCGGCTTCGCAGAAGACGTTCATCTCGCGGCCGATGCTGGTCGCCAGCGACATAACGTGCGCTTCACGCAGCGGATCGATTGGCGGGTTGGTCACCTGCGCAAACTGCTGGCGGAAGTAGTCGTAGATGATGCGCGGCTGGCTGGAGAGCACGGCAAACGGGGTATCGTCACCCATTGAGCCGACCGCTTCCTGGCCGTTTTCGCCCAGCACGCGGATCACCGAATCCAGCTCTTCAGCGCTGTAGTTAAACTGCTTCTGGAAACTGGCGAGCGTGTCGTCGTCCATTTCGCGGCTGCCCACTTCTTCATCCGGCAGATCTTCGAACGGCACGAGGCGACGAACGTTTTTCTCCATCCACTCTTTATACGGGTGACGGATTTTGAGGTCGTAGTCGGTCTCTGCGGAGTGCAGAATGCGGCCCACGCGGGTGTCGATAACCATCAGCTCGCCAGGCCCGACGCGGCCTTTTTCGACCACTTCGTCAGGCTGGTAATCCCAGATCCCGACTTCGGAAGCGCAGGTAATGAGCTTGTCTTTGGTGATGACGTAGCGAGCCGGACGCAGACCGTTGCGGTCCAGGTTACAGGCCGCGAATCGGCCGTCGGACATGACGATGCCCGCCGGGCCGTCCCAAGGCTCCATGTGCATGGAGTTGAAGTCGAAGAAGGCGCGCAGATCCGGATCCATATCCGGGTTGTTCTGCCAGGCTGGCGGAACAAGCAGACGCATGGCACGCACGATATCCATACCACCGGCCAGCAGCAGCTCAAGCATGTTATCCATTGAGCTTGAGTCAGAGCCGGTTTCGTTAACGAACGGCGCGGCATCGTGCAGGTCAGGGATCAGCGGCGTCTGGAACTTATAGGTACGGGCACGCGCCCACTGGCGGTTACCGGTAATGGTGTTGATCTCGCCGTTGTGCGCCAGATAGCGGAACGGCTGAGCCAGCGGCCAGCGTGGAACGGTGTTGGTGGAGAAGCGCTGGTGGAAAAGGCAAATGGCCGATTCCAGACGCAGGTCCGCCAGGTCCAGGTAAAAGCGCGGCAGATCGGCCGGCATACACAGACCTTTATAGATGTTCACCAGGTTCGAGAGGCTACAAACGTAGAACTCTTTATCGTCCTGAAGACGTTTTTCAATGCGGCGGCGGGCGATGAACAGGCGGCGTTCCATATCACGTGGACGCCAGCCCGCAGGCGCATTAACAAAGATTTGTTCGATGCGAGGCAGCGAGGAGAGGGCGATTTCACCGAGCACCCCTTCGTTGGTTGGCACATCGCGCCAGCCGACAATCGACAGGGTTTCACGTTGAAGTTCTTCTTCGACAATGCGGCGTGCGGCTGCGGCTTTTTCAGGATCCTGATTCAGGAACAGCATGCCCACCGCGTAGTTTTTGGCTAAACGCCAGCCGCGCTCTTCCGCCACGATGCGGAAGAAACGATCCGGTTTTTGCAGCAGCAGGCCACAACCGTCGCCGGTTTTACCATCGGCAAGGATGGCGCCACGGTGCTGCATTCGGGCCAGTGCGTGAATAGCAGTACGCACTACCTTGTGGCTAGGTTCGCCTTCTATGTGGGCGATCAGGCCGAAACCACAGTTATCCTTCTCAAGGGATTTATCGTACAACATATCAGTGAACCTCCCCAGGCTCGTCGGGCTTCTCTCTGAACGTAACCGTGGCGCACAGGCACAGAAAGAGCGTGGCGACGGGGTTTGCGTATCATACGCGGACCTCGCATTCGCCCTCTTTTTCATCCTTTCGCGCAGGTAAACAAGTTTGAGGACTTGCTTCAGAGGGAATCTCAATTACTGCATAAATATGATGGGCAGGCCGCCCATCCAGAAAGCTTCCAGCGGATTTCCAACTTATCGGGAATTGGTTTACAGGTCAAATGGCAATCTTATTTATACAAAAATGTGCTAATGAGGTGTTATGTTTTTGTTTTTATTGAGTATTTAACTATTTTGACAATCACTAAACCTGCCAGGGAAGCAATATGGAGTGTGATCTGACTCACTATATGAAAGCGGTATTATCACTGTAGCGTGCTGAATAGCGGTTTTTAAGCAGAATAATTATCTGGCATGGTCATCAAACCCGCATAAAGTTACTGTTTTTCAGTGATGACGCTACAAATGAAAAAAACCATCAGAACATAAGGAAAAGTAATTACAACGGACGTGAATGAAATTGCAGTAATCTTGAATAGTTATTCAAATAGATAAAAGCCGTCCAGGGCGATTGATCCAGGTCATCGCCGACAGAGGCTAAAAGTGGCAGGCTTGTCCCCTTTGTTCGGGACGGTCTATCAGATTATGCAGTTACAGAAATTAGTCAATATGTTTGGTGGGGATCTTTTGCAACGTTACGGGCAAAAGGTTCACAAGCTGACGCTGCACGGCGGGTTTAGCTGCCCGAATCGCGACGGCACCATCGGGCGTGGCGGCTGCACGTTCTGTAACGTCGCGTCGTTTGCTGACGAAGCGCAACAGCACAGCTCCATCGTGGAACAGCTCGCCCATCAGGCGAAGCAGGTTAACCGGGCGAAACAGTATCTGGCCTATTTCCAGGCCTACACCAGCACCTGGGCAGAAGTGCAGGTGCTGCGATCCATGTATCAGCAGGCGGTCAGCCAGGCCAGTATCGTCGGTTTATGCGTCGGCACGCGCCCGGACTGCGTGCCGGAAGCGGTGCTGGATCTGCTCAGCGAGTACAAAGAGCAGGGGTATGAGATCTGGCTGGAACTGGGTTTACAGTCCGCGCATGACAAAACTCTGCACCGCATTAATCGCGGACACGATTTCGCCTGCTATCAAAACACCACCCGTCTTGCCCGCGAGCGTGGGCTGAAAGTCTGTTCACATCTGATTGTCGGCCTGCCCGGCGAAGGTCAACAGCACTGTCTGGAAACGCTGGAGCGGGTCGTCGAAACCGGCGTGGACGGCATTAAGCTGCATCCGCTGCACATCGTGAAGGGCAGCATTATGGCGAAAGCCTGGGAAGCGGGGCGTCTGGGCGGCATTGCGCTGGATGAGTACACCGTGACCGCAGGCGAGATGATTCGCCATACCCCGCCGGAGGTTGTCTACCATCGCATTTCGGCCAGCGCCCGCCGCCCAACGCTTCTGGCACCGCTGTGGTGCGAAAACCGCTGGACGGGGATGGTGGAAATCGACCGCTATCTGCATGAGCACGGGGTTCAGGGTTCAGCGCTCGGTCGCCCATGGATGCCCCCTTTATCTGCGGCGACCGCCTAACAGGCTTCCCAGCATCCCGCGCACAATCTGATTCGTCACCTGCCGCGCCGCGCTTTTCGCCATGGTCTGCACCACGCCATCCCGCTTGCCGCCGCGCGGCCCGGTCGTGCCAAACAGGATATCTTTTAGCCCTCCGAGGATCCCGTCGTCCTCAACGGCGGTTTGTCCTTTCGCGGCAGGCGCGCCCTGTGATTCCGTGGTGGCCTGCACCCCTTTTTGCAGCATCTCGAACGCCGATTCGCGATCCACTTGGTCTTCGTACTTCCCGTAAACCGGTGAATGGTTGATCAGGCTGTTGCGCTCGTCGTCGGTCACCGGTCCCATGCGTGAGAAAGGTGCAATCACCATCGCCCGCTCGACTATCGACGGGCTGCCTTTCGCATCCAGGAAGGAGATCAGCGCTTCGCCGGTGCCCAGCGCCTGGATTGCGGCTTCGGTCTCAAATGCCGGATTCGCGCGCATGGTTTGGGCGGCGGCTTTGACCGCCTTTTGATCTTTCGGCGTAAAGGCGCGCAGGGCGTGCTGCACGCGGTTACCCAGCTGCCCCAGCACGTTATCCGGGATGTCGGACGGGTTTTGCGACACGAACCACACGCCGACGCCTTTAGAGCGGATCAGGCGAATGACCTGCTCGATTTTATCCAGCAGCACCTGCGGCGCATCGTTAAACAGCAGGTGGGCTTCGTCAAAGAAGAAGACCAGCTTCGGTTTTTCCAGATCGCCCGCTTCGGGCAGCTGCTCGTAAAGCTCGGAGAGCATCCACAGCAGGCTCGCCGCGTAGAGTTTGGGCATCTGGTAGAGCTTTTCTGAGCTGAGGATGTTGATAACGCCCTTGCCGCTGCTGTCGGTGCGCATCCAGTCTTTAATATCCAGCATCGGTTCACCGAAGAAGTGCTCGGCTCCCTGCTGCTCCAGCGTCAGCAGTCCGCGCTGGATAGCGCCTACCGAGGCGCTGCTGATATTGCCGTACTGGTTCTGGAAGGATTTGGCGTTGTCGCCGATGTACTGGGTAATGGCGCGCAGATCTTTGAAATCAAGCAGCAGCAGACCCTGGTCGTCGGCGATGCGGAAAATAATGTTCAGTACGCCGGACTGCACGTCGTTCAGGTTGAGCAGCCGGGCGAGCAGAAGCGGGCCGAGGTCGGACACGGTCGCGCGCACCGGATGGCCTTTCTCACCGAAGATATCCCATACCACCACCGGGCTGGCCTGCGGTTCCCAGTCGGTTACACCAATATTTTTCAGCCGCTCAAGCAGTTTCTCAGAGGCAGTGCCTTCCTGAGCCACCCCGGTTAAGTCGCCTTTCACATCGGCCATAAAGACCGGAACGCCAATCGCCGACAGGGACTCTGCCAGCTTTTGCAGCGTGACGGTTTTCCCCGTCCCCGTGGCGCCCGTGATCAGGCCGTGGCGGTTTGCCATCGCCGGAAGCAAAAACAGCTCTTTATCCAGCGTGCGGGCAATTAACAGTGGTGTACTCATGATCAACGTCCTCTTTTTGTCCTGCGTGGAGTATAGGCAACCTGACGGCAAGATGAGTGAGTAAAATCCTGACTTTGCGGCGCATTATCCAGCGCGGACTATGCTTTTGCATACGGTTCACAAAATTTTGGGAAGCTATGTCCAGATTCTTTTTTAACGACCGCAAACAGCTGGTCAACGACGCCATTGAAGGTATTCTGATCTCCGCCCCGCACGGCAATCTCGTCAAACTTGATATCGATCCGGCGATCCGCGTGGTGGCGCGCAGCGACTGGGACAAGAGCCGCGTGGCGGTGATTTCGGGCGGCGGCTCGGGTCACGAACCGGCTCACGCGGGGTTTGTGGGGAAAGGGATGCTGACGGCGGCGGTGTGTGGCGATCTGTTTGCCTCACCGAGCGTAGATGCCGTGTTGAACGCCATTGTGGCGGTGACGGGCGATCGCGGCTGTCTGCTGATCGTCAAAAACTACACCGGGGATCGTCTTAACTTCGGCCTGGCGGCGGAGAAGGCCAAACGCTATGGCCTGAAAGTCGAGATGGTGATTGTGGCGGACGATATCGCCCTGCCGGACAACAAGCAGCCGCGCGGCATCGCGGGTACGGCGCTGGTGCATAAAATTGCGGGTTACGCCGCCGAGCAGGGTAAGTCGCTTGGCGAAGTGCGGGATATTGCGAAGCAGGCCTGCGATAACCTCTGGAGCCTGGGCGTTGCCATGCAGACCTGCAACCTGCCGGGCAGCGACGAGGCGGAGGGGCGCATCAAAGAAGGCCACGTTGAGCTTGGGCTGGGCATTCACGGCGAGCCTGGCGCATCGGTGGTGGATACGCAAAACAGCAAGGCTATCGTCGATAAGCTGGTTGATGCCCTGAAAGCGCAGGCGGGAGAGGGGCGTTTCGCCGTGCTGATTAACAACCTCGGGGGCGTGTCGGCGCTGGAGATGGCGCTGCTGACCAAAGAGCTGGCGCATTCGGGGCTCAAAGAGCAGATAGCCTACCTGATTGGCCCGGCACCGCTGGTAAGCTCGCTGGATATGAAAGGGTTTTCCCTGTCGCTGCTGAAGCTTAACGACCTGTTCGAAAAGGCGATTAACGAAAATGTGCAGACGCTTGGCTGGCAGAAGCCCGTGCGGTTTGCGCCGCTGAAAACCCAGCCGACGAGCGCGATTCACGATCGGGTGGAGTATACCCCTTCAGCCAATGCGCAGGTGGCCGGGTATGTGGCAGCCGTAACGGACACGCTTATCCAGCTGGAAAACCGGCTGAACGCGCTGGATGCCAAAGTGGGGGACGGCGATACCGGTTCAACCTTTGCGCAAGGGGCGCGGGATATTGCGCAGATTCTGGAATCCGATAAGCTCCCGCTTAACGATCTGCCGACGCTGCTGATGCTGGTGGGCGAACGGCTGGCAACGGTGATGGGCGGTTCAAGCGGCGTGCTGATGTCTATCTTTTTTACCGCCGCCGGGCAGAAGCTGCATGATGGTCAGCCGCTGCCCGCTGCCTTACTGAGCGGGCTGGCGCAGATGAAACATTACGGCGGAGCAGATCTCGGCGATCGCACGCTGATCGACGCGCTGCAACCGGCGCTGGAAGCGTTGCAGAAGGGCGATCTTCAGGCGGCAGCGAAGGCTGCACAGCAGGGGGCCGAGGCGACCGCGAAAATGGAAAAGGCCGGGGCCGGACGTTCATCGTATGTAAATAAAGAGAATCTGGACGGGGTGACGGATCCGGGAGCGGTTGCGGTGGCAGAGGTGTTTTCCGCCGTGGTAAATGCAAAACGGTAACAACCGTTACCGTTTTTAGTGTTTGCGCCCTCTCCCGGTGGGAGAGGGTTGGGGTGAGGGCATCAGGCCGCATACACCCGGCAATCTCACATCAGAAATCCGCTTTCAACACTACGCGGTAGCGAGCTTTGCCGTCGCGAACGTGCTGGATTGCCTCGTTGATTTTTGACATCGGATACAGCTCGGTGATTGGCGCCACTTTGGTGCGTCCGGCAAACTTCATCAGCTTGCGCAACTCGTACGGCGTACCGGTTGCAGAACCGGACACGCTGCGATCCCCGCCGATCAGGGTAAATGCCGGAACCGGCAGCGGCTTCATGACCGCGCCGACGGTATGGAAGTTACCGCCGTAGGCCAGCGCTTCGAAGTACGGCTGCCAGTCGAGATCGACGTTCACGGTGTTGATGATCAGATCGAACTGACCCGCCAGCGCGTTTAACGCTTGAGGATCGCGGCTGTTCACCACTTTGTCCGCACCCATCGCCAGCACTTCTTTCTCTTTTGCCGGGTTAGAGCTGAAGGCCGTCACTTCGCAACCCATCGCGTGCAGCAGCTTGATGGCGATGTGGCCCAGACCGCCAATCCCAATCACGCCTACGCGGCTGGTGGCGGTGACGTGGTGCATCAGCAGCGGTTTGAAGACAGTGATACCGCCGCAGAGCAGCGGGCCCGCGGATTCAATATCAATGCTGTCCGGCAGCGGAATAACCCATTGCCAGTCGGCACGCAGTTTATCGGCGAAACCGCCTTTGTTGAGGATGGTCGGAACAGACCCTTCAAGGCAGTTAATCTGATTGCCGCTGATACAGGCATCGCAGTGCCCGCAGCTTCGAGCCGTCCAGCCAATGCCCACGCGCTGACCAATCTTCAGCCCTTTGTCCTGAGCGGCTGTGCCGAGCGCGGAAACGCGGCCGATCACTTCGTGTCCGGCAACCAGTGGATATTGTGAGAAGCCCCATTCGTTGTCGATCATGGAGAGATCTGAGTGGCAGATCCCGCAGTAATCGACCTGTACTTCGACGTCTTCTGCTTTTAGTTCGCCCGCATCGTATTCGTACAGTTCAAGCTCTGCACCCGCCTGCGGTGCGGCGTAGCTTTTTATCTTCGACATCGTGTTTCCCCCGTTGTGGTGTGAACTGAGAGTGTAGAGCATCCAGTTTACAGCCGCTTAACAGAAGAGGGCGGAAAGGGAATTTACAGAATTTTCAGCATCCTGACTTCGCAATCGACGTGGCCGGTGCAGCCGAGCGGCGCATCGATATGCTCAAAGCCCAGATGTTCATACAGCGCGATGGCCTCTTTAAGGAAGGCGGTGGTTTCGAGATAACAGCGTTTAAAACCCTGCGCGCGCGCGTGTTCAAAAGCGAGCAGCGCCAGTTTCTTCGCCAGGCCCTGCCCGCGAACCGAAGGGAGGAAATACATTTTTTGCAGTTCGCAGATATCCGACTCGCTACAGCTGAGTGGCGCAATGCCGCCTCCGCCCACCACCTTGCCATCCTGCTCGATCACCCAGTAGGCATGGTCAGGCTGGCTGTAAACCTGATATAGCTCGTCCAGATTCGGATCGGCAACCGTATAGCCTTTATCTGCCGTCAGCCCGTATTCGGCGGAAACGGTGCGGATCACGGCGGCGATAGCCGGGTTGTCTTTTTCTGTTAGAGGGCGCAGGAAAGGGGAGTGTGCAGGAGAAAAATTCATGTTGAGACTCAAGAAAATAAACGACGCATGATTTTATTTAATACCACTGTCATAAACGACGTGCAAGACCCATTTTCGGATATGTGCATTATTGCTGTCGCTATAAATGACAGACATACTGTTATGTTCCCTCTGGAAATAAAATCAGCATCCGTCACTTTAAAAGGAATTTGGGGTTTATGAAAAGTAGCGAGTCGGCACAGAGTATGCCGCAGACAAGCTTTTCCTTTCATGGAAAAGCCGGTAAGTATTTTATTATTTGTCTTGTTAATGTTTTATTAGTATTTATCACCCTCGGTATTTACTTACCCTGGGCGATGGTGAAATGCCGTCGCTATATTTATAGCAATATGGAGCTTAACGGCGCTCGTTTTAATTATCATGCTTCAGGCGGTGCTTTCTTTGTTAGCTGGTTGTTGATGCTGGTCATCATTGTGACAGGAGTAATCATTTGTCACCAAATCAACCCAGCGCTTACCGGGCTTCTCGTGATTGCATTCACCATCTTAATGCCCTTGATGGCGATTAAAAGCTGGCGTTACCAGGCTATGATGACAAGTCTACACAATGTACGATTCGGTTTTCACTGCTCAGCAGGCACGGCCTACTGGACGATGTTGATACTGCCGCTCATTCTGATCTTTGCGAGTCTGATCGTTATTGTGTTGGTCAAAAATTTGATGGGAAATCCTTCAGATATGACTGGTTTTTTATTGCGAATAGCGACGACTATATTGGTAACCTTTGTTGTGATAGGTATGGCTAGTGGCATTCTTTTTCATCAGTGGATGAAGCTGCCAGGCAAGAGCGCTAGTTTTGGTATTCATAAATTTAATATAAATGTTTCTCTTATACGCTGTGTTTCGGTCTCTATTCTCTCCATTTTCATTCTGGCCCCTTTTTGTGTTCTGATGACGAAAACACTAGGCTTGATGATGCTGGATATTATCATGTTTACACGAACGAGAGAGCTAAATGACGAGCACCTCTCGTTGCTTGTCATGAAATATCAGGCACAACTTATCACCAGCTATCTGCTTTATTTCGCTGGCGTAATTATCACTGTCTCTTTTGCGATCGCGTCTTTGCGTAATCTCTTTATCAATGGATTAAAACTTGGGGAATCGCTTACCTTCCGCTCAACGGTGACCTTTATCGGGATGCTGAATCAGATTGTTGTGCTGGCTCTGACGATAGCGTTTACGTGCGGTCTGGCCTATCCGTGGGCGAAGATGCGCCTGCTGCGCTACCTGGCTGCAAATACGCATGTGATAGGGTCGCTGGATGAGCTTGAGCTGCGCGATTCGGATGAACCTAACGACAGCGGGTTTTAACCGTGATGTCTCGCGGAGCGATGCCAGCGCTTCCGTTCATGTAATAAAAAAGGCCGGGGATCGCCCGGCCTTTTACACGTCAGACTGTCTTACAGCGCAGCGATAACCGCCTGCTGCTCAATCAGCTTGGTCTTCGCATCGGCGAAGGCAACCAGACGCTCACGCTCTTTGGCGATAACCGCTTCCGGTGCGCGCGCCACGAAACCTTCGTTCGCCAGCTTGCTTTCGATTTTGCCAATTTCAACGTCGACCTTCGCCACCTCTTTCGCCAGACGCGCCAGCTCGGCATCTTTGTCGATCAGGCCAGCCATTGGGATCAGCAGCTCGGCGCCGTCGATGATTTTGGTCACGGAGAGCGGACCTTTGTCATCGGCTGGCAGCACGGTGATGCTTTCCAGACGTGCCATCGTTTTCAGGAAGGTGTTGTTCTCGGTCACGCGACGAACCGCCGCGTCGCTGCAACCACGGAGCAGCAGTTCCAGCGGTTTGCCCGGGGCGATGTTCATCTCAGCACGGATGTTACGCACCGCAACGATCGCCTGCTTCAGCCATTCGGTATCCGCCGACGCGGCTTCGTCCACTTTCGCGGCATCGAATTCCGGGAATGGCTGGAGCATGATGGTGTCGGCATTGATACCCGCAATGACCTTCACGCGCTGCCAGATGGTTTCGGTGATGAATGGAATGACCGGATGCGCCAGACGCAGCAGACCTTCCAGAACGGTAATCAGCGTATTACGCGTACCGCGCAGCTGCGCGTCCGTTCCGCCGTTCATCACCGGCTTCGCCAGCTCCAGATACCAGTCGCAGAACTGGTTCCAGGTGAATTCGTACAGAATGCCTGCCGCGATATCGAAGCGGTAGCTGTCCAGCGCTTCGCGGAACGCTTTTACGGTCTGGTTAAATTCAGCCAGGATCCAGCGGTCTGCCAGGGACAGTTCCATCTCGCCGCCGTTAAAGCCGCAATCCTGGTCTTCGGTGTTCATCAGCACGAAGCGGCTGGCGTTCCACAGCTTGTTACAGAAGTTACGGTAACCTTCCAGGCGCTTCATGTCCCAGTTGATGTCGCGGCCGGTAGAGGCCAGCGCCGCCAGGGTGAAGCGCAGGGCGTCGGTGCCGTGAGACTCAATCCCGTTCGGGAACTGCTTCTCGGTGCGCTTGCGGATTTTCTCTGCCAGCTGCGGCTGCATCATGTTGCCGGTACGTTTTTCCAGCAGGTCTTCCAGAGAGATCCCGTCGACCATATCCAGCGGGTCGATAACGTTGCCCTTGGATTTGGACATCTTCTGGCCTTCGTCGTCACGGATCAGACCGGTCATGTAGACGGTATGGAACGGAACCTGCGGCTTGCCGTCTTCATCTTTGATGAAGTGCATGGTCATCATGATCATGCGGGCGATCCAGAAGAAGATAATGTCGAAGCCGGATACCATCACGCTGGTTGGGTGGAACTGACGCAGCGCGTCGGTATTTTCCGGCCAGCCGAGGGTGGAGAAGGTCCACAGCGCGGAGGAGAACCAGGTGTCCAGCACGTCTTCGTCCTGACGCAGCGCAACGTCGGCGCTCAGGTTGTTTTCCTGACGCACTTCGTCTTCGGTGCGGCCAACGTAGACGTTGCCTTCGTTGTCGTACCATGCCGGGATACGGTGACCCCACCACAGCTGACGGGAGATACACCAGTCCTGAATATCGCGCATCCAGGAGAAGTACATGTTTTCGTACTGCTTCGGCACGAACTGGATGCTGCCGTTTTCAACCGCTTCAACAGCCGGTTTCGCCAGCACGTCAGCACGCACGTACCACTGGTCGGTCAGCATTGGCTCGATAACCACGCCGCCACGGTCGCCGTACGGCACGGTCAGATCGTGAGGTTTGATCTCTACCAACAGGCCGAGCGCGTCTACTGCCGCCACAATCGCTTTACGCGCGGCAAAACGTTCCAGCTTCTGGAACTCAGCCGGGATGTCGCTTGAGTAAACGTCAGATTCGTTGCCTTTGGTGTCATACACTTCTGCGCTTTCACGGATATCACCGTCAAAGGTCAGGATGTTGATCATCGGCAGGGCGTGACGACGACCCACTTCGTAGTCGTTAAAGTCGTGCGCCGGGGTGATTTTCACGCAGCCGGTGCCTTTTTCCATATCGGCGTGTTCGTCGCCCACAATTGGAATGCGGCGGTTAACCAGCGGCAGCACCACGAATTTACCGATGAGATCTTTGTAGCGCGGATCTTCCGGGTTAACGGCCACGCCGGTATCGCCCAGCAGGGTTTCCGGACGGGTGGTCGCAACGACCAGATAATCTTTACCGTCAGCGGTTTTTGCACCATCGGCCAGCGGATAGCGGATGTGCCACATTGAGCCTTTAGACTCGCGGTTTTCCACTTCGAGGTCGGAAATCGCGGTGCGCAGTTTTGGATCCCAGTTTACCAGGCGCTTGCCACGGTAAATCAGATCTTCTTTGTACAGGCGAACAAAGACTTCTTTCACGGCGTTGGAAAGACCTTCATCCATGGTGAAGCGCTCGCGCTCCCAGTCCACGGAGTTGCCGAGGCGGCGCATCTGACGGGTAATGGTGCCGCCCGATTCCGCTTTCCACTGCCAGATTTTGTCGATGAAGGCATCGCGACCGTAGTCGTGGCGGGTTTTACCCTCTTCAGCGGCAATTTTACGCTCAACCACCATCTGGGTCGCGATACCCGCGTGGTCAGTCCCCGCCTGCCAGAGGGTGTTTTTACCCTGCATACGCTGGTAGCGGATCATGGTGTCCATGATGGTCTGCTGGAAGGCATGACCCATATGCAAACTGCCGGTGACGTTCGGCGGCGGGATCATGATGCAGAAGGACTCTTTGCTTTCATCGCCGTTAGGCTTGAAATAGCCCTGCTGTTCCCAGTGCTCGTAAAGCGGCTGTTCGATATCGCGTGGGTTATATGTCTTTTCCATTATTTCCAGGTTGCCGTATTCAGGTTAAAACCAGCCAGGCGGTACGCTTTGTAGCGCTCGCGTGCCAGTTGTTTCAAGGTTTCTTCGTAGGGGACAAAGTCTACCACTTCTGTGAAAGCGGTGGCAAAATCTGCAAAGTCGATGCGCAGGCTAATCAGAATATCGCGCGGGCTGCTGTTGCGCTTTTGCGGCCAGGCGATTTCAACCGGTGCGCCGCCGCGCGGCCCCTCTCCCGACAGGTTATGCGGAACAAAACTCTCCGGCGGGCGCGCCCATAGCGCTTCATCAAGGCGGATCGCCTGCTGCTCATCTTCACAGGCAATAAGAACGCGTTTGCCTGCGCGCCAACGTTCTGCGGCAATCTCACACACCAGCTGTTCCACGGCGCTGAGGCCATCCTGATGGGTGTCGTTGTCCAGAAGGTAGAACGTTGCATTCTTCATATATGGGGTTTCTTGTCGTGGATTTAAATGTAAAGCCGGGTGGCGCTACGCTTACCCGGCCTACGATTGAGTGACGTTGTAGGCCGGGTAAGGCAAAGCCGCTACCCGGCATTTTACATTACTCGTCGCCGTTAAAACCCGCACGATTGAGCAGGAACTGCGACAGCAGCGCGACCGGACGACCGGTTGCGCCTTTAGCCTTACCGGAGCGCCATGCGGTGCCCGCGATATCCAGGTGCGCCCAGTTGTACTTGCGGGTAAAGCGCGACAGGAAGCAACCTGCGGTGATAGCACCACCCGGACGGCCACCGATGTTCGCCATATCCGCAAAGTTAGACTCCAGCTGCTCCTGGAATTCGTCGCCCAGCGGCAGACGCCACGCGCGGTCGCCGGCCTGTTCGGACGCGCCGATAAGCTCGTGCGCCAGCGGATTGTGGTTCGACATCAGGCCGGTGATGTGATGGCCCAGCGCAATCACGCATGCGCCGGTCAGCGTGGCGACGTCAATAACCGCTTCTGGCTCGAAACGCTCAACGTAGGTCAGCACGTCGCACAGCACAAGACGGCCTTCGGCGTCGGTGTTCAGCACTTCAACGGTCTGGCCGGACATGGTGGTCAGCACGTCACCCGGACGATACGCGCGTCCGCCAGGCATGTTTTCACAGCCCGCCAGCACACCGATAACGTTAATCGGCAGCTGAAGCTCCGCCACCATGCGCATCACGCCGTACACCGCCGCCGCGCCGCACATGTCGTACTTCATCTCGTCCATGCCTTCGGCTGGCTTGATGGAGATACCGCCGGAGTCAAAGGTCAGCCCTTTACCGACCAGCACGACAGGACGCGCATCTTCGGAGGGGTTGCCCTTGTATTCGATGACCGACATCAGGGATTCGTTCTGGGAGCCGTTGCCGACCGCCAGATAAGAGTGCATGCCCAGCTCTTTCATCTGCTGTTCGCCGATCACGCGGGTGATGACGTTTTTGCTGTAAGAGTCCGCCAGCTGGCGCGCCTGAGAGGCCAGGTATGCCGCGTTACAGATGTTTGGCGGCATGTTGCCCAGATCTTTTGCCGCTTTGATGCCCGCAGCAATCGCCAGACCGTGCTGAATAGCGCGCTCGCCGCTGGTCAGCTCACGACGGGTCGGCACGTTAAAGACCATTTTACGCAGCGGACGACGGGGTTCGCTTTTGGTGGTTTTTAGCTGATCGAAGCTGTACAGGCTCTCTTTTGCCGTTTCAACGGCCTGGCGCACTTTCCAGTAGGTGTTGCGGCCTTTTACGTGCAGTTCGGTCAGGAAGCAAACGGCTTCCATAGAGCCGGTATCATTCAGCGTATTAATGGTTTTCTGAATAACTTGCTTATACTGACGTTCATCCAGTTCGCGCTCTTTGCCGCAACCAATCAGCAAAATGCGTTCGGAAAGCACGTTTGGAACATGGTGCAGTAACAGCGTCTGCCCAGGTTTGCCTTCCAGTTCGCCACGGCGCAAAAGGGCGCTGATATAGCCGTCACTGATTTTATCGAGTTGTTCGGCGATCGGGGAGAGTCGGCGTGGTTCAAAGACGCCCACAACGATGCAGGCACTCCGCTGTTTCTCCGGGCTACCGCTTTTTACACTGAACTCCATGCACTACGCTCCTGAATCTTAAAGACAACGGCGGCCGCTACGGATAGAATTGAAACCTTTCGTAACTCATGTCCGCTGTTGTGGTGACTTCGTGTTAATCTTACGTTATTACGGTTTCGACACGTCAGAAAAAGTCCTGAAGCGTGAATCCGCCGGGTTTTTTAATCTTAGCGATGATTTCGACGACTCAAGAGAATAAATGACGTTTAAGCCATGAAACAAGCGATTTTCCAGCAAAAAGACGGGTTTTTACGGGCGTATTTAAAGTGATAATCATAAGATATCTGGTGCGGGAAACGCTCAAAAGCCAACTGGCGATCCTGTTCATCCTGCTGCTGATCTTCTTCTGTCAGAAGCTGGTGAAGATCCTCGGTGCGGCCGTTGACGGCGAAATTCCAACAAATCTGGTGCTCTCCCTGCTTGGGCTGGGGATCCCTGAAATGGCGCAGCTTATCCTTCCGCTGAGCCTTTTCCTCGGCTTGCTTATGACGTTGGGCAGGCTCTATACCGAAAGTGAAATCACGGTAATGCACGCATGCGGCTTGAGTAAAGCCGTACTGGTGAAGGCCGCCATGCTGCTCGCGCTGTTCACCGGCATTATTGCTGCTGTGAATGTGATGTGGGCAGGGCCGATGTCCTCTCGCCACCAGGACGAAGTGCTGGCTGAAGCCAAAGCGAACCCGGGTATGGCGGCGCTCGCGCAGGGGCAGTTCCAGCAGGCGACCGACGGTAACTCGGTGCTGTTTATTGAAAGCGTGGACGGTAGCCGATTCAACGACGTGTTCCTCGCGCAGCTGCGCACCAAAGGCAATGCCCGTCCGTCGGTGGTGGTGGCCGATTCCGGTCAGCTGGCACAGCGCAAAGATGGTTCTCAGGTGGTGACGCTCAACAAAGGCACCCGCTTTGAGGGGACCGCGATGCTGCGTGACTTCCGCATTACCGATTTCCAGAACTATCAGGCCATTATTGGACATCAGGCAGTGGCGCTCGATCCGAGCGATACCGAACAGATGGACATGCGTACCCTGTGGAACACGGATACCGACCGGGCGCGCGCCGAGTTCCACTGGCGCATCACGCTGGTGTTTACCGTCTTTATGATGGCGCTGATTGTCGTGCCGCTGAGCGTGGTCAACCCGCGTCAGGGGCGCGTGCTGTCGATGCTGCCTGCGATGCTGCTCTATCTGGTGTACTTCCTGCTGCAAACCTCTATTCGTTCGAACGGTGCGAAAGGCAAACTCGACCCGATGATCTGGACGTGGGCGGTGAACAGCCTGTACATCCTGCTGGCGCTGGCCTTAAACCTGTGGGATACGGTGCCGATGCGCCGCATTCGTGCCCGTTTCTCACGTAAAGGAGCGTTGTAATGCAGGCGTTTGGCGTTCTCGACCGCTATATCGGTAAAACTATTTTCTCCACCATCATGATGACCTTGTTCATGCTGGTGTCGCTCTCCGGCATCATCAAGTTTGTCGATCAGCTGAAAAAAGCCGGGCAGGGCAGTTACGACGCGCTGGGCGCGGGGATGTACACCCTGCTCAGCGTGCCAAAAGATGTGCAGATCTTCTTCCCGATGGCGGCCCTGCTGGGCGCGCTGCTGGGCTTAGGGATGCTGGCGCAGCGCAGCGAGCTGGTGGTGATGCAGGCGTCGGGCTTTACCCGTATGCAGGTTGCGCTGTCGGTGATGAAAACGGCGATCCCGCTGGTGCTGCTGACCATGGCGATAGGCGAATGGGTGGCACCGCAGGGCGAGCAGATGGCGCGTAACTACCGTGCTCAGGCGATGTACGGCGGTTCCTTACTCTCTACGCAGCAGGGGCTGTGGGCGAAAGACGGCGACAGCTTCGTTTATATTGAACGCGTGAAAGGCGACGATGAGCTGGGTGGGGTGAGCATTTACTCCTTCAACAAAGAGCGTCGTTTGCTCTCCGTGCGTCACGCCTCGTCCGCGAAGTTTGACCCTGAACACAAGCAGTGGCGCCTGTCGCAGGTGGACGAATCCGACCTGAAAGATCCTAAGCAAATTACCGGCTCGCAGACCGTTTCCGGTACATGGAAAACCAACCTGACCCCGGACAAGCTGGGCGTGGTGGCGCTGGATCCGGACGCGCTCTCCATCAGCGGCCTGCACAATTACGTGAAGTACCTGAAGTCGAGCGGCCAGGACGCCGGGCGTTACCAGCTCAATATGTGGAGCAAAATCTTCCAGCCGATGTCCGTGGCGGTGATGATGCTGATGGCGCTGTCGTTTATCTTTGGGCCGCTGCGTAGCGTGCCGATGGGGATCCGCGTAGTCACCGGGATAAGCTTTGGCTTCGTGTTCTACGTGCTCGACCAGATCTTTGGCCCGCTGACGCTGGTATACGGCATTCCGCCGATTATCGGCGCGCTGCTGCCGAGCGCCAGCTTCTTCCTGATCAGCCTCTGGCTGCTCCTGAAACGTTCCTGATTACCATTCTCTCGCTCCCGGCTCCCGGGAGCGAGGCTAATCTCCTGTTATACCCCGCACTTTTTCTCATAAGCTCCCCCGTACTGCCCTGAATTTGAGTATTATTGAGCCATAACGTCGTAAAGGGATCCTCTATGAAGCAAATTCGAATGCTGGCCCAGTACTATGTCGATCTGATGATGAAGCTCGGCCTGGTGCGTTTTTCCTTGCTGCTGGCACTGGCGCTGGTTGTTCTGGCGATTGTCGTCCAGATGGCGGTCACGATGGTCCTGCACGGCCAGGTGGAAAGTATTGACGTTATTCGCTCGATATTTTTCGGCCTGCTGATCACCCCCTGGGCGGTCTATTTTCTTTCGGTGGTGGTGGAGCAGCTTGAGGAGTCCCGCCAGCGTCTGTCGAAGCTGGTTGAGAAGCTGGAAGAGATGCGCGAGCGCGACCTTAAGCTCAACGTCCAGCTAAAGGACAACATTGCGCAGTTAAATCAGGAGATTTCAGATCGTGAAAAAGCGGAGGCCGAGCGCCAGGCCACGCTGGAGCAGCTGAAAATCGAAATGAAAGAGCGCGAGGTCACCCAGATCCAGCTCGAACAGCAATCCTCTTTCCTGCGCTCCTTCCTCGACGCTTCGCCTGACCTGGTGTTCTATCGCAACGAAGACAAAGAGTTCTCCGGCTGTAACCGGGCGATGGAGCTGCTCACCGGAAAAAGTGAAAAGCAGCTTATCCACCTGAAGCCGCAGGACGTCTATTCCGAAGAGGCGGCGGCGAAGGTGATGGAAACCGACGAAAAGGTCTTCCGCCACAACGTGTCGCTTACCTACGAGCAGTGGCTGGACTACCCGGACGGGCGCAAAGCCTGCTTTGAAATCCGTAAGGTGCCCTATTACGACCGCGTGGGCAAACGCCACGGCCTGATGGGCTTCGGGCGCGATATCACCGAGCGCAAGCGCTATCAGGACGCCCTTGAGCGGGCCAGCCGCGATAAAACCACCTTTATCTCGACCATCAGCCACGAGCTGCGTACCCCGCTGAACGGCATCGTCGGGCTGAGCCGTATTCTGTTAGACACCGACCTGACCAGCGAGCAGGAAAAATACCTCAAGACGATCCACGTTTCGGCGGTCACGCTGGGCAATATTTTCAACGATATTATCGACATGGATAAGATGGAGCGGCGCAAGGTTCAGCTGGATAACCAGCCGGTTGATTTTACGGGCTTCCTGGCCGACCTGGAGAACCTCTCAGGGTTGCAGGCGCAGCAGAAGGGGCTGAGCTTTGTGATGGAGCCGACCCTGCCGCTGCCGCATAAGGTCACGACCGACGGCACGCGGCTGCGTCAGATCCTGTGGAACCTGATCAGCAACGCCGTGAAGTTCACGCAAAAGGGCAAGGTGGCCGTTCGTATTCGCTACGACGAGGGCGATATGCTGCACTTCGAGGTCGAGGATTCCGGGATCGGTATTCCGCAGGAGGAGCAGGATAAGATCTTCGCCATGTATTACCAGGTGAAAGACAGCCACGGCGGTAAACCGGCCACGGGCACCGGGATTGGGCTGGCGGTGTCTAAACGTCTGGCCAGAAGCATGGGCGGGGACATCACCGTGTCCAGCCAGCCGGGAAGCGGGTCGGTCTTTACCCTGACGGTACACGCGCCAGCGGTGGCGGAAGAGGTAGAAGATACCTTTGAGAACGACGAAATGCCGCTGCCTGCGCTGCACGTGCTGCTGGTGGAAGATATCGAGCTGAACGTCATTGTGGCGCGCTCGGTGCTGGAAAAACTGGGCAACAGCGTGGACGTCGCGATGACCGGCAAAGCCGCGCTGGAGATGTTCACGCCGGGCGAGTACGACCTCGTGCTGCTGGACATTCAGCTGCCGGACATGACCGGGCTGGATATCTCGCGCGAGCTGACCCGCAAATATGCCGCAGACGAGCTGCCGCCGCTGGTGGCGCTGACGGCTAACGTCCTGAAAGACAAAAAAGAGTACCTCGACGCCGGCATGGACGACGTGCTGAGCAAACCGCTGGCGGTTCCGGCATTAACCGCCATGATTAAGAAGTTCTGGGATACCTGTGATGAAGAGGAGAGCACCATGACGTCTGTTGATAACGCGAAGACACAAGCGATTCTGGATACGGCCATGCTTGAGCAATACATCGATTTGGTTGGCCCGAAGCTGATTACCGACGGTCTGGCGGTATTCGAAAAAATGATGCCGGGCTATCTGAGCGTGCTGGAATCTAACCTTACCGCGCGTGACCAGAAAGGGATCGTCGAAGAGGGGCATAAGATCAAAGGTGCGGCCGGCTCCGTGGGGTTACGCCACCTGCAACAGCTGGGGCAACAAATCCAGTCCCCGGATTTACCTGCATGGGAAGATAATGTCGGTGAATGGGTTGAAGAGATGAAGCAGGAGTGGGAAAACGACGTGGCGGTGCTGAAGGCCTGGGTGGACGCCAGAAAAAAATGACCCCGGCTAGACCGGGGTGCGCGAATACTGCGCCAACACCAGGGAAATCGTGGCTGCGCCTGATTTTTATGTGTTGTTTTCGCATGGACGCCGCCTGAATATTTAGGCCGCACGCAAATAAGATAGCAAATCTTAAATGGTTTGTTACATGAATCAGTGAAATGTGTGAAGCATAGCGTTTTAATCAAAATTATTAATGTGCCTAACGAATTTGTCAGGAAGGAACGTGATGATGAAAAAGATAGCTGTCGTGCTGAGCGGATGCGGTGTTTACGATGGTTCAGAAATACATGAAGCCGTATTAACGCTGCTGGCGCTGGCCCGACGTGACGCCGGGGTGGTGTGCTTCGCACCGGATAAAAATCAGGCTGACGTCATTAATCACATTACCGGCGAGGTGATGCCGGAAACCCGCAACGTATTGACGGAAGCGGCGCGTATTGTCCGGGGCGATATTCATCCGCTGAGCGAGGCCCGGGCTGACGAACTGGATGCGCTGATCGTGCCAGGCGGTTTTGGTGCGGCGAAAAATTTAAGCACCTTTGCCGCCGAGGGGAGCGACTGCACGGTCGATCCTGAGCTGAAAGCGCTGGCACAGGCGATGCACCAGGCCGGTAAGCCGCTTGGTTTTATCTGCATTGCCCCGGCAATGTTGCCTAAAATCTTCGATTTCCCGCTGCGTCTGACCATTGGCACAGACATTGATACCGCGGAAGTTATCGAGGAGATGGGCGGCGAGCATGTGCCTTGTCCGGTCGATGACATCGTGGTGGATGAAGACAATAAAGTCGTCACCACCCCGGCTTATATGCTCGCGCAAAACATCGCTGAAGCCGCGACCGGCATTGAAAAGCTGGTGGATCGCGTGCTGGTACTGGCCGAATGAGCCGTAAGTTTTCCGCAGGCGCGTGGGTGAGGCGGATCCTGCTGCGTATCTTCGTCATTCTGGCGGTCTTCTGGGGCGGCGGTATCGCGGTGTTTAGTATCCTCCCGGTGCCGTTTTCCGCCGTTATGGTTGAGCGTCAGGTCAGCGCGTGGTTAAGCGGGGATTTCGGCTATGTCGCCCATTCCGACTGGGTGAGCATGGACGCGATCTCACCGATGATGGGGCTGGCGGTGATTGCGGCGGAAGATCAGAAATTCCCGGAGCACTGGGGCTTTGACGTGGCGGCCATCGAGAAAGCGCTAGCGCACAACGAGCGCCATGAAAACCGCGTGCGCGGCGCCTCTACGCTCTCTCAGCAGACGGCGAAGAACCTGTTTTTATGGGACGGGCGCAGCTGGCTGCGTAAAGGGCTGGAGGCCGGGCTGACGGTGGGCATTGAAACGGTGTGGAGCAAAAAACGCATTCTGACCGTGTACCTGAACATCGCGGAGTTTGGCGAAGGCGTGTTTGGCGTCGAAGCCGCGTCGCAACGCTACTTCAATAAGCCCGCCAGCCGCCTGACGCTGTCAGAAGCGGCGCTGCTGGCCGCCGTATTGCCCAACCCAATCAAATTTAAGGCCGATGCCCCGACGGGATACGTGCGCAGCCGCCAGGCGTGGATCATGCGCCAGATGCGTCAGCTGGGTGGGGAAGGGTATATGGAGAGTCAAAAGCTTAAGTAGGGCGGGTAGGCGTAGCGCCACCCGCCAGAATAGCAGGCCTAATCTTCGTCGAAGCCGGCGTTAAACAGCGCAATCACCGCTGCCAGCGCCTCTTCTTCCTGCGGGCCGGTGGCTTCTACTTCAATCTGGCGACCTTTAGCGGAGTCCAGCATCAGCAGCGCAATGACGCTGTTGGCTTCCGCTTCGGTGCCTTCGTCGTTACGCAGCAGAACTTCCGCATCAAAACCCTGCATCAGTTCAAACAGTTTCATCGCCGGGCGCGCGTGCATTCCCAGCTTATTGGTGATTTCAACAGTCTGTTTTACGGTCATGTTTTACGTTTTTCCAGCGTGCGATGACGGGACTGAACGTTCTTGCCGCGCGAGCGGAAGTAGTCGGCCAGCTGTTCGGCAATGTAAACCGAACGATGTTTACCGCCGGTACAGCCAATCGCCACCGTCAGGTAGCTGCGATTGTTTGTCTCCAGCATAGGTAACCATAGCTCAAGGTAGCTGCGCGTCTGGTAGATAAAATTGTGTACTTCTGTGTGCCGGTCGAGGAACGCCGCCACGGGCTTGTCCAGACCGGTCATTGGACGCAGTTTCGGATCCCAGTGCGGGTTTGGCAGGAAGCGCACGTCGAAAACATAATCCGCATCGATAGGGATGCCGTGCTTAAAGCCGAAGGATTCGAACACCATCGTCAGCTCGCGCTCGCGTTTACCCAGCAGGCGGGTTCGCAGCATCTCTGCCAGCTCGTGAACGGACATCTCTGAGGTGTCGACAATCAGGTCGGCACGAGAGCGCAGCGGCTCCAGCAGATCGCTCTCCTGATCGATAGCGCTTTCCAGCGAGAGGTTTTTGCTGGAGAGCGGGTGTAAACGGCGCGTGTCGCTGTAGCGGCGGATCAGCGTGTTGCGGTCAGCATCAAGGAACAGCAGCTGAGGCGAGAAGGCGTCAGGCAGATTGCTCATCGCCTGCTCAAAGACTTCCGGTGATTCGGGCATGTTACGCACGTCGATACTGACGGCAGCAGACGTTTGGCGATCCGCAAGCGTTCTGGCCAGCTCAGGCAGCAGCACGACCGGCAGGTTATCGACGCAGTAAAAGCCCATATCTTCAAGCGCACGAAGGGCGACGGATTTCCCCGACCCCGAACGACCGCTGACGATCATCAGCACCATGTTCCGTTTCTCCTCAGGACAACAGATTCGAAGGCTATCTCCCGGTTACGCATCGTCCTGATGGCCTTCTGCTTCGGTGATAATCTGGTATAACTCTTCATCACTTTGGGCTGAGCGCAGTCGACGGCAAATTGTCTTATCGGCCAGACGTTTAGCGACCAGCGAAAGCGTATGGAGGTGAGTTTTGGTCTGATCCGCAGGCACCAGCAGCGCGAAGAGGAGATCGACGGGCTGATTATCGATGGCGTCGAACGCGATAGGGGTTTCGAGCTGCACAAAAACGCCCACGGCACGAAGGGTGTCTTCTTCCAGCTTGCCATGCGGGATCGCAATACCATTGCCGATACCGGTACTGCCCATTTTTTCGCGCGTCAGGATCGCTTCAAATACCACCTGAGGCGGCAGACCCAGCTGTTTGGCGGCGAGTTCACTGATAATTTCCAGCGCACGTTTTTTGCTCTGGCAGTGAACGCCACTGCGGGTACATTCCTGGTTCAGGACATTGCTCAGTTGAAGAGCGGAATCGTTGTTTATCATAATTTCACCTAAGCGCTAACCGTACAAATGGCCTGTTGTGTTTCACAACAGGCCTTCCTGCACCCGTTAACTGCCCGGACAATTAGTGTTGTTTCAGTTTATCTTTATGTTTATTAAGCTGTCGCGCAAGCTTGTCGATCAAGCCGTCGATAGCCGCATACATGTCTTGCCCTTCCGCACTGGCATGGAGTTCACCCCCGTTTACGTGCAGGGTAGCATCCGAGATATGAGTCACTTTTTCCACTTTTAACACAATGTAGACCTGATTGATCCTCTCGAAATACTGCTCAAGCTTCGCGAACTTCGTGTTCAGGAACTCGCGTAACGCTTCAGTAATCTCGACATTCTGTCCAGTGATGTTGAGCTGCATAGTGTCTTCCTTATCGGTTGGGTCAGACCAGCTGTTTACGCTGGTTAGACGGCGGAATGGATAAAGACTCTCGATACTTCGCAACAGTACGGCGTGCCACCATAATACCCTGATCGGACAGCATGGTGGTTAACTTACTGTCACTCAGTGGCTTCGCGGGGTTTTCCGCGGCGATCAACTTCTTCACCAGGGCACGTATCGCCGTTGACGAGGCTTCGCCGCCGCCTTCGGTATTCACGTGACTGGAGAAGAAATACTTAAGCTCAAAAATACCGCGCGGGCTGTGCAGATACTTCTGCGTCGTGACGCGGGAAATGGTCGATTCGTGCATCTCGACGGCCTGGGCGATATCCGCCAGCACCATCGGTTTCATATACTCTTCGCCTTGCTCAAAGAACGCCTGCTGCTGTTCAACGATACAGCGGCTTACGCGCAGCAGCGTATCATTTCGGCTCTCAAGGCTTTTGATCAGCCATCGCGCTTCCTGAAGATTGCTCCGGATATATTGATTATCGGAGTCATTGCGGGCGCTGGTACACATTGAAGCGTACTGCTGGTTGATTTGCAGGCGAGGAATGCTGTCGGAGTTTAGCTCGACTACCCAGCGATTGTTATGCTTTCTCACCAGCACGTCCGGAATCACATATTCCGGCTCGCTGGTCTGGATCGACTGCCCCGGACGCGGATCGAGAGACTGGATCACGCCCACCGCCTCTTTCAGCACCTCTTCTTTGAGGCGCGTGACGCGCATCAGGGAGCGGAAATCATGATTCGCCAGCAGATCCAGATGATCGCTGATGATCAGCCGGGCTTCGTCTATCCAGGGGGTGTCTTTCGCAAACTGGGAGAGCTGGATCAGCAGGCAGTCGCGCAGATCTTTCGCCGCCACGCCCACTGGATCGAAGCGCTGAATACGTTTAAGCACGGCTTCGATCTCTTCCATCTCGATCTCATCATCGCCGATACTTTCCAGAATATCGTCCAGCGTGACGGTCAGATAGCCGGTATCGTCGACGGCATCGACAATCGAGGTGGCAATGGCGCGATCGGTGTCAGAAAAGGGAGTCAGCTCCACCTGCCACATCAGGTAATCCTGAAGCGACTGGGTGGTTTCGCCCTGATAGACCGGTAGCTCGTCATCCTGGTAGTCTGCACGCGTGCCGGAAGGGGTTCCGGCGGTGTAGAGTTCATCCCAGCTGGCGTCCAGAGGAAGCTCGTCCGGCATCTCTTTTTGTTCGAGAGCGTCAACGGTGTCGAGCGTTTCGGTGTCTTGCGCTTGCTGAGTATCTACCTCGTCATGAAGATCGGTTTGCTCCAGCAGGGGGTTACTGTCCAGCGCCTGCTGGAGTTCCTGCTGAAGTTCTAACGTGGACAGTTGCAGCAGACGAATTGCCTGCTGGAGCTGCGGCGTCATCGCCAGTTGTTGGCTGAGCCTTAATTGCAAACCTTGCTTCATGTTCAGAGCATTTTTCTCCGGTTCGGCGTGACTTAACCTCTACCCTATCAGAGTCTGAAGTCTTCCCCAAGGTACACGCGCTTAACATGCTCATCTTCGAGGATTTGCTGTGGCGTACCGTGGGCAATCAGATGGCCCTGGCTAACAATGTAGGCGCGTTCGCAGACGGCCAGCGTTTCACGGACGTTGTGGTCAGTGATCAGCACGCCCAGCCCGCTGTCGCGCAGGTGCTCGATAATACGTTTGATGTCGATAACGGAGATGGGGTCAACGCCCGCGAAGGGTTCATCCAGCAGGATGAATTTCGGATTCGCGGCCAGCGCACGGGCAATCTCAACGCGACGACGTTCACCACCGGACAGCGCCTGGCCTAAGCTGTCGCGCAGGTGTTCGATGTGGAACTCTTCCATCAGCTCGTTCGCGCGATCCTGGCGCTGCTCGCTGGTCAGATCGTCACGGATTTGCAGAACCGCCATCAGGTTGTCGTATACGCTCAGACGGCGGAAGATGGAGGCTTCCTGCGGCAGATAGCCGATACCACGGCGCGCGCGGGCGTGCAGCGGCAGCAGGCTGATATCTTCATCATCAATGATGATATTGCCTGCATCGCGAGGAACAATGCCGACCACCATATAGAAGGTCGTGGTTTTACCCGCACCGTTAGGGCCCAGAAGGCCAACGATTTCGCCGGAGTTGACGGTCAGACTGACATCTTCCACGACGCGGCGGCCTTTGTAGGCTTTGGCGAGATTTTTTGCAGTTAATGTTGCCATAACGAATTAGTTACTCTTCTTCTGAGCCGGAGCCTGGTTGTTGCTCTTGTCCTGCAACTGTGATGGAACAAGCACGGTCGTCACGCGTTTGCCCTTCTCGCTGGAGGCCTGCATTTTTTGCTCTTTCACCAGATAGGTAATTTTGTCACCGGTGATGTTGCTGTCCAGCTGTTCCAGATAGGCGTTACCGGTCAGGATCACCAGATCTTTCGCCAGTTCGTAGTGCATGTGCGATGCACGGCCTTTTACTGGTTTCCCGTTGTCCTGCATCTGATAGAAGGTGGCCGGGTTACCGTAGCCATCAATAATCTCTTTGCCCTGCTCGCCGCCCGGACGCGTCACCACCACCTTATCGGCGTTGATTTTGATCGTGCCCTGGGTCATCACGACGTTGCCGGTGAAGGTCACGACGTTGCCCTGCATATCAAGAGACTGCGTATCCGATTCAATATGGATCGGCTGCTCGGTATCGCCCGTTACAGCAAGCGCGGGGAGACTGGTCGCCAACAGCGCGCTGGCGATAATTACTTTAAGGCTGAGTTTGTTTGTTTTGAATTTCATAGGAGGTTCTAACCTTTTCAATCAGCTCGGCGTTTTTGCTGCGTAAGTTCCCGCGCATTCTCAAACCGCTGGAATTAAATGTTGTTCCGTACAGTGTCACCAGATCCTGTGACGTCACATCCTGAGTGATCAGGTTGATCTGGGCGTTATCCGTGGTGATTTTGCGCAGTTGAGAGTCAGCGGTCAGGGCGTTAACTTCAACATGGCCATACAGATAAAGCATACGGTCATTCGTCAATTTTGCTCTGTCAGACTTGATAGACCAGGTTGGCACCTTATTCTCGTCAAAGGTGGTCATCACTGGCTGGGTAAACCACGAAATTCCGTCATCTGAGAAATATTCTACGTGCTGGGCAATCAGGCGATAGTTCAGCGCCCCTTCCGGGCTATAAACCACGGTGTCGCTGTGATCGCTTTTGTAAGTCGGCTCGTTGTTGTTGACCACACCTGGCTGGGCTTCGTCGCGATCGGCAAGGTTGACGCCAATCAGTACCAGTGCGACAAGCGTTAGCAGAATGATAACCCAACGTCTGGTTTTACTCATATGGATTGCCCTTTGGCTTCATCAAGCTTGCCCTGCGCCAGCAGAAGCAGATCGCAGACTTCACGCACCGCGCCGCGTCCGCCGTTAACATGGGTAACGTAATCCGCGCGTGGGATAAGCAGCGGATGGGCATCGGCGACCGCAATGCTCAAACCCACTTCTGCCATCACCGGCCAGTCGATCAGATCGTCGCCAACGTAGGCCACATGCTCCGGCGCGATGGACAGTTTCGCCAGCAGGTCTTTGAACGCCAGCATTTTGTCAGACTGCCCCTGATACAGATGGGTAATTCCCAGCGTTTCGCAGCGATCTTCTACCAGTTTAGCTTTTCGTCCGGTGATGATCGCAACGTCGATCCCGGACGTGAGCGCACAGCGAATACCGTAGCCGTCGCGCACGTTGAACGCTTTCAGCTCTTCGCCGTTGTTGCCCATATAAATCAGGCCATCGGAGAGAACGCCGTCCACATCGAGGATCAGCAGGCGGATGTTTTCCGCCTTCGCCATCATGTGGGCGCTCACCGGGCCATAACAGGTTGCAAGGGATGCACCCGCATTACTCATTGTCTTATCCTTCATTACACTACGCCAGCACGCAGCAGATCATGCATATGTACCACACCCAGCAGTTGGTCGCCATCAGCAACCATGACTGAGGTTATATGTCGGGACTGCATCAGGTTCAGCACATCCACCGCCAGCGTGCCCGGACGAACGCGAATACCGCCCGGCGTCATGACATCGGCGATGCCCAGCGTGCGGACGTCTACGCCCATGTCGAACACCCGGCGGAGGTCACCATCGGTGAAGATGCCCTGAATTTTCATCAGATCGTCGCAAATCACCGTCATGCCGAGATTTTTACGCGTGATTTCCAGCAACGCATCGCGCAGAGAGGCCGCTTTGCTGACGTGAGGGATCTCATCGCCCGTATGCATAATGTCGTTGACCCGCAGCAGCAGCTTGCGCCCCAGCGCGCCGCCCGGGTGAGAGAGAGCAAAATCTTCTGGCGTAAAGCCGCGGGCTTCGAGCAGCGCAACCGCCAGCGCGTCGCCCATCACCAGCGCCGCCGTGGTGCTGGAGGTCGGGGCAAGACCCAGCGGACAGGCTTCTTTTGGCACTTTGACGCACAGATGGACGTCCGCCGCGCGTGCCATATTGCTTTCCGGGCGGCTGGTCATGCAGATCAGGGGAACCTGCAAACGCTTCAGAACGGGGATTAACGCCAGGATCTCGTTGGACTCGCCGGAGTTTGACAGCGCAATGACCACATCCTGCGGCGTGACCATACCCAGATCGCCGTGCGCCGCTTCACCCGGATGAACGAAGAAGGAGGAGGTGCCGGTGCTGGCAAAAGTCGCCGCCATTTTGCGCCCGATATGGCCAGACTTGCCCATCCCCATCACCACGACTTTGCCCGCGCAGTGGAATATCTTCTCACATGCCAGACTAAAATCCTGATTAATGTACTGATCTAACTGCGCCAGACCTTCACGTTCAATCTCCAGAACGTCTTTGCCTGCTTTCTGAAAGTCAAAACCCGGCTGCAATTCTATTTGCGACATAATGCGTTTCCGTTTACCCAGAGAGAAGAGGCGAGAGCCAGTACAGCATCGCCATCCATACGATAAAACCACCCGTCAGCAGCGCGCCTGCGCCTTTACCAATTTGCCGTTTTCGCCGCCAGCAGAGCAGGGCGAAAATCACGCTGACCAACAGCATCACACCGTAATCGCGCGAGAAGGCCAGCGGATTAAACGGTCCTGGCGCGATCAGTGCCGGTAAGCCGGTCACAATCGCGATGTTGAAAATGTTCGAGCCGATGATAGTGCCAATCGCGATATCATCTTCACCCTTACGTGCGCCTGCAATCGCCGTGGCCAGTTCCGGCAGGCTGGTGCCAATGGCGATCACCGTCAGGCCAATGGTTAATTCGCTCATGGCGAAATAGTTCGCCAGCACCGTGGCGTTATCGATCACCATGCGCGTGGCCATCGGCATAATAATCAGCGCCACGCCCAGCCACAGCAGCGCGACGGGCAGAGTTCCCTCGCGCGGCAGCTCCGCGACATGTTCACGCGTGAGGCTGTCGTTGCCCTGTTTTTCGGCCTGGCGGGCGAGTTTAACGATAAACAGCAGCCATATCACGGCCAATGCGAGCAGGAAAAGGCCGTCGCTGTAGCTCAACACCCCGTCGTACAGCACGCAGCCCGCCAGCAGGCTCACGATCAACATTAGCGGCAATTCACGGCGCAGAACATCAGAATGCACGCGAAATGGATGTAGCAGGGCGGCCAGGCCAAGGATCAGTAAAATGTTGACGATATTAGAGCCAATGGCGGTGCCGATAGCCAGGTCAACCTGGCCGTGGAACGATGCCGAGACCGACACGATAATTTCAGGAAGCGAGGTACCTACGCTGACAACCGTCATGCCGATAATGAGCGGCGGGACGCCAATCAGCCGGCATAATATTGATGCAGCAAATACCAAACGGTCAGCACTGTAGACCACCAAAAGTAAACCGATTATTAACAGTGCTGTTGCTAAAAGCATCAAAAGTCCTTTCTTCAGGTATACTCGCCGGTCCACTGCGCATGAATCATGTTGCTCAACATGCAATCTCAGCCGTCACGAATTCCTAATTTTGACTTTATGCGCTGGAAAAGTAAAACAAATGCCAGCTTTCGCTAACCTCAACGGCTATTATTCTGTAAAAATGTTGGGTTTAGGGCTGATTTAAGCGTCATGCTTAATATGAACCAGGGTAAGAAAGGAACCATAAATGAGCCAAACGATGGCGAATTTAGTCGATGTCCGTGGCGTCAGCTTTTCTCGCGGCAACCGGTTGATATTTGATGATATTTCTTTGACAGTCCCCCGCGGTAAAATCACCGCCATCATGGGGCCGTCCGGAATAGGTAAAACCACCCTGTTGCGCCTTATCGGTGGGCAGATCCCGCCGGATAGCGGCGAAATCCTCTTTGACGGGGAAAACGTCCCGGAGATGTCACGCTCGCGTCTGTATACTGTCCGCAAGCGCATGAGTATGCTCTTTCAGTCGGGTGCGTTATTCACCGATATGAACGTGTTTGATAACGTAGCCTACCCGCTGCGTGAGCACACCCATTTACCGCCTGAATTACTGAAAAGCACGGTGATGATGAAGCTTGAGGCTGTTGGCCTTCGTGGGGCGGCCAAATTAATGCCGTCTGAGCTGTCAGGCGGTATGGCGCGTCGTGCGGCGCTGGCGCGAGCTATTGCGTTAGAACCCGATCTCATCATGTTCGATGAACCCTTCGTCGGGCAGGATCCCATCACCATGGGCGTGCTGGTGAAGCTCATTTCTGAATTGAACAGCGCGCTTGGCGTGACCTGCATCGTGGTTTCTCACGACGTGCCGGAAGTACTGAGCATCGCTGATTACGCCTATATTGTGGCAGACAAAAGGATCGTCGCGCACGGTGGCGCTCAGGCGCTACAGGAAAATTGCGATCCGCGCGTGCGGCAGTTCCTGGACGGTATTGCAGACGGCCCGGTGCCGTTCCGCTATCCGTCCGGAGACTATCATGACGATTTACTGGGAATAGGGAGTTAAGCCACTCATGCTGTTAAATGCGTTGGCCGCTCTGGGGCACCGTGGCATAAAAACCCTCAGTACCTTCGGGCGCGCCGGATTAATGTTATTCAACGCGCTGGTCGGCAAACCGGAATTCCGCAAGCACACGCCGTTGCTGGTGCGACAGCTCTATAACGTCGGCGTGTTGTCGATGGTCATTATCATCGTATCGGGTCTGTTTATCGGCATGGTGCTCGGGCTCCAGGGTTATCTGGTCCTGACAACCTACAGTGCGGAAACCAGCCTCGGGATGCTGGTGTCGCTCTCCCTGCTGCGCGAGCTGGGGCCGGTGGTTGCCGCGCTTCTGTTTGCCGGACGCGCGGGCTCAGCCCTGACCGCAGAAATTGGCCTGATGCGCGCCACCGAGCAGCTTTCCAGCATGGAGATGATGGCGGTCGATCCGCTGCGCCGCGTGATCTCCCCGCGTTTCTGGGCGGGAGTGATTTCACTGCCGTTGCTTACGATCCTCTTCGTCGCCGTTGGGATCTGGGGCGGCTCGCTGGTCGGCGTTCACTGGAAAGGGATTGATGCCGGGTTCTTCTGGTCTGCCATGCAGGACGCAATCGATCTGCGGATGGATTTAGTGAACTGTCTGATCAAGAGCGTAGTCTTTGCTATTACGGTCACCTGGATCGCGCTGTTTAACGGTTACGATGCCATCCCGACGTCGGCGGGGATCAGCCGTGCGACAACACGTACTGTTGTTCATTCGTCGCTGGCCGTACTGGGTCTGGATTTTGTGCTCACCGCACTGATGTTTGGGAATTGAGTTCATGCAAACGAGAAAAAATGAAATTTGGGTCGGCGTATTTCTGTTACTGGCACTGCTGGCTGCGTTGTTCATCTGTCTGAGAGCGGCGGATATCACCTCTATCCGCACCGAGCCGACCTATCGTATCTATGCCACCTTCGATAACATCGGCGGCCTGAAGGCGCGCTCTCCGGTGCGTATCGGCGGCGTGGTGATTGGCCGCGTGGCGGATATCACCCTGGACGAGAAAACCTATCTGCCGCGCGTGGCGATGGATATCGAAGAGCGCTACAACCATATTCCGGACACCAGCTCGCTTTCTATCCGCACGTCTGGCCTGCTGGGTGAACAATATCTGGCGCTTAACGTCGGATTTGAAGACCCGGAGCTGGGAACGACTATCCTTAAAGAAGGAAGCGTGATCCAGGATACGAAATCAGCCATGGTGCTGGAAGATATGATTGGTCAGTTCCTTTACAACAGTAAAGGTGGTGATGATAAGACCACTGACGCCGCGCCGGCCCCAGACGCGACGAATTCATCTCAGGAGAAGTGATACATGTTTAAACGACTGTTAATGGTAGCCATGCTGGTCATTGCCCCTCTGAGCGCAGTACATGCTGCCGACCAGACTAACCCGTACAAACTGATGGATGAGGCGGCGCAGAAGACCTTCACCCGTCTGAAGACGGAACAGCCAAAAATCCGCGCTAACCCTGATTACCTGCGTGATGTGGTCGATCAGGAGCTGCTGCCTTACGTACAGATTAAATACGCGGGCGCGCTGGTTCTGGGTCGTTACTACAAAGATGCGACGCCTGCACAGCGTGATGCCTACTTTGCCGCGTTCCGCGAATACCTGAAACAGGCTTACGGTCAGGCGCTGGCGATGTACCACGGTCAGACCTACCAAATCGCCCCTGAGCAGCCGCTGGGCGATGCCACCATCATTCCTATTCGTGTCACCATCGTCGATCCTAACGGCCGTCCGCCGGTGCGTCTGGACTTCCAGTGGCGTAAAAACTCCCAGACCGGTAACTGGCAGGCGTATGACATGATTGCTGAAGGGGTGAGCATGATCACCACCAAGCAAAACGAGTGGAGCGACCTGCTGCGTACCAAAGGCATCGACGGTCTGACCGCTCAGCTGCAATCTATCTCCCGCCAGAAAATCACCCTGGACGAGAAAAAGTAATGCAGCAGCAACTTAGCTGGTCGCGCGAAGGTGAAACCTTATTGCTCTCTGGCGAGCTGGATCAGGATGTGCTGAACCCGCTATGGGATGCGCGCGCAGACGCGATGAAAGGCGTTACGCTGATTGATTTACGCGGCGTGTCCCGCGTGGATACTGCCGGAATTGCCCTGCTTGTGCATCTTGTTGAGACAGGCAAAAAGCAGGGGGCAAAGGTGACGTTGACCGGCGTCAGCGACAACGTTCTGACCCTCGCACAGCTCTATAATTTGCCTGGCGACGTATTACCGCGCTAATTTTTCAGTGCGTTACTTCTGAAAGCCCCGACTGTTTCATTGTTGGGGCTTTTTGCTTGTTTAAGACGACGCCACTTTGCTCTAAGATGTTGGGCTTGTTTTCACTATCAGATGATGTAGACCCCATGGAAAATCATGAAATCCAGACAGTGCTGATGAACGCACTCTCCCTTCAGGAAGCCCACGTCACTGGCGATGGCAGTCACTTTCAGGTTATTGCTGTGGGTGAGATGTTCGACGGCATGAGCCGCGTGAAGAAACAGCAGGCTGTATATGCGCCGCTGATGGAGTACATTGCGGATAACCGCATCCACGCCCTGTCGATTAAAGCGTTCACCCCGCAAGAGTGGGCACGCGATCGCAAACTAAACGGTTTTTGAGCTGTGGGTTTGCGCCCGCAGCACGGTTGAATTTTCAAGAGAGCTAACACATGGACAAATTTCGTGTACAGGGGCCGACGCGCCTCCAGGGCGAAGTCACAATTTCTGGCGCTAAAAATGCCGCGCTGCCTATCCTCTTTGCAGCACTGCTCGCAGAAGAGCCGGTAGAGATCCAGAACGTACCGAAGCTGAAAGATATCGACACGACCATGAAGCTGCTCGCTCAACTGGGCACTAAAGTGGAACGTAACGGTTCAGTCTGGATCGATGCCGGTAACGTGAACAACTTCTCCGCACCGTATGATCTGGTGAAAACCATGCGTGCATCCATCTGGGCGCTGGGCCCGCTGGTGGCGCGTTTCGGTCAGGGTCAGGTTTCTCTGCCAGGCGGCTGCGCTATCGGCGCGCGTCCGGTTGACCTGCACATTTTTGGCCTGGAAAAACTGGGCGCAGAGATCAAGCTGGAAGAAGGTTACGTTAAAGCGTCCGTTAAGGGTCGTCTGAAAGGCGCGCACATCGTCATGGACAAAGTGAGCGTGGGCGCCACGGTGACCATCATGTCCGCGGCGACGCTGGCTGAAGGCACCACCATTATCGAGAACGCCGCGCGTGAGCCGGAAATCGTGGACACCGCCAACTTCCTCGCGACGTTAGGCGCGAAGATCAGCGGTCAGGGTACCGATCGCATCACCATTGAAGGTGTTGAGCGTCTGGGCGGCGGCGTTTACCGCGTACTGCCAGATCGTATCGAAACCGGGACCTTCCTGGTAGCCGCGGCCATTTCTGGCGGCAAAATCGTCTGCCGCAACGCGCAGCCGGACACCCTGGATGCGGTGCTGGCAAAACTGCGTGAAGCGGGTGCGGATATCGAAGTCGGCGAAGACTGGATCAGCCTCGACATGCACGGCAAGCGCCCGAAAGCCGTTACCGTTCGCACTGCGCCACACCCGGCATTCCCGACCGACATGCAGGCACAGTTCACGCTGCTGAACCTGGTCGCTGAAGGCACGGGCGTGATCACCGAAACCATCTTCGAAAACCGCTTTATGCACGTACCGGAACTGATCCGTATGGGCGCGCACGCAGAGATCGAAAGCAATACGGTTATCTGTCACGGCGTTGAGAAGCTGTCGGGTGCGCAGGTTATGGCAACCGATCTTCGTGCTTCCGCAAGCCTGGTGCTGGCGGGGTGTATCGCGGAAGGAACTACTGTGGTGGATCGTATCTACCACATCGATCGCGGCTATGAGCGTATCGAAGACAAACTGAACGCGCTGGGTGCCAATATCGAGCGTGTGAAGGGCGAGTAATCGTCCGGCAGCCCCCTGCCAGAAATGACCGGGGGGTTGCTATTCCTGTCAAAAAAGAGCGTCAGTCCTGATGCTCTTCCTTCACTTTTCTCTGGCGCAACATCCGCGTTCTGTCGATAAATTCGTGTGTAACGGGATCGTGATAGCGCGAAGGCCAAATAATCCACGGTTGTGTTTCAAGTGCGGTAGCGATGATTAATTCGCCCTTAGGCCACGGGCGGGTCAGTGCGTTGGCCAGCGTCGAGGAGCTTAATCCGTTGCGGCGAGATTCTGCTGCCAGCGATGTCCCTTTTTTGCGGAGTGCTGCAATAATATCGGCCGAGTGCCAGTCGATAAATTTCATATCCATAATGCTGTCCTCGTAATCGTATGCGTCTGCGCCAGTCTCGTGGAATGGCCGGGTCACTATACCTTCTTCGAACAGCTGTTCTAAAAAGTTCGTATTAAGGGAAGCAATATTCAGAATAAGACATAGCTTTATTCATGCGGCCTGTAAGTCGATGATTTAACGCGATTATGGAATTTATAAACTCTTACTGGAGACTCCCCGTGAGGCTCACGGGGAGAGGAGGAGCGATTAACGATCGCGCTGAACGGCGATGTGGGCCAGACCAATTAACGCATCACGCCACGGGCTGTCTGGAATCGTCTGAAGGGCTTCAATGGCTTTGTCCGCTTCTTCTTCCGCACGCTGGCGCGTCCAGTCGAGTGAGCCACAGATAGCCATTGTTTCCAGTACAGGTTCCAGAAGATGGCGACCATTTCCCTGCTCAATCGCTTCGCGGATCATCTGCGCCTGTTCCGGCGTGCCGTTACGCATCGCATGGAGCAGCGGCAGGGTCGGTTTGCCTTCGTTCAGATCGTCGCCGACGTTTTTACCCAGGGTTTCGCCGTCGGCGCTGTAGTCGAGCAAATCGTCAATCAGCTGGAACGCGGTGCCCAGATAGCGGCCATAGTCCTGCAACCCTTTTTCCTGCGCTTCTGTACAGCCCGCCAGAATACCGGAGCATTGCGCCGCCGCTTCAAACAGACGCGCCGTTTTGCTGTAAATCACGCGCATGTAGTTTTCTTCGGTGATGTCCGGGTCGTTGACGTTCATCAGCTGTAGCACTTCGCCTTCCGCGATGACGTTTACCGCCTCTGACATCACTTCCAGCACTTTCAGTGAGCCTAAAGAGGTCATCATCTGGAAGGCTCGGGTATAGATAAAATCGCCCACCAGAACGCTTGCCGCGTTACCAAATGCGGCGTTTGCCGTGGCTTTGCCCCGGCGCATGTCAGATTCGTCCACAACATCGTCATGGAGCAAGGTTGCCGTGTGGATAAACTCGATCAGCGCCGCGATGGTGACGTGCGCATTTCCCTGATAGCCAACGGCTCTTGCCGCTAAAATTGCTATCATTGGACGAATACGTTTGCCGCCGCCACTGACGATGTAATAGCCCAACTGATTGATCAGCTGAACGTCAGAGTTGAGTTGCTCCAGGATTGCTGCATTCACACCCGCCATATCTTGCGCGGTTAACTCGTTGATTTTTTCTAAATTCATCGCAAAAGCCGGGCTTTGTATCCTGTTTATCCCACATCAAATGGGTTAACGAAGGGTTTCGGTTTATCAATAGTAGTGCTGATTGTACTGAAAAAACGGCTCAGATAAACGTTACCGTACGTGTTGTGTTTTTTTTCTTCATGTATCGACTCTAGCACTTGTCAAAGGCTCGCGTTTTGCGTAATATTCGCGCCCTATTGTGAATATTTATAGCGCACTCTGAATCATACGAGGACGTGCGCGGAAGCGGAGTTTATATGTACGCGGTTTTCCAAAGTGGTGGTAAACAACACCGAGTAAGCGAAGGTCAGACCATTCGCCTGGAAAAGCTGGACATCGCAACTGGCGAATCTGTTGAGTTCGCTGAAGTTCTGATGATCGCAAACGGTGAAGAAGTCAAAATCGGCGTTCCTTTCGTTGATGGCGGCGTGATCAAAGCTGAAGTTGTTGCACACGGTCGTGGCGAGAAAGTTAAAATCGTTAAGTTTCGTCGTCGTAAACACTACCGTAAGCAGCAGGGCCACCGTCAGTGGTTCACTGATGTGAAAATTACTGGCATCAGCGCCTAAGACCTGAGGAGAGATTTAAATGGCACATAAAAAGGCTGGCGGCTCCACACGTAACGGTCGCGATTCAGAAGCTAAACGCCTTGGCGTTAAGCGTTTCGGTGGCGAATCCGTTCTGGCGGGTAGCATCATCGTTCGTCAACGTGGCACCAAATTCCACGCTGGCAACAACGTAGGTTGCGGTCGTGACCACACTCTGTTTGCTAAAGCAGACGGTAAAGTGAAATTTGAAGTTAAAGGCCCGAACAACCGTAAATACATCAGCATCGTTGCTGAGTAAGGTTTTCTCGGTCCGGTAACGGATTAAAGCCCCGCACCCTGTTGCGGGGCTTTTTACATTGGAAACCCGGTAATTTTTCTGTAGGGAAAACGGGCATGAAGCAGCAGGCCGGCATTGGTATTCTTTTGGCGCTCACCACCGCAATGTGCTGGGGTGCGTTGCCAATCGCAATGAAGCAGGTACTGGAAGTGATGGAGCCGCCTACGGTGGTGTTTTATCGCTTTTTGATGGCAAGCATTGGTCTTGGCGCTATCCTCGCCATCAAAGGCAAGCTTCCCCCTCTGCGCATCTTCCGTAAACCGCGCTGGCTGGTTTTACTGGCTATCGCAACGGGCGGCCTGTTCGGAAACTTCATTCTGTTCAGCTCTTCCCTGCAATATCTCAGCCCCACGGCCTCGCAGGTGATTGGTCAACTCTCACCGGTAGGCATGATGGTCGCCAGCGTCTTTATCCTCAAAGAGAAGATGCGCGGCACGCAGATTATCGGGGCGAGTATGCTGCTGTGTGGCCTGGTGATGTTCTTCAACACCAGCCTGATCGAGATTTTCACCCGACTGACGGATTACACCTGGGGTGTAATTTTTGGTGTGGGAGCAGCAACGGTCTGGGTGAGCTACGGCGTCGCGCAAAAGGTGTTATTGCGTCGTCTGGCTTCACAGCAGATCCTCTTTTTGCTGTACACTTTATGTACAGTTGCTTTACTGCCGTTAGCTAAGCCGGGCGCTATCACCCAGCTCAGCGACTGGCAACTGGCGTGCCTCATCTTTTGTGGGCTGAACACGCTGGTCGGATATGGCGCGCTGGCCGAAGCAATGGCGCGCTGGCAGGCAGCGCAGGTGAGCGCGTTAATCACGCTGACGCCGCTGTTTACGCTGTTATTTTCAGATTTGTTATCAATGGCCTGGCCCGATGTCTTCGTCAAGCCGATGCTCAACATGTTGGGCTATCTCGGTGCGTTTGTCGTGGTTGCGGGCGCGATGTATTCCGCCATTGGTCATCGTCTTTGGGGGCGTTGGCGCAAAAATGAAGCGGTACCCGCTCAGGCGAATGAGTTACGGAGAGTAAAATGAAGTTTGTTGATGAAGCAACGATCCTGGTCGTAGCAGGTGATGGCGGCAATGGTTGCGTAAGCTTCCGCCGTGAAAAATACATTCCACGCGGCGGCCCTGACGGCGGCGACGGTGGTGATGGTGGTGACGTGTGGTTAGAGGCAGACGAAAACCTCAACACGCTGATCGACTACCGTTTTGAAAAATCTTTCCGCGCAGAGCGTGGCCAGAACGGCCAGAGCCGTGACTGTACCGGTAAACGTGGTAAAGACGTCACCATCAAAGTGCCTGTCGGAACCCGCGTAATTGACCAGGGCACCGGCGAAACCATGGGTGATATGACCAAACACGGTCAGCGCCTGATGGTCGCAAAAGGCGGCTGGCACGGTCTGGGCAACAGCCGTTTCAAATCCTCTGTCAACCGTACTCCGCGTCAGAAAACGATGGGTACGCCTGGCGATAAGCGCGACCTGCAACTGGAGCTAATGCTTCTGGCTGACGTCGGGATGCTGGGGATGCCAAACGCCGGTAAATCGACCTTTATCCGTGCCGTATCCGCTGCTAAGCCAAAAGTCGCGGACTATCCGTTTACGACGCTGGTGCCAAGCCTCGGCGTGGTGCGTATGGATAACGAGAAGAGCTTCGTGGTTGCCGACATTCCAGGGCTGATCGAAGGCGCCGCAGAAGGTGCGGGCCTGGGGATTCGCTTCCTGAAGCACCTTGAGCGCTGCCGCGTGCTGCTGCACCTCATTGATATCGATCCTATCGACGGTTCCGATCCGGTTGAAAATGCCCGCATCATTATCGGCGAGCTGGAAAAATACAGCGAAAAACTGGCCTCTAAGCCGCGCTGGCTGGTCTTCAACAAGATCGACCTGATGGATAAAGCAGAAGCCGAAGCGAAAGCGAAAGCAATTGCAGAAGCGATGGGCTGGGAAGATAAATACTATCTGATCTCCGCTGCAAGCCAGATGGGCGTGAAAGATCTCTGCTGGGATGTGATGACCTTTATCATCGAGAACCCGGTTGTTCAGGCAGAAGAAGCGAAGCAGCCTGAGAAAGTCGAATTCATGTGGGATGACTACCACCGTGAGCAGCTTGAAGAGCTGGAAGGCGAAGAAGACGACGAAGACTGGGATGACGACTGGGATGAAGACGACGAAGAAGGCGTCGAGTTTATCTACAAGCACTAATCTCAATAAGAAGCCCCCGCTCAGGGGGCTTTTTTTAGCTCAACGCTGATGGCAACCAGCAGCTTGCGATTAGGCCGCCCTGCGCACCGTTCTCAAGCGTCAGCCTGCCGTGGTGGAGCTGTACGATACGCTGAACGATGCTCAGCCCCAGACCGCTGCCGCCGTAGCGCTGGTCAAGGCGACGGAAGGGTTCGGTGATGGACTGGCGATGTGCTTCATCAATGCCCGGCCCTTCGTCGATAACGCTGACCAGCGTACCGCCATCCTGCTCCGCCAGCCTGACCTCAATCGTCGTTCCCGTCGGGCTGTAGCGCGCCGCATTCTCCAGCAAGTTTCTGAGCATCAGGCGCAGCAGCACCGCGTCGCCCTGAACCGTCAGCGGGCTTTTTTCCGGCCAGATAATCCTGTGCTCTTTGGCTTCGTGCTCGAGCCCCAGCGGAGCAATGATATTTTCCGTCCAGACAATCGTGTCGTAATGACCGCTGGCCATGGCCTGCCCGGCGCGTGCCAGCATCAGAAGCTGTTCAACCGTGTGCATCAGCTGGTCGATACGGGTAATTAACGAATTGGCCTGCTGCGATCCTGACTGCGCCATCAGTTCCAGATGCAGCCGTATCCCGGCAAGCGGCGTGCGAAGCTCGTGGGCAGCATCAGCGGTGAAGAGGCGTTCCTGCTGGATAGTGTGGTCAAGTCGGGCGAGAAGCTGATTCAGAGAGGCTGTGACCGCACCAATCTCTTCCATGTCGGAATACACTGGCACAGGCGTGAGATTATCTGCCGAGCGGTTGGCGAGGCTGTCGCGCAGTTTATTCAGCGGGCGGGTAATCCATGATACCGCCCAAAACGAGAAGAGTAGGGTGAAGCCTACCATCACCAGCGAAGGGACCAGCAGCGAGGCGATCGCTTCGCGGATCTCTTTCTCGACGTGGTTGTTTCGCGCTTTGGCCGACAGTGTTTCATTCACCAGAAACCCAATCTGTTCACGGCTTTCATGCCAGAGCCATACAACGCTAATGAGCTGGAAAAACAACAGGATGACTGCCAGCAGAACCATTAACCGCCGACGCATACTGTTCATTTTTGGCTCTCCAGGCGGTAGCCGACGCCGCGAACCGTTTTGATCCTGTCTTTGCCGAGCTTGCGGCGCAAATTATGGATATGCACTTCGAGGGTGTTTGATCCCGGATCGTCCTGCCAGGAATAAATATCCTGCTGGAGCGTTTCGCGATGAACGGTCTGGCCGCTACGCATAATCAGACGCGTCAGCAGGGCGAACTCTTTCGGCGTCACCTCAACGGGCTGGGCGTTGCGCAGCACCTGCTGGGTTTGCAGATTCAGCGTAATATCGCCATCGGTTAGCAGGTTATCGCTGTGGCCTTGATAACGACGGATCAGCGCGCGGACACGCGCCTGAAGCTCCGCAAGCGCAAAGGGCTTAACCAGATAATCGTCCGCACCCGAGTCAAGGCCATTGATTCTGTCTTCAAGCGCGTCGCGCGCGGTGAGGATCAGCACCGGGTTATCCACCCCCCTGCGGCGCCACTGGCTGAGCAGCGTTGCGCCGTCTTTATCCGGCAAGCCTAAATCAAGAATAACCAGACTGTATTCGCCGCTCTGAATCAGTGAATCCGCCTCTGCGGCCGTTGCCGCGCAGTCCAGCGCATAGCCTTCGTTAGCCAGCGCCAGCGCTAATCCTTCCTGCAATAACAGATCGTCTTCAACAATAAGTAATTTCATCACTAATTATTCTGGTAGATGTCTTTGTAGAGCCTGCTCTCAAAGCGAACCAGCGGGATACGACGATTGCGCTGATCGGCCGGTTCGACAGCATAGCCGGAAAGATATTGCACGAACGCCATGCGTTGACCGCTGGCGGTGGTGATAAAGCCTGCAAGGTTATACACGCCCTGCAAAGAACCCGTTTTGGCTGACACTTTGCCATCAACGCCCGCTGCGTGAAGCCCGGCGCGGTACTGAAGCGAACCATCATGTCCGGCAAGCGGCAGCATAGAGATAAAGTTTAGCTCAGTGTCGTGCTGTGCAATGTACTGAAGCACCTGCATCATCGTGGCAGGAGAGATGAGGTTGTGGCGCGACAGCCCTGAACCATCTACCGCAATGGTATTTCCCAGATCGATACCTGCCTGCTGGCGCAGGATCTGACGCACGGCATCCGAGCCTGCGCGCCACGTTCCCGGCACGCCGAAGCGGGCATGACCAATCATGCGGAACACGGTGTCAGCGATCATGTTGTCCGATTTTTTCAGCATGATCCGCAGCAGATCGTGCAGCGGGGCCGACTGCTTGCTGGCGATCACCGTGCCCGGCTGATTCGTCTGGGTCTGGCGCAGCAGCGTACCGGTGTAGGCGATCCCGGCCTGTTTCAGTTCATCTTTGATGATTGCTCCGGCGTAACTCGCCCCGTCCTGAATGGCAAAGGCCAGCGGAAGCGGATCGGCGCGCTGCGTCAGGCAGCCGGTGAGGGTGAAGCGGTTAAGATCGCCGGGCACCACGTCCAGCTCGCAATACTGTGCGTCCGGCGAGCCCTTCGCCAGCGTGCGCACCTGGCTAAACATCGTCACCGGGTAGTAAGAGGCCACACGAATAAACGCCATGTCGTCAGGATTTGGGGCGCTGTAGAGCGACACGGAGAAGCAGTTACGATCGACGATAGCGGCGGCAGGCGGGGCGCTGAAGCACTGGGTCATGTCGTTCCAGGGCCAGCCGGGGGCTTTGTCATGGCTGGCGAAGATCGAGGTGTCAATCAGCACGTTGCCGTCAATCTGCTGAACGCCTGATTTTTTCAACACCGCGACCATATTGCGAATATCCTGACGTTTTAAGGTCGGATCGCCGCCAAAACGGGCAATCAGATCGCCTTTCAGGACACCGCCGTCCACGTTGCCTTTGCTTTCAAGCGTGGTAGTAAAGCGGAAGTCAGGGCCCAGCTGAAGCAGGGCGGCAAGGCCGGTGATCACCTTCTGGGTACTGGCGGGCAGCGCCATTTGCTGGCTGTGATAGTCAATATCAGGCGTCTGGGCTCCGACCTTTTGCACCATCAGTGCAAGGTTAGCGCCAGCGGGCAGCTGATTAATGTACTCATCAACATTCGCGGCCTGAACGGTGAACGTTAAACTGGTAGTCAATCCGATGATAAATCTGGAAAATCGCATAATCTCGCGCTAACAACCCGGAAACAAACCGCCATACTACGGCGCATCGCCCTGCAAAGTAAACGATGACCCATAGTGAACTTCGCGTTAAAATGCGTATCAAATTGAAAAATTGCTGCTGGCCTGGGGCTTCGCTTCCGGGTCGGTTTTCTTTTTGCTTCTGGCCCGCTCACGTCGCGACGTCGTGGGGACAGAGGCCGGAGCGGGTGACGCTGCTCCCAACAGGAATGTTTAAGAGGTATAACAAATGCAAGCTATTCCGATGACCTTACGTGGTGCCGAAAAACTGCGCGAAGAGCTGGATTTCCTGAAATCCGTTCGTCGTCCTGAAATCATCGCCGCTATCGCGGATGCGCGTGAGCATGGCGACCTGAAAGAGAATGCTGAATACCACGCCGCGCGTGAGCAGCAGGGCTTTTGTGAAGGGCGTATCAAAGATATCGAAGCGAAACTGTCGAATGCACAGGTTATCGATATCACCAAAATGCCAAACAACGGCCGCGTGATCTTCGGTTGTACCGTAAGCGTACTGAACCTGGACAATGACGAAGAGCAGACTTACCGCATTGTTGGTGACGATGAAGCTGACTTCAAACAGAACCTGATTTCGGTGAACTCGCCGATTGCGCGTGGTTTGATCGGCAAAGAGCAGGATGATGTGGTCGTCATCCGCACGCCTGGCGGCGAAGTAGAATACGAAATTATTAAGGTCGACTACCTGTAATTCGCATCTACGCTAAGATGTTGATACATTGTAAAGAAAGGAAAAAGGCCGCATAGCGGCCTTTTATCAACTCACGGAGCGTGGCATTTTGCTCACCTGCTGACAGAAATCCCTCGTTTTACACAGAAAATGTGTTCAATTGAGGATATTCTTAGCGTGGCAGCGAGATTTTACGCTCTTTAGATGGGCGGTAGAGCACCAGCGTTTTCCCGATGACCTGTACATTACAGGCACCGGTTTCGCGCACGATGGCTTCCACGATCAAGGTTTTAGTGTCTCTGTCTTCAGAGGCGATTTTCACCTTGATCAGCTCGTGGTGTTCCAGCGCTTGTTCAATCTCGGCAAGCACCCCTTCGGTCAAACCATTGTTGCCAAGCATGACTACAGGCTTGAGCGGATGTGCCAGACCTTTAAGGTGCTGTTTTTGTTTAGTACTCAGATTCATCGTATATTTTTGCTTACGTTGGGATTGAAAACGGTTCATTCTACCGCCATCTCCCTTATATCGCCAAATAGCTGCGTAGAAATTTACGTCAATGGCAAGTAACGATGAACCACGACGGAAATGTTAAATGACAGGTAAAAAGCGTTCTGCCAGCTCCAGCCGCTGGCTCCAGGAACACTTTAGCGATAAATATGTTCAACAGGCGCAGAAAAAAGGGTTACGTTCCCGTGCCTGGTTTAAACTTGATGAAATACAGCAAAGTGACAAACTTTTTAAGCCGGGAATGACGGTTGTCGACCTCGGTGCAGCCCCTGGCGGATGGTCCCAATATGCGGTAACGCAGATCGGCGGTACGGGCCGAATCATCGCATGCGATCTTTTACCAATGGATCCTATTGTCGGTGTGGACTTCCTTCAGGGCGATTTTCGTGATGAATTAGTACTGAAAGCGTTACTTGATCGTGTAGGTGACAGTAAGGTCCAGGTTGTCATGTCGGATATGGCACCAAATATGTGTGGAACACCGGCGGTGGATATTCCCCGCGCCATGTATCTGGTGGAGCTAGCGTTAGAAATGTGTCGTGATGTACTAGCGCCTGGTGGTAGTTTTGTTGTGAAGGTGTTTCAGGGCGAAGGTTTCGAGGAGTATCTTAAGGAAATTCGCTCCCTGTTTGCGAAGGTGAAAGTTCGTAAGCCGGACTCTTCCCGGGCGCGTTCCCGAGAAGTGTATATTGTAGCGACCGGGCGAAAATGATAACCGGGAGATTTCAGACGAAAGTTTGAATGAAACTGGATATAGAGTATCCTGACGCTGTTTTTAACACAGTTGTAATATGAGGTTAATCCCTTGAGTGACATGGCGAAAAACCTAATACTCTGGCTGGTCATTGCCGTTGTGCTGATGTCAGTATTCCAGAGCTTTGGGCCCAGCGAGTCGAATGGCCGCAAGGTGGATTATTCTACCTTCCTGCAAGAGGTCAATCAGGACCAGGTTCGCGAAGCGCGTATCAACGGACGTGAGATCAACGTTACCAAGAAAGATAGTAACCGTTACACGACCTACATCCCGGTGAACGATCCTAAGCTGCTTGATAACCTTCTGACCAAAAACGTCAAAGTGGTAGGCGAGCCGCCAGAAGAACCAAGCCTGCTGGCTTCTATCTTCATCTCCTGGTTCCCGATGCTGCTTCTTATCGGCGTCTGGATCTTCTTTATGCGCCAAATGCAGGGCGGCGGTGGCAAAGGTGCCATGTCGTTCGGTAAGAGCAAGGCGCGTATGCTAACGGAAGACCAGATCAAGACCACGTTTGCTGATGTCGCCGGTTGTGACGAAGCGAAAGAAGAGGTCGGCGAACTGGTTGAATACCTGCGCGAACCGAGCCGTTTCCAGAAGCTGGGCGGTAAGATCCCGAAAGGCGTTCTGATGGTTGGTCCTCCAGGTACCGGTAAAACCCTGCTGGCGAAAGCCATCGCGGGTGAAGCAAAAGTACCGTTCTTTACTATTTCAGGTTCTGACTTCGTAGAAATGTTCGTCGGTGTTGGTGCATCTCGTGTGCGTGACATGTTCGAACAGGCCAAGAAGGCAGCACCGTGCATTATCTTCATCGATGAAATCGACGCCGTAGGCCGCCAGCGTGGCGCAGGTCTGGGTGGTGGTCACGATGAACGTGAACAGACGCTGAACCAGATGCTGGTTGAGATGGACGGCTTTGAAGGCAACGAAGGTATTATCGTCATCGCTGCAACTAACCGTCCTGACGTACTTGACCCAGCGCTGCTGCGTCCAGGCCGTTTCGACCGTCAGGTTGTTGTGGGTCTGCCGGACGTTCGCGGTCGTGAACAGATTCTGAAGGTTCACATGCGTCGCGTACCGCTGGCGCCAGATATCGACGCGGCAATCATCGCGCGTGGTACGCCGGGCTTCTCCGGTGCTGACCTGGCTAACCTGGTCAACGAAGCGGCACTGTTCGCTGCTCGCGGCAACAAGCGCGTGGTGTCCATGGTGGAATTCGAAAAAGCGAAAGACAAAATCATGATGGGTGCGGAACGTCGCTCCATGGTGATGACGGAAGCGCAAAAAGAGTCCACGGCATACCACGAAGCAGGTCACGCGATTATCGGTCGCCTGGTGCCGGAACACGATCCGGTGCATAAAGTGACGATTATTCCTCGTGGTCGTGCTCTTGGCGTCACCTTCTTCCTGCCTGAAGGCGATGCGATCAGCGCCAGCCGTCAGAAGCTGGAAAGTCAGATTTCAACGCTGTACGGCGGTCGTCTGGCAGAAGAGATTATTTACGGTGCAGAACATGTTTCTACCGGTGCGTCTAACGACATTAAAGTCGCGACTAACCTGGCGCGTAACATGGTCACCCAGTGGGGCTTCTCCGACAAACTCGGTCCGCTGCTGTACGCAGAGGAAGAGGGCGAAGTATTCCTGGGCCGCTCTGTCGCGAAAGCGAAACATATGTCCGATGAAACAGCACGTATCATCGACCAGGAAGTGAAAGCGCTGATCGAACGTAACTACGGTCGTGCTCGTCAGATCCTGAACGACAATATGGATATTCTGCATTCGATGAAAGATGCGCTCATGAAATATGAAACCATCGATGCTCCGCAGATTGACGACCTGATGGCACGCCGCGAAGTGCGTCCGCCAGCGGGCTGGGAAGACCCAGGCGCTTCCAACAATTCTGACAACAATGGCACCCCTCGCGCGCCACGTCCGGTTGATGAACCGCGTACGCCGAACCCGGGTAACACCATGTCAGAACAGTTGGGCGACAAGTAAGTCACTGCTGTTGATGCCATTATCTGTACCCGAAACCCTGGAGCTTGCTCCGGGGTTTTTCTTTTTCGTTAAACCATAAGAATACCAGGGATTTCGCCATGAAACTTTTCGCCCAGGACTCGCATCTCGATCTCTCTCACCCGCACGTGATGGGAATATTGAATGTCACCCCTGACTCCTTCTCTGATGGTGGCACGCATAACACGCTGATCGAAGCGGTTAAGCACGCTAATTTAATGATTAACGCGGGTGCCACCATCATTGATGTCGGGGGCGAGTCGACGCGTCCGGGGGCGGCAGATGTTTCCGTGGAAGAAGAGCTGGCGCGCGTTGTCCCGGTTGTTGAAGCCATCGCTCAGCGTTTTGAAGTCTGGATCTCTGTTGATACCTCCAAGCCTGAAGTGATCCGCGAAGTCGCGAGAGTGGGCGCTCACATTATTAATGATATTCGCTCCCTCACCGAGCCGGGCGCGCTGGAAGCCGCCGCAGAAACAGGCCTTCCGGTATGCCTGATGCACATGCAGGGGCAGCCGAAAACCATGCAGGAAGCGCCAAAATATGCCGACGTTTTCGCGGACGTTAATCGCTTCTTTATTGAGCACATCGAACGCTGCGAGCGGGCGGGCATCGCAAAAGAGAAATTGCTGCTCGACCCGGGGTTCGGTTTCGGTAAAAATCTCTCCCACAACTATGAGCTGCTTGCGCGCTTATCGGAATTTCATCATTTTGGCCTGCCGCTATTGGTTGGCATGTCGAGAAAATCGATGATTGGGCAATTGTTGAATGTGGGGCCGAGCGAACGTTTGAGCGGTAGCCTGGCGTGTGCGGTGATTGCCGCGATGCAGGGTGCGCACATTATCCGTGTCCATGACGTCAAAGAGACAGTAGAAGCCATGCGTGTGGTTGAAGCCACTCTGGCAGCGAAGGAAAACAAACGCTATGAGTAATCGTAAATATTTTGGTACCGATGGCATCCGTGGGCGCGTGGGCGACGCTCCAATCACTCCTGATTTTGTACTGAAACTGGGCTGGGCGGCGGGCAAGGTGCTGGCGCGTCACGGCTCCCGTAAAATCATTATCGGTAAAGACACCCGTATTTCTGGCTATATGCTGGAGTCCGCGCTTGAAGCAGGTCTTGCCGCCGCAGGCTTATCGGCCTCTTTTACTGGCCCTATGCCAACGCCTGCCGTTGCTTACCTGACTCGCGCCTTCCGAGCGGAAGCCGGGATCGTGATTTCCGCCTCCCATAACCCGTTTTATGATAACGGCATCAAATTCTTCTCTACCGACGGCACCAAACTGCCGGATGACGTTGAAGAAGCCATCGAAGCCGAGATGGAAAAAGAGATCACCTGCGTCGACTCCGCAGAGCTGGGTAAAGCCAGTCGTATCGTGGATGCAGCAGGCCGTTATATCGAGTTCTGCAAAGGGACCTTCCCTAATGAGCTGAGCCTGAGCCATCTTAAAATTGTGGTGGACTGCGCAAACGGCGCGACCTATCACATCGCACCTAACGTGTTCCGCGAGCTGGGCGCAAAAGTGATTACCATTGGCTGCGAGCCAGATGGGCTGAACATTAACGAAGAGGTCGGTGCAACGGATGTTCGTGCCCTCCAGGCACGCGTTCTGGCTGAAAAGGCGGATATTGGTATTGCGCTGGACGGCGACGGCGACCGCGTCATCATGGTTGACCACGAAGGCAATAAGGTCGATGGCGATCAGATCCTCTATATCATTGCCCGTGAAGGGCTGCGTCAGGGTCAACTGCGCGGTGGCGCGGTAGGAACGCTGATGAGCAACATGGGTCTTGAACTGGCGCTGAAACAGCTCGGCATTCCGTTTGTTCGCGCGAAAGTGGGCGACCGCTATGTGCTGGAAAAACTTCAGGAGAAGGGCTGGCGCATCGGCGCGGAAAACTCCGGCCACATTATCCTGCTCGACAAAACCACGACGGGTGACGGTATTGTCGCCGGGCTTCAGGTGGTCGCGGCGATGGTTCGCAACCACATGAGCCTGCACGATCTGTGCAGCGGTATGAAAATGTTCCCTCAGATCCTGGTTAACGTCCGCTTTACCGACGGAAACGGCGATCCGCTGGAAAATGCAAACGTGAAAGCGGTGATGGCAGAGGTGGAATCTGCGCTGGGCAACCGTGGCCGCGTGCTGTTGCGTAAATCCGGTACTGAGCCGCTAATCCGCGTAATGGTAGAAGGCGAGGACGAAGCGCAGGTAACTGAATTTGCACATCGTATTGCGGATGCCGTTAAAGCTGCATAATCTTGCAGGATAAGTGTTTAAAAAGGCGGCGTTTGCCGCCTTTGTTTTGTGCAAATCATGTCATTTTGATGTTTTTTTCCGCAGTTGATACAATGCACTGAAAATGCCCTTGCGAAGGTCATTCGCTTTGGTTAGTATTCACACCCGCTTCAGTGGGAAACACGAAATCCTGCTAATTGGTCGAAGCATTGGTATGCGGCAAATCCGCAAGGAACAGGTTGATTATGTACGAAGCTCTTTTAGTTATTTTCCTTATTGTAGCCATCGCTCTTGTAGCGCTGATCATGCTGCAACAGGGTAAAGGCGCTGATATGGGAGCCTCCTTCGGAGCAGGCGCTTCCGGTACGCTGTTTGGTTCAAGTGGTTCTGCGAACTTCATGACCCGTACAACTGCGATTCTGGCTACGCTGTTCTTCATCATCAGTCTGGCGCTGGGCAATATCAACAGCAACAAGACCAATAAAGGAAGCGAGTGGGAAAATCTGAGTGCGCCAGCGAAAACTGAGCAGACTACTCAGCCAGCTGCACCGGCTAAGCCGACCAGCGATATCCCGCAGTAAGTATTCAGTACCGAGGTGGTGGAATTGGTAGACACGCTACCTTGAGGTGGTAGTGCCCTAACGGGCTTGTGGGTTCGAGTCCCATCCTCGGTACCAATATTCCAGAAGAAAGACGTCGAAAGACGTCTTTTTTTTTCGTCTGTACCTTTTGGCATTCGTAGGCCCGGTAAGCGTAGCGCCACCGGGCAAACCGGCGGGTGGCGCTACGCTTACCCGCCCTACAAAAGCTCACAAAAAAAGCGCCCATTGGGCGCTTTTTGCATAACTGTTCAGTGATTACTTCTTATCGCTGTGTTCCAGATTTTCAACCTGCGGCAGGCCGTTGCCGGAGTTTGCGGACAGCAGGCCATTCTCAATGTAGTTGAATAGCTTCTCACGCGTGTCGGTAATGTCCAGGTTACGCATGGTCAGCTGACCAATACGATCGTCTGGTGAGAACACGGACTCGCCTTTTTCCATCGTCAGACGTTCTGCTTTATAGGTCAGATTGTCAGACACGGTGTTCAGGATTGAGTAGTCGTTACCGCGACGCAGTTCCAGCGTCACTTCACCGGTGATCGCGCTTGCCACCCAGCGTTGCAGGCCGTCACGCAGCATCAGCGCCTGCGGATCGAACCAGCGGCCCTGATACAGCAGTTTGCCTAACTGACGACCGTGAGCGTGATACTGCTCAATGGTGTCTTCATTGTGAATACCGGTCAGCAGACGCTCGTAAGCGATATGCAGCAGCGCCATCCCCGGGGCTTCGTAGATGCCACGGCTTTTCGCTTCGATGATACGGTTTTCGATCTGATCGCTCATGCCCAGGCCGTGACGGCCGCCAATGCGGTTCGCTTCCAGCATCAGCTCGACGTCGTCAGAAAAGGTTTTGCCGTTCAGGGCAACCGGATGGCCGCGTTCAAAACGCACGGTCACTTCTTCGGCCTGAATTTTTACATTCTCGTCCCAGAACTTCACGCCCATGATCGGATTGACGATTTTCACGCTGGAGTTCAGGAATTCCAGATCTTTCGCTTCGTGCGTCGCGCCCAGCATGTTGGAGTCGGTAGAGTAGGCTTTCTCGACGGACATCTTGTAGTCAAAGCCACAGGCGATCATAAACTCGGACATCTCATGACGACCACCGAGCTCGTCGATGAAGTCGGTATCCAGCCACGGCTTGTAAATCTGCAACTCGGCGTTGGTCAGCAGACCATAGCGATAGAAACGTTCGATATCGTTGCCTTTATAGGTGCTGCCATCGCCCCAGATATTCACGCCATCTTCTTTCATGGCGGCAACCAGCATGGTGCCGGTTACTGCACGGCCCAGCGGGGTGGTATTGAAATAGGTCAGGCCGCCGGTGGTGTTGTGGAAAGCACCGCACTGAATCGCAGCGATACCTTCGGCTACCAGCTGCTTACGGCAGTCAATCAGACGTGCGTTCTCTGCGCCATACTCCATGGCACGACGAGGGATCGCATCATAATCTTCCTCATCCGGCTGACCCAGGTTCGCAGTATATGCATAAGGAACCGCTCCCTTTTGGCGCATCCACAGCAGTGCAGCGCTGGTATCCAGACCGCCTGAAAAAGCGATGCCTATACGTTGTCCTACCGGAAGATGCTTGAGAATCGTCGTCATAAAATAAAACCCTGCGTGATTGACTGATTAGAGACCGCTTTCGCTCTCGATGCATGTTTATGCAAAATAAGTGAGTATTCATTTAATCATCTTTTGTCGATGACCGAAAGAGACTCCTGCGTTTTTTGTAAAAATTTCCCCGCAATTAACCTGACCCGTTCAGGGTTGACAGGTAGGGTTAACTATCAATATACTGAACACCGATTTTACGTCCCGTCTTCGGTACCAAATCCCAGCATTATTTGCATTTTCTACCCAAAACGCGTAGAATTTGCCACGTTTCAGGCGCGGGGTGGAGCAGCCTGGTAGCTCGTCGGGCTCATAACCCGAAGGTCGTCGGTTCAAATCCGGCCCCCGCAACCACTTTCCCATAAAGTTCTTTTTCAAATATACTGTGAAGACCTAGAGGCTTCGTAGCTGGATTTGAAAAAATTCTTTCGGAGAGTGCTCCAGGCCACAGTTGTGGCTATAGGGTTCAGTTATCTAAAACCCCGATTTATCGGGGTTTTTTGTTATCTGACTACAGAATAACTGGGCTTTACGCCCTTTTTTTATGTCTTGGGGGTGGGCTTGTCCACATTAGAGCAAAAATTAACAGAGATGATTACTGCACCGGTCGAAGCACTGGGCTACGAACTGGTCGGCATCGAATTCGTTCGCGGCCGTACATCGACGCTGCGCATCTATATTGATAGTGAAGATGGCATCAATGTTGATGATTGTGCTGATGTCAGCCATCAGGTGAGTGCGGTGATGGACGTTGAAGATCCTATTACCGTTGCCTATAACCTGGAAGTTTCCTCACCTGGCCTCGATCGCCCAATGTTCACGGCCGAGCACTATGTGCGCTTTACCGGTGAAGAAGTGGCTCTCGTTCTGCGAATGGCCGTACAGAACCGCCGTAAATGGCAGGGTATTATTAAAGCCGTTGATGGTGAAATGATCACGGTGACAGTCGAAGGCAAAGATGAAGTGTTCGCGCTGAGTAATATCCAGAAGGCGAACCTGGTTCCCCACTTTTAACAGTCTGGATTGAGGTGAAAAGCCCGCGATGAACAAAGAAATTTTGGCTGTTGTTGAAGCCGTTTCCAACGAGAAATCACTGCCGCGTGAGAAAATTTTCGAAGCGCTGGAAAGTGCCCTGGCTACAGCAACCAAGAAAAAATATGAACAAGAGATCGATGTTCGCGTAGAAATCGATCGTAAAAGCGGTGACTTCGATACATTCCGTCGTTGGGTGATTGTTGAAGAAGTGACTCAACCAACCAAAGAAATCACGCTGGAAGCCGCGCGTTTCGAAGACGAAAGCCTGAACGTGGGCGAGTACGTTGAAGATCAGATTGAATCTGTGACCTTCGACCGTATCACCACTCAGACCGCGAAACAGGTCATCGTACAGAAAGTACGTGAAGCTGAGCGCGCGATGGTTGTCGATCAGTTCCGCGATCAGGAAGGCGAAATCGTCACTGGCGTGGTGAAAAAAGTAAACCGCGACAACATCTCTCTGGAGATCAAATCCGAAGGGCTGGCCGGTAATGCTGAAGCCGTTATCCTGCGTGAAGACATGCTGCCGCGTGAAAACTTCCGTCCAGGTGACCGTATCCGTGGTGTTCTGTACGCTGTGCGTCCAGAAGCGCGTGGTGCTCAACTGTTCGTGACCCGTTCTAAACCAGAAATGCTGGTTGAACTGTTCCGTATCGAAGTGCCGGAAATCGGCGAAGAAGTCATTGAAATTAAAGCAGCTGCTCGCGATCCGGGTTCTCGCGCGAAAATCGCCGTGAAAACCAATGACAAACGTATCGATCCGGTAGGTGCTTGTGTAGGTATGCGCGGCGCGCGTGTTCAGGCGGTTTCGACTGAACTGGGCGGCGAGCGTATCGATATCGTCCTGTGGGACGACAACCCGGCGCAGTTCGTGATCAACGCGATGGCTCCAGCCGACGTCGCATCTATCGTGGTTGACGAAGACAAACACACGATGGATATCGCCGTTGAAGCCGGTAACCTGGCACAGGCTATCGGACGTAACGGCCAGAACGTGCGCCTGGCTTCGCAGCTGAGCGGTTGGGAACTCAACGTGATGACCGTTGATGACCTGCAAGCTAAGCATCAGGCTGAAGCCCATGCAGCGATTGACACCTTTACGAAGTACCTGGACATTGACGAAGATTTTGCCACCGTTCTGGTTGAAGAAGGTTTCTCTACGCTGGAAGAACTGGCCTATGTGCCAATGAAAGAGCTGCTGGAAATTGACGGTCTGGATGAGCCAACCGTTGAAGCCCTGCGTGAACGCGCTAAAAACGCACTGACCACCCTGGCACTGGCTCAGGAAGAAAGCCTTGGCGATAACAAGCCGGCTGATGACCTGCTGAATCTGGAAGGTCTTGATCGTGCGATTGCGTTCAAGCTGGCTGCCCGTGGTGTTTGTACGCTGGAAGATCTCGCTGAACAAGGCGTTGATGACCTGGCCGATATCGAAGGTTTAACCGACGAGAAAGCCGGCGAACTCATCATGGCCGCACGTAATATTTGCTGGTTCGGCGACGAAGCGTAATAAACTGTAGCAGGAAGGAACAGCATGACTGATGTAACTGTAAAATCGTTGGCTGCCGAAATTCAGACCTCTGTGGACCGCCTGGTACAGCAATTTGCTGATGCAGGGATCCCAAAGTCCGCTGATGACTCGGTGACCGCGAACGAAAAACAAACATTACTGGCGTATCTGAACCGTGAACACGGTTCTACGCCTGACAAACTGACGTTGCAGCGTAAAACGCGCAGCACGTTGAACATTCCTGGTACCGGTGGCAAAAGCAAATCGGTACAAATCGAAGTCCGCAAGACGCGCACCTTTGTAAAACGTGATCCGCAAGAGGCAGAACGCCTTGCCGCGGAAGAGCAGGCACAGCGTGAAGCGGAAGAACAAGCTCAGCGTGAGGCAGAAGCAACTGCCAAGCGTGAAGCAGAATTAAAAGCTGAACGTGAGGCCGCAGAAAAAGCGAAACGCGACGCAAGTGATAGAGTGAAGCGTGACGCTGCGGAAAAAGACAAAGTGAGCAATCAACAGACAGACGAAATGACAAAAACCGCCCAGGCTGAAAAAGCCCGCCGTGAAAATGAAGCTGCCGAGCTGAAGCGTAAAGCGGAAGAAGAAGCCCGCCGTAAGCTGGAAGAAGATGCACGTCGTGTTGCTGAAGAAGCGCGCCGTATGGCAGAAGAGAATGAGAAAAACGGCGTGAATGCCGCTGAGCCGACTGAAGACAACAGCGATTATCACGTCACCACTTCTCAGCACGCGCGTCAGGCTGAAGACGAAAACGACCGTGAGGTTGAAGGTGGTCGTGGTCGTACCCGCACCGCATCTAAAACTGCCCGTCCTCAGAAGAAAGGCAACAAGCACGCTGAATCTAAAGCTGACCGTGAAGAAGCACGTGCAGCGGGTCGCGGTGGCAAAGGCGGCAAGCGTAAAGGTTCAGCTCTGCAACAGGGCTTCCAGAAGCCTGCTCAGGCCGTTAACCGTGACGTTGTGATTGGCGAAACCATCACCGTTGGCGATCTGGCGAACAAGATGGCGGTTAAAGGCTCTCAGGTCATCAAAGCGATGATGAAACTGGGCGCAATGGCAACCATCAACCAGGTCATCGACCAGGAAACCGCACAGCTGGTTGCCGAGGAGATGGGCCACAAAGTTATCCTGCGTCGTGAAAACGAGCTGGAAGAAGCAGTAATGAGCGACCGTGACACCGGCGCTGCGGCTGAACCGCGTGCACCAGTTGTGACCATCATGGGTCACGTTGACCACGGTAAAACCTCTCTGCTTGACTACATTCGTTCTACTAAAGTGGCGTCCGGCGAAGCGGGTGGTATTACCCAGCACATCGGTGCATACCACGTAGAAACCGAAAACGGCATGATCACCTTCCTGGATACCCCAGGCCACGCAGCGTTTACCTCTATGCGTGCTCGTGGTGCTCAGGCAACGGATATCGTTGTTCTGGTTGTTGCAGCAGATGACGGCGTGATGCCGCAGACCATTGAAGCTATCCAGCACGCGAAAGCGGCGCAGGTACCTCTGGTTGTTGCAGTGAACAAAATCGATAAGCCAGAAGCCGATATGGATCGCGTTAAGAACGAACTGTCTCAGTACGGCGTTATGCCGGAAGAGTGGGGCGGCGAAGCGCAGTTCATCCCTGTGTCTGCGAAAGCGGGTACCGGTATTGATGACCTGCTGAACGCTATCCTGCTTCAGGCTGAAGTTCTGGAACTGAAAGCGGTTCGTAAAGGTATGGCGAGCGGTGCGGTAATCGAATCCTTCCTGGATAAAGGTCGTGGTCCGGTTGCAACGGTACTGGTTCGTGAAGGTACGCTGAACAAAGGCGACATCGTTCTGTGTGGTTTCGAATACGGTCGCGTTCGTGCGATGCGTAACGAACTGGGTCAGGAAGTGCTGGAAGCGGGCCCATCCATTCCAGTGGAAATCCTGGGTCTGTCCGGCGTTCCGGCTGCGGGTGATGAAGTGACCGTGGTTCGTGACGAGAAGAAAGCGCGTGAAGTTGCACTGTATCGTCAGGGCAAATTCCGTGAAGTTAAGCTGGCTCGTCAGCAGAAATCTAAACTCGAAAACATGTTTGCCAACATGACCGAAGGCGAAGTTCACGAAGTGAACATCGTTCTGAAGGCCGACGTTCAGGGTTCTGTCGAAGCGATTTCCGATTCCTTGCTGAAACTGTCTACCGACGAAGTGAAAGTGAAGATCATCGGTTCTGGCGTAGGTGGTATCACCGAAACCGACGCAACACTGGCAGCGGCTTCCAACGCTATTCTGGTTGGCTTCAACGTTCGTGCTGATGCTTCCGCGCGTAAAGTTATCGATGCTGAAAGCCTGGATCTGCGTTACTACTCCGTCATCTATAACCTGATCGACGAAGTGAAAGCGGCAATGAGCGGTATGCTGTCTCCAGAGCTGAAACAGCAGATTATCGGTCTGGCTGAAGTGCGTGACGTGTTCAAATCACCGAAATTCGGTGCGATTGCGGGCTGTATGGTTACCGAAGGTAACATCAAGCGTCACAACCCAATCCGCGTACTGCGTGACAACGTGGTTATCTACGAAGGCGAGCTGGAATCCCTGCGCCGCTTCAAAGATGACGTTAACGAAGTCCGTAACGGCATGGAATGTGGTATCGGTGTGAAGAACTACAACGACGTTCGCGTTGGCGATATGATCGAAGTGTTCGAGATCATCGAAATTCAGCGTACCATCGCTTAATCTTCGTCGACTGAAGATTACTGACGTAGGCCGGGTAAGCGAAGCGCCACCCGGCAATAATTTTAAAAAGGGGCTTTAGCCCCTTTTTTGTCTGGAGAATTTATTATGGCGAAAGAATTTGGTCGCCCTCAGCGCGTCGCGCAGGAAATGCAGAAAGAGATCGCACTCATTCTGCAACGTGAAATTAAAGACCCACGCGTGGGCATGATGACCACCGTTTCTGGTGTGGAAATGTCCCGCGATCTGGCTTATGCCAAAGTGTTCGTGACCTTCCTGAACGACCAGGATGAAGCAGCGGTGAAAAACGGCATTAAAGCCTTGCAGGAAGCGTCTGGTTTTATCCGCTCCCTTCTGGGCAAAGCGATGCGCCTGCGTATCGTGCCGGAACTGACCTTCTTCTACGACAACTCGCTGGTCGAAGGTATGCGCATGTCCAACCTGGTAACCAGCGTGGTGAAACATGACGACGAACGTCGTGTTAACCCTGCGGACGACAGCAAGGAGGACTGATGAGTCGTCCTCGTCGTCGCGGTCGCGACGTGCATGGTGTTTTGCTGCTGGATAAACCTCAAGGCGCATCCAGCAACGACGTATTGCAGAAAGTGAAGCGTCTTTATAACGCTAACCGCGCGGGTCACACGGGCGCACTGGATCCCCTGGCGACCGGTATGCTGCCGGTTTGCCTGGGCGAAGCCACCAAGTTTTCTCAGTATCTGCTGGACTCTGATAAGCGTTATCGTGTGATAGCGAAACTTGGGCAGCGCACGGACACTTCCGATGCGGATGGTCAGGTTGTCGAAGAGCGTCCGGTTGCCTTTAGCGCAGAGCAGCTTGATGCCGCGCTCGAAAGCTTCCGTGGCGATACGATGCAGATCCCGTCGATGTATTCAGCGCTGAAATATCAGGGCAAGAAACTCTACGAATATGCGCGTCAGGGCATTGACGTACCGCGCGAGGCACGCCCGATTACGGTGTATGAACTCCTCTTTATTCGCCACGAAGGCGATGAGCTGGAGCTGGAAGTACACTGCTCAAAAGGCACCTATATTCGTACTATTATTGACGACCTCGGTGAAAAGCTGGGCTGTGGCGCGCACGTCGTTTACCTGCGTCGCCTTGCGGTCAGTAAATATCCGGTTGAGCGTATGGTTACGCTGGAACATCTTCAGTCTCTGGTTGAACAGGCCGACGAGCAAGGTATTTCTCCTGCGGAGCTGCTTGATCCCCTGCTGATGCCAATGGACAGCCCTGCTGCGGATTTCCCCCTCGTTAATCTGCCGTTAACCTCTTCCGTGTATTTTAAAAACGGGAATCCGGTTCGCACGTCGGATGGCCCGCTGAGTGGACTTGTGCGCGTGACCGAAGGTGACGAAGAAAAGTTCATCGGCATGGGCGAAATGGACGGTGAGGGTCGCGTTGCGCCGCGCCGTCTGGTGGTTGAATATCCTGCTTAACGGCTTGCCTTGCGGTATGCAAGGTAGACGAGTAGAATATCGCCGCTTAACGTCTGGCAATTTGTTTAACATTTTGCGAGGCGTACATGGGATTGCTGAATTAGAGATCGGCATCCTTACATTCTTTATATTTTGGAGTTTTAAAATGTCTCTAAGTGTTGAAGCTAAAGCTAAAATCGTTTCTGAGTTTGGTCGTGGTACTAACGACAGCGGTTCTACCGAAGTTCAGGTTGCACTGCTGACTGCACAGATTAACCACCTGCAAGGTCACTTTGCAGAGCACAAAAAAGATCACCACAGCCGTCGTGGTCTGCTGCGCATGGTTTCTCAGCGTCGTAAACTGCTCGACTACCTGAAACGTAAAGATGTTGCACGCTACACCTCGCTGATCGAGCGTCTGGGTCTGCGTCGCTAAGTCTTGCGAGTTTCAGAAAAGGGGGCCTGATGGCCCCTTTTTTCAACCAGACGGCAGCAATTCACTGGAAACTATTGTATTGTTGCTATAAATGATCTTCATTGCAGAGGTTCGCGCGGCTAATGAGAGGCTTCACCCATGGGGGTGTCGGTTGTCATTAGTCGCGAGGATGCGAAGAAGATCGGGTTAAACCGTCAGCACACTAATGTGTGCTGTCAAACATTTAAGAAAGGACAGAACTTTGCTGAATCCGATCGTTCGTAAATTCCAGTATGGTCAGCACACCGTCACGCTGGAAACCGGCATGATGGCGCGTCAGGCTACTGCTGCCGTTATGGTAAGCATGGATGACACTGCGGTATTCGTTACCGTTGTTGGCCAGAAAAAAGCAAAACCAGGTCAGGACTTCTTCCCGCTGACCGTTAACTACCAGGAGCGTACTTACGCTGCCGGTAAAATCCCTGGTGGTTTCTTCCGTCGTGAAGGCCGCCCAAGCGAAGGCGAAACCCTGATTGCGCGTCTGATTGACCGCCCGGTTCGTCCGCTGTTCCCGGAAGGCTTCGTAAACGAAGTACAGGTTATCGCTACCGTTGTTTCCGTTAACCCACAGGTTAACCCGGACATCGTGGCAATGATCGGCGCATCTGCTGCGCTGTCCCTGTCCGGTATTCCATTCAATGGCCCAATCGGTGCTGCGCGCGTGGGTTACATCAACGACCAGTACGTGCTGAACCCAACTCAGGAAGAGCTGAAAGAAAGTAAGCTGGACCTGGTTGTTGCCGGTACTGAAGCTGCGGTTCTGATGGTTGAATCCGAAGCTGAACTGCTGAGCGAAGATCAGATGCTGGGCGCTGTGGTGTTCGGCCACGACCAGCAGCAGATCGTTATCCAGAACATCAACGATCTGGTGAAAGAAGCCGGTAAACCACGCTGGGACTGGCAGCCTGAAGCAGTGAACGACGCGCTGAATGCACGCGTTGCTGCGCTGGCTGAATCTCGTCTGAGCGATGCTTACCGCATCACTGACAAACAAGAGCGTTACGCTCAGGTTGACGTGATCAAGTCTGAAACTATCGCGACGCTGGTTGCAGAAGACGAAACCCTGGACGCTAACGAACTGGGTGAAATCCTGCACGCAATCGAGAAAAACGTTGTTCGTAGCCGCGTACTGGCTGGCGAACCACGCATCGATGGTCGTGAAAAAGACATGATTCGTGGTCTGGACGTTCGTACTGGCGTTCTGCCACGTACTCACGGTTCCGCGCTGTTCACCCGTGGCGAAACTCAGGCGCTGGTAACAGCAACGCTGGGTACTGCACGTGACGCACAGAACATCGATGAACTGATGGGCGAGCGCACTGACAGCTTCCTGTTCCACTATAACTTCCCTCCGTACTCCGTAGGTGAGACCGGTATGGTTGGCTCGCCGAAGCGTCGTGAAATTGGTCACGGTCGTCTAGCGAAGCGCGGCGTGCTGGCAGTTATGCCGGAAGCTGATAAATTCCCGTACACCGTTCGCGTGGTTTCTGAAATCACCGAATCTAACGGTTCTTCTTCTATGGCTTCCGTGTGTGGCGCATCTCTGGCGCTGATGGATGCAGGCGTGCCGATCAAAGCCGCTGTTGCGGGTATCGCAATGGGTCTGGTGAAGGAAGGCGACAACTTTGTTGTTCTGTCTGACATTCTGGGCGACGAAGATCACCTGGGCGATATGGACTTCAAAGTCGCGGGTTCCCGCGAAGGTATCTCTGCATTGCAGATGGATATCAAAATTGAAGGTATTACCAAAGAGATCATGCAGGTTGCACTGAACCAGGCTAAAGGTGCGCGTCTGCACATCCTGGGCGTGATGGAACAGGCGATTAACGCGCCGCGTGGCGACATTTCTCAGTTCGCACCACGTATCCACACCATCAAGATCAATCCAGACAAGATCAAAGATGTTATCGGTAAGGGCGGTTCTGTTATCCGTGCCCTGACTGAAGAGACTGGCACCACTATCGAAATCGAAGATGACGGCACTGTGAAAATCGCAGCAACCGACGGCGAGAAAGCGAAATTCGCTATCCGTCGTATCGAAGAGATTACTGCGGAAATTGAAGTGGGCCGTATCTATGCAGGTAAAGTGACCCGTATCGTTGACTTTGGCGCGTTTGTTGCCATCGGTGGCGGTAAAGAAGGTCTGGTACACATCTCTCAGATCGCTGACAAGCGCGTTGAGAAAGTGACCGACTACCTGCAAATGGGTCAGGAAGTACCGGTTAAAGTTCTGGAAGTTGACCGCCAGGGCCGTATCCGTCTGAGCATCAAAGAAGCAACCGAGCAGTCTCAGCCAGCTGCCGCGCCGGAAGCACCGGCCGCAGAACAGCAGGGCGAGTAAGTTGCCATTTGCCCTCCGCTAAAGCGGAGGGCCTATTATCAGGCAGGACGCCTTGTTAAGCCGCCGGGGGACAGGACGTTCATCCAATAGTTGTCTTCGGGAGTGGGAAATGAAGCCTTTTTTGCGCTGGTGTTTCGTTGCGACAGCTTTAACGCTGGCAGGATGCAGCAACTCTGCCTGGCGTAAGAGCGAAGTCCTCGCAGTGCCATTGCAACCGACTTTGCAGCAGGAAGTGATTCTGGCACGCATGGAACAAATTCTTGCCAGTCGGGCTTTAACCGATGACGAACGCGCACAGCTTTTATATGAGCGCGGAGTGTTGTATGATAGTCTCGGTCTGAGGGCATTGGCGCGAAATGATTTCTCACAAGCGCTGGCAATCCGACCTGATATGCCTGAAGTATTCAATTACTTAGGCATTTATTTAACGCAGGCAGGCAATTTTGATGCTGCCTATGAAGCGTTTGATTCTGTACTTGAGCTTGATCCAACTTACAACTACGCGCACTTGAATCGCGGTATCGCATTGTATTACGGCGGTCGTGACAAGTTAGCGCAAGATGATCTGCTGGCGTTTTATCAAGACGATCCTAATGATCCTTTCCGTAGCCTGTGGCTTTACATCGTTGAGCAGAAGCTCGATGCGAAGCAGGCAAAAGAGGCGTTAAAGCAACGTTTCGACAAGTCGGACAAGGAACAATGGGGATGGAATATTGTCGAGTTCTACCTGGGTAACATTAGCGAAGCAACGCTGATGGACAGACTCAAGGCAGACGCAACGGATAACACCTCGCTCGCTGAGCATCTCAGTGAAACCAACTTCTATTTAGGTAAGTACTACCTAAGTCTGGGGGATATGGACAGCGCCACGGCACTGTTCAAATTAGCGGTTGCTAACAACGTACACAATTTCGTTGAGCACCGTTATGCATTGTTGGAATTATCGCTCTTGGGCCAGGAGCAAGACGACCTGGCAGAATCGGACCAGCAATAGCTGACGACATAAACATCAGCCCGTAATCTTTTGATTGCCATCACCTTAACTGGTGAGGGCGTTGTTGTTCGTCAATACACCTACTTTGAGCCGGTTCACACTTTTCAATGAAAATTGCTAATCATTTTCACGATGAGCTAAGTAGACTGGCCGCCATTAATATCGAGGCACTTGTACTACATGGCTGAATTCGAAACCACTTTTGCAGATCTGGGCCTGAAGGCTCCTATCCTTGAAGCCCTTAACGATCTGGGTTACGAAAAACCATCTCCGATCCAGGCTGAGTGTATCCCACACCTGCTTTCTGGTCGTGACGTGCTGGGCATGGCCCAGACTGGTAGCGGTAAAACTGCGGCGTTCTCGCTGCCGCTGCTGAACAACATCGATCCGGAACTGCGCGCACCGCAGATCCTCGTCCTGGCTCCAACCCGTGAACTGGCTGTTCAGGTTGCTGAAGCGATGACGGAATTCTCTAAACATATGCGCGGCGTAAACGTGGTTGCCCTTTACGGCGGCCAGCGTTATGACGTGCAGTTACGCGCCCTGCGCCAGGGTCCTCAGATTGTCGTCGGTACGCCGGGCCGTCTGCTGGATCACCTGAAGCGCGGTACTCTTGATCTCTCTAAACTGAGCGGTCTGGTACTGGATGAAGCAGATGAAATGCTGCGTATGGGCTTCATCGAAGACGTTGAAACCATTATGGCGCAGATCCCGGAAGGTCATCAGACCGCTCTGTTCTCTGCCACCATGCCAGAAGCTATTCGTCGCATTACCCGTCGCTTCATGAAAGAGCCGCAGGAAGTGCGCATTCAGTCCAGCGTAACCACTCGCCCGGACATCAGCCAGAGCTACTGGTCTGTTTACGGTATGCGTAAAAACGAAGCGCTGGTGCGTTTCCTGGAAGCAGAAGATTTTGATGCGGCGATTATCTTCGTTCGTACCAAAAACGCGACGCTGGAAGTTGCTGAAGCCCTGGAGCGTAGCGGCTACAACAGCGCAGCGCTGAACGGCGACATGAACCAGGCGCTGCGTGAGCAGACTCTGGAACGTCTGAAAGACGGTCGTCTGGATATTCTGATTGCAACCGACGTGGCAGCACGTGGTCTGGACGTTGAGCGTATCAGCCTGGTTGTTAACTATGATATCCCAATGGATTCCGAGTCTTACGTTCACCGTATCGGCCGTACCGGTCGTGCGGGTCGTGCTGGCCGTGCGCTGCTGTTTGTTGAGAACCGCGAACGTCGTCTGCTGCGTAACATTGAACGCACCATGAAGCTGACCATTCCAGAAGCCGATCTCCCAAACGCAGACCTGCTGGGCAAACGCCGTCTGGAAAAATTCGCCGCAAAAGTCCAGCAGCAGCTGGAAAGCAGCGACCTGGATCAGTATCGCGCGCTGCTGTCGCAGATCCAGCCTACCGCTGAAGGCGAAGAGCTGGATATGGAAACTCTGGCCGCAGCACTGCTGAAAATGGCTCAGGGCGAACGTTCTCTGATCGTTCCACCAGATGCGCCGATGCGTCCTAAGCGTGAGTTCCGTGACCGTGACGATCGTTTTGAACGTCGTGGCGACCGTAACGATCGTGGTCCACGTGGTGACCGTCCGGAGCGTGGTGGTGAAGACCGTCCACGTCGTGAGCGTCGTGACGCTGGCGAAATGGAACTGTACCGCATTGAAGTGGGCCGTGATGATGGCGTTGAAGTGCGTCACATCGTTGGCGCGATCGCTAACGAAGGCGACATCAGCAGCCGTTACATCGGTAACATCAAGCTGTTCGGTTCTCACTCAACTATCGAGCTGCCAAAAGGTATGCCGGGCGAAGTGCTTCAGCACTTTACTCGTACCCGCATCCTGAACAAGCCGATGAACATGCAGCTGCTGGGTGATGCACAGCCGCGTGAGCGTGGCGAACGTCGCGGTGGCGATCGTCCAGCGGGCGAGCGTCGTAGCTTCGGTGGCGGTGAGCGTCGTGAAGGCGGTCGCGGTCCTCGTCGTGAAGGCGGCGCGCCAGGCGCAGGTCGCTTCAGCGGTGAACGTCGTGAAAGCCGTGGCCCACGCCGCGAAGAAGGCGCAAGCCGTCGTCGTTTCGGTGACGCATAAGCCTTACGCTTCTGACGTAAAGTAAAATATACAGCCCCGATAAATACTATCGGGGCTTTTTTTATTCCTTTTGTACTCTTGTACTGGTACAGTGCTGCACATTATAGTGCGGTACCAATATTATTGACTGGAGACATGGCTGTATGGCGACACTAACCACCACACAAACGTCACCCTCGCTGCTCGGCGGCGTGGTGATCATCGGCGGTACTATCATTGGTGCGGGGATGTTCTCCCTGCCGGTGGTGATGTCCGGTGCGTGGTTCTTCTGGTCGCTGGCGGCGCTGGTCTTCACCTGGTTCTGTATGCTGCATTCCGGGCTGATGATCCTCGAAGCTAACCTGAACTACCGCATTGGTTCCAGCTTCGACACCATTACCAAAGACTTGCTTGGTAAAGGCTGGAACCTGGTCAACGGTCTTTCCATTGCGTTTGTGCTGTACATCCTCACCTACGCCTATATTTCCGCGAGCGGGTCAATTCTGCATCACACCTTCTCGGAGATGTCGCTGAACGTTCCGGCAAGGGCGGCGGGGCTGTGCTTTGCGCTCGGCGTGGCGTTTATCGTCTGGATGAGCACCAAAGCGGTGAGCCGCATGACGGCAATCGTGCTGGGCGCGAAGGTGATTACCTTCTTCCTGACCTTCGGCAGCCTGCTGGGGCACGTGACGCCCGCCACGCTGTTTAACGTCGCGGAAGTGAACACGTCCTACACGCCGTATCTGCTGATGACGCTGCCGTTCTGCCTGGCGTCGTTTGGCTACCACGGCAACGTGCCGAGCCTGATGAAGTATTACGGTAAAGATCCGCGCACCATCGTCAAATGTCTTGTTTACGGCACGCTGCTGGCGCTGGGGCTGTATGTGATCTGGCTGCTGGGGACGATGGGCAACATCCCGCGTCCGGAATTTATCGGCATTGCGCAGAAGGGCGGCAATATTGATGTGCTGGTGCAGGCGCTGAGCGGCGTGCTGAACAGCCGCAGCCTGGATCTGCTGCTGGTGGTGTTCTCCAACTTTGCGGTGGCGAGTTCGTTCCTCGGCGTGACGCTGGGCCTGTTTGACTACCTGGCGGATCTGTTTGGGTTTGATGATTCCGCGATGGGGCGTTTCAAGACCGCGCTGCTGACCTTCCTGCCGCCGATTGTCGGTGGCCTGCTGTGGCCGAACGGTTTCCTGTACGCCATTGGTTATGCAGGCCTGGCAGCGACCATCTGGGCGGCGATTGTTCCGGCGCTGCTGGCACGTAAATCACGTAAACGCTTCGGCAGCCCGACATTCCGCGTCTGGGGCGGGAAGCCGATGATTGCGCTGATTCTGGTATTTGGCGTGGGTAACGCGCTGGTGCATGTGTTATCGAGCTTTAATCTGTTGCCTGTATATCAGTAATGCGTGCGGCCCGATCCCCTCACCCCAGCCCTCTCCCAAAGGGAGAGGGAGAGAAAGGTAGGCCGCTACCCCACCAGCTCCTCTTTCACCTGCATCGCTAAATCAAACGAGTGCAGGCGCGCCTGATGATCGAAAATCTGGCCGTTAACCATAATCTCGTCCGCCTGGGTTTCGCGCAGTATCGCCTCCAGGCCGTGACGCACCTTCGCTTTATCCCCCACCAGCGACATACTCAGCGCCTGCTGCACGCCGTACTGCTCTGAGGCAGACCACAGCTGATGCATATTCTCCACCGGCGGCGGGAGCTGGCCGGTTTCCCCGCGACGCAGCTTGACGAACGCCTGCTGCATTGAGGTAAACAGGAATTCAGCGTCGCGGTTGCTGTCGGCGGCAACAATGTTGATACACACCATCGCGTACGGTTTTTCCAGACGCGCCGACGGTTTGAAGTGGGTGCGATACAGGTGCAGCGCCTGATGCAGCATATCCGGGGCGAAGTGCGAGGCGAACGCAAACGGCAGGCCGAGCTGCGCCGCCAGCTGGGCGCTGTACAGGCTTGAACCGAGCAGCCAGACCGGAATTTTCTCGCCGTAGCCCGGCACCGGGCGCACGTGCGGGTTCGGATCGCGGGCGTCGAACCAGTCCACCAGCTCGGCCACGTCGCGCGGGAAGTTGTCGATATCGCCGCTCATGTGGCGACGCAGGGCGCGCATGGTCGGCTGATCGCTGCCCGGCGCACGTCCCAGACCCAGATCGATACGGCCAGGGAAGAGCGTGTTCAGCGTGCCAAACTGCTCGGCGATCACCAGCGGGGCGTGGTTAGGCAGCATCACGCCGCCGGAGCCGAGGTGCAGGGTGGTGGTGTTTGCTGCCAGATAGCCAATCAGCACCGAGGTCGCGGCGCTGGCGATCCCCACCATATTGTGGTGCTCCGCCAGCCAGTAGCGGTGATAGCCACGCTTTTCAGCCAGCTGAGCAAGTGCGAGAGAGTGAGAGAAGGCTTCTCGCGCGGAGGAGCCTTGTGGGATCGGCGCCAGATCCAGCACCGAAAACGGAATGGTTTTATCAGTCATAACAGCTCACTTTGTCGACGGTAATCTTTAATACTGCATTAAAGTTTACTAACCGTTGTTAACAAAGTGAGCTTTTTTTAGGCCTGAAGCTCCAGCCCTGCGAGCCGTTTCCAGTAGCCGTTACAGTCGCTGTTCGCCGTCAGCGGCAGAGGCGAGGCCCCGTTTTCGTTGGCGCGGAAGGCGTCGAGCATCGCAAAGACGCTGGTGTCCAGCGGCGACAGGCGCACCATATCCACTAACCCGTGCATCGACGCCAGCTCGTTGCCGAGATTATAGACGTAGCCGCTCATGGTCTGGATGCCGTTCAGGACAAACACCTGCTGATTTTCCTGAGAGAGCATACTGCGCCCGTTTGCATATTTAATGCAGCAGGTCTCGCACTCGTCTTTTGGCCGGTCTTCCGAGCGGGCGGTAAAGCAGCGGGCGGAATAAGCCAGCGGCAGGTGGCCGTAGCTCAGCACCTCGACCTCAAACTGATTGCGAATGCCCAGCTCGTCGCACTGGTTCAGCAGGTTCGCCAGCCAGTCGCGGGAAAGCTCGACCGGCATACACCAGCGCGTCATGCCCTGTTTGAGCAGCAGGCGCAGGGTAACGGCGTTGTAGCAGTTGAGGGCGTGTCCGGCGACAAACGGCAGCTTGCGCTCGGCGCACAGGTTCACCACGCCCAGGTCGCTGGCCTCCAGCAGGAATTCACCGTTATCCACGTAGCGCTTCAGCTCGCCGAGTTCGGACGACGCCTGCACCAGCGCGAGGGTGGACAGCACCACCTGCTTGCCGCTGCCCGCCAGGCTTTTGGCCATATCCAGCCAGTCGCCCACTTTGGTGGCACGGCGCTTGCTGCACACCGCTTCGCCGAGGTAAATCACATCGGCGCTGCTTGTCGCCGCCTGCTGATAAAAATCTTCCAGCGTCTCTTTTGGCCAGTAGTACAGCACCGGCCCTAATGAATATTTCATGGTCTTCTCACTGCCATTTACGGTGATACGCGCCAAGCGTGGTCTGCGTGCCTTCGGACATTGCGCCCAGCGTGTCCATCCAGGCGGGCTGCGGCGCGTAGTGTTGCGGGTCCGCCATGCAGCGGTCGATGGCCTGACGCCAGACTTTCGCCACCTGGCTCACGTAGGCCGGGCTGCGCTGGCGACCTTCGATTTTCACGGAGGCAATATTGGCGGCCAGCAGCTCCGGCAGAAGCTCCAGCGTGTTGAGGCTGGTCGGCTCTTCCAGCGCGTGATAACGCTCGCCGTCAACCAGATAGCGGCCTTTGCACAGGGTTGGATAACCCGCGTTTTCGCCATCCTGATAGCGGTCGATCAGCACGTCGTTCAGGCGAGACTCCAGCCCCTGCGGGGTTTGCTGCCAGCGCACGAAGCGGGCAGGGGAGCAGGCGCCCACGGTGTTAGGGGATTCACCGGTTAAATAAGAGGAGAGGTAGCAACGCCCCTCGGCCATGATGCACAGGCTACCGAAGGCAAAAACTTCCAGCGGCACTGGCGTGACGCGGGCGAGTTGCTTAACCTGATGAATAGACAGCACGCGCGGCAATACCACGCGGGCCACGTCGAAGTGACGATGGTAAAAACGAACCGCCTCTTCGTTAGTGGCGGATGCCTGAACAGAGACATGACGCTCAATATGCGGATAGCGTTCTGCTGCATACTCAAGCATCGCAAGGTCGGCCAGGATCAGCGCGTCGGCGCCCAGCTGTGCCGCCATATCTACCGCGCGCTGCCAGCGGGCGTAGCCGTCAGGATGGGCAAAGGTGTTGATGGCAATATGCAGCTTACGGTGGTGCTGATGAACGAAGTTAACGGCTTCCTGAAGCTTCTTCTCCGTAAAGTTAAGGCCAGCAAAATGGCGGGCGTTGGTGTCATCTTTCAGCCCGATGTAGACCGCGTCGGCCCCATTTTCGATGGCCGCCTTAAGCGCCGGAAGGTTTCCGGCAGGGCAGAGCAGCTCCATAATTTATCCTGATCATGTCGATCGCAGCGATCGCAAAATTGTTAACGAGCTGGGATTTTAATTAACCCATACGCGACAATTTTTGATTTAAGGCAGCTAATGGCGTATTGATGGCACCAATAATGGCGAAGGCCGGAAGCGGCTTTGTTGATTTACGCCGCTATCTCATCCTTGGGATATGGCAGAATAACAGGACTATAGATATCAGGGAGTAAAGCTCGTGCTGGATAAATTGCGTTCACGACTCGTAGAATTTGGCCCATCAATGATGAGCGTGCCGGTAAAGCTGACGCCGTTCGCCCTCAAGCGCCAGGTGCTGGAGCAAGTGCTGAGCTGGCAGTTCCGTCAGGCGCTGGAGGACGGTGAGCTGGAGTTCCTGGAGGGCCGCTGGCTGAGCATTGAAGTCCGTGATATCGGGCTGCGCTGGTTCACCTCGGTTGAGAACGACCAGCTGATCGTGCGCCAGGCCGCCGAGGCGGATGTGAGCTTTAGCGCCAACGCCAGCGATCTGCTGATGATCGCCGCGCGCAAGCAGGATCCTGATACGCTCTTCTTCCAGCGCCGTCTGGTTATCGAAGGGGATACGGAACTTGGCCTGTACGTGAAGAATTTGATGGATGCCATTGAGCTGGACCAGATGCCAAAAGCGCTGCGGACGGTCCTGCTGCAAATGGCGGATTTTGTCGAGGCCGGGCTGAAAGCTCCGCCGCAAAGTAAACACACTTCAGTAGGTGAGCCATGCTGATTCGAGTTGAAATTGGGATTGATGCACCGAGTATCGACGCGTTACTGCGCCGCTCTTTTGAGAGCGATGCCGAGGCCCAGCTGGTTCACGACCTCCGTGAAGATGGCCTGATTACGCTGGGGCTGGTGGCTACCGATGATGAAGGCCAGGTGGTCGGCTACGTCGCGTTCAGTCCGGTGCTGGTGCAGGGCGACGATCTTCAGTGGGTGGGAATGGCACCGCTGGCGGTGGACGAAAACTACCGGGGTCAGGGCCTTGCGCGCCAGCTGGTCTATGAAGGGCTGGATTCACTGAACGAGTTCGGTTACGCGGCGGTAGTGACGCTGGGCGATCCGGCCTTCTACGGGCGTTTAGGCTTTGAGCCGGCGGCGCATCACGATCTGCGCTGTCGCTGGCCGGGAACCGAGTCCGCGTTCCAGCTGCACCGCCTGGCGGATGATGCCCTGAACGGCGTGAATGGCCTGGTGGAATACCACGACCACTTCAGCCGCTTTTAATCAGGCTTTCGCGTAGCGCCTCGAACGAGCCGTCCCCGGCGACGAGGCGCTCTTTCTGGCGTTTGGTGAGCTGCTTAATGCGATATTCCAGCCGCAGCGCCAGGGATCGGTCGCCCACGTCGGCGGAAAACGCCAGCTGCAACTCCCCTTTCCCGCGCAACGCTTTTGCCCCTTTTCCCGTCTGATGTTCGAGAAAACGCCGCGCCACATCGGTGGTGATGCCGGTGTAGAGTGCGTTATCAGCGGTGCGAACGAGATAGAGAAACCAGGACACGGTATTGAGATTCAGTATGTTAAGGTGAACGCACCTTAGCACGAGAGAGAAGAAAAATGGAAACACTGACGGCCATTAACCGCTGGCTGGCAAAGCAGCACGTTGTTACCTGGTGTGTTCATGATGAAGGCGAGCTGTGGTGTGCGAATGCCTTCTACTATTACGATCCCGAGCGCGTAGCATTCTACGTCTTAAGCGAAGACTCGACGCGTCATGCAAAGATGACGGGCCAGCAGGCGAAGGTGGCGGGTACGGTAAACGGCCAGCCAAAAACCGTGGCGTTGATACGCGGTTTACAGTTTAAAGGCGAGATCCGCCGTCTGGAAGGTGAGGAGAGCGACGCACAGCGTCAGCGCTACGTGCGTCGCTTCCCGGTAGCCCTTGCGCTAAAAGCCCCGGTGTGGGAAATCCGCCTCGATGAGCTGAAATTCACCGACAACACCCTGGGCTTTGGCAAAAAGCTTCACTGGTTACGCGCCGAGCAGGCGTAACGCTTCGCGGTTAAACGCGGGCAGATCGTCCGGCGTGCGGCTGGTGATCAGCTGGTCTTTGTCGTTAACCACTTCCTGATCGTAAAACTCTGCGCCCGCGTTTTTCAGATCGATAACGATCGGCTTCACGGCGGTGAGCTTACGTCCGCGCACCACTTCTGCGCTGATCAGCAGCTGCGGGCCGTGGCAGATGGCAAAGACCGGTTTGCCGGTGCCCACAAAGTCGCGGGTGAAGGTCACGAAACGATCGTCGCCGCGCAGGGAGTCCGGCGAATGGCCGCCCGGCAGCAGCAGCGCGTCAAAATCAGACGGGCTGACGTTGTCGATAGACTCGTCAATCGTCACGCTGGCTTCGCCCTTGTGGCCTTTGACGGTTTTACCCGCCTCCTTCTCAATGGTAATCACCTCGTGCCCGGCCTTACGAAACGCCTCTGCGGGCGAGGTGAATTCTGAATCTTCAAACTCGTCGGTAATCAAGACTGCGATTTTCTTGCCCATGCTTCCTCCGTTGTTTTGGGTTCAGACTGTTATTTTCCCGTTTGTGGTAAATACTTACCGATAACAGACTTCTAAGTGTGGTTGACCAGGCTGAGTTCGCATACGGACTATTCTGTAAAGGAGAAAAAAATGAGTCAGGTATTGATTACAGGCGCAACCGGGCTGGTGGGTGAACACTTACTGCGTTTGCTGATTCAGGAGCGCAAGGTGAACTACATCGCCGCCCCAACGCGCCGCCCGCTTGGCGATATCGCTGGCGTCTTTAATCCCCACGATCCCCAGCTGACCGACGCGCTGGCGCAGGTAACCGATCCCATTGATATCGCGTTTTGCTGCCTGGGCACGACGCGGCGTGAAGCGGGCAGCAAAGAGGCTTTTGTCCATGCAGATTACACGCTGGTGGTGGATACCGCGCTGACGGCCAAAAAGCTCGGGGCGAAGCATTTTGTGGTGGTCAGCGCGATGGGGGCGAACGCCAGCTCGCCGTTCTTCTACAACAAGGTGAAGGGCAAGATGGAAGACGCGCTGATCGCGCAGAAGTGGGAATACCTGACGATTGTGCGCCCCTCCATGCTGTTAGGGGATCGCGACAAACGCCGTTTTAACGAGTCCTTCTTTGCCCCGCTTTTTTCGCTGCTGCCGGGCAACTGGAAGTCCATTGAGGCGCGGGACGTGGCGCGCGCTATGCTGAAAGAGGGGCTTTCCCCATCGAAAGAAGGGATAAATATTATACCTTCGGCGAAACTGCGTGAAATCGCCAGGGGTGAGGCGTAAACTCCCCCGGCGAATTTAATCTCACTCCCCGGGGAATGGTATGACTGGTCAGTCTTCATCTCAGGCGGCAACACCCGTTCAGTGGTGGAAGCCCGCGCTTTTCTTTCTTGTTGTCATTGTTGGTCTTTGGTTCGTGAAGTGGCAGCCCTACTATGGCAAAGCCTTCACCGCAGCCGAAACGCACAGTATCGGTAAATCCATTCTGGCTAACGCCGATTCCAGCCCGCTTGAGGCGGCGTGGGATTACGCGATGGTCTACTTCCTTGCCGTGTGGAAAGCGGCCGTGTTAGGCGTGCTGCTAGGCTCGCTGATTCAGGTGCTTATCCCGCGCAACTGGCTGGTGAAAACGTTAGGGCAACCGCGCTTTCAGGGCACGCTGCTGGGGACGATTTTCTCTCTGCCCGGCATGATGTGCTCGTGCTGCGCCGCGCCGGTAGCCGCCGGAATGCGTCGTCAGAAAGTGTCGATGGGCGGCGCGCTGGCGTTCTGGATGGGCAACCCGCTGCTGAACCCGGCCACGCTGGTGTTTATGGGCTTTGTGCTCGGCTGGCACTTTGCGCTGATCCGCCTGGTCGCCGGGGTAGTGACGGTGCTGGTGGTTGCCACGCTGGTGCAAAATCTGGTGAAGGACAAAACGGTCGAAGCCGCGTCCGTTGATCTCGACGTGAGCGAGCCGCAGGGCAGTTTCTTTGCCCGCTGGGGCAAGGCGCTGTGGCAGCTTTTCTGGAGCACGATCCCGGTCTATATCCTCGCCGTTCTGGTGCTGGGCGCGGCGCGCGTCTGGCTGTTCCCTCACGCGGATGGCGCTATCGACAACACCCTGATGTGGGTGATTGCGATGGCCGTTGCGGGCTGCCTGTTTGTGATCCCAACGGCGGCTGAAATCCCGATCGTGCAGACCATGATGCTGGCGGGAATGGGGACAGCCCCGGCGCTGGCGCTGCTGATCACGCTGCCTGCGGTCAGCCTGCCGTCGTTTGTGATGCTGCGTAAGTCATTCCCGGCGAAAGCGCTGTGGCTGACCGGCGCGCTGGTGGCGCTGAGCGGGGCGATCGTGGGGAGTATTGCGTTGCTGTAAAAAAAAGCCCGGTGGCGCGAGCGCTTACCGGGCTTACGGTCAGGTGGGGTTTACTTGATGTAGGTAAACGCGGTGGTGACGTGCTTCACGCCGCTCACCCGACTGGCGATATCCGCCGCCGCTTTCCCTTCACGTTCGGTCACCAGACCCAGCAGGAACACTTCGCCGTTCTCGGTGGTCACCTTCACGTTAGAGGATTTCACCTGGTCGGTGCCCAGCAGCTGGGAACGGACTTTGGTGGTGATCCAGGTATCTGACGACGCGGTTCCCAGACCAATCGGCTGACCCTGACGGACTTCGTTGAACACTTCCGTGGTGCCTTCTACGCCCATCGCAATTTGCTTGGCGCGGGACGCCAGCTCGGTGGTCGGCGCCTGGCCTGCCAGCAGCACTTTGCCCTGGTACGCCGTAACGTTGATGCGCGCATCTTTCTTAATCTGTTCGTCTTTCGACAGCGCGCTGTTGACGCGCAGCTCCAGCGTACCGTCATCAACCTGCGTGCCCACGGAGCGCGGGTCGGTCGCGGCTTTTGTGCCGACGGCCGCGGTGCCCACAACGGCCGCAGCGATACATCCCTGAAGAAGCAGTGCAGACATCAGGACTGCGAGGGTCGATAAAGCCTTCATTAATACTCCTTAATCATCCTGGTGAGGGAAAAGCGTGTTATCGATGAGATCGCATAAGCAATTTACCGTCAGCATGTGCATTTCCTGAATGCGCGCGCTGCGGTGCGACGGAATGCGGATTTCCACATCCTGCGGCCCCAGCAGACCCGCCAGCTCACCGCCGTCATAGCCCGTTAATGCCACGATGGTCATATCACGGGTGACCGCCGCTTCGACGGCCTTAACGATGTCGCGGCTGTTCCCCCGCGTGGAGATGGCCAACAGCACATCTCCGGCGTGGCCCAGGGCGCGCACCTGCTTTGCGTAAATCTCATCATGCAGACGATCGTTAGCAATCGCTGTTAAGACCACATTATCGGTATTAAGTGCAATGGCGGGTAAACTCGGTCGTTCTGTTTCAAAACGATTGATCATGCTGGCAGCAAAATGCTGTGCGTTGGCGGCCGATGTGCCATTGCCACAACAGAGGATTTTGTTGCCGTTGAGCAGAGACTGTACCAGCGTCATCGCTGCGCGAGAAATCGCGTCCGGGAGGGCTTCCGCCGCTGCAATCTGAGTTTGAATGCTTTCTGTGAAGCAAACTTTAATTCTTTCGAGCACGTTATCCCTTTTAAATCTTGTTCAGGTGTCTTCGCCAAACGCGTTTTTGAACCAGTCGACGTCGTTGCCGGTGAAGGCTACCACATCGAACCGGCAATCCACAGTATCAAAGCTCCCATTATGGCGGGCAAGCCACAAGAGGGCGGTCTGTAATAATTTGTGTTGTTTGGCGGGCGTCACGCTGGCGGCGGCACCGCCAAACTGCGATGACTGCCGGTAGCGTACTTCGACAAACACGGTCGTTTGACCGTCTTTCATTATGAGATCGATCTCGCCGCCGCGTCCGCGAACGTTGGCGGCGATAAAGCGCAGTCCTTTGCCTTCCAGCCAGCGGCGCGCTTTCACTTCCCACGCGTCGCCGGTCTGTTTGCGGCTTAACTGGCCGGGACGATCTGCCCCTGCTGGTATTTGAGCCATGATAACTTCCTGTTAATCACGCAGTCCTGATTGGCGGTCAGATCGCCGGTGTTGCCGTTGAGTTCAAACCCCGGCACCTGACGCATCTGGGTAAAGTGGTTTGCCAGCGCCCAGGCGTCTGCGCCCATAGCGTACAGACGCGCCAGAGAGTAGTCGTTACGCACTGCGCCAAGCGCCTGCTGCATCAGCGTTGGGTTGCTGCCTGCAAGCATTGGAATTTCGCTGTATTGCAGACCGTCCATCTCCAGTCGGAAGTCCGGGCCTGCCGTGCCCTGCGCGCTGCGCGAGCTGGCATACAGGGTCGCGCCGCTCTGGCTGCCGTTACGCATCGCAATCATCGGCTTGATGAAGGCAATTTCCTGCGGCGTGGCGAGGATATAGGCCGCATCCACTTTACCGCCACCGCTGATTTGCGCGTCGGTTGGCGGTGCCGGAATGGTCAAGCCGCCGATGGTCACGCCCTGCTGCTGCGGCAGGCTTGCCGTTACCGGGCTACCGGTCAGTGAAATACCCGCGCCGCCGTTGATACCGGCACGTAGCTCAGAGGCGGAGCCAAACTTCTGCTGCAACACGATACCGCCGCCGAGCTGCTGCCACTCCTGGGCAAACGCCGTGGCGACGCGGTCGCCCAGCGAGCTGCGTGGGATCAGCAGCAGCGGAGCCTGTTTACCCTGCTCGTGAATATGACGCGCCGCATCGCGGGCTTCATCTTCCGGGGAGAGAGCGAAATAGCAGATATTGGCGCGATTCTGCACCTGCTCCGGCTGGTTGAGCGCCAGCACGTTCAGCGGGGTATTGCTCTTCGTCAGCTCTTCGACCTGGTTTTTCAGCAGCGGGCCCACCACGATGCTGGCCCCGTCCTGCTGCACCTGAGCCAGAACCTGATCGAGCGGCTGTGAGCTGGTGTCATAGACTTTCAGCTCGGCACCCGGATTGGCGCTGGTGGTGGCGACGGCCTGTGGCTGTGCTGCCGGTTGTGCTGCGGGCTGGGTGGTTTGCGGCTGTGCCGTCGCTGACGTTTCTGCGGCAGGCGCGGCCTGCGTGTCGGCTGGCGCGGCTGGCGTTTGTGCCGGTGCGGTCGGCGCAGGGGTTGTCGGTGCAGTCACCGGGTTTTGCATCGTGCCCTGCGCAGGGGTTTGGGCCGTGGTCAGATCGCTGGTCTCAGCGGCGGAAGGGCTGATGACATCGTTAACGTTCGCAGCCTGGGCGGACTGCGCAGGTACCGCATTGCCCACCACCGGAGAGATACCGTTTTTCGCGGCTTCAAACCCCTGCTGGATAGCGCGGCCAAACACCGCTGCCTGGCCGTTCAACGGCAGAAGCAGGGCGATTTTGCTGGTGGAGGCAGGCTTAAAGTTCTGCACGTTAACCAGCTGCGTCGGCAGCATTTTGGAGCCCGGGTTTTGCGGGTAGCGCGTCTGCCAGTCGGTAATACCGGCCTTGAGCATCTTCGGATCGCTGCGGTTGTTGAACCACATCTGTTGCAGATCGAGCCAGCCTTGCAGCACGTTTTCGTCTGCGTTGATCACCAGCGTCTGCGCCTGTTGCGGGGTCATGGAGGCCAGCGCCTGCCAGGTCGCATCGATATTTTTCTGTTTGTCAGCGCCGCTGAGCAGCGGCTCCTGGGCAATCAGGGCGCGCAGCAGCTGAAGGGAGGGGCGACCCTGTTCAGCGGTGATGCCGGTCTGCCAGAAACGCGCCTGCTGGTTTTTATCCAGCGCGCTCACGTCGATGTCGCCGAGGATCTTTTTGGCAGCGGCGTAATCTTTCTGCGCCACCTTCAGTTCGGCGGACAGAAGCTGCTGCTCGCGACGCTGGTTGTCGTTCAATTCTTGCGGCAGCTGGTTGAACAGCTCGACGGCCTGCTGGGTTTTCCCCTCTTTCAGCAGTGCACGAATGGCGAGTAATTGCCAGTTGGTCTTGGTATCATTTGAGCTCTGCGACATTTGTTGCAGATAAAAGCCAGAATCAGCCTGAGCTGAGCCCTGCATATGGGCGACGCTTTGGTCCTGTGTCTGGGTGCCACAGCCTGCAAAAATCAGGGCTGCCAGCAGCAAAGGCACGCTGCGCGCGGCTTTTGTTCGAAGTAACGTTAACGGTACCATACTGTATCCAGTGAGTTTTTTTACGCAATGCTCAATATTAAATCGGCAATACGGACGAAACAATGAAACAACACGAAACGGCGGATAATTCTCAAGGCCAGCTTTATATTGTACCTACTCCTATCGGGAATTTATCTGATATTACCCAACGTGCGCTCACCGTATTACAAGCTGTTGATTTAATTGCGGCTGAAGATACCCGTCATACCGGGTTACTGTTGCAGCACTTTGCGATTAGCGCCCGCCTGTTCGCCCTGCACGATCACAATGAGCAACAAAAAGCGGAAACCCTGGTGGCGAAGCTGAAAGAGGGCCAGAACATTGCGCTGGTCTCCGATGCGGGAACACCGCTGATTAACGATCCGGGTTATCACCTGGTGCGCACCTGCCGTGAAGCGGGGATCCGCGTCGTGCCGCTGCCGGGGCCGTGCGCGGCAATTGCGGCGCTGAGCGCGGCGGGGCTGCCGTCCGACCGTTTCTGCTACGAAGGTTTTCTGCCAGCCAAATCAAAAGGCCGTCGCGACGTGCTCAAAGCGCTGGAAGCCGAGCCGCGCACCCTGATTTTCTACGAATCCACCCACCGACTGCTGGAAAGCCTGGACGACATGGTGACCGTCTGGGGCGAGTCGCGCTACGTGGTGCTGGCGCGCGAGCTGACCAAAACCTGGGAAACCATTCACGGCGCACCGGTCGGCGAGCTGCTGGCGTGGGTGAAAGAAGACGAAAACCGTCGTAAAGGCGAAATGGTGCTGATTGTTGAAGGGCATAAAGCCGAAGACGATGCACTGCCCGCCGACGCCCTGCGCACGCTGGCGCTGCTACAGGCCGAACTGCCGCTCAAAAAAGCCGCCGCGCTGGCTGCGGAAATCCACGGCGTGAAGAAAAACGCGCTGTATAAGTATGCGCTGGAGCAGCAGGGGGAGTAACTCGCCGCGCGTCTGTTTTTGCCGGGTGGCGCTGCGCTTACCCGGCCTACCAAACCCTACGTGTCGGACAAATGTCGGAAGAAAAAGTAAGGCAGGTCATGCGCTGACCTGCTCAGAAAGTTAAACCGTCACAACGTCGGTGCCGGTTTTGATCACCAGCTCTTTATCCTGCTTGCCGATCCCCTCATCCGTAATCACGCAGTCTATCTTCTCCATAGGCAGCACCTGGTTAAATCCGCGGCGATTGAACTTGGTCGAATCCAGCACGGCAACCACTTTGTGGGCGGCGGCGGCCATAACGCTACTGATAGAGTAACCTTCGTTAAAGGTGGTGATGCCGTTGGTGGTGTCGATACCGTCGGCACCCACGAACATCAGGTCCGCGCTGATACCCGCAAGAGAGCGTTCGGCGATGGTGCCGTGCATCGAGTGCGTCTTATGGCGTACCGTGCCGCCGCAAACGACCAGCGTAATGTCTTTATTTTCTGAGAGGGCAAAGGCGGCGGGCAGACTATTGGTTATCACCGTGATGTTGGCTTTTTTCGCCAGCGCTTCAGCAATCAGCATGGTGGTACTGCCGCTGTCGAGGATAATGGTCATCCCTTCTTCAATCATGGCGGCGGCGGCCTGGGCGATACGCTTTTTCGGGTCGCTTGCCAGCTGGTAACGCTCTTCCAGCACCACTTCCTGATTGTCGCTCTCCGCGAGGTTACTTCCTGGCCGGGCGGCTCCGCCGTGAAAACGCGTGACCAGCCCTTTTTCTTCCAGCAGGCGCAGGTCCGTTCGGATAGTCACTTCCGAAATGCCAAACAGGTTTGAAAGATCCAGCACCATCACGCTGCCCTGAGCGTTGACGAGGTCAACAATTTTATTCCTTCGCTCAAATGAGTTCATTTTGATTTGCCTGATAATTAACTGTCCCTATTCTAATCGAAGGTATGCGAAAGATGTACGTCAATGTTCGAAAGTAAATGTGAGCCAGCTCAGGTTGCTGGCTCGAAGGCTCAGGGGAATTGCAGCAAAATTTTGCCCTGCATCGGCGAGCCGTTCAGCGCCTGAACGGCCTCGGCAAAGCTTTCGCTATTACCCGTGTGGGCGATGAGTGGCGCAAGCCGTAATTTTTTCTCGGTGAGCAGACGCGCCGCCGTGGCCCACTCTTCCCCCGGCCAGGGAGCGGAATAGTTCATCCAGCTGCCGAAAAGGGTCAGCTCTTTGCGCAGGATCTTGCTGAACGTGGTCGAGGAAAGATTCAGATCATGGTGCAACGTTCCCACCAGAGCCAGCTTCGCGCGTGGCCCTGCAATATCGATGGCCAGCGAAACCGTCTGCGGCGCGCCCGCCGTTTCCAGCACCAGCTGGTCAAAACGGCTCTCGTTCAGCTGCGCGAAGATGTCGTCGGCGCTCAGGGTTTTACTGTTGAAAACGCGGCTTGCTCCCAGCGTCTTAGCCAGTTCGAGCTTATCGTCGTTAATATCAATAGCCGTGACGCTTTTTGCGCCCAGCGCCAGCGCGCACTGCATCGCCAGCAGGCCGATGGTGCCCGCGCCCACGATAATCACGTTTTTCTCTTCGCAGCCTCCCGCCAGATGGAAAGCGTGTAACCCGACGGTGATGGGCTCGATAAACGCGCCGTCTTCGATGGTCATATCGGCGGGCAGGCGGAACAGATTGGCGCGGTTCACGACGATGTATTCGGCGTTGCCCCCTTCACTGCGGGATCCGACAAACTGGTACTGCTTGCAGAGCGAGTAATAGCCCTTTGCACATTCCGGGCAGGAGAAGCAGGGCAGCAGCGGGACGCAGGCCACCGCATCGCCCGCTTGCAGGTCGGTCACATCGGTGCCACATGCTTCAACGTAGCCGCTAAACTCATGGCCCAGGGTTATGGGATAGTAATGCGCCCCTTTGGCGAAAATACGCGGGATATCCGAGCCGCATAATCCCGAGCAGACAACCCGCACCAGTACATCGTTTGCCGCCTCAATGCGAGGGACGGGACGTTCTTCAACGCGCACGCTGCCCTCAGCGTGAATTACCACTGATTTCATGATTCACTCCAAAAAAAAGAAGGGGAGCATCGCTCCCCGGGTATTAGGATGCCGTCTGGCTTTGTGGGTTAGCCGCGGTTTTTTCCGCTGCGGAAAACGCGCGGGCACGACGCCAGGTGAGCAGCACGCCGGTGACGTAAATCGCGCCAATCACAATGAAGCCGACCACGTTCTGCCAGGTAAAGAGTTGAATTAACAGCCAGGTGACAGGCGAGCCCCCCTGGTCCATTGAGGCCACCAGACCGCCCGCTTTCAGTGCGCCCGCGTTCTGGGCAAGCTGGGTATGCAGGCCGATGGTCTGGGTGGCTATCCACAGCGTGATGCCCATGATAATGACGCCGGAGATCAGCGTGCGGAACAGGTTGCCCTGATGCACCGCCACCGCCATTGCCACGAAGAAGCCGATGGTCGCGAGGTCGCCGAACGGCAGTACCTGGTTACCCGGCACCAGCACCGCGATAAGAATAGTCAGCGGGATAAAAATCAGGCTCGCAGACACCACCGAGGTATGGCCGAGCAGCAGCGCCGGATCCAGACCGATCAGGAACTCCTGGCCACCAAATTTCGCCTGCAAGCGCTTACGGGCATGTTTCGCAATCGGGGTCAGGCCGTCCATGATAGGCTTGATCACGCGCGGCATCAGCAGCATCACCGCCGCAGTTTTCACAGCCAGCTGTAAGACGTTTTTCACGTCATAACCCGCCAGCATCCCGATAACCAGCCCCATGACGAAGCCGACGGTGACCGGTTCGCCGAAGGGACCGAACCGTTTTTGCACGTCGTCAGCGCTGAAATGAATGCGATTCAGCCCCGGTATTTTCTCGATAATCGTGTCCACCAGCACGGCGACAGGGCCGAGGTAGGCCGAGGAGCCGTGTGGAATGGCGATGCCTTCAAGGCCGAAGAAGTCCCGGGTATCTTTAGCAAACCAGTCGCCCAGCTTGTAGACAAACGCCGCGTGAACCACCACGCCCAGAATGCCTAACCAGTAAGATCCGGTCGCCAGGTGCAGCATGGCCCCGGTAAAGGTCATATGCCAGATATTCCAGATATCGACGTTCACCACCCGGGTCATACGGGTGACGAGCATTACCACGTTCACGCCAATCGCCACCGGGATCGCCACCAGGGCAATTTGCGAAGCCCAGGTCATCGGAGAGGAGCCGGGCCAGCCCACGTCCACGACGTGCAGGTTAATCTGGAACTGTTCCGCCATGGCTTTCGCCGCCGGGCCGATGGAGTCGAGCATCAGGCCGATAACCAGCCCAATTCCCACGAAGCCAATGCCGATATGCAGGCCGGATTTAAAGCAATCGCCGAGCTTCATCCCCAGTAACTTTGAGAAGATGATGATGACGCCAGGCAACATCACGGTTGGCCCAAGGTCGAGGATGTACCGCATGATTTCGGTAAACATGATTTTACCCCTTCAGAATGGCCAGGATTTTTTGCTGCAACGCGTCGATACCGACGCCCGACACAAACGGCATCCCGTGTACCACAGGGATATCGCCAAAGCTCCGGTCGACTTTCGCCGTGGTGCAGATGAGATCGGCTCCGTCCATATAGGTTTCGATTTCGGTCACGCGGCACTGCACCAGATCCAGCTGGATGTTATGGGCGTCACACAGCTCTTTGATCTCTTCTGCCGCCATCGTTGAGGTTGCGACGGCACCGCCACAGGCAACAATAATTTTGCGTTTCATAGGGTACTCCTTTCTTATTATCAGTGTGTTATGACGCCTGAGCGCAGGGGGCAGGCTCAAGGATCGTGTCCCGGAAACAGTCGGCAAGCTGCCCGGCCGGGGCGGCCAGCAGCATGTCCAGCGTGTGCGGGTTTTGCAGCTCACTAAAAAGACGGCGCAGCAGCTTCATTTGCGCCGCGGGGTTTTCAACAATCAACGCGATGATGAGCGAAACGGCGATCTCCGCGTCATCATCTGCTTGCTGAAAATTCACCGGTTTGTCCGGGCGAATCAGGTAAATCGCGGGGCTTTTCGCATGGGTGGCTTCACAGTGCGGGATCGCCACCGCATGGCGTTCAAGCGCGATGCCGGTGGGGTAATTCAGCTCTCTTTCCAGCAGCGCAGCGGGATAAGAGGCATGAACGACACCTTTCGCCAGCATCTCTTCGCCAATGTGGGCCAGCACCTGCTGGCAGGTTTCGAACGCAATATCGGTACGGACAAAAACGTGACTCATACACTCTCCAGGCATCAAACGGGGTCAGGGGTGCAGCCAAAACGGTAGGCGCGTAATACATCCTGTATTTTGTCTATGATGAGATTCTGCGGTGTTGCCGCGATCTCATTCATCGATAAACGTTCGAACTGAATGGGCATAAACTGGCTGATAAGGCCCAGCGGCAGCGAAAGCGAGCTCAGATTCGCGAGCAGTTTTTCCACGCTCTGGCGAATGCGCGGGTGCGGCCAGTAGTAACGGATCCGGTCAGAGAGGCTGAAATGGATATCCACCATGGCCTGGCTCCAGGTCGGGTGATAGTACTTCTTCCAGTATTCCGGCTCGTTCAGCATCACTTCGTCGATAACCTCCAGCACGCGGCTGCGCTGCTCCGGGGCGACCAGCTCGTTTTCCATTTGCGCGAGGGCAAAGAGGGCCTCACGCAGCGCGAAGGTCAGCGCCGGGCCGACTTTCAAAATGGCGAAGCTATCGCGAACCAGCGCACGGTAGGCCTGACGGGTCTGATAGTCGGTTGAGTGCGCTTCATAGACCATGGGGGTCTGACGGATCCAGCCCGAGAGCGCCTCTGCCGCGTGCGGCTTATAGTGAATGATCTGCGTATGGTCGAACTCCACGCCCGGCTGCACCACAATCCCAATTACGCGGTTCATGGCCTCGCTCAGGCCCAGCGCGCCGAAGGCTACGCGATGCGTTTCCAGCGTCTGCGCGGCATCTTCCACGCGGGTCACATGCACGCTGTCAATGCTGCTGGCTTCACCGCCCGGCACAGGCACCTCGGTGCCAATCACGTAGGTCAGGGCCGCCTTTTGCTCGTCGCTGGCAACCTCTTCGGCGGCCTGACACAGGCGCGCTGCGCGCTGCGCAACCACCTTCGGATCCAGAGGCACGGGGTCGTCGGCGCAGGACATGGAGGCATCAAGATGGATCTTGCTAAAACCGGCGCTGACGTAGGCTTTGATAAGCTCGACGGCTTTCGCCATTGCCGCGTCGGCGGGTTCGTTCTGCCAGCAGTTTGGTCCCAGATGATCGCCGCCGAGGATCAGGCGTTCTGTCGGAAATCCCACGTCGCTGGCGATGCTTAACACGAAATCACGAAAATCGGCCGGCTTCATCCCGGTGTAGCCGCCATACTGATTGACCTGATTCGAGGTGGCCTCAATCAGCACCTTGTTGGTCGTGTTCAAATCGAAACGCAGCGCGGCCTCAATGACCAGCGGGTGCGCAGAGCAGACTGAACAAATCCCGATATGTTCTCCCGCCTTGTGACGGGCAATGATCTCTTTCACGTTATTCTCCGGTTAATCGCTGAATGCTTTCATTGTGCGCGGTTCAAAGTTTCCCTTCGCAGCCGCAATCGGTAATGACCTTACGGACCACCTCTTTCATCGCCGCTTTTGCAGGCCGCATGTAATGTCGCGGATCGCTGGCTTCCGGATGGGTTGAGAAGTAGTTTTTGAGGGCGTCTGAGAAGGCGATTTTGAGTTCTGTCGCCACGTTAACTTTGCAAATACCCAGCGCAATGGCCTGGCGGATATCCGCCGTCGACAGGCCGGATGCACCATGCAGAACCAGGGGGATATCGACGCTGTTGCGGATCTCCGCCAGGCGGTCAAAGTCGAGCTTTGGCGTGGCGGTGTACAGGCCGTGAGCGGTGCCGATGGCGACGGCCAGCGAGTCGATTCCCGTCTGGGTCACAAAGTCGCGCGCCTGCTGCGGATGGGTATACAGCGCGTCTTTACCGTCAACGACCAGGTCATCTTCCTGCCCGCCCAGCCGACCTAGCTCCGCTTCCACGCTGACGTCGTAGCGGTGGCAGTAATCCGTCACTTTTTTGACCAGCGCAACGTTGTCGGCAAACGGCAGGTGCGAGCCGTCGATCATGGCCGAGCGAACCCCGGCCTGCACTTTCTGCGCGATATCGTCGAACTCTTCATGATGATCGAGGTGGATCGCCAGCGGCTGGTTCCAGGTTTTCGCCAGATCGCCTGCGATGGCGACGACGTTGCCGATCCCGGCGTAGCTGAAGGTGCCCGGCGTACCCGCAACGATCAGCGGGGAGCGCATTTCTGCGGCGGTTTCGACAACCACCTGCAACGTTTCGAGATTGTGAATGTTGAATGCCGGGACGGCGTAACCTTCTCGCTGTGCCTTATGCAGCATCGCTTTGGTTGAGATGATGTACATCTTTCCTCCGAAACCTTTCGTTTTGTTTATGCGAAAGAAGATATAGGCTTTCGGAATGTTTTTTTGTGATTGATATCGTAAAAATGAAAGAAGCGAAAGTGAAAGTAAGTATGTGAAAGAATCGAAAGCAAAAAAAAAGCATGGCCAGAGCCATGCTAAAGAGGTTTACTGCACTTTCAGGATCAGGTCACGGGCGCCGGGTTGAACACCGCCAGCTGGTTATGTAATCCCCATTGATCGGAGAAGGTTTTCTTACGGCCGCTCGCCACGTCCAGAATGAAGTGGAACAGCTTCCAGCCCACGTCCTCGATGCTCTCTTCCCCGGTGGCGATGGTGCCTGCGTTAATGTCCATCAAGTCATACCAGCGGTTTGCCAGCTCGGTGCGGGTCGCCATCTTGATTACCGGCACCGCCATCAGACCGTACGGCGTGCCGCGCCCGGTGGTGAAGACCTGCACGGTAATGCCGGAGGCCACCTGCTGGGTGCCGCAGACGAAATCGCTGGCGGGCGTTGCCGCGTAGATCAGACCGCGCTTGGTCGGGCGCTGGCCCGGTGACAGCACTTCGACAATCGCGCTCTGGCCGGATTTGGCAATCGAGCCGAGAGCCTTTTCCACCACGTTTGCCAGACCGCCCTTTTTGTTGCCCGGAGAAGGGTTAGCGCTGCGGTCGGTTTTACCCATATCCAGATAGTTATCGTACCAGGCCATCTCTTCCAGCAGGCGTTTGCCCACCTCTTCGTTGATGGCGCGCGGGGTCAGCAGGTGGATGGCGTCACGCACTTCGGTCACTTCCGAGAACATCACCGTCGCGCCGCAGCGCACGAACAGGTCGGAGGCATAGCCCACCGCCGGGTTCGCCGTCACGCCGGAAAATGCATCGCTGCCGCCGCACTGTGTCCCCACCACCAGCTCGGAGGCCGGGCAGGTCTCGCGCTGGCGCTGGTTGAGCTTTTGCAGATGGCGCTCGGCCACCTGAAGAATATCCTCGACCATCGATTTAAAGCCGACGTGGTGCTCGTCCTGCAAACGCACGATGCTGGCATCGTCTACCGCAATCGCCTGTACGTCTTCGGTGCCTTGCAGCAGGCGTTCGGGCTGGAGCTTCTCGCAGCCGAGGCCAATCACCATCACTTCACCACCGAAGTTTGGATTCAGGGCGATGTTATGGATGGTGCGGATGGGTACTACCGCCGCGGGAGCGTTGATCGCCACGCCGCAGCCGTAAAGGTGGTTCAGACCCACCACGCCGTCGACGTTCGGGTATTTTGGCAGTAGATCGCGCTCGATGATTTTCACTACATAATCCACCACGCCCGCCACGCAGTGTACGCTGGTGGTAATGCCGAGCAGGTTTTTGGTGCCGACGCTGCCGTCGGCGTTGCGGTAGCCTTCGAAGGTGTAACCCTCCAGCGGTGGCAGAGGCTCCGGCACGCGGGTGGCCAGCGGCAGGGTGTTCAGCGGCGGCGCTTTTGGCAGCTCCACCAGCGACTCCTCAATCCAGCTACCCTGCGGAATAGCGCGAACCGCGTAGCCAATCACTTCGCCGTAGCGGACGATTTCGCCGTGCGCGGGGATATCCACCAGCGCCACTTTATGGCCCTGAGGAATATGCTCAATCAGTTCAAGCCCGTCCGGGAATCGGGTTCCCGCTTTTAAACCGTTGTCGTTAACAATAATCGCCACATTATCTGTGTCGTGGACTTTTATATAGAACGCCGTCGGCGACGCTTGTCGAATTTCAATGTCGGCCATTGTTCAGAAATCTCCAGCAAAGTGTCAGATATTAAATGCAGCCAGTCTGGTGTTTATTTTCTTATTAACGAAATAAAGACGCGGCTTTCTTAAATAAAGAATGTCAGGACTTTGGATATAAAAATGTGATCGCGATCACTCTGCGATACCAGAGAAGACGCCCTCTGGCCGTTATTACGTGATTCTGTGCATCAGCGCCCAGAGCTTTGTGCATATGCTCAAAATAATATTGAATTGCGGTCTGATAATTGAGCGTTAATCCAATGTGCAGCCCCTGAGTGGCGATTATACTGAATCACGTTTTCATTGCGTCTGGTTAATTACCTGATATTACCTGCTATCGATAAATAATCAGGAAATAGTCCTTATAAAAACAATAAAAATAAATCTATCGATGTGCCCGAGGAAATAAACATGATACTGGATACTACCGTAGAAGCTAAAAAGGGAATGCCCACCCGATATTTAATTCTACTGATTATATTTATTGTGACGGCGGTGAACTACGCTGATCGCGCCACGCTGTCGATTGCCGGGACCGAGGTGGCGAAAGAGCTTCAGCTCAGCGCCGTATCGATGGGCTACATTTTCTCCGCCTTCGGCTGGGCCTACCTGCTGATGCAGATCCCGGGCGGCTGGCTGCTGGACAAGTTCGGCTCGAAAAAGGTCTATTCATACAGCCTGTTCTTCTGGTCGCTGTTCACCTTCTTACAGGGCTTTGTGGATCTCTTCCCGATAGCGTGGGCGGGTATCTCGATGTTCTTTATGCGCTTTATGCTCGGCTTCTCGGAAGCGCCGTCGTTCCCGGCGAACGCCCGCATTGTGGCGGCCTGGTTCCCGACCAAAGAGCGCGGTACGGCCTCCGCGATTTTCAACTCTGCGCAGTATTTCTCGCTCGCGATTTTCTCGCCGCTGCTCGGCTGGCTGACCTTCGCCTGGGGCTGGGAACACGTCTTTACCGTGATGGGCGTGATTGGTTTTGTCCTGACCGCCATGTGGGTGAAGTTCATTCATAACCCCACCGACCATCCGCGTATGTCAGAGCAGGAGCTGAAGTTTATCTCCGAGGGCGGCGCGGTGGTGGATATGGACCACAAGAAGCCAGGCTCCGACGCGGCGAAAGGTCCTAAGCTCCATTACATCAAACAGCTATTGACCAACCGCATGATGCTGGGCGTATTTTTCGGTCAATACTTTATCAACACCATCACCTGGTTCTTCCTCACCTGGTTCCCGATTTATCTGGTGCAGGAAAAGGGGATGTCGATCCTGAAGGTGGGCCTGGTGGCCTCTATTCCGGCGCTGTGCGGCTTTGCGGGTGGCGTGCTGGGCGGGGTGTTCTCGGACTATCTGATTAAGCAGGGCCGGTCGATTACCCTGGCGCGTAAGCTGCCGATTGTGGTCGGTATGCTGCTGGCGTCGACCATCATCCTGTGTAACTACACCAACAATACCGCGCTGGTGGTGGCCCTGATGGCGCTCGCCTTCTTCGGCAAAGGGTTCGGTGCGCTGGGCTGGCCGGTGATTTCCGATACCGCGCCAAAAGAGATTGTCGGCCTGTGCGGTGGCGTGTTTAACGTCTTTGGTAACGTGGCGTCCATCGTGACTCCGCTGGTAATTGGTTATCTGGTCAGTGAACTGCATTCGTTCAACGCGGCACTGGTATTCGTTGGCTGTTCAGCGTTGATGGCGATGGTCTGCTACCTGTTCGTGGTAGGCGACATCAAACGTATGGAATTGCAGAAATAAGCAAAGGTATAAGCGATGAGTAACGATATCTTCCCGAACAAATTTAAGGCGGCCCTCGCGGCGCACCAGATTCAGATTGGCTGCTGGTCAGCGCTGGCAAGCCCGATCAGCACCGAAGTGCTGGGCCTGGCCGGTTTCGACTGGCTGGTGCTGGACGGCGAACATGCGCCAAACGATATCACCACCTTTATTCCCCAGCTGATGGCGCTGAAGGGCAGCCACAGCGCCCCGGTGGTGCGCGTGCCGACCAACGAGCCGGTGATCATCAAGCGTCTGCTGGATATCGGTTTCTATAACTTCCTGATCCCGTTTGTGGAAACCGAAGAGGAAGCGGTGCAGGCGGTGGCGTCCACGCGCTACCCACCGGAAGGCATTCGCGGCGTGTCCGTGTCCCACCGCGCCAACATGTTTGGCACCGTGCCGGACTACTTCGCGCAGTCCAACAAGAACATCACCATCCTGGTGCAGATTGAGAGCCAGCAGGGCGTAGACAACGTGGATGCGATTGCCTCTACCGACGGCGTAGACGGCATCTTTGTTGGCCCAAGCGACCTGGCGGCAGCCTTTGGTCATCTGGGCAACGCCGGCCACCCGGACGTGCAGCGCGCAATCCAGCATATTTTTGCCCGCGCGAAAGCGCACGGCAAACCGTGCGGTATCCTCGCACCGGTTGAGGCCGACGCCCGCCGCTATCTGGAGTGGGGCGCGACCTTCGTTGCCGTCGGCAGCGACCTCGGCGTGTTCCGCTCTGCCACGCAAAAGCTGGCTGATTCCTTTAAGAAATAACCACCCCTGAGAGAAAGAGAGAGATTATGACGATGAAAGTTGGTTTTATTGGCCTGGGTATCATGGGTAAACCAATGAGTAAAAACCTCATTAAAGCAGGTTACTCACTGGTGGTTTCTGACCGTAATCCTGACGCGGTGGCAGAGGTCATTTCTGCCGGAGCAGAAACCGCCACCACTGCCAAAGCCATTGCCGAGCAGTGCGATGTCATCATCACCATGCTGCCGAACTCCCCGCACGTGAAAGAGGTTGCGCTGGGCGAGAACGGCATTATCGAAGGCGCTAAGCCTGGCCTGGTAGTCATTGATATGAGCTCTATCGCCCCGCTGGCGAGCCGTGAAATCAGTGAAGCGCTGAAGGCGAAAGGCGTGGACATGCTTGATGCCCCGGTAAGCGGCGGCGAGCCGAAGGCGATCGACGGCACCCTGTCCGTGATGGTGGGCGGCGACAAGGCGATTTTCGACAAATATTACGACCTGCTGAAAGCGATGGCGGGTTCCGTGGTGCATACCGGTGAGATTGGGGCGGGCAACGTCACCAAGCTGGCAAACCAGGTGATTGTGGCGCTGAACATTGCCGCGATGTCCGAAGCGCTGACCCTTGCGACCAAAGCGGGCGTGAACCCGGATCTGGTGTATCAGGCGATCCGCGGCGGTCTGGCGGGCAGCACCGTGCTGGATGCCAAAGCGCCAATGGTGATGGATCGTAACTTCAAGCCGGGCTTCCGTATCGACCTGCATATTAAAGATCTGGCGAACGCGCTGGACACTTCCCACGGCGTGGGCGCACAGCTGCCGCTGACCGCTGCGGTGATGGAGATGATGCAGGCGCTGCGTGCCGATGGTCTGGGAACCGCTGACCACAGCGCCATTGCGTGCTACTACGAAAAACTGGCGAAGGTCGAAATCTCTCGCTAATGACGGCGTGCCCGGTGGCGCAACGCTGCCGGGCCTACAGTCCATGCCGGAATGCAGTAACAGGCTACAACTATGAAAATCGTAATCGCTCCAGACTCTTATAAAGAAAGCCTGTCTGCCTCCGAGGTAGCTCAGGCGATAGAAAAAGGATTTCGGGAAATCTTCCCCGATGCACTTTATGTTTCTGTTCCTGTTGCTGACGGCGGGGAAGGTACGGTCGAAGCGATGATTGCCGCCACCCAGAGCGCAGAGCACCATGCCGTTGTGACCGGGCCGTTAGGCGAAAAGGTCAACGCCTGCTGGGGAATGTCCGGCGATGGCAACACCGCGTTTATTGAAATGGCGGCCGCAAGCGGTCTGGCGCTGGTCCCGCCCGCCCAGCGTAACCCGCTGGTGACCACCTCACGCGGCACCGGGGAGCTTATCCTGAGCGCGCTGGATAAAGGCGCGCGCAATATCATTATCGGTATCGGCGGCAGCGCGACCAACGACGGCGGCGCGGGTATGGTCCAGGCGCTGGGCGCGAAGCTCTGCGATGCCAACGGCACCGAGATCGGCTTTGGCGGCGGCAGCCTGATGGCGCTCAACAGCATTGATGCCTCGGGTCTCGATCCGCGTCTGAAAGATTGTACTATCCGCGTGGCGTGTGACGTGACCAACCCGCTGGTGGGGGAGAAAGGCGCATCGCGCATCTTTGGCCCGCAGAAAGGGGCAACCGAAGGGATGATCCTCGAGCTGGACGCCAACCTGAGCCACTACGCGGACGTGATTAAAAAATCCCTGCGCATTGACGTGAAGCATGTGCCCGGCGCGGGTGCGGCTGGCGGAATGGGCGCGGCGCTGATGGCGTTTCTGGGCGCGGAGCTTAAGAGCGGCATCGAGATTGTCACCCAGGCGCTTAACCTGGAAGAGCACATCCACGACTGCACCTGGGTAGTGACCGGGGAAGGGCGGCTCGACAGCCAGAGCATTCACGGTAAAGTGCCGGTGGGCGTGGCGAGCGTCGCCAAAAAATACCATAAGCCGGTGATCGGTATCGCCGGAAGCCTGACCAAAGACGTCGGCGTGGTGCATCAGTACGGTATTGACGCGGTGTTCAGCGTGCTGACCAGTATTGGCTCGCTGGAAGAGGCGTTTCGCGGCGCGTTCGACAATATTTACCGCTCGTCGCGCAACATCGCGGCGACGTTACAGATAGGGATGCGCACCCAAGGGTGACAGCGGCGCGCAAACCCTCTATACTGCGCGCCGAAGCTGACCAGACAGTCGCCGCTTCGTCGTCGTCCCTTTCGGGGGAGACGGGCGGAGGGGAGGAAAGTCCGGGCTCCATAGGGCAGGGTGCCAGGTAACGCCTGGGGGGGAAACCCACGACCAGTGCAACAGAGAGCAAACCGCCGATGGCCCACGCAAGTGGGATCAGGTAAGGGTGAAAGGGTGCGGTAAGAGCGCACCGCGCGGCTGGCAACAGTCCGTGGCACGGTAAACTCCACCCGGAGCAAGGCCAAATAGGGGTTCACAAGGTACGGCCCGTACTGAACCCGGGTAGGCTGCTTGAGCCAGTGAGCGATTGCTGGCCTAGATGAATGACTGTCCACGACAGAACCCGGCTTATCGGTCAGCTTCAACTTCTTACAAAACCCCGCTTCGGCGGGGTTTTTGCTTTCTGGCCTGGCGCCAATGTAGACAAACGATATCAATTCTCAAATTTGCGACACTAAGCACATTTCACTGTTTTTACCGTAAATGAATACATTCATGCGCCGCAGGCGATTTAAATCACACTATTTAGCGCTATAAATGGGTGATTTTTCAGTGTTGTTGATTTGTTAATAATGTTGCTTCGATGATGCCTAATGCTTTCCCGTTTGCTAAAGGGTTATTGAATCTCAAAACATTTACCGCATGAATATGTGACCTGCTCCACTCTTTCCGTTGGGCTGCAAAAAAAATTAACCGCGAAGTTGATAATTCACAAAAATCGTTTAATGAAATAACGTCGTTTTATTAACCGTTAATTGCCTGAAAGATGGTCTTATTTGATATTTTAATCGCGCATAAAAACACCGTGTTTATTGCCATAAAATAAAGTTATTAGCGCCGTTTTTATTGATCGATATCAGCCAAAATGCACTCTGATGTTAAGTTAATTTATTGATTTATAGTGTTTTTATTGGTGATTTGAGAGGGCCAAGAAGTCGAGCAAAGATAAATTGTGAGTAACAGCACATACCCCCCGAAAGATTATTGGGTAGAATTCGCCCCGTCATAGGGAAATAAGCGCAGAATATTATGAACACTATTATTCTACCGAAAACACAGCACCTCGTGGTATTTCAGGAAGTCATTAAAAGTGGCTCCATAGGTTCTGCTGCCAGACAGCTGGGGCTGACGCAGCCCGCCGTCAGCAAAATCATCAGCGATATCGAATCCTACTTCGGCGTGGAAGTGATGGTGCGCAAAAACACCGGCGTCAAACTCACCGCCGCAGGCCAGGTGCTGCTCTCCTACGCCGAGTCGATCACTCGCGAGATGAAAAACATGGTGAGCGAAATCAACAGCCTCAGCTTCAGCACCGTCATGGATGTCTCCTTCGGCTATCCGTCGCTGATTGGCTTTACCTTCCTCTCTGAGATGATCAAAAAGTTCCGGGAGGTGTTCCCGAAGGCGCGTGTCTCGATGTATGAAGCGCAGCTCTCGTCGTTCCTGCCCGCCATTCGCGACGGTCGGCTGGACTTTGCCATCGGCACCCTGAGCGACGAAATGCTGCTTCAGGATCTGCACGTCGAGCCGCTGTTTGAATCCGAGTTTGTGCTGGTGGCCAGCAAATCACGAACGTGCACCGGCCCAACAACCCTGGCATCGCTCACCCACGAGCAGTGGGTGATGCCGCAAACCGATATGGGCTACTACAAAGATCTCCTGACCACCCTGCAAGACAACCACATCAGCATTGAAAACATCGTCCAGACCGACTCCGTGGTCACCATTTATAACCTTGTCCTCAATGCCGATTATCTGACGGTTATTCCCCGCGACATGATTGCGCCGTTCGGCTCTGACCAGTTTATTGTCCTGCCGGTTGAGGATGAATTACCGGTGGCGCGCTACGCCGCCGTATGGTCAAAAAATTACAGTATTAAAAAATCCGCGTCGGTATTAGTTGAACTGGCGAAACAATATTCAGCGCTAAATTGTAAAAAGCGACGATAAGGTTCATTACGTTTTAAAACACCCGGGGCGTTATTTATTTCCGCTCTGATACCCTGACTTTGCCTGAAAAAATGAATTATTATAACGAGGATATTATGCACATTACCTACGATCTCCCGGTAACGATTGACGATATTCAGGACGCCAGAAAACGCCTGGCCGGTAAAATCTATAAAACCGGAATGCCGCGCTCTAATTACCTCAGCGAACGTTGTAAAGGTGAGATATACCTGAAGTTTGAAAATATGCAGCGTACCGGGTCGTTTAAAATACGCGGCGCGTTTAATAAGCTGGCCTCGCTCACCGACGCCGAAAAACGCAAAGGCGTGGTCGCCTGCTCGGCGGGAAACCACGCGCAGGGGGTATCGCTCTCCTGCGCGATGCTCGGTATCGACGGCAAGGTGGTGATGCCGATGGGCGCGCCAAAATCCAAAGTGGCGGCCACCCGCGACTACTCGGCGGAAGTGGTGCTGCACGGCGAGAACTTTAACGACACCATCGCCAAAGTGAGCGAAATCGTCGAGATGGAAGGGCGTATTTTTATCCCGCCTTACGACGACGCCAAAGTCATTGCCGGGCAGGGCACCATCGGTCTGGAAATTCTCGAAGATCTCTACGATGTGGATAACGTGATTGTGCCAATCGGCGGCGGCGGATTAATTGCGGGCATTGCAACGGCGATTAAATCCATTAACCCGACCATTAATATTATCGGCGTGCAGTCGGAAAACGTTCACGGCATGGCGGCCTCATATTATGCCGGGGAAATAATGCACCACCGCGTGACCGGAACGTTAGCCGACGGCTGCGACGTTTCTCGCCCGGGGAATTTAACCTTCAATATTGTCCGTGAACTGGTGGACGACATTGTGCTGGTCAGCGAAGACGATATTCGCAACAGCATGGTTGCCCTGATCCAGCGAAATAAAGTGGTGACCGAAGGGGCGGGTGCGCTGGCCTGTGCGGCCTTATTAAGCGGCAAGCTCGACCACTATATTCAGGGGCGTAAGACCGTCAGCATTATTTCCGGCGGCAATATCGATCTCTCCCGCGTTTCTCAAATTACCGGCTTCGTTGACGCATAAGGATGACCTATGAGCAACTCTGAAAGCATTATCGTTGGCCAGACAAAAACCTCGACCTGGCGCAAATCGGACACCACCTGGACCCTCGGCCTGTTCGGCACGGCAATCGGCGCAGGGGTATTATTCTTCCCCATCCGCGCCGGATTCGGCGGCCTGATCCCCATCCTGCTGATGCTGCTTCTCGCCTTCCCAATCGCCTTCTATTGCCACCGGGCGCTGGCGCGGCTGTGCCTGTCGGGGAGTAATGTCTCCGGCAACATTACCGAAACGGTGGAGGAGCACTTCGGCAAGACCGGCGGGGTGGTGATAACGTTCCTCTATTTCTTCGCGATCTGCCCGCTGCTGTGGATCTACGGCGTTACCATTACCAACACTTTCATGACCTTCTGGGAAAACCAGCTCCAGTTGCCCGCCCTGAACCGCGGCTTTGTGGCGCTCTTCCTGCTGCTGCTGATGGCCTTTGTCATCTGGTTTGGTAAAGACCTGATGGTCAAGGTGATGAGCTTCCTGGTGTTCCCGTTTATCGCGAGCCTGGTGCTGATCTCCCTGTCGCTGATCCCTTACTGGAACTCTGCGGTCATCGACCAGGTTAACCTGAGCGACATCGCCTTCACCGGTCACGACGGCATTCTGGTGACGGTATGGCTCGGGATTTCCATTATGGTCTTCTCTTTTAACTTCTCGCCGATTGTCTCTTCGTTTGTGGTCTCGAAGCGTGAAGAGTACGAGCCGGAATTTGGCAAAGAGTACACCGAGCAGAAATGTTCCAAAATCATCGGTCGCGCCAGCCTGCTGATGGTGGCGGTAGTGATGTTCTTCGCCTTTAGCTGCCTGTTTACCCTCTCTCCGCAGAACATGGCGGAGGCCAAAGCCCAGAACATCCCGGTGCTCTCTTACCTGGCGAACCACTTCGCGTCGATGTCGGGAACTAAATCCACCTTCGCCACGGTGCTGGAGTACGGTGCGTCTATCATTGCGCTGGTCGCCATCTTTAAATCCTTCTTCGGCCACTACCTCGGCACGCTGGAAGGGCTGAACGGCCTGATCCTGAAGTTCGGCTATAAGGGCGACAAGAAGAAGGTCACGCTCGGCAAGCTCAACACCATCAGCATGATTTTCATCATGGGCTCGACCTGGGTGGTGGCCTACGCCAACCCGAACATTCTGGACCTTATCGAAGCGATGGGCGCGCCGATTATCGCCTCTCTGCTGTGCCTGCTGCCGATGAACGCCATCCGCAAAACTCCGGCGCTGGCGAAATACAAAGGCCGTCCTGAGAACATTTTCGTCACTGTGGTGGGTCTGCTGACCATTCTGAACATCGTTTATAAACTGTTTTAATCAAGGCTCAGGATGAGCGGAGTAGCACGATGATTGAATTTCCGGTTGTACTGGTGATTAACTGCGGATCCTCTTCCGTGAAGTTTTCGGTTCTGGACGCCGACAGCTGCGATGCCCTGGTGACGGGCATTGCCGACGGCATCAACGCTGAAAACGCCTTTATATCCGTGAACGGGGGTGAGCCGGTCAGACTGGCTCATCACGACTACGAAGGGGCGCTGGCCGCCATCGCCCTCGAGCTGGAAAAACGCAACCTGATGAGCAGCGTGGCCCTAATCGGCCACCGCATTGCCCACGGCGGCGAGCTGTTCAGCGAGTCGACCCTGATTACGGACGCCGTGATCGAGCAGATCCGCCAGGTCTCCCCGCTGGCCCCGCTGCACAACTACGCCAACTTAAGCGGCGTAGAAGCGGCCGCGAGCCTGTTCCCCGGCGTGCAGCAGGTGGCGGTCTTTGATACCAGCTTCCACCAGACCCTGCCGCCAGAAGCCTGGCTGTACGGGCTGCCCTACCGCTATTTCGAGGAGCTTGGCGTGCGCCGCTACGGTTTTCACGGCACCTCACACCGCTACGTGGCCGGGCAGGCGCAGGCGCTTCTCGGGCTGTCCCCTGACGACAGCGGGCTGGTGATTGCCCATCTCGGTAACGGGGCGTCCATCTGCGCGGTTCGCAACGGTGAAAGCGTGGATACCTCAATGGGGATGACGCCGCTGGAAGGGCTGGTGATGGGCACGCGCTGTGGCGATGTCGATTTCGGCGCGATGGCGTGGATTGCCCGCCAGACCGGGCAGTCGCTCGACGATCTTGAACGGGTGGTGAATAAAGAGTCGGGGCTGCTGGGGATCTCCGGGCTGTCCGCCGATCTTCGCACCCTTGAAAAAGCCTGGCACGAGGGGCATCCGCGCGCGACGCTGGCAATTAACACCTTTGTGCATCGCATTGCGCGGCACATCGCCGGACACGCCGCGTCGCTGCACCGGCTGGATGGCGTGGTGTTCACCGGCGGCATCGGCGAAAACTCGACGCTGATCCGCGCTCTGGTGGCGGAGCGCCTCAAGGTCTTCGGCATCGTTCTCGACGAGGCCACAAACGCCCTGCCGGGGAGCGCCGGGGAGCGCGTGATTTCGACCGATACCTCCCGCGTGGCTTGCGCGGTAGTACCTACTAATGAAGAAAAAATGATCGCGCTGGATGCTCTCCGTCTTGGAAAGCGTGTCCCGGCTGCGGCTTACGCCTGATAAAGCGAGAATCTCATGAAAGTCACAATTGATACTGGCGTTGCGCCTTACAGCGACGCCTGGGCCGGGTTTCGCGGTGAAGACTGGAAAAACACCGTTAACGTTCGCGATTTTATCCAGCATAACTACACCCCTTACGAGGGCGACGACGCGTTTCTCGCGCAGGCGACGCCAGCTACGACGGCGCTGTGGCAAAAGGTAATGGTCGGCATTCGTCAGGAGAATGCCACCCACGCCCCGGTGGATTTTGATACCAATATTGCCACCACCATCACCGCCCACGGGCCGGGGTATATCGACGAAGAGCTGGAAACGATCGTCGGCCTGCAAACCGACAAGCCGCTCAAGCGCGCGCTGCACCCGTACGGTGGGATCAACATGATCCGCAGCTCGTTTGAGGCCTACGGCCGCGAAATGGATCCGCAGTTTGAATACCTGTTCACCGACCTGCGTAAAACCCACAACCAGGGGGTCTTCGACGTCTACTCGCCGGAGATGATGCGCTGCCGTAAATCCGGCGTGCTGACCGGTCTGCCGGACGGCTACGGGCGCGGGCGCATCATAGGCGACTATCGCCGCGTGGCGCTGTACGGCATCACTTATCTGGTGCGCGAACGCGAGCTTCAGTTCGCCGACCTACAGGGCAGGCTGGAGCGCGGCGAGGATCTTGAGGCCACCATCCGCCTGCGCGAAGAGCTGGCGGAACACAGGCGCGCGCTGCTGCAAATCCAGCAGATGGCGGCGAGCTATGGCTTTGATATCTCTCGTCCGGCGATGAACGCCCAGGAGGCGGTGCAGTGGGTCTACTTTGCCTATCTGGCGGCGGTCAAATCGCAAAACGGCGGGGCGATGTCGCTGGGGCGCACGGCGACTTTCCTCGACGTCTACATTGAGCGCGACATGCAGGCCGGGCGGCTGAGCGAGGTGCAGGCTCAGGAGCTGATCGACCACTTCATCATGAAGATCCGCATGGTGCGCTTCCTGCGTACCCCAGAGTTCGACACGCTTTTTTCCGGCGATCCGATCTGGGCGACGGAGGTGATCGGCGGGATGGGGCTGGACGGCCGCACGCTGGTGACGAAAAACAGCTTCCGCTACCTGCATACGCTGCACACCATGGGGCCTGCGCCGGAGCCCAACCTGACGATCCTCTGGTCTGAGCATCTGCCGATCGCGTTCAAGAAATACGCCGCGCAGGTGTCGATCGTGACCTCTTCGTTGCAGTACGAGAACGACGATCTAATGCGCGTCGATTTCAACAGCGACGACTACGCTATCGCCTGCTGCGTCAGCCCGATGGTGATCGGCAAGCAGATGCAGTTCTTTGGCGCGCGCGCCAACCTCGCTAAAACGCTGCTGTACGCGATCAACGGCGGCGTGGATGAGAAGCTAAAAATCCAGGTCGGCCCGCAAGCCGCGCCGCTGCTGGACGACGTGCTGAACTACGATACCGTGATGGCGAGCCTCGATCGCTTTATGGACTGGCTGGCGGTGCAGTACATCAGCGCCCTGAACCTCATCCACTACATGCATGATAAATACAGCTACGAGGCCTCGCTGATGGCGCTGCACGACCGGGACGTCTGCCGCACGATGGCCTGCGGCATTGCCGGGCTGTCGGTGGCGGCGGATTCCCTGTCGGCAATTAAATACGCCACGGTCAAACCGGTGCGCGACCAGAACGGCCTGGCGGTGGATTTTGTGATTGAAGGGGAGTACCCGCAGTACGGCAACAACGACGACCGCGTGGACAGCATTGCCTGCGATCTGGTTGAGCGCTTTATGAAGAAGATCCAGGCGCTGCCGACCTACCGCAACGCGGTGCCGACCCAGTCTATCCTCACCATCACCTCGAACGTGGTGTACGGCGAGAAGACCGGGAACACGCCGGACGGACGCCGCAGCGGCACGCCGTTTGCGCCGGGGGCGAACCCGATGCACGGGCGCGATCGCAAAGGGGCGGTGGCCTCGTTAACCTCCGTCGCGAAGCTGCCCTTCACCTACGCCAAAGACGGTATTTCCTATACCTTCTCGATTGTGCCGCAGGCGCTGGGCAAAGACGAGGCGGTGCGCAAAACCAACCTTGTCGGGCTGCTGGACGGGTATTTCCATCATGAAGCCTCCGTGGAGGGCGGGCAGCACCTGAACGTGAACGTTATGAACCGGGAAATGCTGCTGGATGCCATCGAACATCCCGAGAATTACCCTAACCTGACGATCCGCGTGTCGGGCTATGCGGTGCGCTTTAACGCCCTGACGCGCGCCCAGCAGCAGGATGTGATTTCGCGAACCTTTACCCAGGCGATGTAACCTGTATCAGCCCCAGCCCCCTTTGCGAAGGGGGCTTTTTTATTGCCCGCAGAACATACAAATTTGTTTATATAATAAATCACACATATTCATCCGCTCTTGAAAAACAATGCGCCTGCATTTCCCATAAACAGAATGAAAGGACAGTAAGATGATGAAAATGACCCGTATTGCCCTGCTGGCAGCGTCGCTGGTTGGCGTGAGCATGACCGCCCAGGCAGCGAACGTTCAGGCCGCGCCTTCGCCTTCTCAGGATCCGCTGGTGCAGCACCTGAAGCTCAGCAGTGAGCAGGTGAAAAAGATTGACGATCTGCATCAGACGCTGGAAGACAACGTCAGCAAAATCCCTATGACGAACGTGAAAGACGGCGCGCTGGTGGCGATGTTCCAGGCGAATAAATGGGATGAAAGCACGGTGAAAAATCAGCTTGCGGCATTCAGCAAAATTGAAGAGCAGGCGCGTTACTATCGCGTGAAATATTACTTCGACGTGAGCCAGGTGCTGACGCCAGAACAGCGCAAGCAGATTAAAACCGATATGGCTAACGCGCTGGCAGAGTAATTTCGTCGTCGCGTACGGCGCTGGATGATTCAGCCGTGGCTCAATCGCTCCCCTCTCCCGTTGGGAGAGGGGTAGGGTGAGGGCGTTCTTTAAACCGGCAAATCAATTAACAGGGCGCGCAGCGGCGTATCGGCGACCAGGGTGACGTTCGCTTCATCGCGAATAAACGCGCCGTCACCGCAGGTCAGCGCCTCTTTCTCTTCCGAGTGCGTCAGCGCATGGACCGTGCCGTGGATGGACTGCAAATAGGCGCGAGGCCCGTGAAGCTGGACGCTCACCTGCTCACCCTTTTTCAGCTCAATATGGTGCAGCCACACCTGCTGGCGCAGTTGCAGGCTATCGTGACTGCCGTCGGGCGTCGCAATCAGCTGCTGTTTACCGTGTTTAATATCAATCTTTTGCACCAGCGGATTTTCCCGCTCAGGGCAGGCATCCAGCCACAGCTGCATCCGGGTCAGCGTTTTATCTTTGCTGAGGTTATGCTCGCTGTAACTCATGCCTGGCTGCGTTGAAATTAACAACGCTTCGCCAGCCTTCGCCTGGACATGATTGCCCTCGCTGTCGCGGTATTCTGCCTCGCCTTCCAGTATCAGGTTCAAAATATCGACTTTCGGATACGTGCGCGGCTGGAACGAGGCGCCTGGCGCCAGCACTTCCTGATTTAATACGCGCAGGGAAGCGTAACCGAGGAGTTTAGGGTCAAAGTAGTGTCCAAAGGAGAAGGTGTAGCGAGCCTGTAGCCAACCGAAGTCAGCCTGTCCGCACTGTTTAGCTGTTCTTGTCGTAATCATAAACGTGACCTCTCTTTACACTAAAACAATGGTAAAGGTATGGACGATGCATTGTTAGCCAGATATTCTGCCCGGTATGTTCAAATTTCCTGAATGAGAACGAGATGGCTAAAGAGAGAGCATTGACGCTTGAGGCGCTTCGCGTGATGGACGCGATCGACAGGCGTGGCAGCTTTGCCGCTGCGGCAGATGAACTGGGGCGCGTTCCGTCTGCGCTGAGCTACACCATGCAGAAGCTCGAAGAGGAGCTGGACGTGGTGTTGTTCGATCGTTCCGGTCATAGAACAAAATTCACCAACGTGGGGCGAATGCTGCTGGAGCGCGGGCGCGTGCTGCTGGAAGCCGCCGACAAGCTGACCACCGACGCCGAAGCGCTGGCGCGTGGTTGGGAAACCCACCTGACGCTGGTCACCGAAGCGCTGGTGCCGACCGAGGCGCTGTTCCCGCTGGTGGACCGGCTGGCGGCGAAAGCCAACACCCAGCTGTCGATCATCACAGAAGTGCTGGCCGGGGCGTGGGAGCGTCTGGAAACGGGCAGGGCGGATATCGTGATTGCGCCGGACATGCATTTTCGTTCGTCGTCGGAAATCAACTCCCGCAAGCTTTACAGCGTGATGAACGTCTATGTGGCCGCGCCGGATCACCCGATCCATCAGGAGCCGGAGCCGCTTTCCGAAGTCACGCGCGTGAAGTATCGCGGCGTGGCGGTGGCGGATACCGCCCGTGAGCGCCCGGTGTTAACCGTTCAGCTGCTGGATAAACAGCCGCGTCTGACAGTGACCTCGCTGGAAGACAAGCGCCAGGCGCTGCTGGCGGGGCTGGGAATGGCGACCATGCCTTACCCGTTCGTGGAAAAAGACATCGCCGAAGGGCGTCTGCGGGTGGTTAGCCCGGAGTACACCAGCGAAGTGGATATCATTATGGCGTGGCGTCGTGACAGCATGGGCGAAGCCAAGTCCTGGTGTCTGCGCGAAATACCCAAGCTTTTTGCCCACTACAACAAATAAGCAAACGGGCCCGGTAAATTACCGGGCTTTTTTTATGCGTGGAGTTTAGGATCGGGCCCAAAGCGGTTGTCGCCCGGCGTGCCGTTTTGACAGCTAAAGATCAGGATCACCAGCCAGCCGATAATTGGGATCAGCAGCAGCAGTAGCCACCAGGCCGAACGATCCGTGTCGTGAAGGCGACGAAACAGCACGGCCCAGGAAGGCAGCATCACCAGCAGACCGTAAATCGTCGTGAGAACGCCTTCACCGCCCGCACGTTCCCAGCCCAGAATTTTATCAACAATGCCCAGTACGATAACTAGGATGAAGTTCACCAGCACGAACATCCAGTACTCTTTGCGGCGGGCACGTCCGCCAAATCCGATGTAGTTGCGCAGTACTTTTAAATACCAGTCCATTTTCCTTGCCTCAATAATCAGTCAATCACTTGTTTTTTAAGCAATCACTATAAGAATAGATTGAGTTCGAGAAATAAAAAAGGGCATCAATCGATGCCCTGAATATTTAGCCGAAACGCACGTCGCGTCCGTGAGGTTCATCCAGATCCTGCCACGGGCCAATCGAGATAATGCCCGTCGGGTTGATGGTTTTATGGCTGCGATAATAGTGGGTGCGAATATGGTCAAAATCGACCGTTTCGGCGATCCCCGGCATCTGATAGATGTCGCGCAGGAAACCGTACAGGTTCATGTAGTCGCTGATGCGATGCTTATCGCACTTGAAGTGGGTGACGTACACCGGATCAAAACGCACCAGCGTGGTCCACAGGCGAATGTCCGCTTCCGTCAGGCGATCGCCCGTGAGATAGCGATGCTTGCCGAGGATCTGCTCCAGGCGTTCCAGCGATTCAAAGACCTTTCCGACCGCTTCGTCATAGGCTTCCTGGCTGGTGGCGAAACCGGCTTTGTACACGCCGTTGTTTACGTTGTCGTAAATCCAGCCGTTCAGCTCATCAATCTTGTCGCGCAATTCGACCGGATAGTAATCCCCCGCGCGTGCGCCCTGGGCATCAAACGCGGTGTTGAACATACGGATAATCTCCGCAGATTCGTTGCTGACGATGGTCTGATTTTTCTTGTCCCACAGTACCGGAACGGTCACGCGTCCGGTGTAGTGCGGGTCGGCGCGCAGATAAAGCTGATACAGAAAATCGTGATGATACAGATCGTCGCCGGTGGCGGCCGGGAAATCGCTGTCAAAGGTCCAGCCGTTTTCCAGCATCAGTGGATTCACCACCGAGACAGGCAGCAATGACTCCAGCCCTTTGAGCTTGCGTACAATCAGCGTGCGGTGCGCCCACGGACAGGCGAGTGATACATAGAGATGATAACGATCTTTTTCGGCCGCGAAGCCGCCTTCGCCGCTTGGGCCGGGCGCACCGTCGGCGGTCAGCCAGTTACGGAAGGCCGAAACGGAGCGCTTGAAGCGACCCCCGGTGGATTTAGTGTCATACCAGACATCCTGCCAGACGCCGTCTACGAGTTGTCCCATTTTTTCCTCCTCCGTCAGATAGCAAAAGCGAGGAGAAATCTCCTCGCTTTTTTACATCAGTATAGCGTGCTTACCACTTCTTATTCAGAACGCGGTCGATGCTGTATGCGCCCGGACCGGTGATAGCCAACAGCAGGAAGCCGCCAGCGATGGTCAGGTTTTTCATGAACATCAGGGAGTTCACGCCTTCCGCAAAGTTGCTGTGGAAGATAAAGGCGGTCAGCAGCGTGAAGCCCGCAGTGAACAGCGCGGTGGTACGGGTCAGGAAGCCGAACAGTACCGCCAGGCCGCCGCCAAACTCAAGCAGAATGGTCAGTGGCAGCAGGAACCCCGGCACGCCCATTGCTTCCATGTACTGCTGGGTACCTGCATATCCGGTGATTTTTCCCCACCCTGCGGTGATAAACAGAATTGGCATCAGAATGCGCGCGACCAGTACACCAACATCTTCTAATTTTTTCATCTTTCTCTCCAGGAAACCACTTAGGCGGCTAATCATTATTTGTCTACGAATTCGGATATATATCGCGAACTTGCTTTCGATGGAGAGAATCATAAACGTGACGAATGGGGAATGTTAGCAAGGAAAACTGTCAATCTTTATCAAAGATATTGAGTAAGGGGATGTGCGAGCTGGTGCCCTCACCCCGGTCCTCCCCCGCTGGGCTGAGCAAATGTAGGCACTAAACCATTCCCTCGCCCCTTTGGGGAGAGGGTTAGGGTGAGGGGAACATACGGCTCTGGTAGTCATTCCGTTCACCTTAGGTTCCTTGCTTCTCTGTCACCACACGACTTGTGAACGTGCCATGGGGGCTCGCCGCCGCCCCCCTGGCAACCCGGGCTCCCGGCAAGAAAATCGTCGCTTCGCGATTCCCTCAGCTTATTCCTTCA
>NZ_JAKCMV010000124.1 GCF_021440515.1 Enterobacter asburiae | reverse complement strand
AGAATATCGTGCAGCGAGGTCAGTTTTCCCAGCTCGCGTCCGGCGTTCAGAAAGATAATCGTCGCGGGCAGCATCGCCAGCTGGCTCACCCACCAGTAGCGGCTAACGCTAAGACGGGTCAGCCCGGCGAGTAAATTGACCATGAAAAAGGGAAACAGCGGCATCAGGCGCAGGGCGAAAAGATAAAAGGCGCCGTCGCGATCCATCCCTTCATTCACGGTTCGCATCTGCCGGGCAAACCGCTGCTGCACCCAGTCGCGC
>NZ_JAKCMV010000123.1 GCF_021440515.1 Enterobacter asburiae | reverse complement strand
CGCGCAGCTGGGCTACGCCGCAGGCCTGCTGTTTTTGGTCCCGCTTGGGGATATGTTTGAACGCCGGATGCTGATTGTCACCATGACCCTGCTGGCCGCGGGCGGGATGCTGATCACCGCGAGCAGCCAGTCGCTGGCCATGATGATCCTCGGCACCGCCTTAACGGGCCTGTTCTCGGTGGTGGCGCAAATTCTGGTACCGCTGGCGGCAACGCTCGCCTCGCCGGACAAGCGCGGCAAGGTGGTGGGCACCATCATGAGCGGCCTGCTGCTGGGGAT
>NZ_JAKCMV010000122.1 GCF_021440515.1 Enterobacter asburiae | reverse complement strand
ATCCTTCCCCCACCACCATTATTCACCACAGCGATGTGGTAATACCGATGAGAGAACGTGAAGTTTGCGCTTGTCGGGAAGGGTGAGAACCTTCGATTAAGGTTCGACTCTCGCGAAAGCGAGAGAACGTTGCCAAAGGCAACGGCCCGAAGGGTGAGGAGCGAAGCGACGAATAATCCTTCCCCCACCACCATCTCTTCGCATTACCTCAAAATTTGAATTACCCCTGGTGGGGTTCCCGAGCGG
>NZ_JAKCMV010000121.1 GCF_021440515.1 Enterobacter asburiae | reverse complement strand
CAGCAATTGTCAGTTCCAGTAAAGCAGCGCTCCTGAAATCCCGTCACGATAGTGAAAAGACAACAGGAGCGCATCATGCTGAACACACCCGCCGACAAATACCAACCTTATCCCGCCCTCTCCCTGCCCGACCGCCGCTGGCCGGAGCAGCGCATTACCCATGCGCCACGCTGGCTCTCCACCGATCTGCGCGACGGCAACCAGGCGCTTGCCGAGCCGATGGACGGCGCCCGCAAGCTGCAATTCTGGCAGCTGCTGCTCGACTGCGGATTCAAAGAGATTGAGGTTGCCTTCCCGTCAGCCTCGCAAACGGACTTCAACTTTGTCCGCC
>NZ_JAKCMV010000013.1 GCF_021440515.1 Enterobacter asburiae | reverse complement strand
TACACTGAAGTTTGCTTCATTAATAAATGGTTTGAAACCATAGTTTTTGTAACGGTGAAGAATGAACCAAGAGCAAAACCATGGGGATAATTCAAAAAATTTACCATTAACATCACCAATATCCAATCCGAAGTGGTCTTGTATCTGAAATATTAATCTTGCTTTGAATTTTTTTCGACTAAAGCTACCCGCTTGAAATTCCACGATCTCTAAATCATCAAGATATATTTTGGTTGAGTAGGTGTCATGAATTGTAATCCCAAGTCCATTAAACCAATCGATATCATCAAATTTAGGTAGTTTTACTCTAGTCGCTATTTTTGATGTCAAGTTTTCCAGGTCGTCCTTAGATAATTGATTGAAGTTACTTTCATGTAGTATTCCTCGTATGAATTGTTTTATAGAGGTAACACATTTTTTTTGTCGTTTTATGTTCCAGGAAAGCCTTATTCAATAATTCATGACGTAACACACCACCTTCATTTCTTTTGAACTTTTCAAGCATGATTTTGATAAGTGGTGCATATTTACCCCATGCCGTCCAGAATGCCATACTGTCCATACAAGTGAAGTGCTCATCCACTGTTTTATTAAAATCAAACAGATTGATCTTAAATTCCTCGCCTAATATATTTATCCGATTCAGTTTCCCTTGAGCTAGAATTTGCTCTTTGGATAAATCACCGTAACGCATATCATCAACGGTGAAATCGTTCATTTTTTTGCGCTTACTGCCATTAGCACTTGAATAGATTAGCCTACGCTCTGCTTTCTGAAGTTGGATCATCAAACTGCGTGGGTCAAAATGCCAGATCAGACCCGATAGCTCCTTTTGATTGTCCTCGGGGAGTTTATCGAAGAACGATAATGCCCGGGCATGTTCCTTAAGTTCAGCATAACTTTCATCGTTCATTGGCTCAGGCAGCGATGCATTCTTTTCCTTTAACCAGGAAAAACGTGTATCGAATGTGGCTAAATTCCACTCCAGCGGAAACTGACAGATAAAGCGGGTAAAATCGGTGTCCTGATTTTCCTGAGCTTTCTTCACAATCGCTGAATTACATTGCCCGTCTGACGTAGCATCGTCATTAACAAGTCTCCAGCCCGCCCAGTCAGGGAAATCAGCATCAGTCCATGTATTTACTGCTGGAAACGAAACATCGACCCATCCTTCACCGCCGGGGTAGACTACACGTACCCACTCACTGTAAGTTTTGTGACCCCTGACTGCGAGTGTCGGTTCGCAAATATAGTCTACAGCTACAGCTGTTTCCCCAACAGGCATGTAGTCATCACCGACCTTATATAACGTTCGGGTTTTAGTGCCTTCATGGATAATATAAAGTGCTTCGGTGGTCAAACGGCAGGGGACGGTTGTCAGCTCGTTATGTATTTCTCCCAGATAGATGGCGGTCCCTTTCGGAAGAAGGAAATAGCGATTTCCATAGACAGGTTTTGTTCTGCCCGATGTGCTGATATCCAGATTTTATGGTCTCTACCACATAGCGTTTTCAACATGTCTGAAGAGCAGCACAGCTGAAAATGGTAGGCGTTGCGCCCGCTGACCATACCGGTGGTACCGATGACTTGCCCCCGTTTGATGGAGATCCCTGCTTTACCCTGAATTTCAGGACGTACCTGCTTCATGTGCATGGTCAGTGAGTAAAATACGCATGAGACAGGGTCTTCTCCCGTGAGTATTTCATGACGAATAAGCACACAGCCATTATCTGTGGCACCATCATAATTTAGCGGTTTTGTATCACGTTTCTCAGTGGGCGCAGGATAGCCAGCATAAACAACCACACCATCAGCTACGGCTCTCAAGGGATTGGCGATAGCGCCGGAATCGGTATGAGGGATATGAATACCACCGTGCCATGACTCAACTCCGTTTACCGGAAAACCACGGTGGGGATCAACAGGCATAGTGCGCATGACCCATGCTTCATATTCTTCATTATCCTGACGGGGAAACAGAATGGGTGGAGAAATGTGCATCAGTGCATTCCTTGCTTATGAAAATGAAAAAACGTTCAGAACCGGAGGGGTGTCTGTCACCTTACTGTGTGATGGAAAATCCACTGGCATCGTTGCAGCCCCTGTTACTACTGATCGCTTAATCTTGCGTGTATATGTCGACGGGGTACCGTATTCAATTTTACCTTCTTGAATGGTGAGATAGCTTCCGCCGCCAATCAACGTGACTTTCTTTCTGCCTCCAAACAGCATGTCGCTGGCAGATATCAAACTCAGCCTTTGCTCAGCAGATAGATGCATTTCGGCGTTCTGTGCCTCAATCAGCATCGGCCCTTCACTGGCTATGATGCTTAGTTTGCCATTACGCGCAAACAGGCCGATTTTTTCACCAGCCACCAGGGCTGTATTTCCCATTGAACCTGTACTGATATCACCGCCAGCATTTATGGCGATATTTTCGTTGCAGCAAGTTGCATATGCTCCCCGCTGGTAAATGCCACGCCTTCCGGGCTGTGAAAGTGAATCAGCTCGTTCAGCGGTTTCAGGCGTTTATTGAACATAGCTTTTTGACTGGCGATATCGGCTTCCGGGCCTGAGCCTGTTCCGCCGCCGCAGCAAGAGCCCGCAACTGACTCTGGCAGATTTCAATTTCACGCAAAGCAACGTCCATATCCAGAACGTCACCTGCCGCTTTAGTCTGACCCGCAGCGGTGATGAACAGCCCTTTTGCGACGCGTATTACTCCGTACTCGTCGGTTCTCAACTCAAAACCTGAACCGCGATTTTTACCCAATATATCAATAATATGGCCTTGATTTATCTGTGACGTCCCGGAAGGGGTCGCCAATGCAATGTGCTCCTCACCTCGTTGATCCTCCATCCGAAGTTCATTTCCACCAGCAGTGCGCAGAATATTCTGGCTGCGGTTGTCCCGGGTCACAATATCAGCATGTTCAGAGTCATGCATGGCATGGGATATATAGGGCAGGTCAATGTCTCCGTTGCTGAATGCGATGGCGACTTCAGTCCCGTCTGTAAGCGGTGTATGCCAGCCATAATTCGGACCACTTTAGGGTTTAGCCATTCTCAACCACAGGTAGCTATAACCCTGTTCACTGTCGTTGCGGTCAAAATCCAGCTTTACGCGGTAACGTCCGTGCTGATCAATATGAGCATAAATATCATGGTCCTCACGGCTCTGTATGCGAGCGGGAAGTGTCCCTTGAATTTCAGGACGCTCAGGACAGGCAGGACGGAAACAGTAGCGTTCCGTATAAGGTTGTCCCCACACTGACACGTGCAGGCGGGAATCACGTGAGCCGATAAACGTTACCAGCGTCATTACTACCCCTTCTTTCAGGGACGAAATAATATTGCCCTGTGGTTCCAGAACCTCTCCGGGCGTCAGATGGGGAGCGTTGCTAAAGAGATGCAGGCGTGCTGAGTTGTTCAGTTCGCGTTCATGATGAATTCGCGCATAGAAGGCACCGCTCTCAGTGGCCGGCTCTGGATCAGCGTCGTCCCCGTCATTCAGGTATGTTTCACCATAGCGATAATGCTCTCCAATTGTCACCGCATCACTGCATACAGAGACTCTGGCATGCATGGGGGTGGTTGCGCTGCGGTAGTTGTAGGTATTTGTATGTACCTTGCCAGGCACTACGTTGTACCAGCTTCGAACGCCCCAGACACATACTTCCTCTGAAAGGCCTGAAGGCTCTCGGTACGGCAGCCTCACATCAAAAACATATTGAAGCTGGGTATCGCCAAAAATAACCACGTCCAGTTCTGTCGCATTATTCATTTCAAAGCGGAACCAGATACCCACTTCTGCCAGCAGTCGCTGTATAAATCCGAGGTCAGTTTCACGCCACTGGGTAATAACTTCACGAGACGGATATTCACGGGATAAGCGGAATTCAAAATCATGCCCTTCCATGCCGTGAGCACGTAGAACTTGTTCTACCACTTCGGGTACAGACTGATTTTGGAACACAGCACAGCGACGGGAGCGAGAAAGCAGGGCCAGCCGGGATTCAAGAGTAATGGCGTAATGAGACTGGTCGGGAGTGGTAGAGATCCATTCGAAGTCGGTTATCGTCCCGTGAATGGTTTTGAGTCCGTTCATATCGAAACTGGCATATTTCATCAGAACATCTTCACCACAAACTTTCTGCGGCGTAGTGAACTCAATACGCCACGAGAAAGGCTGGCTTAGGGCTTCGCGGCCTTTGAATCTCAGCACATCCGGAAGAACCGTGCAGTTATTAATGTTTAGCCTGTAAAGCGACAACGACTTATGTAGGGCGAGTGTAGTTAAATCCATTAACAGGACACCTTCCAGAGTTAAGAGCAGGCCTAATCACTAAATGCACAAAGAAGAGGGGTATTCTCTTTTATGTAAGTAACTCAAACAATGATTTTTGATTAAGACCATGAAAATCGGAATAAAACGCAGTGGGGGACTATTTCTTAACTGGCAGATAGGTTGGATCGTGGCGTCTGCAATTATGGTCACCAAAACCCCTAAAGCAAAAACCCGCCACAAGGGCGGGTTCTTTAAATAGTGGTGCCCGGACTCGGAATCGAACCAAGGACACGGGGATTTTCAATCCCCTGCTCTACCGACTGAGCTATCCGGGCAACGGGGCGCATTAAACCGCAATCACGCACGGTCGTCAACACTATTTCGGGAAAAGCTGTTCAACTGCTTAACTTTGCGGCAATCTGTCGGTTTGAGCGTCGAAATTGCACAAATCTTCCAGACCGATCGGGTGCGGTGTGGCAATGCTGTGGGGGAGAGGAGGACGATATGGCAAACGACTGGCTTGAGCTGCGTCAGCATTCAGATACGGGTATTGAAACCATCAAAGCGCACTTTGAGGGCCATGCGTTCGATCCGCACTGGCACGATAGCTATCTGGTGGGGATTACGCTGTCCGGCACCCAGCAGTTCCACTGTCGGCGCGAGCGGCATCACAGCCATCCGGGCGATGCGTTTCTGCTTGAGCCGGGGGAAATCCACGACGGCGATGCGCCGGTCGCAGGCGGGTTTACCTATCTGACGTTTTATCTCGACGAGCACTGGCTGACCCAGACGCTGCGAGGGCTCTATGAATCCACGCCCGGCAGCTATTCCCTGCATTTTGCCCAGACGCTGACGCGCGAGCCGCAGCTGGTGCGTTCGATCAATGAGACCTTCACCGCGCTGCACAATGACGAGATGAAGATCGTCCAGCAGAGCGCGATGGACGGACTGCTGGCGCAAATCACCTCCCACTGCCACTGGCGTAAACGGCTGCCGTCGCAGTTGCAGAGCGCGGCGGTGGCGCACCGCGCTCGCGACTATCTGTATGCCCATATTGGCGACAACATCGGGTTGTCGGATCTGGCGCGGGAGACCGGGACGGATCGCTTCACCCTGACGCGCTGCTTTAAGCGTGAATTTCATCTCGCGCCGCATGCCTGGCTGATCCAGCTGCGGCTGGCGAAGGCGCGGCAAAGGCTGGCCAGTGGCGATCGGCCGGTCGACGTGGCGGCGGCGCTGGGTTTTGCCGATCAAAGCCATCTGGGGCGCTGGTTCCAGCGGGCCTATCGCATCTCGCCAGCCCATTACCGTCAGTTGTGCACAAACCTTCCAGACGTTTCCAGAAAATAACGGCACATTCATGGCTCTTATAATAAAGGAGCCTCCTGTGAGCCTGATCCCCTTCCTGCTGTTTGCCTTTGTGGCCTCGATAACCCCCGGTCCGACCAATATTCTGGTGCTGACCAACAGCCAGAATTTTGGCGTTAAAAATACCGTGCCGGCGATCCTGAGCGGCTGTTTTGCGGCGAGTCTGATCGTGCTGATTTCCGGTGCCGGGGCGGGGGAAGTGCTGCGTCAGTATCCCCTGATACGTCAGGTGATGAGCTGGGCCGGGGTGCTGTGGCTAAGCTGGATGAGCTGGCAGCTGTTCAGCGCGCCCGCCGCGAATTTATCGGCCAAAGACCCTCATCGTTTTACCCCACGGGCCGCAGCGCTATTGCAGATAGTGAATCCGAAAACCTGGATGCTGGCGCTGGCGGTGGTGAGCCTGTTTGCGCCCGCAAGCTCCCATCCGGTAAAGGATATTGCGCTGATGGCGTTCTGCTTTCTGGTGATTTCGATTGCGTGCCTGCTGTGCTGGGCGTGGCTGGGGAAGGCGGTAAACCGGGTGTTTCGCACCACCGTGGCGATGGTGCGATTTCAGCGCCTGATGGCGCTGTGTCTGTTCATTTCCGCGTGGGCGGGCATGTTCGCTTAGGTTAACGCGCCTCCCGTCCGGCAGCGGGCAAAGCGCAGAATATCTTCCGCCAGTCGGTGCGCGGTATCGACGTCTGCCTGGCTGCGGTTCACCAGCATCCGGCTCAGGCACCCTTCGAGCACCAGCTCCATCTGTTTCGCGACCATCGCCGGGTCGTCTACCTCCAGTCGGGTGAGCAGCTCGTGCGTGAAGTCATACGCGGCACGCTTCTGCTGATCCGCCAGCTGGTGGATCGGATGGCCCGGATCCGGGAAGTAGGTGCAGGCGGCGATAAACAGGCAGCCCGGATAGCGATTATTGCTCACGCAGTCGGTCAGCGCGGTATAGCGGGCCAGCAGTTTTTGTTCGGTCGTCAGCTCATCGTTGAGCATAAGCTGCCTGCGCCAGATATCGACCTGCTGGCTGAGGTAGCGCAGCGCATCATATAGCAGCGCCTCTTTGTCAGGCCAGAAACGCCTGAGATCGTCCAGAGGATAGTCGATACGGTCCGCGACCATCTCAAGCGTGGTGCTGGCGATACCTTGAATTTCAAGCAATTGCAGGGCTTGTCCCAGTACGTCTTCGCGTTGCACGGTTTTCTCCTCCGTTTTTCCCAACGGTTTCTCCCGTCTACAGTGTCGTTTACGGTTGGCGATCGCGCAAATGCGCGCTAAACGCCGCCGCATCCATAAATCCTGTCACGCGCGCGGCGGGCTGCTCTTCGCCCTGCTCGTTAAAGAACAAAATGGTCGGCAGGCCGAGCACGTTAAGCTGCTTGAGCAGCGCCTTGTCCTGCGCGTTGTTCGCCGTGACGTTGGCCTGAAACAGCACGGTATCCTTCAGCGCAGTTTGCACCTGCGGATCGCTAAAGGTGTATTTTTCAAACTCTTTGCAGGCCACGCACCAGTCGGCGTAGAGATCGAGCATCACCGGCTTGCCCTGCGCCTGAGTCAGCGCACGGTTCAGGTCGTCGACGGTGTTAATCCGGGTGAAATTCAGGTGCGCCTGCGACTGCGCGGCTGGGGCGCCAAAGGCCCAGTCCTGAAGCGGTCGAACGCTCACCAGCGCGGCGGCGAGCAGCAGGATCTGCACCAGACGCATCCACGGCTTTTTCGCGCCCAGGCTGACGATAAACGCCCAGCCGAAGAACGCCACGCCGAGCATCGCCCACAGGCGCAGCCCCCAGACGTCGCCGATTACGCGCTCAAGCAGGAAGATCGGCAGCGCCAGGATCACAAAGCCAAACGCCGTTTTCACCGTTTCCATCCACGGGCCGCTCTTCGGCAGCAGGCGGTTGCCGAAGACGGTGACCAGGATCAGCGGCAGGCCCATGCCCAGCGCGTAAAGATAAAGCGTGCCGCCGCCCAGCCACATATTGCCGCTTTGGGCGATATACAGCAGGATGGCGCTCAGCGGCGCGGTGGTACAGGGCGAGCAGATCAGCCCGGCGATAGCCCCCATCGCGAACACGCCGCCCGCCGAGCCGCCCTGCTGGCGATTGCTCATCAGCGTCAGGCGGGTTTGCAGCGACGAAGGCAGTTGCAGGGTAAACAGGCCAAACATCGACAGCGCCAGCAGGGTAAAGACCGCCGACAGCCCGATCAGCACATAAGGATGTTGCAGCGCGGCCTGGAACTGTAGCCCGGCGGCAGCCACCACCAGGCCGAGCGCCGTGTAGGTCAGCGCCATTCCCTGCACGTAGATAAAGGCCAGCAGCAGCGCGCGGCCGGTCGACAGGCGCTGTTTGCCGCCCAGCACGATGCCGGAAATCAGCGGGTACATCGGCAGCACGCAGGGCGTAAACGCAATTCCGATGCCAATCAGCAGCGCCCAAAGGGCGGAGAAGGGCAGTTCGGAACCGCTTTCGCCCTGTTCCTTCACCTCTGCGGGGGAAGGGGAAACGGCGGCGGCCGCGCTAACTTCGCTCAGCGGAACGACCTTCGTTTCCGGCGGGTAGCAGAACCCGGCGTCGGCGCAGCCCTGGTAGGTCACCGTCAGCGTTGCGCCCTTCGCGGCCTGCTCCACCGTCACCGGCACGCTCAGCCGGTGGCGGTAAATCTCGCTTTTGCCGTAAAACTCGTCCTCGTGCCATTCGCCTGCGGGCAGCTGTAGGGCGCCCACGCTGGCCTGAGCGGGGGTGACGCTGACCTGCTTGCGGTAGAGGTAATAGCCCTCTTTGACCTGCCAGGTGAGATTCAGATCGTGCTGGTTTTGCTGGAAGTCGAAAACAAACGCCTGGTCGGCGGGAATAAAGTTCGAACGGCCGGGTGCGTCAAACAACCCGGCAAAAGCTGACGTGCTGCACAGCAGCAGGATCAGCGTAAGGATGCGTTGAGCCATGAGAGATAATCGTTATCGCCGTGGACGACTGGCAGAACCAGCAGTTCCGGGGTTTGGTAAGGATGATGGGACTTGAGACAATCGAGGAGCGCCTGCTGATTCGCCCTGTTGGTCTTCAGCAGCATCTGCACTTCGTACTCCTGCTCCAGCTTGCCTTCCCAGTAGTACAGGGAGGTCGCGCCGGGGAGGAGGGTGACGCAGGCGGCCAGTTTTTCTGCCAGCACTTTGGCGGCGAGATCCTGGGCGGAAGCCTCATCAGGAGCGGTACAAAGCACAACAACAGCGTCTGGTGTATTCACAGGTCGACCTCGTTATCGCGAAAAGAAGCACTATACCACGCGAGGCCGTTGCTCATTAATGAATCGGGCCGCAGAGCGACCCGATTTTAACCATTTTTACAACCGCTAACGATTTACAGCACAACGCCGCCGATGATAAAGCCGAGGATCACGCACAGCGAAATGGCGACCACGCCGGGGATCAGGAACGCGTGGTTAAACACGTACTTACCGATACGGGTCGAGCCGGTGTCGTCCATTTCTACCGCCGCCAGCAGGGTTGGGTAGGTTGGCAGCACGAACAGCGCGGACACGGCGGCAAACGAGGCGATGGCCGTCAGCGGCGTCACGCCCAGCATCAGCGCCGCAGGCATCAGCGCTTTGGTGGTTGCCGCCTGGGAGTAGAGCAGGGTCGCCGCGAAGAACAGCACCACGGCCAGCAGCCACGGATAGTTGTGCAGCAGGTCGCCCGCCACGGTCTGGATATCCGCGATGTGCGCTTTTACGAAGGTATCGCCAAGCCACGCCACGCCCAGCACGCACACGCAGGCGCTCATGCCGGACTTAAAGGTGCTGGCGTTCAGCACTTCGCTGGTGTCGATTTTGCAGGTGATGCTGATAAGCGTCGCGATGGTCAGCATGAAGACCACAATCGCTTCGTTACGCGGCAGCACCGGGTTCTGGATCAGGCCCACGGTATCGCTGATGGCGGTGGCGTAGAACATCACCGCGACAATCCCAATCAGGAACAGCAGCACCGAGCGTTTGGCGTGTGGCTTCAGCTCGAAGATCTGGCTACCGCGCAGGCTCACTTCACCCTTGGCAAGGCGTTCCTGATATACCGGATCGTCTTTCAGCTCCGCGCCGAGGAAGTTACACAGCACGGCGGTGATCATCACCGCAATCAGCGTGACCGGAATACAGATCGCCAGCAGCGTCAGGTAGCTCACGCCCATCGGCTCAAGAATACCGGCGAAGAAGACCACCGCCGCCGAAATAGGCGAGGCGGTAATCGCAATCTGCGACGCCACCACGGCGATGGAGAGCGGGCGGGAAGGACGAATGCCCTGCTCTTTCGCCACTTCGGTGATTACCGGCAGCGTAGAGAAGGCGGTGTGGCCCGTTCCCGCGAGAATGGTCATAAACCACGTCACCAGCGGGGCCAGGAAGGTAATGTATTTTGGATGGCGGCGCAGCATACGCTCCGCCAGGCTCACCAGGTAGTCCATACCGCCCGCCACCTGCATGGCGGCGATGGCAGCGATAACCGCCATGATGATTTCGATAACGTCGAACGGAATTGCGCCGGGTTTAATCTGAAAGATCAGGGTAAGAACGAGCACCCCAAGACCACCGGCGAAACCAATGCCGATCCCCCCGAGTCGTGCTCCCAAATAAATCGCCAACAGGACGATGACGAGTTCTGCTCCAAACATAAGTGCCTTCCTTGTTTATTAACAAGTTGATATTAAATTGTTGTGTAATTGGTAATGCTTAAAAAGAAAAAAGGCACGTCACAAGTGACGTGCCTTTCGGAAGCTTAGCCTGTACTGCTACTGTTCGCTTTCATCGGTATATCGTTTCGCTTTATAGGCCGGGTGCATCAGGTTTTGCGCCGAGAAGATATCGTCCAGCTCGGCTTCGGTCAACAGTCCTCGTTCAAGAACCACCTCACGCACGCTCTTACCGGTTTCGGCACAAATTTTACCGACGATGTCGCCGTTGTGGTGGCCGATGAACGGGTTCAGGTAGGTGACAATCCCGATGGAGTTGTAGACGTAACCTTCGCAGACCGCTTTGTTGGCGGTGATGCCGTTGATGCATTTTTCCAGCAGGTTGTAGCAGGCGTTGGTCAGGATGTGGATTGACTCGAACATCGCCTGGCCAATCACCGGCTCCATGACGTTCAGCTGGAGCTGACCGGCTTCAGAGGCCATGGTCACGGTGGTGTCGTTACCGATGACTTTGAAGCACACCTGGTTGACCACTTCCGGCACAACCGGGTTGACCTTGGCCGGCATGATGGAAGAACCCGCCTGCAACTCTGGCAGGTTGATTTCGTTCAGGCCAGCGCGCGGGCCGGAGGAGAGCAGGCGCAGGTCGTTACAGATTTTGGACAGCTTCACCGCCAGACGTTTCAGAGCGCTGTGAACCATCACGTAGGCGCCGCAGTCGGAGGTCGCTTCAATCAGGTCTTCCGCAGGCACTACCGGCAGATTAGAAACTTCAGCCAGCTTCTGCACCGCCAGCTGCTGATAGCCATCCGGGGTGTTCAGACGCGTACCGATTGCGGTTGCGCCGAGGTTCACTTCCAGCAGCAGCTCAGAGGTGCGCAGCAGGTTTTTGGTCTCTTCGTTCAGCAGCACGTTAAACGCGTGGAACTCCTGACCGAGGGTCATCGGCACCGCGTCCTGCAACTGGGTACGACCCATTTTCAGGATATCCTGGAACTCAACCGCTTTACGCTGGAAGCCATCGCCCAGCTGGTTGATCGCGTCGACCAGTTTCACCACCGAGGCGTACACCGCGATGCGGAAGCCGGTTGGGTAGGCGTCGTTGGTGGACTGGCACTTGTTCACGTGGTCGTTCGGGTTGAGGTACTGGTATTCACCTTTCTGGTGGCCCATCAGCTCCAGGCCGATGTTCGCCAGTACTTCGTTGGTATTCATGTTGACGGAAGTACCCGCGCCGCCCTGATAGACGTCAACCGGGAACTGATCCATGCATTTGCCGTTGTTCAGCACTTCATCGCACGCGGCGATAATCGCATTTGCAGCACTTTTCGGAATGGTTTGCAGCTCTTTGTTCGCCAGGGCTGCGGCTTTCTTCACCATCACCATGCCACGCACAAACTCAGGGATGTCGCTGATTTTGCTGTTGCTGATGTAGAAGTTTTCAATCGCTCTCAGAGTGTGAACACCATAGTAGGCATCCGCTGGAACTTCCCTGGTACCCAACAAATCTTCTTCGATACGAATGTTGTTTAACATGTGAACCTTCTTTTAAAGCTGCCGATGGATTGTACTAAACACACAGTAGATATGTGGTTTTCACTATTTGCTGACCGACGATTATTCCCTCAATCAGCCAGATGTTCGAGATCATATGCTGATGATAGCGAATTGCCGTAATCTGGATCACTTATTATCGAGCCTGTTACATGATAATTATTAATCTGTGAAATGAGTCACCGCTTTAATATTTCCAAAAAAAATATCCGTGCAAACTGATTGAATTTTGGCTATCCACCCCCATTTCTCCTGAACGCGAGTTGCGAACACATTCAGACAGAGGCGAAGCGCCTCTGCCACACAGGAGATGCCGGTGCGCTGGATACCGTTAATTGCCATTTTTCTCTATGTTTACATCGAGATTTCGATTTTTATTCAGGTCGCTCACGTGCTGGGCGTCCTGCTGACCCTGATTCTGGTGATCTTCACGTCGGTCATTGGGATGTCGCTGGTGCGTAATCAGGGCTTCAAAAACTTCCTGTTAATGCAGCAGAAGATGGCGGCAGGCGAAAGCCCGGCGGCCGAGATGATTAAAAGCGTGTCGCTGATTATTGCCGGCCTGCTGCTGATCCTGCCAGGGTTCTTCACCGATTTCCTCGGCCTGCTGCTGCTGTTGCCGCCGGTGCAAAAGCACCTGACCCTCAAGCTTCTGCCGCACCTGCGCTTTAACCGGATGCCGGGCGGTGGGTTCAGCACCGGCCCGGGCGATACCTTTGACGGGGAATATCAGCGTAAAGACGAGCAGCACGACCGTTTAGATCACAAAGACGACCGTTAAACCGCAGTTTATCCTTTTGTAGGCCCGGTAAGCGAAGCGCCACCGGGCGCTATTTTAAGGCTCCGCGCTTCGGCAAAAACGCCCACAGCCCCGCCAGCATTACGATGGCGTACAGGCTCTTCCACCCCACCATCGCCAGCAGCAGCAAACAGAGCACCCCGCCAATCACCGCCAGCGTTTTATAGCGCCCCGTCAGCAGACGACAGCCCGCCAGCATACACAGCAGATAGATAATGATGAAAATGCCGTTGGCATAGACAATCAGCGCGTCCAGATTGATGTTCAGCCAGTAAATCCCCAGCGTGCTCAGCACGCAGCAGCCCAGCACGGCGTTCAGCGCGTTCAGCGGCAGCTGACGTTTTGACAGGCGGGCGAGGCGGCCTTTGGGTTTATACTGCGCCTGCGACCACACCATACGGGCGAAGCTCTGAATATAGATATTCAGGCTGGCAAAACAGGCGAGATAGCCAATCACGCAGGCGACCCACAGCGCTTTCACCCCGAACAGCGTCACCACGATGCCCGGCAGCGAGGCGGCTGCGGCTTTATCTTCCCCGAAGGCGTTGAAGTGCAGCACCAGCACGGTACAGGCCCAGTAGACCGACCCCGCCAGCAGCAGGCCAATCATCAGCGCGCGCGGGAAATCGCGCTCGGGCTGTTTAAATTCCGATGCCAGATGGGCAAACGCCTCCAGGCCGACAAAACACCAGAACATCACCGACAGCGCGGCGAAAAGCTGTGACGTATTGACATCTGAGAGCGGCGGGAAGGGAATTTCCCTCACGGTGATATCACCCGCCCACCAGATGGCGGCAATCAACGCGACGATCAGGATCGCGACCAGCGTTTGCAGATTGGCGCTGGAGCGGGCGCCGCGCGAGCCGATCCACCAGATAATCAACAGCGTGCCCAGTTCGGCAAACAGCAGCTGTTCGTCATGCCAGCCAAACAGCGCCTGACCGAAGCCCGTGGCGATGTGCAGCGCCGCAGGCAGGCCAACGGGAATCACCGAGAGAAACAGCCAGCCGGTCACGCGCTCAAGGCGCGGGCCAAAGGCCATGCCGACAAAGTGCGCCACGCCCCCCGCGCTGGGAAAATGTCTGCCCAGCACGGCAAATACAATGGCAATCGGGAAAACCAGCACAATCAAGGCCGGCCACGCCCACAGACTGTTATCGCCTGCGACCAGCGCCGCCAGCGCGGGAACCGCGAAAACGCCCGTACCTAACAAGGAGGTTGAGAGCAACCCAACGCCCTGCGCCAGCCCTAGCTCCTGCTTGAGACCACTCATTTACATCGTCCTGCCACCGCTCAAAGAGAGGGGATGGTAACACTTTCACAATTTTTTTTTCGATTCCCCCTTGAAGGGGGAAAAAGCTATCCCCATCTCTCAGGGCACTAGCCGGAAAACCGCGTGCGGCCCGGCGTCATCCATAACTGATAATGACTTTCTCAAAGGAGAGCTATCAATGAGTATTCGTCCGTTACATGATCGTGTGATCGTCAAACGTAAAGAAGTTGAAACCAAATCTGCTGGCGGCATCGTTCTGACCGGTTCTGCGGCAGCAAAATCAACGCGTGGCGAAATCATCGCTGTCGGTAAGGGCCGCATCCTGGAAAACGGAACTGTGCAGCCACTGGACGTTAAAGTTGGTGACATCGTCATTTTCAACGATGGCTACGGCGTGAAATCCGAGAAGATCGACAATGAAGAAGTGTTGATCATGTCCGAAAGCGACATTCTGGCAATTGTTGAAGCGTAATTTTACGCACGAGAATTTGAGGAAATAAGAACATGGCAGCTAAAGACGTAAAATTCGGTAACGACGCTCGTGTAAAAATGCTCCGCGGCGTAAACGTACTGGCAGACGCAGTTAAAGTGACTCTCGGCCCGAAAGGCCGCAACGTAGTGCTGGATAAATCCTTCGGCGCGCCAACCATCACCAAAGATGGTGTTTCTGTAGCACGTGAAATCGAACTGGAAGACAAATTCGAAAACATGGGCGCGCAGATGGTGAAAGAAGTTGCCTCTAAAGCGAACGACGCTGCGGGCGACGGTACCACCACCGCGACCGTGCTGGCGCAGGCTATCATCACTGAAGGTCTGAAAGCCGTTGCTGCGGGTATGAACCCAATGGATCTGAAACGTGGTATCGACAAAGCCGTCGCATCCGCCGTTGAAGAGCTGAAAGCCCTGTCCGTACCGTGCTCTGACTCTAAAGCCATTGCTCAGGTTGGTACTATCTCCGCTAACTCCGACGAAACCGTAGGTAAACTGATCGCAGAAGCGATGGATAAAGTCGGTAAAGAAGGCGTGATCACCGTTGAAGACGGTACCGGTCTGGAAGACGAACTGGACGTAGTTGAAGGTATGCAGTTCGACCGTGGCTACCTGTCCCCATACTTCATCAACAAGCCAGAAACGGGCGCTGTTGAGCTGGAAAGCCCGTTCATCCTGCTGGCTGACAAAAAAATCTCCAACATCCGCGAAATGCTGCCAGTGCTGGAAGCCGTTGCGAAAGCAGGCAAACCGCTGGTTATCATCGCTGAAGACGTTGAAGGCGAAGCGCTGGCGACCCTGGTGGTTAACACCATGCGCGGCATCGTGAAAGTGGCTGCGGTTAAAGCACCTGGCTTCGGCGACCGCCGTAAAGCGATGTTGCAGGATATCGCAACCCTGACTGGCGGTACCGTGATCTCTGAAGAGATCGGTATGGAGCTGGAAAAAGCGACGCTGGAAGACCTGGGTCAGGCGAAACGCGTTGTGATCAACAAAGACACCACCACCATCATCGATGGCGTGGGTGAAGAAGCGGCGATTCAGGGCCGTGTTGGTCAGATCCGTAAGCAGATCGAAGAAGCAACGTCTGACTACGACCGTGAAAAACTGCAAGAGCGCGTAGCGAAACTGGCTGGCGGTGTTGCGGTAATCAAAGTCGGTGCTGCGACCGAAGTTGAAATGAAAGAGAAAAAAGCACGCGTTGACGATGCCCTGCACGCGACCCGTGCTGCGGTTGAAGAAGGCGTGGTTGCCGGTGGTGGCGTAGCGCTGGTGCGCGTTGCCGCTAAACTGGCTGGCCTGACCGCTCAGAACGAAGACCAGAACGTGGGTATCAAAGTTGCGCTGCGCGCGATGGAAGCGCCTCTGCGTCAGATCGTTTCTAACGCCGGTGAAGAGCCATCCGTTGTGACCAACAACGTGAAAGCGGGCGAAGGTAACTACGGTTACAACGCTGCAACTGAAGAATACGGCAACATGATCGACTTCGGTATCCTGGACCCAACCAAAGTGACCCGTTCTGCTCTGCAATACGCGGCCTCTGTTGCGGGTCTGATGATCACCACCGAATGCATGGTTACCGACCTGCCTAAAGGCGACGCACCTGACTTAGGTGCTGCTGGTATGGGCGGCATGGGTGGAATGGGCGGCATGATGTAATTGCCCTGCGCCCTGATATCTTCAGGGCGTATCTCCCATAATTGAAAAACCCCCGGGCAGAAATGTCTGGGGGTTTTTCTTTTGGTCATCTTTTAGGTATAAGGTTTACACACGGACAACTACTGTCCAGCTTATTGAAAACGAGGAATAACATGCGCGTAAAAGTCTGTGCAGGGATCGTAGGGGCAGCGTTGCTGCTGGCGGGCTGTAGCTCCAGTAATGAGCTGTCGGCTGCGGGTCAGAGCGTTCGCTTTGTGGAAGATAAGCCGGGCAGTGAATGCCAGCTGCTGGGCACCGCTACCGGTGAGCAAAGCAACTGGATGTCAGGCCAGCACGGCGAAGAGGGCGGCTCTATGCGCGGCGCGGCGAACGCGTTGCGTAACCAGGCGGCGGCAATGGGCGGCAACGTGATTTACGGCGTGAGCAGCCCAACGCAGGGGATGCTGTCGAGCTTCGTGCCGACCGCGAGCCAGATGAACGGCCAGGTTTATAAGTGCCCGAACTGATGTGAGCGCGGGTTTCCCTCCCGTAAAAGAGAGGGAAACCGCTGCTGTTTAAGCGTTTAAGCTCGCCTGCGCCTCAGCGCGGTAAGCGCGCAGCGTTTTATGACAGAATTCTTTAGTGACCATCTGACCCGGCTGCGTCGGCACTTTACGGGCAAAAGTCTGGCAGAGCCTGTGCTTCTGCTGCAATGCCTGAAGGCCCGGCGTCATCAGCGCAACGCGTTTTACGATGCTATCCAGCCCCTCCGATCCCTCTTCCTCGCTGCACTTCATCATCGTCCCGGCAAGAATTTGCTGCCCCTGTTCGGTATCAAAGCAGTACAGCACCGCAACGTGATGGGTAAATAACGCCTGTTTCCAGCCTTCATGGCTGATTTCACGGTAATCCTCGCTGTCCGGGGAGGCGAGGTCAACGAAGCAGAGCTGAATAAAATCGAGCAGCGAGGCGATAATATTCATTGTTTCATGATCATGGATGGCTTCAATGGCCTGACGGATCGCCAGAATGATAAATTCGACCTGAAGATCGTCGATATCAATCATCACGATTTGCTCGTTTTGCATACTCATCACGAGTGAAAATCGCTCTTCCTGGAATTTCGGGGCGAACGCCATCACCAGATTTCCTGCATCAGGCTGCATCACGTCCTGCTCGAAGATTGCCGGGATATTTTGCGAGAGCGCTTCTGCCTGGGCGATGGTTTTCGCTTTATAGGTTGCATCGTTTTGGGCGAGGCGCGCGGCTATTTTTAGCGTCCGGCTGCGTAACACCATCAGGAAATCGACCAGGGTAGTTAAGGGCATATAGATAATGCGATCCTGGCGGTTTTCATCGCGGAATTTAAACGTCATGACGTGCAGACGGTTATCTTTTTTAATAGGGGCGGTATTTATGCCTGTAATGGCCATCGTAGAGTTCCTTTTCCGGTTAATGGGCGTGACGTTGCGTGCGGTATGCCGATAAATCGACCACGCGATCGGCGGACGCAATCGTCGATGGCCGGTGTGCAACGATCACGCGGGTAATGCTCAGGCCTGAAATCGCCTGATTGATGCAGGATTCGTTATTCAAATCGAGGTGGCTGGTCGCCTCGTCCATAAACAGAATGTTCGGTTTACGGTAAAGGGCGCGTGCGATCAGCAGACGCTGTTTTTGTCCGCCGGAAATGCCCAGCCCCAGCTCGCCAATCAGCGTTTCGTAGCCCATCGGCATGTTCATAATCTCGTCGTGAATATTGCTGTTACGCGCGCAGGCTTCGATAAACGCCTGATCGGCGTTGTCTTCAAACCCGCAGATGTTTTCCGCGATAGAGCCGGAGAACAGGCGGTCTTCCTGCAACACGCAGGCGGTGCTCAGGCGGTAGTTGTTGAGGCCGATTTTGTTGATATCGAGGTTGTTGGCTAACACGTCCCCGCTGGTGGGGGCGAGCAGGCCGCACATCACCTTCAGCAGCGTGGTTTTCCCCACCCCGGACGGGCCGACCAGCGCCAGAGACTCGCCCGGCGTAATGGTCAGATCCAGATTCGCGAATATCGGCTGAGAGAAAGGATCGTACTGGTAGCTCAGGTTTTTAAGCTCCAGCTTGACGCCGGCATTCTCTTCAAAGACGCGGCGAACCGGCATTTCCGCCTCAGGCTCGCTAAAGGCAATTTCCGACAGACGTTCATTGTGCAATGAGAGCATCCGCACCTGCATCACCAGGTCGATCAGGCTCGACGCCCGCTGGGAGAACTGGCCGCGATAGGCGTTGAAGGCCATAAACATCCCAAGCGTCATGTTATTGTCGATCACCATCACGGCGCCGAGCCACAGGATTGCCACCTGATCGATAGTCGAGATAAAGGTGTTGATCCCGCTGAACATCATGTCAAAGCGGGTTTGTTTGATCCCGGCGTTGCAGGCGTCGATGTTGATATTCAGCCAGTTTTTGGAGCGACGCTCCTTGAGATTCAGCGCTTTTACGGTGGCAATACCGTAGAGCGTTTCCATAAAGTGCGAGCTGGAACGCGCCCCTTTGATCACCTGCTCCTCAGAAACCTGACGGTAGAAGCGGTAGGTCGCCAGACGCATGATGGCGTAACAGGCGGTAAACCCAACGACCACCCAGACCAGCCAGCCGCCGTACAGCGAGAGCATGATCAGCAGCCCAACCGTCATGATCGAGTCGATCACCCCCGATACGATGCTGTTGGTGAAGGTGGATCGAATGGTATCCAGCGAGGAGAAGCGCGACTGAATATCCCCCAGATGGCGTTTTTCAAAAAACGACAGCGGCAGGCGGGTCAAGTGATCGAACAGGGTGGTTTTCCACTGGATGTCGGTCAGGGTGTTCAGCGTTAACGATGTCCAGGCCCGCAGCATGCTGATGAAGGTGCGAAACAGGATAAACGACACCAGCCCGATACAGATCACCGCCAGCAGGCTCTGGTCGTGGGCCATAATCACATGATCGGTGACCAGCTGTGTCCCCACGGGCAGCAGCAGGCCGATGGCCTCAATCATCACCGAGAGGGCGAAGATTTTGATCAGGGTGCTTTTCAGCCCCACGATATTGCGCATCAGATCCAGCAGACGTAAGCGGGATTTCGCCGTTTCCTGCTTAAAGCTTTGGTCGGGCCACAGCTCAAGCGCCACGCCGGTGAAGAAGTTCGACATCTCCTGCATCCCAATCACCCGTTTGCCGAGCGCCGGATCGTGGACGATAAAGCTCGATTTCTTCACGTTGGTTAAGACCACGTAGTGGTTCATGCCCCAGTGCAGCACGCAGGGCAACTTCAGCTGCTTGATCTCATCGAGATCCAGCGTCAGCGCGCGGTTTTGCAGCCCGGCGCGCTGTGCGGTCTGGCTTAATGAGAGCAGCGACACCCCCTGAGAAGGGCTGCCAAAGCGCTGGTGGAAGTTAAACAGGTCGATGGACAGACCGTAGTAGCCCGCAATCATTGCCAGACAGGCGATACCGCATTCGGAGGCTTCAGACTGCAAAATCACCGGCGTGGTTTTCCGTAAGGAAAAATTCAGTTTTTCCGTAATGGAGTTAAACAATATCTTATTCATGAAGTGGGCCACTCACGCTTTGTGCAATCTTATAAACCGGCGTGAACATCCACATATATAGCGGGCGCTCTTCCAGAAATACTATCGCCTGGGCTTTTAAGCCGTTGGAGAGTTCAAGGGTTTTTCCGTTGTAGTGAAATGTCGTATTTTTAATTTTTACGATGGCTTTATACAGCGCCAGCTCCTGCTGGCTGGAGCCGGTGGCGACGTTAGTGTATTCCGCCATTTCCTGACGCGAGGCCGGCACCGACGACAGGGAAACCACTTCGCCGGGGAATTGACCAAATTTGTCCGACGGAAACGCGTCGTAGCGAATATTGACAATATCCCCTGGCTTCACGTAGGGAAGACTATTATTCGGCAGCCACAGGATCAGATAATATTCTATATTCCCGGTGGGTTTAATTTGCGCCAGACTGCTGCCTTTATCGACCATTTGCCCAACGGTTACGGCGACAGATTCAACTTTACCCGCTGCCGTCGCTTTTATCACCGCGTTGCCATTGGCATTCGATTCCACTTCCTGATTTTTATAATCGTTGATCTGGTTTTTTTGGGTAGAAATTTGATTGTCGAAATCTGCCGCTTTAATAATCCGGTCGCTTTTCAGCTGCGTAAGCTGGGAATCAAGCTGCATTTTTTGGCTCACCAGCGACTGATAGGTGCCTTGCTGCTGGAAATATAAAGAGTGCTGATAGTTATACTGATCTTTGGTGATAAGCCCCTGCTTGAGATAGGAATCATAGCTGGTCAGGTTGCTTTTCATTTTTTTTAGCCCGGCATCCGCGTTTGCCAGCATGGCGGTGGTTTCTTTGAGCGAGCTTTCATACTGTCTGACCTGGGTATCCAGCGCATCGAGGGTTTCGGCTTTGTTTTCGCGGATTTTCTCGATGATCTCTTCAGCGTTGGTGATTTTAGCGCTAATTACGGCGTTGAGTGCGTCGGTGACGTTCCCGTTGACGGTATAACGGGACACGTCCAGCTCGTACAGCGGCGCGCCTTTGCTGACAATATCGCCCGTTTCGACGTGCTTTTTCACCACGAAACCCTGCTGAGGCGCGAACACGTTGATGGAATGAGGCAGGGAAATCACCTCACCGCGCACGTCTATCCGCTGCGTATAGCTGCAAAAGGTGAGCGTAGAGATCAAAATAAGGATAAATGCGAAAGCGATCAGGCTGATTAACCCTGCGGGCATCCCGGCCAGCAATAAAGCATTTCCTTTCCAGTGGTTCTTTTTATAATCAATCGCTTCCTTGCGATAGAGATCGTTTCCCATGTAATAGATATTATCCTTATATATGAAAGTGACTTTATTTGCGTGGATTATACTTAGGCGAAAAGTCTATATACCTGGCAAATAATATATGTGTCAGGAATGTTGTCAGACCGAATTTCGGACCGCATCTTAGCACACTGAAAGGGGTAAAATGACCTGTCCCGGAACAAATCGGAAAGGGAAGAATAAAATCAGAAAATAACTGGATTAATATACTCCTCCTATATGTCACGCTGTTCATTTCAGCTTCTCCAGGAAACAGGCCCCTTTTTTATATCCGGGTTATTATGATAGGATGTTTCTTTCCATTGGAATAAATACTGTGAATGGATGTTTTTACCTCCGTTTGTTCCTGCGTTCGATTTAAAAACAGTCCGGGAAGGACGATTATCGATTATCTTAATTCAACCAACAGGGATGGCTATCGAACCATGTCTATGAATTTATTTATGATTAATGGTGAAATAATTTTTGATGCGCATTCTTGTGAATTAAGGCCGCTGGACGATCAAACGAGAATTATTACACTTCACGCTCCGACGGCACGATGTTTACAGCTGTTGCTAGAAAAAAGAGGCGAGGTCGTTTCCAGGGACAGTTTTATGGAGGTGGTCTGGCAGTCGCGCGGTATCGTGGTGTCGCAAAATACCTTTTATCAAAATATTTCTCTTTTGCGTAAGTCGCTTAAAAAATCGGGCTTGAGCACTGACATCATCGTGACGGTGCGCAGCAAAGGTTTTATCGTGCCTGCGGACACGCGCGTCGAAACGCTGGACGCTGAGCCTGCCGTCCACGCCGGGCCGACTTCTCAACCCGTGCAGAAAGCGTTCTCGCGCGTTAACCGGAAAATCCCCAGGTGGTTAATTCTGTTGTTTGTCTTAGCCACCGGGTTTGAGCTGGGGTTAGTGGCCGGGGATGACCTGATTAAATAGCGACATTCCCCCTGACATAGCGCTACGCGCCCTGATTCAGCCTGAGATCCAGCGGCGTTTTACTTGGCTCACCGCCAATCTCCCGCGCCAGTTTTGGCACCATATAGCCTGACACCAGCGTCAGCAGCTCGCGCATGATGGCGCGGGCGTCATCGTCAGACACCATAAAGTGCGCAGCGCCCTGAACTTTATCCAGCACGTGCAGGTAATAGGGCATCACGCCAGCATCAAACAGCGCATTGCTGAGGTTCGCCAGAGTACGCGCATCGTCATTAATCCCGCGCAGCAGCACGCTCTGGTTTAGCAGCGTCACGCCCGCGTTGCGCAGGCGACGCATCGCCTGGCGAAACGCCTCGTCAACTTCCCTGGCATGGTTAATGTGGTTAACCAGCAGAATTTGCAGGGACGAACGTTCGACGCGCGACACCAGCTCGTCGGTGATACGGGCGGGAATGACGATGGGTAAACGGCTGTGAATGCGCAGGCGTTTGATATGCGGGATGGCCTCAAGCTGGGTGATAAGCCAGTCCAGCTCGTGATCTTTGGCCATCAGCGGATCGCCGCCGGAGAAGATAATCTCGTCGAGCTCCGGATGCGCCGAAATGTAGTCCAGCGCCGTCTGCCAGTTGCGCTTATTGCCCTGATTGTCGGCGTACGGGAAGTGGCGACGGAAGCAATAGCGGCAATTTACCGCGCAGCCGCCCTTCACCAGCAGCAGGGCACGGTTTTGGTATTTGTGCAGCAACCCGGGCACAACGCTGTTCTGCTCTTCCAGCGGATCGGTGCTGAAGCCCGGTGCGGTGACAAACTCGTCCTGCAAGGTAAGGGTCTGTTTTAGCAGCGGATCGTCAGGATTACCTTTCTCCATGCGTGCAACAAACGCGCGGGGTACGCGCAGGGGAAAGAGGCGTTTTGCTTCGCGGCCTGCGAGCAGACTTTCGTGCTTATCCAGCTCGACAAGACGCAATAATTCATCAGGACTGGTGATTACATCGGCAAGTTGCGATAACCAATCTTCTCTGGACGGGGTATTTAGGGTTACAATATGCGCCATTTTGTGGCTTAGCTACCAGTTAACAATTTTCAGAGGGCCTTATGGCGACTTACTATAGCAACGATTTTCGTGCTGGTCTTAAAATCATGATGGATGGCGAACCGTACGCGGTTGAAGCCAGTGAATTCGTTAAACCAGGTAAAGGCCAGGCATTCGCGCGCGTTAAGCTGCGCCGCCTGCTGACCGGTACTCGCGTAGAGAAAACCTTCAAATCAACCGACTCCGCTGAAGGCGCAGACGTTGTTGATATGAACCTGACCTACCTGTACAACGACGGTGAGTTCTATCACTTCATGAACAACTCCACTTTCGAACAACTGTCTGCTGACGAGAAAGCGGTAGGCGATAGCGCGAAATGGCTGCTGGATCAGGCAGAGTGCATCGTGACCCTGTGGAACGGCCAGCCAATCGCTGTGACTCCACCAAACTTCGTTGAGCTGGAAATCGTTGAAACCGATCCAGGTCTGAAAGGTGACACCGCAGGGACTGGCGGTAAGCCAGCCAAGCTGTCTACCGGTGCAGTGGTTAAAGTTCCCCTGTTCGTACAGACTGGCGAAGTGATCAAAGTAGATACCCGCTCCGGCGAATACGTATCTCGCGTGAAGTAATTCATGTAAATGATTAAGGCGCAGCGCCCGCTGCGCCTGATTTTTTTGTTATTCCTGCCAGCTGATTACTTCCAATTCTCCTAAAAATATCGCCTTTTCCGTCAAACGTCTGGATCTTGTCTATCCTTAATTTGCTATACACAAAATAACTTTGGCTATAAAAGGACGATATTATGGTTAAGAAAACAATTGCAGCGATCTTTTCTGTCCTGGTGCTTTCTTCAGTGCTGACAGCATGTAATACCACCCGCGGTGTTGGGGAAGATATTTCTGACGGTGGTAGTGCAATTTCCGGTGCAGCGACCAAAGCTCAGAACTAATGAAGCAATGACGGTACGGCGTGATATCGCATCGTACCGTCAGTTTTCCACTTCCTGAGGCGATAAGAACGGTGAAAAGCGGGTATCCATATGCAGCTTCATGCGGATATTGCGTTTATAGGTGTAAACCGTTTTTCCATTGATGCTCAAATAGCTGGCAATCTTCTGATTACTGGCGCCATCCATCCACATATTCAGCACTTTCTCTTCCTGACGCGTTAATAGCGGTGCCGCAACGTGCGGTATTTCAATGCTGGCGCAGGAGGTCAGGGCATCATTTATGACAGCGGCCAGGGTGTCCAGATCGGTCTTTTTGAGCAGGGAAGACCAGACGGGAAATGCCCCGAGCGTTTCAGCCGTTTCCCGTTCATCACCCGATTGCAGCAAAATAAAGGGCTGCGTTTCACAGGCTTTAAGCAACGAGGCAATCTGCTGGACAGGGTGAATATCCTGCCTGAAGCCGTTCAGGTCGGCGATCACCAGCGTGGGTTTCCACTGCAAGATATGCTCTCTGGCAAGGAAGAGGTTATTTAATCCGGTTACAACGTAATTGCCCGGAAAAAGGCCTGAATGATTGAGCCAAGCTTCAAACCCGGCGCGGGTGAAGTGACAACGGTCAATCAATAAAATTTTGAACATGGTGTATTCGCAGTCGGCTGGTGGTTTGGCTTCCTGCCATCAGAAAGCACACCATGATAGAGAAGTCGGATGAGTGCTAAATGCGTGAACTCCGCGCCATACTGAGGCTATTTCGGCGCTTAACCTCCGCGAAATAAACAGATTGAAAAAAAATCGTTCGTTAACCAAAATATAACGCCTAATCTCTGCCTTACTGGACGACCCGTAAGCGCATCTTTCATCGGGGACGGCCCCAACTTCATTTAAGTTAAGGAGCCATCTATGTCCTGGATCATTCTTGTTATCGCCGGTTTGCTGGAAGTTGTGTGGGCGATTGGCCTGAAATATACCCACGGTTTTACCCGCCTCGTGCCGAGCCTGATTACGGTCGCGGCGATGATTGTCAGCATAGCGCTGCTGTCCTGGGCCATGCGCACGCTGCCGGTCGGCACGGCCTATGCGGTCTGGACGGGGATCGGTGCCGTCGGTGCGGCCATTACGGGGATTTTACTGCTCGGGGAATCGGCGAGTCTGGCGCGTATCGCCAGCCTCGCGTTAATCGTCGCCGGGATTATTGGACTGAAGCTCAGCACCCATTAATGGGGCTGCTCAACCCAGATTAATTTCGTCACATCAAACCCTTGCCGGGTCGCGACGTCCAGCATCTGCTGCTTCATTTCTGGCGAAATGGTCGGCGTGCGGGAGAGTATCCAGAGGTAGTCGCGATCCGGCCCGCAAATCAGCGCGTGGCGGTACTCTCTGTCGAGCGCAATCACGTTATACCCGCCGTAGAACGGCCCGAAAAACGACACCTTCAGCGCGGCGCGGTTTGGGCTGCCGGTGAAGTAGGCTTTGCCCGTCGTCTGCTGCCACATGCCCCGATCCGGGTTGTAGCCGCGATTCACCACCTGAATTCCGCCATCGTCCATCGCGCTGTACGTGGCGGTGACTTTTTCTAATCCGCGTTCAAATCGATGGTCCAGACGAGCGATTTCATACCAGGTGCCGAGGAAGCGTTGAGCATCAAAACTGCTGACGACGGTGACGCCGGGAGGCGGGGTGGGTGAACTACAGGCAACCACTAAAAACGCGGCTGTTACTGCTGCAATAACAGGCAAAATGCGCATAGGTGTTTCCTTACTGGTTTTTTGATAAGTGTAGATGACAGCAGGGAAAAAGCGGGGACGGATAGAGAAGATTTTGTAGGCCGGGTAAGCGCTAGCGCCACCCGGCGCTGTTTTATTTAAGCGCGTCGAGAATACGATACGCCGCCTCGACCCGCGCCGGATTCGGGTAGCTCTTGTTCGCGAGCATCACGATGCCGACCTCTTTCTCAGGAATGAACGCAACGTAGCCGCCAAACCCGCCGGTAGAGCCGGTTTTATGCACCCACGAGGCTTTCACCGGCGGCGCTGGAGGCGTTACTTCCTGCGCAGGCAGCGGCGCAAGGGCGACCTTATTATCGCTGCCGTCGACCACCGTTCTGGCCTCTACCGGCCAGTCCAGCATCTCCCAGCCCAGTCCCTGATACATCGAGCCGACGTGCCAGTAGCGGGTCTGTGCGAGCTTGATACCCTGCTTCAATGAGGCATCCTGAATAGCATCCGGCTTCATGTTCGCCATCACCCAGCTCGCCATATCGCCAACGGTGGTTTTCACGCCGTAGGCCTCCGCGTCGAGCATTCCCGGCGACACGTGTACCGCTTTACCGTCGCGATAGCCCCAGGCGTAGTGCTGCTCTTCGGATGACGGCACCCTGAGCCAGGTGTGCTCCAGCTTAAGCGGCTTAAAGACCCGCGCATCCATCGCCTGCTCGAAGCTCATGCCGGACGGTTTTACCGCCAGCGCGCCGAACAGGCCGATGCTGGCATTGGCGTACAGCCGCGTGGTGCCCGGCTTCCACTGCGGCTGCCAGGTCTGGTAGAAATTCAGCAGCGAGGCGTCGTCCTTCACCTCATCCGGTACCTGCAACGGCAGGCCGCCCGCGGTATAGGTCGCCAGATCCAGCAGGCGGACTCCCTGCCACTGTTTGCCGGTCAACGCCGGCCAGTATCGGGTAGCCGGATCGCTCAGGGAAATCTCTCCGCGCGCAATCGCGTCGCCGCCCAGCACGCCGGTGAAGGTTTTGCTGATAGATCCAAGCTCAAAAAGGGTGTGCGGCGTGACGGGCTTTCCGGCGGCGACATCCGCCTTCCCGAAGGTAAAGAGGTGCGGCTTGCCCTGATAAATGACCGCGACGGCCATGCCCGGAATGGACTGGGTTTTCATCAGCGGCATGATGGTCTGTTCCACCACGTCAGCCAGCTGCTTGTCTGACAACGTACCGGCAAACGCAGAGCCGGTGGCGGTGAGCAGCAGGGCGCAGCACAGGGATTTTTTCATGGGTCATCTTCCTTAATCGCAGGTCGAGAGAGTGCCTTAGACTGCGGGATTTACCCGCAACAGGGAAGGGGCAGAAAGAAAAAACCCGCCGTGCGGCGGGTTTAGCGGTCAGAGGGTCACGACGGCAATCAGCGTGACCACGGTCAGGATGGTCGCCAGACCGTAAAACACCCACTTGCCGTTCGGGACGTGGATTTTCAGGTCGTGCATCGCGTGATGAATACGGTGCAGGCCGCACCACAGCGGCAGGACAATCATCAGGAAGATGAACACGCGGCCAATAAAGCTGCTCGCGAACGCCAGCACGCGCTCGTAGCTCAGCGCATCGCCGGGGTACAGCCCCAGCGGCAGCATAATGCCGACCAGCAGGATGATAACCGGTGCGATAATCGCGCTCCACATGCCGCCTGCGCCAAACAGACCCCAGAAGACCGGCTCATCAGAACGTTTTGGATTTGGATTGATCACGGTAGTCTCCTTACCAGAACAGCGCGACAAACAGGATGACAACAGTGACGAGCGCCGTCACTGCCCAAAGCCCTTTGATAACCGGCTCTGGCCCCATTTTCTCGCCTTTTACGATGATGTTCGCCGCTTTTGGCGCCAGTTCAAACCAGGTTTTGGTATGAAGCAGAGCCGCTGCCAGCACGATGAGGTTCAGGATCACCACGATCGGGTTTTGCAGGAAGCCCACAAAACTCATCCAGGTTTCCGGGCCGTGCTTCAGGGCGAACACGCCGTACATCAGTTCAATGCTGAACCAGACCGCAGGAACAGCGGTGCCTTCACGCAGCATATAGAAGCGATAAAACGGCAGATTTTTCCACCAGGTGGACGGCACTGGCCGCACGTAGGCTTTGCGTTTAGTCGTCATCATGCACTCCTTAGCGTGGTTTCAGGGTAGCGATAAGAAAGTCTTTCGAGCTTTCCACTTTCCCCTGCTGAATAGCGGCGGCCGGATCGACGTGCTTCGGACACACTTCGGAGCAGTAACCCACAAACGTACAGCTCCAGACGCCGTTCTGGCCGTTAAGCTGCGCCAGGCGTTCTTTTTTGCCGCGATCGCGGCTGTCTTCGTTATAGCGGTGCGCCAGGGTGATGGCGGCCGGGCCGATGAACTCCGGGTTCAGGCCAAACTGTGGACAGGCGGCGTAGCACAGGCCGCAGTTGATGCAGCCGGAGAACTGATGGTATTTCGCCATCTGCGCGGGCGTCTGGGTGTTTGGCCCCTGATCCGGCGTGCGCGGGTTACCGATGATGTAAGGCTTAATCGCCTCCAGGCTTTCGATAAAGTGGGTCATATCGACCACCAGATCGCGCTCAATCGGGAAGTTACCCAGCGCTTCCACCTTGATGTCTTTGGTGTATTCGCGCAGGAAGGTTTTACAGGCCAGCTTCGGCACCTTGTTGACCATCATGCCGCAGGAGCCGCAGATCGCCATGCGGCAGGACCAGCGGTAGCTCAGGTCCGGCGCGAGGTTATCTTTAATATAGCCGAGCGCGTCCAGCAGGGAGGTTTGCTCGTCGTAAGGAACTTCGTAGAAAGCGCTGTGCGGTGCGGCGTCCACTTCCGGGTTGTAACGCACCACTTCCACTTTCAGTTTTTGCATCTCAGCCATTCGCCTTCTCCTTCTTATCGGCGGCTTCTGCTTCTGCACCGTAAACACGTTTCGCCGGCGGCAGCGTGGTGATCTTCACGTCGCTATAGTCCAGACGGGTGGTGCCGTCCGCATCGCGCCAGGCGAGGGTATGTTTCAGGAAATTGACGTCATCACGTTCGGTACAGCCTTCATCCAGACGCTGATGCGCGCCGCGCGACTCTTTACGCGCCAGCGCCGAGTGCGCCATACATTCGGCCACGTTCAGGCCGTGCCCCAGCTCGATGGTGTAGAGCAGGTCGGTATTGAAGACGCTGGAGGTATCGGTGATGCGCACGCGCTTGAAGCGCTCCTGGAGCTCCGCCAGCTTGTCGACGGTTTTCTGCATCAGCTCCGGGGTACGGTAGATACCGCAGCCCTCTTCCATTGACAGGCCCATCTCGTCACGGATCCTCGACCAGTTTTCGCTGCCCTCCTGGTTTACCAGGTCTTTAAGGCGTTTTTCAACGTCCGCCACCTGCGCATCCAGCGCGCTGTCGTTGGCTTCGCCCGCCGTTGCCGCACGCTCCATCGCGCGCTCGCCCGCCATACGGCCAAACACCACCAGCTCCGCCAGCGAGTTCGAGCCAAGACGGTTCGCCCCGTGCAGCCCCACAGAGGAACACTCGCCCACGGCGAACAGCCCTTTAATGCGGGTTTCACACTGCCCATCGGTTTCGATACCGCCCATGGTGTAGTGCGCGGTAGGACGGACCGGGATCGGCTCTTTCACCGGATCGACACCCACGTAGGCTTTCGCCAGTTCGCAGATGAACGGCAGACGCTCCAGCAGCTTCTTCTCGCCCAGATGGCGCAGGTCGAGATAGACCACGTCGCCGCGCGGCGTTGGGATGGTGTTGCCTTTGCGCCACTCGTGCCAGAACGCCTGAGACACCTTGTCGCGCGGGCCGAGTTCCATGTATTTGTTCTTCGGCTCGCCGAGCGGGGTTTCCGGACCCATGCCGTAATCCTGCAAATAGCGATAGCCGTTTTTATTGACCAGAATGCCGCCTTCACCGCGGCAGCCTTCCGTCATCAGGATGCCGGAACCCGGCAGCCCGGTTGGGTGATACTGCACGAACTCCATATCGCGCAGCGGGACGCCGTGGCTGAGCGCCATGCCCATCCCGTCGCCGGTCACGATGCCGCCGTTGGTGTTGTAGCGATACACGCGGCCCGCGCCGCCGGTTGCCATCACCACCGCTTTCGCGCGGATCTGCACCAGCGTGCCTTCCATCATGTTCATCGCCACCAGACCGCGCGCTTCGCCGTCATCCACGAGGATATCGAGAACGAAATGTTCGTCAAAGCGTTGAATTTGCGGGAACTGGAGGGAGGTCTGGAACAGGGTATGCAGCATGTGGAAGCCGGTTTTATCGGCGGCGAACCAGGTACGTTCGATTTTCATACCACCGAAGCGGCGAACGTTCACGCTGCCGTCCGGGCGGCGGCTCCACGGGCATCCCCACTGTTCAAGCTGGGTCATCTCCGTCGGGCAATGGTGCACGAAATAATCAACGACATCCTGTTCGCAAAGCCAGTCGCCCCCTGCAACCGTGTCGTGGAAATGGTATTCGAAGCTGTCATGATCCTGCGCAACGGCGGCGGATCCTCCTTCTGCGGCAACCGTGTGGCTGCGCATCGGGTAGACTTTTGAAATCAGAGCGATTTTAGCGTTGGGATTCGCCTGTGCTGCGGCAATCGCAGCGCGTAATCCAGCTCCGCCAGCGCCTATTACGGCAAGATCGGCTTGAAAGGTTTGCACGACATTCCTCCAGATTTTTGTTATTTCGCAATGCGATGACCTAAAGGTAGTTCACCTGCCCGAACGGGCTATCGCGAAAGCGTATCCACTGCTCCTTTATGGGTAAAACAGTATAACCGCGTGTAAATGAGGGAAATTTGACGTGTTCGATTTTTTTGCTGTTATCTCCAGCGATTTATCATTGAGATTGATGAATTGCGTCACGGAATTATTTCTATCAATGAAATCCGCCCTTTTACTGCGCAAAATTTGTCTCTGTCCCGGCTAACGAGTAGACTTCGTGCCCTTGTTTGATATCGGAGAAAAACTCATGAGCGAAACGGCCACCTGGCAGCCGAGCGCGTCCATCCCAAACCTGTTAAAACGCGCTGCAATCATGGCGGAAATTCGCCGTTTCTTTGCCGATCGCGGCGTGCTTGAGGTGGAAACGCCGTGCATGAGCCAGGCAACGGTAACCGATATTCATCTGGTCCCGTTCGAAACCCGTTTTGTTGGCCCAGGCCACTCTCAGGGCATGAATTTGTATCTGATGACCAGCCCGGAATACCACATGAAGCGCCTGCTGGCGGCGGGATGTGGCCCGGTCTATCAGCTGTGCCGCAGCTTCCGTAATGAAGAGATGGGACGTCACCACAACCCGGAATTCACCATGCTGGAGTGGTATCGCCCGCATTATGATATGTACCGCCTGATGAACGAGGTGGACGATCTGCTGCAACAGGTGCTCGACTGCGCCGAAGCCGAAACGCTCTCCTACCAGCAGGCGTTCCAGCGCTATCTGGAGATCGATCCGCTGTCAGCGGACAAAACCCAGCTGCGCGAAGTCGCGGCAAAACTGGATCTGAGCAACGTCGCGGACACCGAAGAGGATCGTGATACGCTGCTGCAACTGCTGTTCACCTTTGGCGTTGAGCCGCAGATTGGTAAAGACCGTCCGGCGTTTGTCTATCACTTCCCGGCAAGCCAGGCGTCACTGGCGCAAATCAGCACCGAAGATCACCGCGTGGCCGAGCGCTTCGAGGTGTACTACAAAGGCATCGAGCTGGCGAATGGTTTCCACGAGCTGACCGACGCGCGCGAACAGCAGCAGCGTTTCGAGCAGGACAACCGCAAGCGTACCGCCCGCGGTCTGCCGCAGCAGCCCATCGATACCAATCTGCTGGAGGCGTTAAAAGCCGGTCTGCCAGACTGCTCCGGCGTGGCGCTGGGGGTCGATCGTCTGGTAATGCTGGCGCTGGGTGCAGAGCAGCTGGGCGACGTGATTGCGTTTACGGTGGATCGCGCCTGAGTAAATACGTTCTGATTTGTGTGAAGTATATATCCATACCATTTATAGATTAGTTTCAACGTATAAATGGTATGTGAATTTACTTTCCTGTTTGTTAATTATTGTCGTGGCTGTCACGCTTAAAAAAATGTGGGGTGGTATTTTATCATCCTCTTTTTAAAAGCGAGACAATGATGAAAGACTTACTTTTTTGTAGGGTCGATAAATTTGGATTTCCCCATTGGGATGGTTTCGATGCTTTTCGTTGGTATATCATTCCTACCAGTTGGGAATATCTGACCGGTGATGCATATTTATGGATTTATAAAAGCGCGTGGCTTATTTACCATAGAAATATGATCAAGCAATATGCTTTTGAAGCACAAATCCCAGCCGTACTTCTTGCTGGGGTTGCAGTATCCGAAGTGGGAGGGATGCCGGAAAGGTTTAAAGGGTTGGGTGTTTTGCAAGCCAGGCAAGTGATAGATGAAGTATTAAATGAAAAGAATAAATACTCTAATCCCACCTCTGTTGGCTCCATCGCTATTCAACTTGGCGTTGCTGCCCAGACTCTGGGCATCGATCCTGAAACACTGGATCATTTCCAGCAGTTTCGTCTTGCGCAATGCTTGTTAGATAATAGTTTCAATATCCGTGTTGTTGCCTTCCACTTACGTGACTTAATTTTGTATGACAACCCGGGTATCAATACGGCTGTCCTTACGGACGAAAAAATCATACTTGCCGGTTCTCGTTATAATCGTGGGTTAAAAAGAAGTGCAGAAGATATCATTAATTCTATTCATGCACCTAAAGGCTCGCTAACGCGTGAATACAGTGAATAGGGACGTCAGATTATCAAAAAGAAAGAGACTATAATGAAAATGCTGGAGAATGAATAATGACATGGAAAGTATTCACGCTTGGCATTTTATGGTTTGTGGTATCCCTGTTTTGGATTGGAATATGCTCTGCTCAGGACAAAGAGTGGTGGATAGGCACAGGCGAAGTGCATAACATTTGCGATCTTATGAGAGCTATTGTCAATGATGATATTCGTGATGTCGGAGTCGTCTTTTCTTTACCTGTATTCTTTCCGGCGATTTATGCCCTGCTCATTAGAAGAAAACGATATTGGTTCATTTATTTGCTGACTTTCCTTATTAGCGGATACTGGCTGTGGCAATTTTTCATCCGCTATCAGCTTTGCCTGTAATCATTAAATGAGCGGTATCTACAGGCCGCTAACAAAGTGGGCTGGCACGCTTTGTCCGGCGGCCCTGCGCCTGCACGGGCCTGCAATGAATGATGCTGTTGATGTAATTTACGATTGTAGGCCGGGTAAGCGTAGCGCCACCCGGCAACAAAGACGGTGAAATTGTTCTTTATCGTCTACAAACTCCCCGCCGGTCGGCTACGCGCCGCTGACGTTAACGTTCTTCCCGTCTTACGTCCATCCAGCGTTTCCAGACGCATCTGGAACGGTGGGAACGGCATATCGATACCGTGCTCGCGGAAGCCTGCCAGAATCAGCTGGTGGATCTCATGGCGCAGCGGCATACGGTGTCCCATCTCGGCGGCGTAAATACGCAGCTCGAAAATCTGGATCCCTTGCTGCAAATCGACGAGGAACACTTCCGGTGGCGGGTTGTCGATCACCAGCGAGCAGCGCTCTGCTGCGGTGTAAAGGATCTGCGTCACCTCTTCGCTGTTGGCATCAGACGGGGCAGGCACGGTCAGTACCACACGCGTCACGGAGTCGGACAGCGACCAGTTGATAAATTGCTCGGTGATAAACGCCTTGTTCGGCACGATGATCTCTTTGCGATCCCAGTCGCTGATCGTCGTCGCACGCGTGTTGATCTTGGTGATGCTGCCGGTCAGGTCGCGGATCGTCACCGTATCGCCGATACGGATCGGTTTTTCAAACAGGATGATCAGGCCGGAGATAAAGTTAGCGAAAATCTCCTGCAAGCCAAACCCGAGTCCCACACCCAGCGCGGCAACCAGCCACTGAAGTTTCGACCACTCAATACCAATCATCGAGAAGCCAACCAGGCCGCCTAACAGCATGATCAAATACTTGGTGATGGTGGTGATCGCATACCCCGTCCCCGGCGTTAAATCCAGGTGCTGCAACAGGGCCAGCTCCAGCAGGGCAGGGAAGTTACGGATCAGCTGCGTGGTGATGATAAACACCAGAATCGCAATCAGCACGGCGCCCAGCGTGATCGGCTCCAGGCTTTCCACACCCTGCACCGTCGAGGTCACATCCCACAGAGAGATGTTCTCCAGGAAGCCAAACGCGGAGTGAATTTCTGACCACAGGACAATCACCGACAGCAGGGCAATCAGCATCAGAATAGAACGCACCAGGCGCAGCGACTGGGTACTGATGGCGTCCAGATCCAGCTCGACCTCGTCAACATCCGTGGTGCCTTCCGTGCTGTTGATATGGTTTGGCTCTTCTTCGCCCCGCGCGCGCTGGGCAAGAATTTCGGCGCGTCGGTGCTTGGCGCGATCGAATGCCAGACGACGGCGCTGGATCAGCATCCAGCGGCGGATAACGTGATACACCACCAGCAGCAGGAACCAGATGGCGACCGAGGTTTCAAGACGTGCCAGCAGCGCCTGCGCCGTTGCCAAATACCCGACGGCCGCCGCGAGGATCGCCGCCAGCGGTGCGCTGAGTAGCAGGTTCCACAGCAGGCGGTTGAACATGTTGTCGCCGCTGCCCGTTTTATCGAGGTAGAGCGGGATCCCCGCGCGCTTCAGGCTCAGCGTTACCACCGCCAGCGCGCCGCAGATCAGCATAAAGCAGAGGCGTCCCAGCGAGCCGGAGAACTCACGGTCGTTGAGGTTATCGAACATGATCAGCGCCATAATCAGCGGCACGATCAGGCCGATGCTCATCAGGTAATAGCGCATCGCCCGCGCCACCCGGTTACGCGGCCAGCCAAAGTGGGCGATAAACAGGCCGTTCGGACGGGCAAAGGTGGCGCAAATCATGACCACCCACAGCAGCGGCACGGTGGCGGTCACGCCGTCGCCAATCGCCACCGCAAGCGGGTAGGGCCAGGCCTCGCGCAGGCCGTAGCCGAGCGTCATCCACAGTACCGGCAGCGGGGAGGCGACCAGAATCGACCAGAATACGGTGCGCAGCGTGAGCCAGAAGTGATCCTGCGTCACCTTGCCTACTCTGGCGCTTGAACGTTCCAGGAATCGGGTGAAGTGCCGGCGCGAGTAAATGCTAAAGCCCACCAGGATCAGCGCGGCGATCAGCGGGAAGATGGTCTCTTTGCTGGTCAGCATCATAACGCTTGCCTGTCCCAGCTGGCTGAAGGTATCCAGGGAGATCAGACGGCGCAGATCCTGCACCAGCTCAATCGGCCAGGCGAAGGTCATGGGCCGCACGTCGGAGGTCCAGAACAGGTAGCGGTGCGTCGCCTCGTTGACCTCTTTCAGCGCATCCTCAAGCTGGCTGTTGGACACTTTTAGCTTGGTGAGTTCCAGAATGAGCGTATCGCCGCCCTGCAACAGCGAGTTGAGCAGCTCGCGCTGGGTGCGCATCTGCGCTTCCAGAATCCGGCTCTGCTCGCTGGTAAGCGGCTGGCCGTCCGCCTGACGGATCTGGCGGATTTGCGGCTGTTTGTTGAGGAGATCTTCAAAGTGCAGGCGCTGAACGCGAAGCTGCGCCATTTCGGTATCCAGCTGCTGCGGCTTTGGCATTTCCGGCAGGCGCGCCACCTGGGCGCGTAGCGCCTCGCCCAGCAGGTTCGAGGAGCCAAGCCACTGGGACTGCTCGCGCAGGGTGTTAAGCGCCTGACGGACCTGCAAGGTTTGATTGGTGGCCTGGCGCTGCTGCGAGGCGACCAGATCCATACGCTGCGCCTGCTGGTTCAGCGCGGCGGAAAGCTCGCGGTTCACCTTGAACTGATCGACGATCCCCGCTGGCAGGTTATCGCTGTTTTCCGCCAGCAGTTCGGTGCTTTCCAGCGCGCGCTCGGCTTCACGCTGGCGCTGGCTGTTTAGCTGATTACGCAGGGCCTGAAGATAAGCATCAAGCTGCTGGCTCTGCTTTTGCGCCAGCTCCGAGCGCATCCGCGACAGCTCCTGGCGGTTATTGGCCGAGAGCTGCGCCAGCTCCAGTTCATCCACCAGCGCTTTGAGGCGCGCGGATTCGGCCTGGAGATTAAGATTTTGCGCGGTGTTTGCAGACTGCGATCCGGCCCGGCGTTCCACCTCGTTAAGCTGGCGGCGGGCGTCGGTCTGCTGCTGCGGAAGCTGGTTGAGCGAGTCGGCAATGTCGCGGGCGCGCTCCTGCTCCTGCTGCGCCTGACGGCTTTTTTCGACAAGCTGGCTGCTGACCTGGAGGATCTCCTGGTTCAGCGCGTCGGAGGTCATGCCCGCGGGCACCTGGCGCGGTTCATCACGCAGATTCGTTAGCTGCGCGCGCAGGGTTTGCGAGAGTTTGGGGAAGTTGTCGATAACCTGCTGGTACTGCTCGGCGCGCTCAAGGGAGCCTTTTCGCTCCTCAAGCGCGTTCAGCGCGGCCTGGAGTAACTCAACGGTTTCGGGCTGAGCGGGTTTCGCGGCTTTTGCCTGCTCCAGCTCCTGGGTTATCTGTTTTGAGTCGGGGGCTGTCGCTGCGTACGCCCCCATGCTGAGGCACCAGGCCACCAGTAGAACGATAATCGGGCGCACGTCAGCGATCCTTCTGTTATTAGCCTTCGTCTTTTTTGTCGTCAACCAGCGGGCTGGCGTCGTGCTCGGCTTTAATCTCTTCTTCGGCCAGCGGTGCAGGCTCGGCGGCTGGCGTCACGAACGCTTCAGCAGATACCGCCAGCGGCTGACCCAGCTTCGTCACGGACAGGCTTTCCAGCTGCTCGACCAGGTTAACTTTGCCCGGCGCGAACAGGTTGATCACCGTTGAGCCCAGCTTGAAGCGGCCCATCTCCTGACCTTTCAGCAGCGCCACGGAGCCTTCCGCTTCCCCGGCAGGCCACGTCCAGCGCTTGATCACGCCTTCGCGCGGCGGGGTGATGGTGCCCGCCCAGACGGTTTCGATGCTGCCTACGATGGTCGCGCCCACCAGAATCTGCGCCATTGGACCAAATTCAGTATCAAACAGACAAATGACGCGCTCGTTACGGGCAAACAGGTTCGGCACGTTCTGCGCCGTCAGGTGGTTGACGGAGAACAGATCGCCCGGCACGTAAATCATTTCGCGCAGGATGCCGTTGCACGGCATGTGAACGCGGTGATAGTCGCGCGGCGACAGGTAGGTGGTGGCGAATGAACCGTTGCGGAACAGATCGGCCATGATGTAGTTACCGGCCAGCAGCGCTTCAAGGCTGTAGTTATGGCCTTTGGCCTGCAAAATCTTGTCGTTTTCGATTTTGCCAAGCTGGCTGATCACGCCGTCGGCAGGCATTACCAGCACGTTAGGGTCGGTGTTCAGCGGGCGCACTTCGTCACGCAGCGGGCGCACAAAGAATTCGTTAAAGGTGCGGTAGCTTGCCGTGTCCGGCTTCTGCGCCTCTTTCATGTCGACCTTGTAGTATTTCACGAACAGGTCGATGACCAGTTTGGTCAGCCAGCCCGCTCGTTTGCTCGCGCCCCAGCCCGCCAGGCGAGTGAGCCACAGTTTTGGCAGAATGTATTGAAGCGAAAGTTTAAATGAGTTTAACAAGGTAGCCTCCAGGCCATTGTTTTGTCGTTCCTGATCCGGCGTTAAGCCGCCGGAACCTGAAAAAAGGGGACGATTTTAGCGATGCTTAGCTTAGTTGTCAGTTATCAGAATCAGAAAAGTTTTTACGCGTTTTTACGTCTTCCATGCTCTCAAGAATGCGGTGGTAATTCTCGAAGCGGGTTTCCGCAATTTCACCGTTCTCAACCGCTTCGCGGATGGCACAGCCCGGGTCGTTATCGTGTTTACAGTCGCGGTATTTGCACGCGCCTAAATAGTCATGGAATTCGACAAACCCGTTGAAGATTTGTTCCGGTTCGAGGTGCCACAGGCCGAACTCACGCACGCCCGGGGAGTCAATCACGTCGCCGCCGTGCGGGAAGTGATACAGACGCGAGGCGGTGGTGGTGTGCTGGCCCAGACCCGAGACATTGGACACGTCGTTGGTCAGGATCTCTTGCTGGAGGCCGAGAAGGTTATTCAGCAGGCTGGATTTACCCACGCCGGACTGGCCCGCAAAGATGCTGATACGGTCGGTCAGCGCCTCTTCAAGCGGCTTAAGGCCATCTTTGGTGTGGCTGGACACCATCAATACGCGATAACCAATATTGCGGTAGATATCCATCTGCTCATTCACAAAGGCCATGCCTTCGTCATCCAGCAGATCGATTTTGTTCAGCACGATAATAGGCTCAACCTGCAAGGTTTCGCAGGCGACAAGGTAGCGGTCTATGATATTGAGCGACAGCTCCGGCAGGATAGCGGAAACAATCACGATCTGATTAATGTTGGCCGCAATAGGCTTAACGCCATCGTAGAAATCAGGACGGGTGAGCACGGACGTGCGTTCATGTACGGCCTCAACGATACCTTTGACCGTAACCCCTTCTGCCGCCTCTTTGCCCGGACGCCAGACCACGCGGTCACCGGTGACCAGCGAGCGGATTGTTCGACGGATGTTGCAGCGGTGAACTTTACCGTCAGCGGATTCCACGTCAGCGTGCATACCGAAACGGCTGATCACTACGCCTTCGGTGGGTTCGCCAAACAGGTTGTCGTCGTAATCGACCTTCTCCGAAGTGGTTTTCAGTCTGCGCTGGTGGTTGGCTTTAACGCGGCGCTGCTGCCCTTTGGAGAGTTTATTTTTACTCAATCGCACTGGCTCCTGGTCGCCCGTAACGGGCAAAACCTCTATGATACACTCTAATTAATACTAGTTAACCCGCTACTGCCGGTTATACGAGAAGGTGGAAAATAACATGAGCGCAGATGAAAACAACCTGATTTGGATTGATCTTGAGATGACCGGTCTGGATCCCGAGCGCGATCGCATAATTGAGATCGCCACGCTGGTCACCGATGCCAACCTGAATATCCTGGCGGAAGGGCCTACGATTGCGGTTCATCAATCCGATGAACAACTTGCGCTGATGGACGACTGGAACGTGCGTACCCATACCGGCAGCGGCCTGGTCGATCGCGTGAAGGCCAGCACCCAGGGCGACCGTGACGCGGAGCTGGCGACCATTGAGTTCCTGAAACAGTGGGTTCCGGCAGGAAAATCACCGATTTGCGGCAACAGCATTGGGCAAGATCGCCGTTTCCTGTTTAAGTACATGCCTGAACTGGAGTCCTACTTCCACTACCGTTACCTGGATGTGAGCACGCTGAAAGAGCTGGCACGTCGCTGGAAACCAGAAATTCTGGACGGCTTCAAAAAGCAGGGCACCCATCAGGCGATGGACGATATTCGTGAGTCCGTAGCAGAGCTGGCGTACTATCGCGAAAACTTTATTAAGCTGTGATTTTGAGACCCGGCGCCTTGCGCGGTCGGGTTTTTGACGTTAAATTGTTCAGCTTGCCGATTAAATAAGCATTTGAACTTAATTTCAAAAAAATCCCTTTGAGGGGGGTTGCAGCTAAACGGATTTCTCGTATAATGCGCCTCCCGTAACGACAGAGAATTACACGTTACGACAGCAGCAAAAGCAGTACAGATTTGCGGGAATAGCTCAGTTGGTAGAGCACGACCTTGCCAAGGTCGGGGTCGCGAGTTCGAGTCTCGTTTCCCGCTCCAAAATTTGAAAGTATCGTCAGATACGCGCAGCACCAGAACACCCAAGCGGGAATAGCTCAGTTGGTAGAGCACGACCTTGCCAAGGTCGGGGTCGCGAGTTCGAGTCTCGTTTCCCGCTCCAAAATTTGAAAGTGCTTCTTCAGCACGGACCACCAAATCGTGGGATTTCGAGTTGCAACAAGGCGGCAGCTGAACGAATCCTTTGGGAGCTTACTCAAGTAAGTGACTAAGGTGAGTGAAGGCAGCCAACGCAGTGGCAGCTTGAAAGACACAGATTAAGCGGGAATAGCTCAGTTGGTAGAGCACGACCTTGCCAAGGTCGGGGTCGCGAGTTCGAGTCTCGTTTCCCGCTCCAAATTCTTCTCAATCTCCTGAATATCCACAGCGAAAAGATTCGTTGGGGACGTTTTCTATTGCGCCTGAAATTTTCTTTTAAACAGACTTATCCACAGATCATATGTCAGTTCTGAAGAGGTCAAAACCTTAGCAGGGTGAATGATATCCTTTCAACCCATTGAAAAGAATGGATAAAACTTCGTTCAAAAATGCTATGGCGATCGCTTGACCTGTTTGCAAAGCCAGACTACGCCTGAGTTTCGATTTTTATTCACAGGCTGTGAATATATCACGCATCGCGGGTAAGCCCTTTTTCGATCACCCTCACCAGACGCTGCTTTTTCGGGAGTTGTACTTCGACTACGCAGGCATTTCGTTTCTCGATTTGCTGCGCAATCGCCCATTCTATGTGCTCATCGAGAAGTGGGTGCTCACCTCTACGGCTTTCCAGCGCTTGGATATTTGCTTCATCCCAGGGAGCATTGCCCAACGCAACGGCAACGTTTCGCAGCCAGCGAAGATGTCCAATACGGCGAATCGCAGAACCCTCTGTCACCTTCAGGAACCAGGCTTCGGTCCAGGCGAACAGGTCAATGAGCTCAGGGGCGTGAAGCGCTTTACGCGGGCTGAAGTCCTCTTCGTCGGTTAGCTGCGAATAGCGATTCCACGGGCAGATCAGCTGGCAATCGTCGCAGCCGTAGATGCGGTTTCCGATTAACGGCCTGAACTCTTCCGGAATGGCGCCCTCAAGCTCAATGGTGAGGTAAGAGATGCAGCGGCGCGCGTCGACGGTGTAAGGCTCGACAATCGCCCCGGTCGGACAGATGGTCATGCAGGCCACGCAGCGGCCGCATCCTTCTTCCACCGGGCCGTCTATCGGCAGCGGTAAATCAATCAGCAGTTCACCGAGGAAGAAGAATGACCCGGCGTCGCGGCTCAAGATTAGTGAGTGCTTACCTGTCCAGCCAAGCCCGGCTTTTTCAGCGATCGGGCGCTCAAGAATAGGCGCAGAATCGACAAAGGGTCTAAAATTCAGCGAATCGCAGTGCTGCTGAATAGTTTCCCCGAGTTTTTTTAAGCGGTTACGCAGAAGTTTATGGTAATCACGCCCCAGGGCGTAGCGGCTGACGTAACCCAAAGAGGGATTTTTTAAGGTACGGGCAAACGCCGCGTTGGCGGGAAGATAGTTCATCCGCACGCTAATGACCCGCAACGTGCCCGGCAAAAGCTCGTGTGGACGCGCCCGCATCATGCCGTGTCGCGCCATCCACTCCATTTCGCCGTGGTATTGTTTGTCCAGCCAGGCCTGTAGTTTCGGCTCGCTGGCGGAAAGGTCGGTGTCCGTAATGCCGACTTTCTGGAAGCCAAGCTCAGCGCCCCACTGTTTAATTTTTTGCGCTAACTGATTGAGATCGAGGGGCTGTGACATGACGGACCATACTGTGAAGAAAAACCCCGCAAGTATACCACATTCCATCTGGGATGCGGATGACCTCCGGCGCGCCGAAAAAGAGGCCGCCGACAGTCTCGGTATCACCCTTTTTGAACTGATGCAGCGCGCGGGCGAGGCGGGGTTCAACGTTGCCCGCCACGCGTACCCTGATGCGACACACTGGCTCATCTTAAGTGGGCACGGCAATAACGGCGGCGACGGCTACGTGGTGGCGCGTCTGGCAGTTGCGGCGGGTCTTCGCGTGACCCTGCTGGCGCAGGAGAGCGATAAACCGCTGCCGGAAGAGGCGAGTGACGCGCGCGAGGCCTGGCTCAATGCGGGCGGGACTATCCACGCCGCAGATATTCTCTGGCCGGACGATATTGATCTGATCGTCGATGGCCTGCTGGGCACCGGGCTGCGTAACGCTCCGCGCGATCCGATAGCCGCCCTGATTGAGCGCGCCAACGCGCATCCCGCGCCGGTTGTGGCGCTGGATATTCCCTCCGGCTTAATCGCCCAGACCGGCGCTACCCCGGGCGCGGTGATTCACGCTGCCCACACAATCACCTTTATCGCCCTTAAACCCGGCCTGCTGACCGGAAAAGCCCGGGATGTGGTGGGCAAACTTCACCATAATGCCCTGGGGCTGGACGGCTGGCTGGCGGGGCAGGACACGCACATTACCCGCTTTGATGAAACGGATCTTGCGCAGTGGCTCACGCCGCGTCGCCCGACATCCCATAAGGGCGATCACGGCAGGCTAGTGATTATCGGGGGCGACCACGGCACGGCGGGCGCTATCCGCATGGCCGGAGAGGCTGCACTGCGCAGCGGTGCCGGGCTGGTGCGGGTGCTGACGCGCAGCGAAAATATTTCCCCACTCATCACCGCTCGCCCGGAGCTGATGGTGCATGAACTCACGCCGCAGACGCTGGACGACAGCCTCGAATGGGCGGATGTGGTGGTGGTTGGCCCGGGGCTTGGGCAACAGGCCTGGGGCAAACAGGCGCTTCAAAAGGTGGGGAATTTTCGTAAAGTAACGCTGTGGGACGCCGACGCGCTGAACCTTCTGGCAATCAACCCTGATAAGCGTCACAATCGCATCCTGACGCCACACCCCGGCGAAGCCGCGCGATTGCTCAATTGCAGCGTTGCAGAAATTGAAAGGGATCGCTTACTTTCTGCTCAGCGTCTGGTAAAACGTTACGGAGGTGTTGCGGTTCTGAAAGGGGCGGGCACGATCGTCGCCTGTGAATCCGGCGCGATGGGGATCGTCGATGCCGGTAACGCGGGCATGGCGAGCGGCGGAATGGGCGATGTGCTCTCTGGCATCATCGGCGCATTGCTCGGACAGAAACTTACCCCTTATGATGCAGCCTGTGCCGGCTGCGTGGTACACGGCGCGGCCGCCGACAGGCTTGCGGCGCAGTACGGAACGCGCGGAATGCTGGCCACCGATCTTTTTTGCACGCTCAGGCGTGTTGTTAACCCGGATGTGATTGACGTAGAAAATGACTAATCGAGCGATTCCTTTACCCGACGAAGAAGCCACTTTAGATCTCGGCAAGCGCGTGGCGCAGGCCTGTCAGGGTGCGACCGTCATCTATCTGTACGGTGATTTAGGCGCCGGTAAAACCACCTTCAGCCGTGGTTTTTTACAGGCGTTAGGCCACAAAGGGAACGTCAAAAGCCCCACCTACACGCTGGTCGAGCCCTATACGCTCGACAATTTGATGGTGTATCACTTCGATTTATACCGTCTTGCGGACCCCGAGGAGCTGGAATTTATGGGGATCCGCGATTACTTTGCCAACGACGCCATTTGCCTGGTGGAGTGGCCGCAACAAGGCGCGGGTGTGCTGCCTGACCCGGATGTCGAAATTCACTTAGATTACCAGGCACAAGGGCGTGAGGCGCGCATCAGTGCTGTTTCCTCATCAGGTCACTCTTTGCTGGCGCGTTTAGCCGGTTGAGCTTAGGGATACGGGATGATTAGTCGCGTTAAAGGTTGGTTATTGGCTGCAACGGTACTGCTCTGCGCGAACGCCGGGGCCGCCAGTCTCTCGGATATTCAGGTCTCTAACGGGGATTCCCAGGCCCGTATTACCTTCAGCTTTATGGGCGATCCTGAGTATGCGTTTTCACAAATCGACAGCCACAGCTTGGCGCTGGATATCAAGCAGTCGGGCGTGATTCAGGGACTGCCGCTGCAATTTAGCGGTAACAACCTGGTCAAACGCATTCGCTCGGGTACGCCAAAAGACGACCAATCTTTACGACTGGTGGTCGATTTGACCGAAAAGGGCAAAACCCAGGCGGTGAAGCAGAAAAACGGCGCTAACTACACGGTGGTCTTTACCATCAATGCGGACGTGCCGCCGCCGCCTCCTCCTGCACCGGTTGTCGCGAAGCGCGTGGAAGAGCCTGTTTATACACCGCAGCCTTCTGAGCCTGCCCGCAACCCGTTTAAATCGCAAAACGATCGCATTACCGCTGCCACCAGCAGCAATACGGTGACGCGTCCGGCGGCCACCGCACGACGCACGTCCGTCAGCGGTGACAAAGTGATTATCGCCATCGATGCCGGTCACGGTGGACAAGATCCCGGTGCCATCGGGCCGGGCGGCACGAAAGAGAAAAATGTCACCATCGCTATCGCCCGCAAGCTGCGCACGCTGCTGAACGACGATCCGATGTTCAAAGGCGTGCTGACCCGCGACGGGGATTATTTTATCTCGGTGATGGGGCGTTCAGACGTGGCGCGTAAGCAGAATGCGAACTTCCTGGTGTCCATTCACGCGGACGCCGCACCAAATCGCAACGCCACCGGCGCGTCGGTCTGGGTGCTGTCAAATCGCCGTGCTAACAGTGAGATGGCTAACTGGCTTGAAGAGCACGAGAAGCAGTCCGAACTGCTGGGCGGCGCAGGTGACGTGCTGGCGAACAGTCAGTCCGACCCGTATCTGAGCCAGGCCGTGCTGGATTTACAGTTCGGTCATTCGCAGCGCGTCGGGTATGATGTCGCCACTAACGTGTTGAACCAGTTGCAGAGCGTGGGCGTGTTACATAAACGTCGTCCTGAACATGCAAGCCTGGGCGTTCTGCGTTCACCTGATATTCCGTCCATCCTCGTGGAAACGGGCTTCATTAGCAATAACGGTGAAGAGCGCCTGCTAGGCAGCGACGGCTTCCAGCAGCAGATCGCCGATGCGATTTATCAGGGGTTACGGAAATACTTTGACGCGCATCCGTTGCAGTCTGCGCCTCAGGGCGGAGGTGCTCAGACCGCGAGCGCCGCGCTGCCGGGTGAGATGACCGCCACTAATTAAGGAGTTTTCATGCCGATTCAGGTTCTACCGCCCCAGCTCGCGAACCAAATCGCCGCCGGTGAGGTGGTGGAACGCCCTGCATCGGTCGTGAAAGAGCTGGTCGAAAACAGCCTCGATGCCGGGGCAACGCGCATCGATATTGATATCGAACGCGGTGGCGCGAAGCTTATCCGCATTCGCGACAACGGCTGCGGCATTAAAAAAGACGAGCTGGCCCTCGCGCTGGCGCGTCATGCCACCAGTAAAATCACCACGCTTGACGATCTGGAAGCCATTATCAGCCTCGGCTTTCGCGGCGAGGCGCTGGCCAGTATCAGCTCCGTTTCCCGTTTAACGCTTACCTCCCGCACGGCAGAACAGCCGGAAGCGTGGCAGGCCTACGCCGAAGGGCGTGACATGGATGTAACGGTTAAGCCAGCGGCGCACCCCGTGGGAACGACGCTGGAAGTACTGGATCTCTTCTATAACACGCCCGCCCGGCGCAAATTTATGCGCACCGAGAAGACCGAATTTGGTCATATCGACGAGATTATCCGCCGCATCGCGCTGGCCCGTTTCGATGTCACCATTAACCTCAGCCATAACGGTAAGGTGATGCGCCAGTACCGCGCGGTGGTTGAAGGCGGGCAGAAGGAGCGTCGACTGGGGTCAATCTGCGGGACGGCGTTTCTGGAACAGGCGCTGGCTATCGAGTGGCAGCATGGCGATCTGGCCCTGCGCGGCTGGGTGGCTGACCCGAATGCGTCCAGCGCGGCCTTTACCGATATTCAGTATTGCTACGTGAATGGCCGCATGATGCGCGACCGCCTGATTAATCATGCGATCCGCCAGGCCTGTGAAGACAAGCTGGGGGCCGATCAGCAGCCCGCGTTTGTGCTTTATCTGGAAATCGATCCGCATCAGGTGGATGTGAACGTGCATCCTGCCAAGCATGAAGTGCGTTTCCATCAGTCGCGCCTGGTACACGATTTCATCTATCAGGGCGTGCTGAGCGTGTTGCAGCAGCAGACCGCTGAACCTGCCTTGCCGCTGGAAAACGAGCCTGCCGCGCCGCGTCCGATCCCTGAGAACCGCGTGGCGGCGGGGCGCAACCATTTTGCCGAGCCTGCGGTGGCGCGCGAGCCAGCGTCGCCCCGGTTTTCCACGTCGGGCAATGTATCGCGCCCTACCGGTGCGAACTACCCGAACGCGCAGCCTGGCTATCAAAAACAGCAGGGGGCGCTGTACCGCAAGCTGCTGGATACGCCTGCGGTGGAGCGCAAAGCGCACGTCGAAACACCGGCCCCTTCGCTGGACGGGCATAGCCAGAGTTTTGGCCGGGTGCTGACCATTATCGCGCCGGATATGGCGCTGCTCGAACGTAACGGCAAGCTGCTGCTGCTTTCGCTGCCCGTCGTCGAACGCTGGCTTAAGCAGATGCAGCTCACGCCAGGCGAAAACGCGGCGTGCGCGCAGCCGCTGTTGATTCCGGTACGGCTGAAAATATCCCCTCAAGAAGTGGTTGTATTACAGCGTGCTACGACTCAGCTCGCAGAAATGGGCATTGAATTTGTGTTAGAGGCGCAGCATGTGACAATTCGTGCAGTGCCTTTACCCTTACGCCAACAAAATTTACAAAACTTGATTCCTGAACTGATAGGCTACCTGGCGCAGCAAACGACGTATGATGCTGCCAACACCGCGCAGTGGATTGCCCGCCATCTGGCGAGCGAGCACAATCCGTGGACCATGGCGCAGGCGATTACCGTGCTGGCTGAGGTTGAACGCCTTTGCCCGCACCTGGTCAAATCGCCGCCGGGTGGATTATTACAACCTGTTGATTTACAAACGGCGATGACCGCCCTGAAACATGATTGACGTAAGCAAGGCGAGCCTGCCTAAGGCAATTTTTTTAATGGGGCCAACGGCCTCCGGCAAAACGGCGTTAGCCATTGAGTTACGTAAAGTTTTGCCTGTAGAGTTGATTAGCGTTGACTCCGCCCTCATTTATCGAGGGATGGACATCGGCACCGCGAAGCCAGACGCAGAAGAGCTGCGCGCGGCACCGCACCGTTTGTTGGATATTCTCGACCCGGCGCAGGCCTACTCCGCGGCAGATTTTCGCCGGGATGCCTTAGCCGAGATGGCCGAGATCACCGCCGCAGGGCGTATTCCGCTTCTGGTTGGTGGGACAATGCTCTACTTTAAGGCGCTGCTGGAGGGGTTATCGCCTCTGCCATCAGCCGATCCGGACGTGAGAGCGAGAATTGAGCAGCAGGCAGCAGAGCAGGGATGGGACGTTTTGCATCAGCAACTGGCCGAGATCGACCCGGTTGCCGCAGCACGGATTCATCCAAATGATCCGCAAAGGCTTTCCCGGGCACTGGAAGTTTTTTTCATTTCGGGTAAAACTTTAACGGAACTGACGCAAACGTCAGGAGAAGCTCTGCCGTATCAGGTGCATCAGTTCGCCATCGCCCCGGCGAGCCGTGAACTGCTCCATCAACGAATTGAGCAGCGTTTTCATCAGATGTTGGCTTCAGATTTTGAAGCAGAAGTGCGGGCGCTTTTTGCCCGTGGAGATTTGCATACGGACATGCCTTCCATTCGTTGTGTGGGATATCGCCAGATGTGGTCCTATCTCGAAGGTGAGATTTCATACGATGAAATGGTTTATCGAGGTGTTTGCGCCACGAGACAGTTAGCGAAACGCCAGATCACCTGGTTGCGCGGTTGGGACGGAATTCATTGGTTAGACAGTGAAAATCCACAACAATCGCTAAACAAGGTCGTTCAGGTTGTTGGTGATATCGCTCACTGAATGTGTACAATTAAGCCGTATCGTGCGCAATTTTTCAGAATCGCAAGGTTCTAAGTACAAAACAAGCATATAAGGAAAAGATAGAATGGCTAAGGGGCAATCTTTACAAGATCCGTTCTTGAACGCATTGCGTCGGGAACGTGTTCCAGTTTCTATTTATTTGGTGAATGGTATTAAGCTGCAAGGTCAGATTGAATCTTTCGATCAGTTCGTGATCCTGTTGAAAAACACGGTCAGCCAGATGGTCTATAAGCACGCTATTTCTACTGTTGTTCCGTCCCGTCCGGTATCCCATCACAGTAATAACGCTGGCGGCGGCACTGGTAGTAACTACCATCATGGCAGCAACGCACAGGGTTCTTCTTCTCCTGCGCAGGACAGCGAAGAGAACGAATAAGGTCTCTGGCTGTTATCCACACGGGGAGCCAGGGATCCTGCGTTCCCCGCTGATATTTTTAGAGGGTTATACGCTTGTTTGACCGTTATGATGCCGGTGAGCAGGCGGTGCTGGTACACATCTATTTTTCGCAAGACAAAGATATGGAAGACCTCCAGGAGTTCGAAGCTCTGGTCTCTTCCGCCGGTGTCGAAGCAATGAAGGTGATTACCGGTAGCCGTAAAGCGCCGCACCCGAAGTATTTTGTTGGTGAAGGTAAAGCAGTAGAAATTGCGGATGCCGTTAAAGCAACCGGCGCATCAGTCGTGTTGTTTGATCATGCGCTGTCTCCGGCTCAGGAACGTAACCTGGAACGTCTTTGCGAATGTCGTGTTATCGATCGCACGGGTTTGATTTTAGATATTTTTGCTCAGCGTGCGCGTACCCACGAAGGTAAGTTGCAGGTTGAGCTGGCGCAGCTGCGCCATCTGGCAACGCGGCTTGTGCGTGGCTGGACCCACCTTGAAAGACAAAAAGGCGGGATTGGTTTGCGCGGTCCGGGTGAAACCCAGCTCGAAACCGACCGCCGTTTACTGCGTGGCCGTATTACCCAGATCCTCTCACGCCTTGAGCGCGTAGAGAAGCAGCGTGAGCAGGGACGTCGTTCGCGAACGAAAGCTGATATCCCGACGGTGTCGCTGGTGGGGTATACCAACGCCGGTAAATCCACCCTGTTTAACCAGATTACCGAGGCCCAGGTTTATGCCGCAGACCAGCTGTTTGCGACCCTGGACCCAACGCTGCGTCGGATTGACGTCGCGGACGTCGGCGAAACCGTGCTGGCGGATACCGTAGGGTTTATTCGTCATCTGCCGCACGATCTGGTGGCCGCGTTTAAAGCCACGTTGCAGGAAACGCGTCAGGCAACGCTGCTGCTGCACGTAATTGACGCCGCAGACGTGCGCGTGCAGGAAAATATAGACGCAGTTAACGTGGTGCTCGAAGAGATCGACGCTCACGAAATCCCAACGCTGTTGGTGATGAACAAGATAGATATGCTGGACGACTTCGAGCCGCGTATCGACCGTGATGAAGAGAACAAACCGATTCGGGTCTGGCTTTCCGCTCAGACCGGGATTGGCGTGCCACTGCTTTTCCAGGCTTTGACAGAACGACTTTCCGGTGAGGTTGCTCAGCACACGCTGCGCTTGCCACCACAGGAAGGCAGGCTGCGCAGCCGGTTTTATCAGCTTCAGGCGATAGAAAAAGAGTGGATGGAGGATGACGGCAGCGTGGGGATGCAGGTGCGTATGCCGATCGTTGACTGGCGTCGCCTCTGTAAACAAGAACCTGCGCTGGTCGACTATATCGTCTGATCAGAAAGGGGATGCCTGAATAATTCGCCCTTGCATAACAAATATGGAGCATATACATGGCGTGGAATCAGCCCGGTAATAACGGACAAGACCGCGACCCGTGGGGAAGCAGCAAACCTGGCGGCAACTCTGAGGGAAATGGCAACAAAGGTGGTCGCGAGCAGGGGCCGCCGGATCTGGATGATATCTTCCGCAAGCTGAGCAAAAAGCTTGGTGGCCTTGGCGGAGGAAAAGGTACTGGCTCGGGTGGTAACTCCACTCAGGGGCCGCGCCCGCAAATGGGTGGTCGCATCGTGGGAATTGTGGCCGCTGCTGTGGTAATCATCTGGGCTGCCAGCGGATTCTACACCATTAAAGAAGCAGAACGCGGCGTAGTTACCCGTTTCGGCAAGTTCAGCCATCTGGTTGAGCCGGGCCTGAACTGGAAACCGACCTTTATTGACGACGTGACCGCCGTTAACGTGGAGTCCGTTCGCGAACTGGCTGCATCCGGCGTGATGCTGACCTCTGACGAGAACGTCGTGCGCGTTGAGATGAACGTGCAGTACCGCGTAACCGACCCTGAACGTTATCTGTTTAGCGTGACCAGCGCGGATGACAGCCTGCGTCAGGCGACCGACAGCGCCCTGCGTGGTGTGATCGGTAAATACACCATGGACCGTATTCTGACCGAAGGTCGTACCGTTATTCGTAGCGATACCCAGCGCGAGCTGGAAGAGACTATTCGCCCGTACAACATGGGTATCACCCTGCTGGACGTCAACTTCCAGGCTGCTCGTCCGCCGGAAGAGGTTAAGGCCGCGTTTGACGATGCGATTGCCGCGCGTGAAAACGAACAGCAGTACATCCGTGAAGCGGAAGCGTATACCAACGAAGTGCAGCCGCGTGCTAACGGTCAGGCGCAGCGTATTCTTGAAGAAGCGCGCGCGTATAAAACTCAGACCATCCTGGAAGCACAGGGTGAAGTGGCTCGCTTCGCGAAGATCCTGCCGGAATATAAAGCGGCACCGGAAATTACCCGCGAGCGTCTGTATATCGAGACCATGGAAAAAGTGCTGAGCCATACGCGTAAAGTGCTGGTTAACGACAGCAAAGGTGGAAACCTGATGGTGCTGCCGCTCGATCAGATGCTGAAAGGCGGCTCTGCCCCTGCGTCGAAGACGGATAACAGCGGTGCCAACAACCTGCTGCGTCTGCCACCGGCCTCATCAGACAGCTCCAGCGCGAGCACAACGCCTTCTTCGAACGATGGTGACATTATGGACCAACGCCGTGCTAACGCGCAGCGTAACGACTACCAGCGTCAGGGGGAATAAGGATGCGTAAGTCAGTTATTGCGATCGTCGTCATCGTACTGGTCGTGCTTTATACCTCTATCTTTGTGGTGAAAGAGGGCGAGCGCGGCATCAAGTTCCAGTTCAGCAGCGTGGTACGTGACGGCGACAAGCGTCCGGTGATCTACGCGCCGGGCCTGCACTTTAAGGTGCCGTTTATCCAGTCGGTGAAAACGCTCGATGCGCGTATTCAAACCATGGATAACCAGGCTGACCGTTTCGTGACCAAAGAGAAGAAAGACCTGATCGTTGATTCCTACATCAAATGGCGCATCAGCGATTTTAGCCGCTACTTCCTGGCAACGGGCGGTGGTGACGTTTCTCAGGCAGAAGTCTTGCTGAAACGTAAGTTCTCTGACCGTCTGCGTTCTGAGATTGGTCGTCTTGACGTGAAAGACATCGTGACCGACTCCCGCGGTCGTCTGACGCTGGAAGTACGCGACGCTCTGAACTCGGGCAGCGCGGGTACGGAAGACGAAGTGGAAACGCCAGCGGCGGATGACGCGATTGCCAAAGCGGCAGAGCGCGTTCAGGCTGAAACCAACGGCAAAGTGCCGGTGATCAACCCGAACAGTATGGCTGCGCTGGGTATCGAAGTGGTCGATGTGCGTATCAAGCAGATCAACCTGCCTGCGGAAGTGTCTGAAGCAATCTACAACCGTATGCGCGCCGAGCGTGAAGCGGTAGCGCGTCGCCACCGTTCACAGGGCCAGGAAGAGGCAGAAAAACTGCGTGCAGCGGCGGATTACGAAGTGACGAAGACGCTTGCCGAGTCTGAGCGCCAGGGCCGTATCCTGCGTGGTGAAGGTGATGCCGAAGCCGCTAAACTGTTCGCGGATGCGTTCAGCCAGGATCCAGGTTTCTACGCCTTCATCCGTAGCCTGCGTGCCTATGAAAGCAGCTTCCAGAGCAATCAGGATGTGATGGTACTTAGCCCGGATAGCGATTTCTTCCGCTATATGAAGTCTCCGGCGACTACGACAACTCGCTGATCGATGACATAAAAAAAGGCGCCCCGCAGGGCGCCTTTTTAATATCTGGATAAAATTAGTTACCCAGCAGTTTGTTCAGCATACCGCCGATAACAGGCAGGTTAGCCAGGGTGTTCTCAATCTGGCCACCGATGTTTGAGCCCATGGTTTCACCCATTGTTTTGCCCAGGTCTGGTGCCATTGTCGCCAGGCTGATGGTGCCAACAACTGGCAGTTCAACATCGAATGCGCTGCCGCTGTTTGCCCAGACTGCTGCGCCAATTTTGCTACCCAAAGAGGCCAGGGCGTTTTGCAGCCAGCCAGCACCACTTACCGCATCAATTTCACTTGCTGTTAATACTCTCATTATAATCATCCTAATTATTTTATATTCGTATCGAGCTCGATACGCGGTGGCATACTTGCAATTTTAATAATGACTTTCAATAAAACGGATTATGAATTTTGCGGCGGGTGGGTTTTTCACACGAATCATGAAGTTTGTGATACTATGAATCCATGATAATCAATGGGTTATAAACGTAACGTGAAGATTTACTTCATAATACGCTTCAGGTTTGTGGGTTAAATGAAGTGTGATCCTGGGGCCTGATGTATAAAAGCCGGACCGCCGGAAGCGGAAACAGATAAAGGTGAAAAATGAATTCAACGATTTGGCTGGCATTAGCCCTGGTATTAGTGCTTGAAGGTTTAGGTCCGATGCTTTATCCACGCGCCTGGCGCAAAATGATCGCCACGATGAGCCAGCTGTCCGATAATATTTTGCGTCGTTTCGGTGGGGGTCTAGTGGTTGCCGGTATCGTTATCTACTACATGTTGAGGAAAACGATTGGCTGATCAAAAAGTGGTCGGATTTGGCATGTTTTAGGGTCAAAAAGTGCTGTATATCTGAAAAAGCGATGGTAGAATCCATTTTTAAGCAAACGGTGATTTTGAAAAAATGGGTAACAACGTCGTCGTACTGGGCACCCAATGGGGTGACGAAGGTAAAGGGAAGATTGTTGATCTTCTGACTGAACGGGCTAAATATGTTGTACGCTACCAGGGCGGTCACAACGCAGGCCATACTCTCGTAATCAACGGTGAAAAAACCGTCCTCCATCTTATTCCATCAGGCATTCTCCGCGAAAACGTCACCAGCATCATCGGTAACGGCGTTGTGCTGTCTCCTGCTGCGCTGATGAAAGAGATGAAAGGTCTGGAAGACCGTGGTATCCCTGTTCGTGAGCGTCTGCTGCTCTCTGAAGCTTGCCCGCTGATCCTGGATTATCACGTAGCACTGGACGTTGCGCGCGAAAAAGCGCGTGGTGCGAAAGCTATCGGCACCACCGGTCGTGGTATCGGCCCGGCTTATGAAGACAAAGTGGCACGTCGCGGTCTGCGCGTGGGCGACCTGTTTGACAAAGAAACCTTCGCTGAAAAACTAAAAGAAGTGATGGAATATCACAACTTCCAGCTGGTGAACTTCTATAAAGCAGACGCTGTTGACTACCAGAAAGTGCTGGATGACGTCATGGCGATTGCTGACATTCTGACCGGTATGGTTGTTGATGTCTCCGATCTGCTGGACCAGGCGCGCAAGCGTGGCGATTTCGTCATGTTCGAAGGCGCACAGGGTACGCTGCTGGATATCGACCACGGTACCTACCCGTACGTGACCTCCTCTAACACCACCGCAGGTGGCGTGGCGACCGGCTCTGGCCTGGGTCCACGTTACGTTGATTACGTTCTGGGCATCATCAAAGCGTACTCCACTCGCGTGGGTGCAGGTCCATTCCCGACCGAGCTGTTTGATGAAACCGGCGAGTTCCTGTGCAAGCAGGGTAACGAGTTTGGCGCGACCACCGGTCGTCGTCGTCGTACCGGCTGGCTGGACGCGGTTGCCGTACGTCGTGCAGTGCAGATCAACTCCCTGTCTGGCTTCTGCCTGACCAAGCTGGACGTGCTGGACGGCCTGAAAGAGGTGAAAATCTGCGTCGGTTACCGTATGCCAGATGGCCGCGAAGTCACCACCACTCCGCTGGCGGCTGACGACTGGGAAGGCATCGAGCCGATCTACGAAACCATGCCGGGCTGGTCTGAGACCACCTTCGGTGTGAAAGAGCGTAGCGGCCTGCCGCAGGCGGCGCTGGACTACATCAAGCGTATTGAAGAACTGACCGAAGTGCCGATCGATATTATTTCTACCGGCCCGGATCGTACTGAAACGATGATCCTGCGCGACCCGTTCGACGCATAATCTTCGTGACTGCTGGCCTGCGGGGAAACCCGTAGGCCGGATAAGCGTAGCGCCATCCGGCGACGCTCCTGGAACTCCGCTTTTTCGCCCCGTCTGTCAAATAAATTAGCCGCCAACTATCTGGCTGGTTTATCATCATTAATGAATATCTCTGCGGTTTGACCGCGTTTTCCCTTTTCCTGAGGTTGATGTGCAGTTAACGAGTTTCACCGATTACGGCTTACGCGCGCTGATTTATATGGCGTCGTTACCCGATGGGAAGATGACCAGTATCTCTGAAGTGACAGAGGTCTACGGTGTATCCCGTAATCACATGGTCAAAATAATCAATCAACTGAGTCGTGCCGGATACGTTGCTGCCGTCCGCGGGAAAAATGGTGGGATCCGCCTCGGAAAACCGGCGCAGAGTATCCGGGTTGGTGATGTGGTACGAGAGCTGGAACCGCTGTCGCTGGTGAATTGCAGCAGCGCGTTTTGCCACATCACACCTGCTTGCCGCCTGAAACAGGCGCTTTCTAAAGCCGTGCAAAGTTTTCTCATGGAACTGGATAACTATACGCTGGCCGATTTGGTTGAAGAGAATCAACCGCTTTATAAATTATTGCTGGTGGAATGAAGAAAATTTCCACCGGAGCTGACAACGGAGGAACCGATATGTCACATGATCCTTTCCAGGAACGCGAAGCCGAAAAATACGCGAACCCCATCCCAAGCCGCGAGTTCATCATTGAACACTTAACCAAACGCGAAAAACCCGCCAACCGTGAAGAACTTGCCGTTGAATTAAATATTGAAGGTGAAGAGCAAACTGAAGCCCTTCGCCGCCGCCTGCGCGCCATGGAGCGTGACGGGCAGCTGGTCTTTACCCGCCGCCAGTGCTATGCGCTGCCGGAACGCCTCGACCTGCTGAAAGGCACGGTTATCGGTCACCGCGACGGCTATGGCTTCCTGCGCGTTGAGGGGCGTAAAGACGATCTGTATCTCTCATCCGAACAGATGAAGATGTGTATTCATGGCGATCAGATCCTGGCGCAGCCGCTGGGTGCCGATCGTAAAGGCCGCCGCGAAGCGCGCGTGGTCCGCGTGCTGGTGCCAAAAACCAGCCAGATTGTTGGCCGTTACTTCACCGACGCTGGCGTAGGTTTTGTGGTGCCGGACGACAGCCGCCTGAGCTTTGACATCCTGATCCCACCTGAAGAGGTGATGGGCGCGCGCATGGGCTTTGTCGTCGTGGTCGAACTCACCCAGCGTCCAACCCGTCGCACCAAAGCGGTAGGTAAAATCGTCGAGGTCCTCGGCGACAATATGGGCACCAGCATGGCGGTCGACATGGCCCTGCGTACCCATGAAATCCCTTACGTGTGGCCGAAAGCGGTTGAGGAACAGGTTGAAGGTCTTCGTGAAGAAGTGCCGGAAGAGTCCAAAGTGGGCCGCGTGGATCTGCGCTCCCTGCCGCTGGTCACCATTGATGGCGAAGACGCCCGCGACTTCGATGACGCCGTTTACTGCGAGAAAAAACGCGGTGGCGGCTGGCGTCTGTGGGTGGCCATTGCCGACGTGAGCTACTACGTCCGTCCAAACACGCCGCTGGATAACGAAGCGCGCAGCCGCGGCACGTCGGTCTACTTCCCGTCGCAGGTAGTGCCCATGCTGCCGGAAGTGCTCTCTAACGGCCTGTGCTCCCTGAACCCGCAGGTTGATCGCCTGTGTATGGTCTGTGAGATGACCATCTCCACCAAAGGCCGCTTGACCGGTTATAAGTTCTACGAAGCGGTGATGAGTTCCCATGCGCGTCTGACCTACACTAAGGTCTGGCATATGCTGCAAGGCGATCGGGAGCTGCGCGAACAGTATGCGCCGCTGGTTAAACACATCGAAGAGCTGCATAACCTCTACAAAACGCTGGAACAGGCGCGCGAAGAGCGCGGCGGGATCTCCTTTGAGAGCGAAGAAGCGAAGTTTATCTTCAACGCCGAACGCCGTATCGAGCGTATCGAGCAGACCCAGCGTAACGATGCGCACAAGCTGATTGAAGAGTGCATGATCCTGGCCAACATCTCGGCGGCCCGTTTCGTTGAGAAGGCCAAAGAGCCTGCGCTGTTCCGTATTCACGATAAGCCAACGACCGAAGCGATTACCTCGTTCCGCTCCGTGCTCGCTGAACTTGGCCTGGAGCTGCCTGGCGGCAACAAGCCGGAGCCGCGCGATTATGCCGAGCTGCTGGAATCCATCAGCGACCGTCCTGACGCAGAAATGCTGCAAACCATGCTGCTGCGCTCCATGAAGCAGGCGATTTACGATCCGGAAAACCGCGGCCACTTCGGCCTGGCGCTCCAGTCTTACGCGCACTTTACCTCGCCGATCCGTCGTTATCCTGACCTTTCTCTGCACCGTGGGATTAAGTACCTGCTGGCGCAGGAGCAGGGCCATAAGGGCAACACGACAGAAACCGGTGGCTACCATTACTCCATGGACGAAGTGCTTCAGCTGGGTCAGCACTGTTCGATGGCTGAACGCCGTGCCGACGAAGCGACCCGCGACGTGGCGGACTGGCTGAAGTGCGACTTCATGCTGGATCAGGTGGGCAACGTCTTCAAAGGCGTGATTGCCAGCGTGACCGGATTTGGCTTCTTCGTGCGTCTGGATGAGCTCTTTATCGACGGCCTGGTGCATGTCTCCAGCCTGGATAACGACTACTACCGCTTCGACCAGGTCGGGCAGCGCCTGATTGGTGAATCCGGTGGCCAGACCTATCGTCTGGGCGATCGCGTTGAAGTGAAGGTTGAAGCCGTCAATATGGACGAGCGTAAAATCGACTTCAGCCTGATCTCCAGCGAACGCGCGCCGCGCAACGTGGGCAAAACCGAGCGTGAAAGAGCGAAAAAAGGCGGCAACGGTAAACCGGGCGGCGGTAAGCGTCGTCAGGCCGGCAAGAAGGTGAACTTCGAGCCGGACAGCGCCTTCCGCGGCGAGAAGAAGCAAAAGCCGAAAGCGGCAAAGAAAGAGGCGCGTGCGGCGAAAAAACCTTCCGCTAAAACCCAAAAAATAGCCGCCGCGACCAAAGCGAAGCGTGCTGCGAAGAAACAGCAGGCGGAGTAATATTCCCCTCACCCTGACCCTCTCCCCAGCCGGGAGAGGGGAAATGTATATGACGAGAACCATCAATGAGTGAAATGATTTACGGCATCCACGCGGTGCAGGCCCTGCTGGAGCGCGCACCGGAGCGTTTTCAGGAAGTGTTTATGCTGAAAGGACGTGAAGATAAACGTCTGATGCCGCTTATCCACGCGCTGGAAGCACAGGGCGTGGTGATCCAGCTGGCGAACCGCCAGTTCCTGGATGAGAAAAGTGAGGGCGCGGTACACCAGGGCATTATTGCTCGCGTGAAGCCGGGCCGTCAGTATCAGGAGAACGATCTGCCGGATCTGATCGCGGAGCTGGATAACCCGTTCTTCCTGATCCTGGATGGCGTTACCGATCCGCACAACCTCGGCGCCTGTCTGCGCAGCGCGGATGCAGCCGGGGTACACGCGGTTATCGTGCCAAAAGATCGCTCTGCACAGCTGAACGCGACGGCCAAAAAAGTGGCCTGCGGCGCCGCTGAAAACGTGCCGCTGATCCGCGTGACTAACCTGGCGCGCACCATGCGTCTGTTGCAGGAAGAGAACATCTGGATCGTCGGAACGGCGGGTGAAGCGGATCATACCCTGTACCAGAGCAAAATGACCGGCCGTCTGGCGCTGGTGATGGGCGCGGAAGGTGAAGGGATGCGTCGTCTGACGCGTGAACACTGCGACGAGCTGATCAGCATTCCGATGGCGGGCAGCGTGTCGTCCCTGAACGTGTCGGTGGCAACGGGTATCTGCCTGTTCGAAGCGGTGCGTCAGCGTAGCTGATTTTTGCCCGGTGGCGCTCCGCTTACCGGGCCTACGGTTTGTAGGCCGGGTAAGGCGAAGCCGCCACCCGGCAAAATAACCTCACTCCTCCAGCGACCGCAAATGGTCATCCTTCCTGAGCGTCATCAACGCCACGATACTCACCACCGCCGTTACCATCACGTAATAGGCCGGAATATCCAGATTGCCCGTTTCTTTGATAAGCCCGGTGATAATCAACCCCGCACAGCCGGAAAATATCGCGTTCGACAGGGAATAGGCCAGCCCCAGCCCGGTATAACGCACGCGGGTCGGAAACATCTCTGACAGCATCGCCGGACCCGGCCCTGCCAGCATCCCCACCAGCCCCCCGGCAATCAGCACCACAATCGCTTTTACCGCCAGCGTGCTGGCGTCGGCCTGAAGGATTTTAAGCAGCGGCAGGGCGAGGATCAGCAGCAGCACCGTAGCGATAAGCATCACCGTGCGCCGGCCGATCCGGTCGCTCAGGATCCCCGACGGAACGATGGTCAGCGCAAAGCCAATATTCGAAATTACCGCAATCAGCAGCGCCTGATTAAACCCGGTGTGCAGCGCTGATTGCAGGTAGGTGGGCATAATCACCAGATAGGTATAACCCGCGGCTGACCACACCATTACCCGTCCAATCCCCATCACGATGGCTTTTAGCGTTGCCGCCGCGTGTGCCTGAGCCACCGCGGGTTTCTCCTGCTGCTGCACAAAGCTCGGCGTTTCTTCCATGCTGACCCGCAGCCAGAGGGCAACGACACCCATCGGCAGCGCCAGGAAGAACGGGATACGCCATCCCCAGTCGTGCAGGGCCTCAGGGGTGAGCAGGGCGGAGAGCAGCGCGACGATCCCCGCACCGGCCAGCAGCCCCAGCGCCACGGTAAAGGATTGCCATGCGCCGTAGAGGCCGCGCTTGCCCCGCGGCGCAAATTCGGTCATCAGCGAAACGGCACCGCCGTATTCTCCCCCGGCGAACAGCCCTTGCAGGATGCGCAGCAGCGTGACGATCAGCGGCGCGGCAATGCCGATGCTGGCGTACACCGGCACCAGGCCGATGGCGGCGGTGGCGAGCGTCATCAGCACCAGCACGATAATCAGCGTCGGCTTGCGGCCAATTTTGTCACCGATACGGCCAAACACTACCGCGCCCAGCGGACGGAAGAAAAAGGCGATCGCAAACGACGCGTAGGTGAGGATCAGGCTGGTCAGCCCCGCTTCTCCGTCGAGCTGGAAGAAGTTTTTCGCGATCACCGTTGCCAGAAAACCGTAGACCGCAAACTCATACCATTCGATAAAGTTACCGATAGAGCCTGCAATCAATGCTCGTTTGTGCGCATCCTGTTGCATAACGTTCCTCACTCAAAGGGGGGGGTAGGAATAAATTATTCAACAAATAATCGCGCGTGAAATAGTTTATTCTTATGTTCTGTGAGCCATTTCACGAATGATTTCAGCGGGATCGCCACCGTGTGACCCTCCTCCCATGCAGCGTTATCGCCCCCTGTCCATACTTACCTTCATTGCCATTGAAGGAGGGACTCAATATGCACTGGCACACCCATACCGTGTTTAATCAGCCTGCGCCGCTCTCAAACAGCAACCTGTTTCTGTCGGACTGCGCGCTGCGCGAAGCGGTCAACCGCGAAGGGGCCGAGTGGGACATGGAGCTGCTCGCCAGCATCGGCCAGCAGCTGGGAACGGCGGAATCGCTGGAGTTAGGCAGGCTGGCGAACGTCAATCCACCCGAACTGTTGCGCTACGACGCCACCGGAGAGCGGCTCGATGACGTGCGCTTTCACCCGGCGTGGCATCTGCTCATGCAGGGGCTGTGCGCCAACCGCGTTCACAATCTGGCGTGGGAAGAGGAGGCGCGTAAAGGATCGTTCGTGGCCAGAGCCGCTCGCTTTGTTCTCCATTCGCAGGTCGAGGCCGGAACCCTGTGTCCCGTCACCATGACCTTTGCCGCTACGCCGCTCTTGCAGCAGTCTCTGCCGACGATGTTCCGCGACTGGCTCACGCCGCTTTTGAGCGATCGCTACGATCCGCACCTCGCGCCGGGCGGGCAAAAGCGGGGGCTGCTGATTGGCATGGGGATGACGGAAAAGCAGGGCGGCTCCGACGTGCTCAGCAATACCACGCGGGCGGAAAAGTGCGGCGACGGCAGCTACCGGCTCGTGGGGCATAAATGGTTTTTCTCGGTGCCGCAAAGCGACGCGCATCTGGTGCTGGCGCAGGCCAAAGGCGGGTTATCCTGCTTCTTCGTGCCGCGTTTTCTGCCTGACGGACAGCGTAACGCGGTTCGCCTGGAGCGGCTCAAAGATAAGCTCGGCAACCGTTCGAACGCCAGCAGCGAGGCGGAGTTCCTCGACGCCAGCGGCTGGCTGTTGAGGGAGGAGGGCGAAGGCGTGCGGCAGATCCTGAAAATGGGCGGCCTGACGCGCTTCGACTGCGCCCTCGGCAGCCACGGCCTGATGCGCCGGGCGCTCTCGGTGGCGCTTTACCACGCGCACCAGCGGCAGACCTTCGGCAAGAACCTGATTGAACAGCCGCTTATGCGTGACGTTCTGAGCCGCATGGCGCTGGTGCTGGAGGGGCACACCGCGCTGCTGTTCCGCCTGGCTCGCGCGTGGGATAAACGCGCCGATCCGCAAGAGGCTGCCTGGGCGCGGCTGTTTACCCCGGCGGCGAAATACAGCGTCTGCAAATCGGGTATTCCGTTCGTGGCGGAAGCGATGGAGGTGCTCGGCGGCATGGGCTACTGCGAAGAGAGCGAGCTGCCGCGCCTGTATCGGGAGATGCCGGTGAACAGCATCTGGGAAGGCTCCGGCAATATTATGTGTCTGGACGTACTTCGCGTGCTGGCGAAGCAGTCCGGCATTCTTGAGCTGCTTACGGAGGATTTCGCGCAGGTTAAAGGGCAGGACAGGCACTTCGACCGCAGCTGGCGGCAGCTCCAGCAAAAGCTGCGTAAACCGCAGGAGGCGCAGGGCAGAGAGATAACTCAGCAGCTCTTTTTACTGGGGGCGGGCAGCCAAATGCTGCGGCACGCATCGCCGCCGATGGCGCAGGCGTGGTGCCGCATGATGCTGGATGCCCGCGGTGGTTCGCTGATGAGCGAACAGGTGCAAAACGACCTGCTGCTGCGCGCCACGGGCAGGGTGGGTTAGCCCTTCAGCTGGAACAGGCTCACCAGCTGCGTCAGGTGTGAGCCTTTCTCGCGCAGCGTTTGCGCGGTTTGCTCGCTGCGGGAAACGCGGTCGGCGTTGATGTGCGAGGCTTCGCCGATGTGTGTCATGGCGAGGTTAACCTGATTGATGCCCGCCGACTGTTCGTGCGAGGCGTGGTTAATCTCGGTGACCAGCTGGCTGATGTTATCAATGTGAACGATGATGTCGTTCATCGCCAGGCGCGTCTGCTCGGACAGGGCGTGGCCTTCGCTGACCTTGTTTAGCGTATCGCCAATCAGCTGCTCGATCTCTTTGACCGCGTTGGCGCTGCGTGCTGCCAGGGCGCGAACCTCCTGTGCGACCACCGCGAAGCCCTTGCCGTGCTCCCCGGCGCGCGCGGCCTCCACGGCGGCGTTCAGCGCCAGAATATTGGTCTGGAAGGCAATCGACTCAATCACGCGGGTGATGTCTTCGATTCGTTTTGACGCATCGCGAATATCATCCATCGTCGCCACCGCGTTCGTCACCGTTTCACCGCCCTGATGCACCGCGCGGGAGGTTTCCCCCACCAGCTGCTGGGTTTGCGCCATGTTTGCGGCGTTTTGCTGCACGGTCGCGGCCAGCTGCTCCATGCTGGCGGAGGTCTCCTCCACGCTGCTGGCCTGCTTGTTGATCTGCTCGGAGATTTCGCCGCTGTCCGACGCCAGCGCGCGGGTGCCGATATTGATTTCGCCCGCCGCTTCACGCACCTGCTGCACGATTTTCTGCAATCCACCGCCAATCCCGTTGATGGCGACAATCAGCTGGCCGACCTCATCCTGGCGCGTCACCGGCAGGTGGGCACGCAGATCGCCGTCCGCATACTGGCGCGCGAGATGGATAACGTCGCGAAGCGGGCGCGTCAGCATCCGGCGGATAATAAAGACGAACAGACCCGCAAAGAGCGCCGAGAGCACCACGCCCGCCAGCAGGAAGCGGTCGCGCAGGGTGTTAACGCTGGCGAGCAGCGCCGATTTATCCACCTCGCCGACAATCGTCCAGTTCCAGCCAGGCAGCGGCATCCAGGCCATTTTCAGGGTACGACCTTCGTCGTTGACGCGCTCCAGCGTGCCGGATTTATCGCTCAACAGCTGCTGCTGCGTTGCGGCATCCCACTTCGGCAGCTGCCCCTCTTCGCGGGTGTGGAACAGGAACTGTCCGCGCGTTTTGCCGTTACTGCGATCCAGCACGAAGAAATGCCCGCTCTCTCCCAGACGACGGTTGAGGATCTTCTCGCGCATCACGTTCCACGAGTGGGTGATGTCCACGCCCACGAAGACGATGGCGATCACCTGTCCGTCGGGGCTTTTCACCGGCTGATACTGGGTGATGTAGCGCTTGCCGAACAGCAGCGCCAGGCCGCGATAGACTTCGCCTTTGGTGACGGCAGCGAAGGCGGGGCTGGCGGCGTCCAGCACCGTGCCCATTGCCCGGTCGCCGTTCTCTTTGCGCAGCGAGGTCGCCACGCGCACGAAGTCGTTACCGCTGCGTACAAAGAGCGTGGAGATCGCCCCCGTGCGGTTCAGGAAATCGTCGGACAGCGTATTGTTCTCATGCAGCCCGGTGTCGCCGCCCTTCAGCAGCGGGACGTTCAGCCCGTTAATGGTCCGGCTCTGACTGCTGTCAATGTTCAGGGGCTGCGGCAGAAAGGTAGTGAACAGCCGGGTATAGCTTTCCACCTCTTCGCTCAGGCTGGTGTTAAACATCTGCACCATATCCACCATGCCGGTGGACTGGTTATGCAGGTCTTCTACCGCCAGGGCTTCAAGCTGCTGGCTGGCCTTGTGGCTGAGTAAAAAGGTGAATAGCAGAAAGAGGATAGCGACACTGACGCCGGTAAGCAGCGATAGCTTCGTGCCCAGACCTGCACGGCGAAAAAAAGTGATCATAAATTGCTCATTATTGAAAAGGTATGGCTCTTCAACGGCAGGGCGGGGATAACATTTATCTAATTAATGTAACAAAATGTTAACTAATTGTATTTGATGGGGTTGTGAAAAGATAAAACGTTTGCAAAAAATAAAAGCCACTAAAACTAAGTGGCTTTTATCATGGGCATTTATGCATAGAGAATGGCCTGTACGCGCCACCGATCGTCTTGATGATCTTCCTGCATCTGAATAATACGATACCAGGAAGCGCCCTGTTCATCGGCTTTTAATGCAACGACACGTTCAACGTCCTGCGGGCTTCCCGAAATGTTATTCACGGAAATCAGGCCTATTTCATTCAGACCCGTTACGCAATCAGCGCAGGCAAATTCTGCCGACTGGGCGGTGGTGCTCAACAGGCCCGCTGAAAGCAACAGAGTGGTCAAAGCAAGAGTTCGTTTCATCGTCAGCTCCATTTCACATGTCTCCGGTATCCGCCGGGCAATCCTTCGCTAATAAACTCACTTCCATTGCAGCGGGCATGGAGTTTATTGTGGACAGGAAAATGTCTATGGACGCAAAGCAGTGTAAATGTCGTTCAAACGATGACCATTACTTACGGTACAAAATAGCCTGTGAGTACCACTGTCCCGTAATGATGGTTTCATCCACCATAATGATGACGTAATAATCTGCTTTTGCTGCGACGGCCTGTGCTCTGATGGCATCCTGTGCATCATCCGGGGAGCCGCGAACCATCGCGGAAATCGTCCCCATTCGCTGTAATCCTTCCGTCTGATTACGACGAATTTCCTGAGGACGATCGGTGACCGGGGGAGCGGGTTGCGGGGTGCCTTGCAACGCGCTACAGCCACAGAGCAGTGATACCAGCAATAAAGCAGCAAACCTGCGCATAACCATATCTCGTTTCCTGATAGCCATAGTGTAGTTGTCTGTAAATTTAGTTTTGGGGGAATGTTCCCGAAGTGTTATCTGGGGCGTAATTTTCGAATGAAATCGTCGTGAAAGCGTAACCCAGTTCTCAACATTATGAATCATTCATTTGCACAGGATCGACAATGATTGAACTTCAAACGCAACGCCTCGGCGACGATGAAATTCTCCACGCGTTTCCTGCCGGAAAAGGGGAACAGCCGTTGCCAACGGTGGTTTTTTATCATGGCTTTACCTCGTCTAAGCTGGTGTACAGCTATTTTGCCGTCGCGCTGGCGCAGGCCGGTTTTCGCGTGGTGATGCCGGATGCGCCCGATCACGGCGCGCGGTTCGCGGGTGACGAAGAGGCCCGGCTGGGGCAGTTCTGGCAAATCCTGCACGGTAATCTCGTGGAATTTGCCGCGCTGCGCGATGCGCTGCATCAGGCCGGGCTGGTGGCTGATAGCCGTTTGGCGGTGGCCGGAGCATCAATGGGCGGTATGACGGCGCTGGGGATTATGACCCGCCATCCTGAGGTGAAATCCGTAGCCTGTCTGATGGGCTCAGGCTATTTCACCTCGCTCGCGAAAACGCTGTTTCCCCCTCGCGAACAGGACGACGTTAATGCCGTCCTCGCGCCGCTGGCGGAGTGGGAAGTCACCCATGCGCTGCCGAAGCTGGCTGACCGGCCGCTCTTCCTGTGGCATGGCGAAGCCGATGACGTGGTGCCTGCGGGGGAAACGTTCCGCTTACAGCAGGCGCTTATTCGCGAAGGGCTGGACAAAAATTTGACCTGCCGATGGGAGGCCGGGGTACGCCACCGGATCACGCCAACGGCGCTGGATGCGACGGTGGCGTTTTTCCGCCAGCATCTTTAAACGCTCAGAATGGTCACGCCCTGATCTTCAAGCTTCTTGAGGATCGCGGGATCGGCGTTTTTACCGGTGATCACCATGGCGATCTGCTCGGCGCGGCTGAACAGCATCCCGGCGCGCTCGCCGACTTTGCTGCTGTCGACCAGCACCACAAGCTTGCCGACCATGTTAAGCATGTTCTGCTCCGCCATCGCCGTCAGCATATCGGTTTTATACAGCCCTTCGGCGGTCAGCCCCTTGCCGCTGGTGAACATCCAGTGCCCGGCGTAGAGGCTGTTTTCGCTGTCCTGCGGGCTCAGGGTGATGGACTGGCTTTTGTTGTACTGGCCGCCCATGATCACCACGCTTTCATGTTCCTGATCGATAAGGTAGTTCGCGAGTGGCAGGTAGTTGGTGATGATCTGCACCGGTTTTCCGCACATTTCGCGGCCCAGAAGGAAGGCCGTCGAGCCGCAGTTGATCACCACGCTTTCGCCAGGATTGACCAGCTGGGAAGCGGCTCTGGCGATGCGGACTTTTTCATCGTGGTTCTGAGCCTGGTGGATGTTCATCGGCGTCCAGCGTGGGCGCTGCTGGCTGATGGCCTCTGCGCCGTTGCGGACTTTTTTGAGTTTGCCGCTTTCGTCGAGCTTGTTGATATCACGTCGCGCCGTCGCCGGAGAAATGCCCAGGCGTTCAATCACCTGTTCGACGGTGACAAATCCTGTTTGCGCCAGTAGTTCCAGTAAAATTTGATGCCGTTGCGCTTCGGTCATGAGCTATTCCGATAAGTATTGATTTTAAAAGATGATATTTGAAATAGCCTGAAAATACTAAGCAAAATATGAATCGCCAGGCACATTGGCCTGGCGATGGGCAGGGTGCTTACAGGAACGACTTGAACGGCAGATCGGGTTCGATGGTGAAGCAATCGTCGAAACCGCGTGGATAGTGGTATTCGAAATTGTCTTTATCCAGCGGCCAGGTGAACTTGCCGCCAACCTGCCAGATGAACGGCTTAAAGCCATACTTCAGGCGATCTTTTTTCATCTCCCACAGCACGCGGATTTCCTGCGGATCGGCCTGGAAGTTGGACCAGATATCGTGGTGGAACGGGATCACTACCTTGGTGTTAAGGGACTCGGCCATGCGCAGAATATCGGCGCTGGTCATTTTGTCAGTAATACCGCGCGGGTTTTCACCGTACGAACCCAGGGCAACGTCGATCTGGTGCTCGTTACCGTGCTTCGCATAGTAGTTAGAGTAGTGGGAATCGCCGCTGTGGTAGAGCGAACCGCCCGGGGTTTTGAACAGGTAGTTCACCGCGCGCTCGTCCATGCCGTCAGGCAGTACGCCCGCCGCTTTCTGATCGGCCGGCAGGGTGATCAGTGCGGTACGGTCAAACGCGTCAAGCGCATGAATTTCCACGTCTTTGATTTTCACCACGTCGCCCGGCTTCATAACGATGCAGCGCTCTTTCGGCACGCCCCAGCCAATCCACAGGTCAACGCAGGTTTGCGGCCCGATGAACGGAACGTCGTCGGCACAGTTCTGCATAACCGCCGCCGCAACGTTAACGTCAATATGGTCGTTGTGATCGTGAGTAGAAAGAACGGCGTCAATCTGACGAATCGCGAACGGATCCAGCACAAACGGCGTGGTACGCAGGTTTGGCTGAAGCTTTTCCACACCGGCCATACGCTGCATCTGATGGCCTTTTTTCATCAGCGGGTTGCCGTGGCTCTGCTTGCCCGTGCCGCACCAGAAATCGACGCAGATGTTGGCGCCGCCTTCTGACTTCAGCCAGATCCCGGTGCAGCCCAGCCACCACATGGCGAAAGTGCCCGGCGCAATCTGCTCCTGCTCGATCTCTTCGTTCAGCCAGTTACCCCACTCAGGGAAGGTGCTCAGAATCCAGGATTCGCGGGTGATGGTGTTCACTTTACTCATCGTCGTACTCCCTCTTTAAATCAAAAATAATCATTTGGTGATTTGTTGTGATTTATGTTGTCACCAATAAATCAACTTTGCAACGCTGTTTTTTCACTTTCAACCAGAGTGATGTTCGCCCGTGGATTGGCAGGCGTGGCAGGTGATGAGGGTGGGTAATTGATTAATTGTATGAATTTAAACAAATTATGTTGGCGATTTGTATCTAAATAATAATCACTATTAAGTGTGTGGAAATAATTTGCGTGATGGCTCACAAATAATCAAATTCAATCTTGTGGTGATTATTTGTGATTAATAGAGTGATGACACCAACCGCACGGGGCTGACCTGTGTATCCACTTTCTGGAGAGTGTTATGGAAATCCTCTACAGCGTCTTTACCGTCTTCTTTAACCAGGTAATGACCAACGCACCGCTCTTGCTGGGTATCGTGACCTGTCTGGGCTATATCCTGCTACGTAAAAGCGTGAGTGTGATTATCAAAGGCACCATCAAAACCATCATCGGTTTTATGCTTTTACAGGCGGGGTCGGGCATTCTGACGGGCACCTTTAAGCCTGTCGTGGCCAAAATGTCAGAAGTCTACGGCATTAACGGTGCCATCTCTGACACCTACGCCTCCATGATGGCGACCATCGACCGGATGGGCGATGCCTATAGCTGGGTGGGGTATGCCGTCCTGCTCGCGCTGGCGCTCAACATCATTTATGTCCTGCTGCGCCGTATCACCGGCATCCGCACCATCATGCTGACGGGCCATATCATGTTCCAGCAGGCGGGCCTGATTGCGGTCTCCTTCTTTATCTTTGGCTATTCGATGTGGACCACCATCATCTGTACGGCGATCCTGGTGTCGCTCTATTGGGGCATTACCTCCAATATGATGTACAAGCCAACGCAGGAAGTGACCGACGGCTGTGGTTTCTCTATCGGTCACCAGCAGCAGTTTGCCTCCTGGATTGCCTACAAAGTGGCGCCGTTCCTCGGCAAAAAAGAGGAGAGCGTTGAAGACCTTAAGCTGCCGGGCTGGCTGAACATCTTCCATGACAACATCGTGTCGACCGCGATTGTGATGACCATCTTCTTCGGCGCCATCCTCCTCTCCTTTGGTATCGACGTGGTTCAGGCGATGGCGGGTAAAACCCACTGGACTATCTACATCTTGCAAACCGGCTTCTCGTTCGCGGTGGCGATTTTCATCATCACCCAGGGCGTGCGTATGTTCGTGGCCGAGCTGTCTGAAGCCTTCAACGGTATCTCCCAGCGTTTAATTCCTGGCGCCGTGCTGGCCATTGACTGTGCGGCTATCTATAGCTTTGCGCCAAACGCCGTGGTCTGGGGCTTTATGTGGGGCACCATCGGTCAACTGATTGCCGTCGGCATCCTGGTGGGCTGTGGCTCCTCGATCCTGATCATCCCTGGCTTTATCCCGATGTTCTTCTCTAACGCCACCATCGGCGTATTCGCTAACCATTTTGGCGGCTGGCGCGCGGCGCTCAAGATCTGCCTGGTGATGGGCATGGTTGAAATTTTCGGGTGCGTGTGGGCGGTCAAACTGACCGGCATGAGCGCCTGGATGGGCATGGCTGACTGGTCAATTCTGGCCCCGCCGATGATGCAAGGCTTCGCCTCTGTTGGGCTGGTATTTATGGCCGTCATCATCCTGATTGCTCTGGCTTATATGTTCTTCGCTGGCCGCTCGCTGCGCGCTGAAGAAGATGCTGAAAAACAAACAGCAGAAGTTTCTGCTCACTAAGGAGTTCCGATTATGACCGTACGTATTCTGGCTGTGTGTGGCAATGGGCAAGGTAGCTCCATGATCATGAAGATGAAAGTGGACCAGTTTTTAACCCAGTCAAACATTGACCACACGGTGAACAGCTGCGCGGTGGGTGAATATAAAAGTGAACTGAACGGCGCGGACATCATCATCGCCTCAACCCATATCGCCGGTGAAATCAGCGTATCAGGCAATAAATACGTGGTGGGCGTGCGCAACATGCTGTCACCCGCTGACTTCGGGCCAAAACTGCTGGAAGTGATCAAAGAACACTTCCCACAAGACGTTAAGTAAGGACGCCACATGAAACTACGTGATTCGCTGGCCGACAATAAATCGATTCTGGTGCAGGCCGAAGCCAGCACCTGGCAGGAAGCGGTGAAGCTGGGCGTCGATCTGCTGGTTAAGGCTGACGTTGTCGAGCCGCGTTATTACCAGGCGATTCTGGATGGCGTGGCAGAGCATGGCCCCTATTTTGTGATTGCGCCGGGCCTGGCAATGCCGCATGGCCGCCCGGAAGAGGGGGTCAAAAAGACGGGCTTCGCGCTGGTGACCTTAAAACAGCCGCTGGTGTTTAACCATGAAGATAACGACCCGGTGGATATTCTGATCACCATGGCCGCCGTCGATGCCAACACCCACCAGGAAGTGGGCATCATGCAGATCGTGAATCTGTTTGATGATGCAGCCAATTTCGACCGTTTACGCGCCTGCCGTACCGAGCAGGACGTGCTGGATTTAATTGATAACGCCACTGCGGCGGCTGTTTAAGAGGGATTTCACATGTCATTACCAATGTTGCAGGTCGCGCTGGATAACCAAACTCTGTCCCACGCGTATGAAACCACCCGCCTGATTGCTGAAGAGGTCGACATTATCGAAGTCGGCACCATCCTGTGCGTCGGCGAGGGCGTGCGCGCTGTTCGTGACCTGAAAGCGCTTTATCCGCACAAGATCGTGCTGGCCGACGCCAAAATTGCCGATGCAGGCAAAATCCTCTCCCGTATGTGCTTTGAAGCCAACGCGGACTGGGTCACCGTGATTTGCTGTGCGGATATCAACACCGCGAAAGGTGCGCTGGACGTGGCGAAAGAGTTCAACGGCGACGTGCAGATCGAGCTGACCGGTTTCTGGACCTGGGAGCAGGCGCAGGCGTGGCGTGAAGCGGGAATTCAGCAGGTGGTTTATCACCGCTCCCGCGACGCACAGGCTGCGGGTGTGGCCTGGGGCGAGGCGGATATCAGCGCCATCAAACGTCTGGCGGACATGGGCTTTAAAGTGACCGTCACTGGCGGCCTGGCGCTGGAAGATTTGCCGCTGTTTAAAGGCATTCCCATTCACGTCTTCATCGCCGGACGCAGCATTCGTGACGCGGCTTCTCCTGTTGAAGCCGCACGCCAGTTCAAGCGCTCTATCGCTCAGCTGTGGGGCTAAGGAGTGGGTATGTTGTCGAAACAGGTCCCGCTTGGCATCTATGAAAAGGCACTCCCTGCGGGGGAGTGCTGGTTAGAACGCTTGCAGCTTGCTAAGCAGCTGGGCTTCGATTTTGTCGAGATGTCCGTAGACGAAACCGACGAACGTCTTTCCCGCCTGGACTGGAGCCGCGAGCAGCGTCTGGCGCTGGTAAGTGCGGTAGCTGAAACGGGCGTGCGCGTGCCTTCTATGTGTCTGAGCGCCCATCGCCGCTTTCCGCTAGGCAGCGAAGATGACGCCGTACGCGCTCAGGGGCTGGAGATTATGCGCAAAGCCATCCAGTTTGCGCAGGACGTGGGTATCCGCGTCATCCAGCTGGCGGGCTACGACGTCTACTATCAGGAAGCGAACGACGAAACGCGCCGCCGCTTCCGTGACGGGCTGAAAGAGAGCGTCGAAATGGCCAGCCGCGCGCAGGTGACCCTGGCGATGGAGATTATGGACTATCCGTTGATGAACTCCATCAGCAAGGCGCTGGGCTACGCGCACTATCTCAACAACCCGTGGTTCCAGCTCTATCCCGATATCGGCAACCTGTCGGCGTGGGATAACGACGTGCAGATGGAACTCCAGGCGGGAATGGGGCATATCGTCGCCGTTCACGTGAAAGATACGCGTCCAGGCGTGTTCAAAAACGTTCCGTTCGGCACCGGGGTGGTGGATTTCGAACGGTGCTTCCAGACGCTCAAACAGGCTGGCTATTGCGGGCCGTGGCTGATTGAGATGTGGAGTGAAACGTCAGACGATCCGGCAGCCGAAGTGGCGAAAGCGCGGGACTGGGTGCGTGAGCGGATGGTGCGGGCAGGTTTGCTGGAGGCTGAGCATGAAGCAGCTTAAACAGCAGGTCTTTGAAGCCAATATGGATCTCCCGCGTTACGGTCTGGTGACTTTTACCTGGGGCAACGTCAGCGCTATCGACCGCGAGCGGGGGCTGGTGGCCATTAAGCCCAGCGGCGTGGCCTATGAGGTTATGAAAGCCGAGGATATGGTGGTTGTGGATCTCGACGGAAACGTGGTCGAGGGAACATGGCGACCGTCGTCGGATACCGCGACCCACCTGGCGCTCTATAAGCGATATCCGTCGCTGGGCGGCGTGGTGCATACCCACTCAACCCATGCCACGGCCTGGGCGCAGGCGGGGCTGGCGATCCCGGCGCTGGGGACGACCCATGCTGACTATTTCTTTGGCGATATTCCCTGCACCCGCGCGCTGAGTCAGGCAGAGGTGGAAGGGCAGTACGAGCTGAATACCGGCCATGTGATCATCGAAACGCTGGGCGACAGCGAGCCGCTGCATACGCCGGGGATTGTGGTGTACCAGCATGGCCCGTTCTCCTGGGGAAAAGATGCCCACGATGCCGTACACAATGCGGTGGTGATGGAAGAGGTGGCGAGAATGGCGTGGATTGCGCGCGGCATTAACCCGAATCTTCAGGGCATTGATGATTACCTGATGAACAAGCATTTCATGCGCAAGCATGGCCCGAACGCCTATTACGGGCAGAAGTGAAAAAGTGCTCTGGAATACCAAAATTGTTGTAACCGGGGGTATTTCAGGGCCATCCATAAAAAAAGCCCCCGGGCAGGGGGCAAATCAAACTATGGCTATCTTGTCGTTGGTGGCTTTCCTGGTGCGGGCAATAACGCGTTATCGGTAGATATCTGCACTGGCGTGCATGTTGCCGTTGCTGCCGGGCTCACGCATCAGCATTACGTGATAGTATTTTGCGCCCTGCGCATCGGTTTCTTCATTAAGCGCCTGATCTGCTTCACTTTCAGTGGCGAAGTTATGATTGATGTAAATTACGCCCAAGCTTTGCACATCATCCATGTTTTTGGCCTGTCGGCCGTCGATTTTGATGGCTGCCATCGCGTTTGCACTAAGCAAAAGCGCAGCCAGTACGGCAATTGCGATGTGTTTCATAATATGCGCTCCACGACTGCGTGCTGTGTGACGGTTGATACTTCTCCTTCTGCCTGTGGTCATCTTGATTAAAGTGTAATCGCTTCTCTGGCGGGTATCGGTGACCATTTCTGATGCTGTTGTTCAAAAAAACAACGCTTCCGGATGTGATTAATTTTAAATCACCCACTTAGGCCAGCTTTACGCTTTGTGCGAATTATTTGCGCAATCAGCTTGAGTTTCCGGGGGGGCGCAAGTATTATGACGCGTCAATTTTTCAGCCGACCTTTAACACGTTCCTTGCCTCCCCGGGCCTCGGCTGACCCAGACAGGAGGCTGAATAATCCGTAAGGAGCAATTCGATGCGTCATTACGAAATCGTTTTTATGGTCCATCCTGACCAGAGCGAACAGGTTCCGGGTATGATCGAGCGCTACACTGGTGCAATCACTGCAGCAGCGGGCACGATTCACCGTCTGGAAGACTGGGGCCGCCGTCAGCTGGCTTATCCGATCAACAAACTGCACAAAGCTCACTACGTTCTGCTGAACGTTGAAGCTCCGCAGGAAGCGATCGATGAGCTGGAAACTAACTTCCGCTTCAACGATGCCGTTATCCGCAGCATGGTTATGCGTACCAAAAACGCAGTGACCGAAGCATCTCCGATGGTTAAAGCGAAAGACGAGCGCCGTGAGCGTCGCGATGATTTCGCAAACGAAACCGCAGATGATTCTGATGCTGGGGATTCTGAAGAGTAATTTCTGATGACCAACCGTCTGGTGTTGTCCGGCACCGTGTGCAGGACCCCCCTTCGAAAGGTCAGTCCATCAGGAATTCCGCATTGCCAGTTCGTGCTTGAGCATCGTTCTGTGCAAGAGGAAGCCGGGTTTCACCGGCAGGCGTGGTGCCAAATGCCCGTTATTATTAGCGGACACGAAAACCAGGCCATTACTCACAGTTTAACGGTCGGTAGCGCAGTAATCGTTCAGGGGTTCATTTCTTGCCACAAGGCAAAGAACGGTCTGAGCAAAATGGTTCTGCATGCCGAGCAGATTGATTTGATAGATTCTGGAGACTAGCCATATGGCACGTTATTTCCGTCGTCGCAAGTTCTGCCGTTTCACCGCGGAAGGCGTTCAAGAGATCGACTATAAAGATATCGCAACGCTGAAAAACTACATCACCGAAAGCGGTAAGATTGTCCCAAGCCGTATCACCGGTACTCGTGCAAAATACCAGCGTCAGCTGGCTCGCGCTATCAAACGCGCTCGCTACCTGTCTCTGCTGCCGTACACTGATCGTCATCAGTAATCGGGCACGGTCCATTAATACGACTTTAAGAGGATAAGGTAATGCAAGTTATTCTGCTTGATAAAGTAGCAAACCTGGGCAGCCTGGGTGATCAGGTTAACGTTAAAGCGGGTTACGCACGTAACTTCCTGGTTCCACAGGGTAAAGCTGTTCCAGCTACTAAGAAAAACGTTGAGTTTTTCGAAGCACGTCGCGCTGAACTGGAAGCCAAACTGGCTGACGTTCTGGCGGCTGCTAACGCTCGCGCTGAGTCAATCAACGCACTGGGCACCGTTACCATCGCGTCTAAATCTGGCGACGAAGGTAAACTGTTCGGTTCCATCGGTACTCGTGACATCGCTGACGCAGTAACTGCGGCTGGCGTGAACGTTGCTAAGAGCGAAGTTCGTCTGCCGAACGGCGTTCTGCGTACCACCGGTGAGCACGAAGTGGACTTCCAGGTTCACAGCGAAGTATTCGCGAAACTGGTTGTTAACGTTGTAGCTGAGTAATTTTTTACTCTGCTCACGTCGAAGCGCCGGCCTTGTGCCGGCGTTTTGCTTTTCTGCGCGACCAAAAATTGTCTTTTCTTCTTGTATGGTAGCTATTCCGGCTGCATTCTCAGATAATAAATTGAAACGCAATTTTATTTATGGGATTTGCCATGGATACTGCTCTGCCAACGCCCGTGTTTGCCCGTCGAAAAGTGGCCTATGCCTGCGCCACGCTCTGCTGTCTGCTTTGGGGTAGCTCCTACCCGGCGATCAAAAGCGGCTACGAACTCTTCCAGATTGCGACCGACGATATCCCGTCGAAAGTCGTGTTTGCCGGATACCGTTTTCTCTTTGCTGGCCTGATCCTGCTGCTGTTTGCCCTGGCACAGCGCAAGCCCATCGCCCGCCTGACGCGCGCGCAGTTCGGCCAGCTGACGATCCTCGGGCTAACCCAGACCTCCATTCAGTACACCTTCTTTTATGTCGGGCTGGCGTATACGACCGGCGTCAACGGCTCCATCATGAACGCGACCGGCACCTTCTTCAGCGTGCTGCTGGCGCACTTCATCTACCACAACGACAGGCTCAGCTATAACAAGACGCTGGGCTGTGTTCTGGGATTTGCCGGGGTGATGCTGGTGAATTTTCACAGCGGACTGAGCGAGTTCAGGTTTGTCTGGAACGGCGACGGCTTCGTGGTGCTGGCGGCCTTTATTCTTTCTGCCGCCACGCTGTACGGAAAACGCATCTCCCAGACCGTTGACCCGACGGTGATGACCGGCTGGCAGCTGGCGATCGGCGGATTTGTACTGGTGGCAGGCGGGTATCTCACGGGCGGTACGCTCGAAGTCCACAGCCTGAAGGCGGTGGCGGTGCTTGGCTATCTGACGCTGCTCTCCTCGGTGGCCTTTGCCCTGTGGAGCGTGCTGCTGAAGGTTAACCGCGTCAGCATGATTGCGCCGTTCAACTTTGTAGTGCCCGTTGCGGGCACGGTGCTGTCCGCCATTTTCCTCGGCGAAAACATTCTGGATATCAAATACGCGATTGCGCTGGTGCTGGTCTGTTCGGGGATCTGGTGGGTGAATAAGCGCAGTGCGAAAGCGTAGCGTGGCCGGGCGGCGATGCTGCGCCCGGTCTGAGGAATTAACGAACGCGGATAAAGCTGCCGTCTGACTGGCGGGTAAACAGAACCTGTTGGCCGTTCCCGGTATCGATGGTCAGCCCGGTGACTACGCCGCTGGCGTTCTGACGGATCTGCACCATCTGGCCGTTCTGCAAGTTGCTGAGCGGCTTACCTGCCCCTTCCACCTGCGCCATTGAGTAAACGTCCGTCGGCGGCAGGTTATGGTCGCGGAAAAGCTGGGCGAGCGTTTTACCCGGCTCAACGCGATACGAGCGCCACTGCTGCTCGATACCCGTCGGCTGCTGCGCCTGCGATTGTTCCGGCGCGGCGGCCTGCTCCTGCGGCTGCTCGTCCTGAATCGGCTCCGGCTCTACCGGGGCGACCTGGCCCGGATCGTTAGTGGGCGCGACCAGCTGCGTCTGCATCGGCTGCGCGTCCGACTGCGGCTGTGCCTGGGACTGGATATCCAGCTGTGCGTTGCGGGTGACCGGCGCGGTATCGCGGGTATCGTCACCGGACGGAAGCAGGAAGCCAATAATCAGCAGCAGCGCCGCAATGATAATCCCTCTGCGGTGCATGGGAGGCAGCGGATCCATAATGCGAAAGTTGTCTGGCGCGTGCCAGATTTTCACCAGGGTAGGTTTCAGTTCAAATCGCCCGGGCATGGCTGTCCTCCTGCTCCGCGTCTTTATATCCTGTACTGAGAAGTGTAGTTTGCTAACTGCCTGAGGGGCGTAACAAAGTGGGCTTCCGTGACACATATTTGGGAAAAATCCTGACCGGCTCTATTGTTTCTGTTTCCCCGCGATTTGTCATCTTAACTTAAGACAAAGTTTTACCGGATGGGGTGTGGCTGTTATGCTGCCCGCTACTTTAAATGCGATGGAAGGAAAACCCATGACCACCCCGACTTTTGACACTATCGAAGCGCAGGCAAGCTACGGTATCGGCTTGCAGGTAGGACAGCAGCTGAGCGAATCCGGCCTGGAAGGTCTGTTACCGGAAGCACTGGTGGCGGGTATTGCTGATGCGCTGGAAGGCAAACATCCTGCGGTTCCGGTAGACGTTGTGCACCGTGCGCTGCGTGAAATCCACGAACGTGCTGACGCGGTACGTCGCGCGCGCTTCGAAGAGATGGCATCTGAAGGCGTGAAATATCTGGAAGAGAACCGCGAGCGCGAAGGCGTGAACAGCACCGAATCTGGCCTCCAGTTCCGTGTGATCAACCAGGGCGATGGCGCAATCCCGGCGCGTACCGACCACGTTCGCGTACATTACACCGGTAAACTGATCGACGGTACCGTGTTCGACAGCTCCGTGGCGCGCGGCGAACCGGCTGAATTCCCGGTCAACGGCGTGATCCCAGGCTGGATCGAAGCGCTGACCCTGATGCCGGTAGGCTCCAAATGGGAGCTGACTATCCCTCAGAACCTGGCCTACGGCGAGCGCGGCGCTGGCGCGTCCATCCCGCCGTTCAGCACCCTGGTCTTTGAAGTCGAGCTGCTGGAAATCCTGTAATCGACTTTTCTTATTCCTCTCTCCGCTTGGGGAGAGGAATATAGTGTTAAAACCTATAGTTACGGTGTTATCAACATTTTATCTTGCAAACGAAACTGTTGCGTGTATTTTTGTGAGCTGTTTCGCGCTGTATGAGTGATATGACACTCACTTTCAACATATTATTAACATAATATCTAAATCATAGTATTCATCCCGCCGATTCTTACCTAATATCGATGAGTCCTTATACAGGGCCGTCACTCTTTGACGTATTTAAAGGCCAGAAGAGCCTTAACAACACAGACAGGCATAAACAGGAAAATATCACATGGTAGATCAGGTCAAAGTCGTCGCTGAAGAAGCGCCGTCTGAACAGTCGCTGCGGCGAAATCTCACAAACCGTCATATCCAGCTTATCGCCATTGGGGGTGCCATCGGTACCGGGCTGTTTATGGGGTCGGGCAAGACCATTAGCCTTGCCGGGCCGTCGATCATCTTCGTTTATATGATCATCGGCTTTATGCTCTTCTTCGTGATGCGCGCAATGGGTGAATTGCTGCTCTCGAATCTCGAATACAAATCGTTTAGCGATTTCGCCTCTGACCTGCTCGGGCCGTGGGCGGGCTATTTCACCGGCTGGACCTACTGGTTCTGCTGGGTGGTCACCGGCATGGCGGACGTGGTCGCCATTACGGCCTATGCGCAGTTCTGGTTCCCCGGCCTGTCGGACTGGGTGGCCTCGCTGGCGGTTATCGTCCTGCTGCTGAGCCTCAACCTCGCCACCGTGAAAATGTTCGGTGAGATGGAGTTCTGGTTCGCGATGATCAAAATCGTCGCCATCGTGGGGCTGATTGTCGTGGGTCTGGTGATGGTGCTTACCCACTTCCAGTCGCCAACCGGCGTTCAGGCGTCCTTTACCCATCTGTGGAATGACGGCGGCTGGTTCCCGAAAGGGATCAGCGGATTCTTTGCCGGTTTCCAGATTGCGGTCTTCGCCTTCGTGGGGATTGAGCTGGTCGGGACCACGGCGGCTGAAACCAAAGATCCGGAAAAATCGCTGCCGCGCGCCATCAACTCCATTCCGGTGCGTATCATTATGTTCTACGTGTTCGCGCTGATTATCATCATGTCGGTCACGCCGTGGAGCTCTGTCGTTCCAAGCAAGAGTCCGTTCGTGGAGCTGTTCGTGCTGGTGGGGCTGCCTGCTGCGGCGAGCCTGATTAACTTCGTGGTGCTGACCTCTGCGGCCTCTTCCGCGAACAGCGGCGTGTTCTCTACCAGCCGTATGCTGTTCGGCCTGGCGCAGGAAGGGGTGGCGCCGAGCGCGTTCGCCAAGCTGTCTAAGCGTGCGGTGCCGGCGAAAGGACTGACCTTCTCCTGCATGTGCCTGCTGGGCGGCGTGGTGATGCTCTACGTTAACCCAAGCGTGATCGGCGCGTTCACCATGATCACCACGGTGTCGGCGATCCTGTTCATGTTTGTCTGGACCATCATTCTTTGCTCGTACCTGGTGTACCGCAAACAGCGTCCGCACCTGCATGAGAAATCGATCTACAAAATGCCGCTGGGCAAGGTGATGTGCTGGGTGTGCATGGCCTTCTTCGCCTTCGTCATCGTGCTGCTGACGCTGGAAGATGATACCCGCCAGGCGCTGATCGTGACCCCGCTGTGGTTTATCGCGCTGGGTCTGGGCTGGCTGTTTATCGGTAAGAAAAGAATGGCAGGCATGAGGTAAAAGCAAAACGGCAACGTCGGTTGCCGTTTTTAGTTTTGCACCCTCTCCCCGTGGGAGAGGGCCGGGGTGAGGGCATCAGGCCGCAATGGCCTTTTTTATTCCCCCGCCAGCGCCCGCGGGAACAGCACGTTATTCTCAAGACTGATGTGTTCCATCAGATCGTCAATCATCTCGTTAATGCCGTTATACATCGCTTTCCAGGTCGTGCAGGCTTCCGGCGGCGGGGTGACGTTGTTGGTGGTGTGTTTGATCACTTCCAGCAGTTCGCCCGCGTCGTCGTGCTCGCTTTCCATCACGCTGATGGGCCCCATCGCCTGGCTACCCATTCCCTGTTTAATCATCGGGAAGAGGATCTGCTCCTCTTTCATCATGTGGCTGGACAGCTCTTCGTGCAGCATGGAGAGGTATTTCGCCAGCCCGCGCGGGACGGACGGTTTATCGGCATGAACGCGTTCGACTTTGGTCGCCTGTAAAATCAGCTCGGGCAACTGCTCGCGATGGCGGTCGTGGTAGCGCACGATGATGTGGTCGATGATGTCGGCAAGCGCGGCGGTGCGCCAGTCTTTCTCAATCGGCTGTTCGGCCAGCGTTGCCAGCTCGGCTTCGATCGCGTCGACATCCAGCTCTTTGCGGGACGCCGCGCGCGCCAGCGTCTGCTTGCCGCCGCAGCAGTAATCCATATCGTATTTACGGAACAGCGCAGACGCGCGTGGGATGGAGAGCGCCAGCTCGCCGAGGGGTTGGTCGCGGAAGGCCATAGCAGTTACCTCATCATCAATAATATAAGATGCATTTTAAATGCATCTTTAAGGTGGCGCTATAACCCTTTAGGAGCACCGATGAAAACGTGAAGCAGATCACAAAAATTATTGTGTTTTAACTTGCTGAATGATTTCGAAAATTTCCTGAATCCAGGGTTTTGAAACTGAAGAAAGCGTAAACAACGCGGCCTGCCTGCCGATAGATACAGGTCAGACAATATCCTGCATATAACAAAGGCAACGTATGTTTAAACGTATAAAAGTGATTACTCTTCTGGTCTCGGTGCTGCTTGCGCTCGGCATCATGCAACTGATCTCTGCGGGCATTTTCATTAACGCGCTCAATAACGATAAAGACAACTTCACCGTGTCGCAGGTATCCAGCCAGAACGTGGCGGAATTTACCGACGCGTGGATTAGCCTGAACCAGGCGCGCGTGACCCTGAACCGCGGCATGTTGCGCCTGCAAAGCAGCATGGCCTCGCAGATCAACGGCGGGCAGCTGAACGAGCTGGTGAACACCGCGAAAAACCTGCTGGCCGACGCGCAGGCGCATTACGATAAATACTATGCGCTGCCGGAAACGCCGGGTCTGGACGAGAAATTATCGAACCAGCTGGAAGAGCAGTACCGTATCTATTCCGCCACCCTGACGCAAATGAACGTGCTGCTGGGCCAGGGCAACCTGGAGGATATGTTTAAGCAGAACGCGGAGCAGAAACAGACGGCGATGCAGAAGGTGTATCGCGAGTGGCGCGAGGCGCAGGCCGCGCTGACCGACAAGGGCATCAGGGATAACGAAAGCGACTACACGCGCATTCTGTGGATCCTCTCGGCGATGATGGTGCTGGTGATTGCGGTAATTATCTCCAGCTGGATCGCGATGCGTCGCGTGCTGCTGCTGCCGCTTGAGGATGTGATTAACCATATTCGTGCCATCGCGGCGGGTGATTTAACCCAGCCGATTCAGGCCGACGGTAAAAACGAAATGGCGGTGCTGGCCCGCAACGTGCAGGAGATGCAAACCGCGCTGGCGAATACGGTGGGCGTGGTGCGCGAAGGGGCGGACACCATTTATACCGGCGCCGGTGAGATTTCAGCGGGCAGCAACGACCTGTCGTCCCGCACCGAACAGCAGGCGGCCTCTCTGGAAGAAACCGCCGCCAGCATGGAACAGCTGACCGCCACCGTGAAGCAGAACGCCGACAACGCGCGTCAGGCTTCCCGTCTGGCGCTGGACGCCTCGTCCACCGCGAAGAAGGGCGGCAGCGTGGTTGAAGGCGTCGTGCGCACGATGGACGAGATCGCGACCAGTTCCAGCAAGATTGCGCAGATCACCAACGTGATCGACGGCATTGCCTTCCAGACCAATATTCTGGCGCTGAACGCGGCGGTCGAAGCGGCGCGCGCGGGCGAGCAGGGGCGCGGTTTTGCGGTGGTGGCCGGGGAAGTTCGCACTCTTGCCCAGCGCAGCGCCCAGGCGGCAAAAGAGATTCGTAAACTAATTGATGCCAGCGCCAGCAAGGTGCAGTCCGGCTCTGAGCAGGTTTACGCCGCGGGCCGTACG
>NZ_JAKCMV010000120.1 GCF_021440515.1 Enterobacter asburiae | reverse complement strand
AGCGGAAAACGATCCGCGTCTGAACGAGATTGTGGCGAACCTGAATCAGGTGGTAGACGAGGCGCGTATCCGATGAGTGAAACGGTGGTGTTCAGCCAGCTGAGCCGTAAGTTTATTGACGAAAACGACGCCACGCCGGATGCGGCGCAGCAGGTGGTTTATTACAGCCTGGCGATTGGGCACCACCTCGGCGTCATCGACTGCCTGGAGGCGGCGCTAAGCTGCCCGTGGGAAGCGTATCTGGCGTGGATTGGTACGCTGGAGGAGGGCAGCACCGCGC
>NZ_JAKCMV010000119.1 GCF_021440515.1 Enterobacter asburiae | reverse complement strand
CCCCGCCTCGCGCGCCAGCTCGAGATTGAGATCGACGCCGATCCCCACCACCACCGCATCAAAGGTTTCACGCCTGCCGTCGCAGTGAATGACCGGCAGGCCGTTATCGTCCTCCAGCTCCAGCGCGCCGCAGCCGGTACGGATATCCACGCCCTGCTCGCGGTGGATAGCCTCTAAGCGCTGCGACACCTCACCGCTCACCGAGCGCATGCAGAGCGCGGGCTGCTGCTCGAACAGCGTGACCGCCACGCCGCTTTTGCGCGCCGAAGCCGCAATTTCCAGGCCGATCCAGCCGCCGCCGAC
>NZ_JAKCMV010000118.1 GCF_021440515.1 Enterobacter asburiae | reverse complement strand
GTTGACGATCAGCACGCTCCAGTAGCCCGGGGAGCCATCTGCCGCCACGGTCTGGGCAAAGACCTGGCCGTTCGCGCGATCCACCGCTTCCATCGCCGAGAGGTTGCCGTACCAGGCGATATCTACCTTGTTGAAGCGCATACCCTGGATGATGCCCGCGTAGTCCGGGGCGAAGAAGGCGTTCACTTTGATCCCCAGTTTGGTTTCCATATCTTTCAGGAAGGGTTCCCACTGCGGCTTCAGGTTCTGCTGTGATTCCGTCGAAATAATGCCGAAGTTCAGCGCTTTTTCCTGCTCCTGTGCGAACGCCGGGCTTAACAGGGTGCTGATGCTGAACATGCTGGTGAAGGCCAGCGCGGCAACCGTTTTATAGCTCATTTCCATTCCTCGTAGTGGGGCGTTAAGCAGCCTGCGCGCGCTCTTCGACGCGGTTTACGCTGCGGTAGAGATGGTCAAAACGTTCGTTATCAAACTGATGGCTTGGGCCATCGAAGAAGACGTGTCCCTGACGCAGGGCGACGATACGCTCGCAGTAGCGCAGGGCGTAATCCACCTGATGCAGCGTCACCACCACGG
>NZ_JAKCMV010000117.1 GCF_021440515.1 Enterobacter asburiae | reverse complement strand
GGCTGGCCCGCGTAAACCGCATCGGCGCCATAAGCGAAAGCGTAACGCATATTTTGCAGCGTTCCCGCTGGGGAAAGGAGTTCCGGTTTAAACATGTTTGTTCTCGTTCTGATGACAGGTCAGATCCGCATGCACCTGGTGCAGCGGGAAGGGGAGATCCCCCACTTTAAGGGCGGGCATTGTAGCGCTGCGGGGCGGGGAGGTAAAGCTATTGCGCCGGGTGGCGGCTTCGC
>NZ_JAKCMV010000116.1 GCF_021440515.1 Enterobacter asburiae | reverse complement strand
TACTTTTCATCCCAAAAGATCAGTTTGGCTTTATAACCGGAGTAACCCAAAAACCATAATTTCATTACTGTGTTTTTTTATCCCAGGATGGTAAGTAATCGGAATGAATGTTTCTGAAAAGTCTCCCTGTTCCAGGAGTCTCACCAATAATTTTATCGGCAAGTCTTTTTGCGTTTTGAGATACAATGGGCTTTCGAATCCCGGCATATATTGATAAAGAAAATTCAATAGAGTTGTAAGCAAAATCACCCTGATCATTTTCAAACCCTAGAATTTCTGCGGCTTCCCGATAAAAAAATCTGACAGGCCCTGCTGAAGAATGTTCAAATAATATAGGTGTCATTGCCTC
>NZ_JAKCMV010000115.1 GCF_021440515.1 Enterobacter asburiae | reverse complement strand
GTCAGCGCGCGCTGACCGTCGCTGTCCTGAATGGCATCAACAATGGCCTGGTGCAGATCCAGCTTCACCACGTCGTTTTGGGTAATAGAGGTGAAATAGGTGTGGTACACCGAATGGAAGAGGGAGGCAAACGAGGTCAGGAACGGATTACCGCTCATCGTATAGATATGTTCATGCCAGGCCATATCCACCTCAACCCAGCGTTCGCGGTTAAAGTGCTTCTTCAGGAACACCATCTCTTCCATTAAGGTGTTCAGCTCGGCTTTTTGCTCCGCGCTGCCGAGCGTGGCGGCCAGCAGACAGGCCTGAGGCTCAAGACTGCTGCGCATCACCAGGAAGTGGTCGACGACCTGATGGAAATTATCTTCGGTCATCCACCAGGCGAGCAGCTCCTGATCGAGAAAGTTCCAGTTCGCCTGCGGCATCACGCGTGTGCCAATGCGCGGACGCGGCAGCACCATGCCTTTTGCCGTTAAGGTTTTCACCGCTTCGCGAACGGCGGTACGGCTAACGCCAAACTGCTCACCCAGTTCCATTTCACCAGGCAGGATGCAACCCGGGGCATATTTACCCGCTAAGATCAGCTGAGCCAGCTTTTCTGCCAGCACATAAGAAAGGTTTTTTTGTGCTGCCAGCTGTTGTGCGCTTAAGGGCATCGCTCTTTTTCCTTAATAGTTCATGCGGGTAAGTATGCCATCTGAAGCGTGATTGTGGCTGCAAATACATCAAATAGAACAATTTATGACTTGATAACGCAGGTTTTGGTGAAAAAAGACACGGTCAGAAAGTTTTTTCAAATTTCCTCTTGTCACCGCCGAAGAACTCCCTATAATGCGCCTCCACTGACACGGAACAACGGCTTACAGGCCGCCGGGTTAGCGGGGTTCAGTGATGAACGCCGACAGAGAAAAGCGAAATTAAATGCTTGACTCTGAATGAGGAAGGCGTAATATACGCCACCTC
>NZ_JAKCMV010000012.1 GCF_021440515.1 Enterobacter asburiae | reverse complement strand
GCAGTGCAACGCGGCTTTCACTCACCGTTGCGAGGTCCCGTATAATACGTTTTCCTCATTCAGAGTCAAGCAATTATTTTCGCTTTTCTCTGTCGGCGTTCATCGCTGAACCCCGCTAACCCGGCGGCCTGTAAGCCGTTGTTCCGTGTCAGTGGAGGCGCATTATAGGGAGTTCTCAGACGTTGACAACCCCTCTTTTAAAAAAAACTTTCAACCGCCTCTTTTTTGCTCAAAACCGTGCTACAACGCTAGTTTTTCGAGCGTTTCGAAGCCATAACGGTGTAGAACGGGTAAAAGTTGTTCAGTCTCAGGGGTTGTCGCCATGCAAAACGCGATATTAGCATCAGACGATTTTGCATCTGGCGCTTCATGTTCCAGCAGCCAGGCCGTGCGACGCGCGATTGCCGCACCGGAATCCACCAGACGCGTTCCCTCGGGCAGAACCTCAAGAAGCTCTTCCTGTAATAGAGGGAAATGTGTGCATCCCAGGACGACAGTATCCGGCGGCTCCTGCATACGCAGCCACGGGCGCAGAATACGGCGTAGCTCTTCCAGTGGAACGTCGTGCCCGTGCAGCTTCGCTTCTGCCATCTCCACCAGCTCGGCGGATCCAAGCATCGCAATCTGGCATTCATTCGCAAAGCGGTCGATTAGCTCACGCGTATAAGGACGCTTCACCGTACCGCGCGTTGCCAGCAGACCGACAATGCCGTTCGCCGTCAGACGGGCGGCCGGTTTAATCGCAGGGACTACGCCGACAACCGGGAACGGGAATTTTTCGCGAAGTGCAGGAAGGGATACTGTACTTGCCGTATTACAGGCAATGACCGCCAGCGCCAGGGGATAGCGCTGTTGAACTGCGGTGACGATTTCAACAACACGCTCAACGATAAACTCTTCGCTCTTCTCTCCATAAGGAAAGGCGACGTTATCGAAGGCATAAATGTAATGGAGATCCGGCAGGAGATGCCGAATCTCATCGTAGACTGAAAGCCCACCGACGCCGGAATCAAACACCAGCACGGTGGGACGCGGATCAGAAGGTGTAGCTGCCAGACAAGGTGTATTCCCGTCGTGCAGTTTGGTAGCCATAAACTGTCTCGTAATCTTTATCGAACAGGTTGGCTATTTTACCACGAACTGTAAGGTGAGAGGTGACAGGATATGAAACTGCGACATCCCACAGGCTGACGCCGCCCATTTTCACACGCTCTGTGGCGTAGGTATCAGGATCGACCGCCACGTCATAGCGGGTACCCAGATAACGATAGGCCAGATTCCAGTCGAGATCCCACACCTGCCAGTCCAGCTGATACTTCACCTGCTGCTTAGAGCGACGGGCAAGCACTTCGTTGGTTTTCGCATTACGCGGGTCGACGTAATCGTAGGAAATCTGATGACCGATCGGGCCGGAGTCGAACTGCGCCGTGGCTTCAACCCCTTTAATGCGGGCTTCGTTCACGTTGTAGAAGCGATAGTTCGCGTCATAGCCGATCAGGTTATCGATGTCATTACGATAGCCCGTCACGCGCCAGGTCACCGGGCCGGTTAAGCCTTCAAAGCCCCCTTCCCACTGCTTGCTCTCTTCTGGCTTAAGATTCGGGTTGCCGTAATCTTCACTGTGGATTTGACTCATGGTCGGTGCTTTATAAGCCGTGCCGTAAGAGCCGATAATGCGATATCCGTCGATGAACTCCCACGCCGCGCTGGTTTGCCAGGTACCGTGGTTGCCAAAGCTGGAGTTGTCATCGTTACGCGCCGCCGCTTCCAGGGTAACGCTGTTAAACTGCTGCATGGCCGAGAGGAACACGCCGGTGTTGTGCTGCTCGTAGCCATTTTTCATGTTGCCCGTACCGGCCTGCGTCTTCTGCTTCTGCCAGTCCAGTCCCACGCCAATGTTACCGTGACCCACTTCCACCGAATTCAGCCACTGCGTGGTGTACTGTTTAACGTCATCCATGGTGGCGGAATCAGCGTAACGGCCCTTTTTCGGGTCATAGTTCTGGTCTTTGCTGCGACCGTAACCGGCCACCAGCTGAGACTTAAAGATACCCTGGCTATAGCGCAGCCCTGTATCCCAGTTCTGGCTGTAGAGCTGGCGGGTATCCGGGCGTCCATCGGGGGTAAATCCGGTGTAATGGTCGTAACCGTCATAGGCCGTGCGGTTGTCGTAGCCAAAGCCGCGGAAGAATCCGCTCACGCTGTCGGTGAACTGCTGTTCCACTGAGCCGTACAGCGATTTACTCATAAAGCCGTCGCGATCCGGCTGGCGCGGGGCGTCTTTCGCGCCGATATCAAAACCACGGGTGTAGGTATAGTTACCCGCCATAGTGATTTTGGTTTTATCCAGCACCTGCTGGAAAGAGCCGTCGTAGCTTTGATAGCCCTTTGAGCCAACGCTCGCCGAAACTTCCGCGCCCGGCTTGTCGCGCCCGGTGATGATGTTGATTACGCCGCCAATCGCGTCGGAGCCGTACAGCGCAGAGCGTGGCCCGCGAATGTACTCGATACGCTGGATGAGAGAAGTGGGAATTTGGCTGAGATCGGCAACGTTGCTGATCCCGGCGTTGTTCAGCGGAATGCCGTCAATCAGTACCAGAACGTGACGGGATTCCGTGCCGCGAATAAAGGTAGACGCGGAGGCGCCCCGACCGCCGCTTTGGGCGATATCTACGCCCGGCAGACGAGACATGATCTCCTCAACGCTTTTTGCCTGCCAGCGTTCGATATCTTCACGCGTGACGACGGACGTCGGCGCCAGTACGGTTTTTTCAGGTTGTTCAAAACGGTTTGCTGTCACCACCAACGAGTCTGCGCCATCCTGCGCCCAGCCCGAAAATGCCGTGACGGATAGCGCCGTCAACAGCGATACTTTTTTAATCATTGTTAAAGCATCCACAATATAAGAAGGATGCCGCAGGCTTCATCTATAGCACGCGATGACAAAACCAAATGCGACGTGATCCCGGCAGGTCTTCGGGCTAGGTGGCGTTTAGTGGATGATGACTTCCCACTCGCGTCATCCTTCAAGCTGCCTCTGCGTTGGCTGCACTCGCTCACCCCAGTCACATAGCTTTCTATGCTCCCGGGGATTCACTCGCTTGCCGCCTTGATGCAACTTGAATGATTTGCGCGTATATAGCAGTGTCTTTAACTCTCATCCCGCCAGTCTTTACCGCTGCGCGTCAGCTCCAGATTTGCACTGGATTCCCTTTTCACTCTCAGGAGACCGGAAACAGAATGCTACAATTAGACACGTATAGATGTCCAGACAGCCGCCAGGCATTAAATCTGGACATCCCCTGAACAATGCCTACAATCCCCGCGTAATTCATTATCACTCAGGACGCATCATGACCCCCGAACACCTCCCGACAGAACAGTACGACGCGCAGCTGGCAGAGAAAGTAGTCCGCCTGCAAAGTATGATGACGCCTTTCAACGCGCCCGTTCCCGAGGTGTTCCGCTCCCCTGTCAGCCATTACCGCATGCGCGCCGAATTCCGCATCTGGCATGACGGTGACGACCTGTACCACATCATTTTCGATCAGCAGACAAAATCCCGTATCCGCGTGGACAGTTTCCCGGCGGCGAGCGAGCTGATTAACCAGTTAATGACGCTGATAATGGACGGCGTGCGCGGCAACCCCGTGCTGCGCAATAAGCTATTCCAGATTGACTACCTGACCACCCAAAGCAATCAGGCCATTGTCTCTCTTCTTTATCACAAGGCGCTGAACGACGAGTGGCGCGAGCAGGCAGAAGCGCTGCGCGATGCGCTGCGTGCGCAGAACATCAACGTTCACCTGATTGGCCGTGCGACAAAGACCAAAATCATGCTCGACCAGGATTACATCGACGAGCGTCTGCCGGTGGCGGGTAAAGAGATGGTTTATCGCCAGGTGGAAAACAGCTTCACCCAGCCGAATGCGGCGATGAACGTGCAGATGCTGGAGTGGGCGCTGAAGGCGACCGAAGGGTCAACGGGCGATCTGCTTGAGCTGTACTGCGGTAACGGGAATTTCTCGCTGGCGCTGGCGCGTAACTTTGACCGCGTGCTGGCAACGGAAATCGCCAAACCGTCCGTTGCTGCCGCGCAGTACAACATCGCGGCCAACCACATTGATAATGTGCAAATCATTCGTATGGCGGCGGAAGAATTTACCCAGGCGATGAACGGCGTTCGCGAGTTTAACCGCTTGCAGGGAATCGATCTGAAGAGCTACCAGTGCGAGACAATTTTTGTCGATCCGCCGCGCAGCGGGCTGGATAGCGAAACGGAGAAGATGGTGCAGGCGTACCCGCGCATTCTTTATATTTCCTGCAACCCGGAAACCCTGTGCAAGAATCTGGAAACGTTAAGCCAGACGCACAAGGTTGAACGTCTGGCGCTGTTCGACCAGTTCCCGTATACGCACCACATGGAGTGCGGCGTTTTACTTACCGCACGGTGATCGGTAGGCCGCATAAGCGTAGCGCCATCCGGCGTTTTGGCAGGTGGCGCTTCGCTTACCTGCCCTATAAAAGCCTCTACTGCGGCAGCTGAGTTTTGCGGCTGCGCATCCGCGAGCCGATCCAGAACACCAGCACGACAGACAGTACCGCCGGGAAGAAGTTTGATCCGATATCCGGGTACTCTGCGCGCACCACGGTGCTATACAACAGCACGCCTAATATAAAGCAGGCCGCGGCCAGCCCCGGCAACCCCACCGGCATAGTGCGGTTCAGATAGCGTTGATGCAGACAGTAGACCGTCAGCACCAGCGCAATCAGCGGGAACAAAGAGAATGGGACGATGGAGCTGAAAAACGCTGCAAACGTGCCATTGATTGATAAGCCAGCGATCAATGCCAGCAACAACGTTCCTTTATCCTGACCTGACTGTTTCATTACTCACCCTTCACTCATCGGTTTGATGTGCCAACTTTTCTTGTTCACGGCGATACCAGTAATACGCACCTTTAGAAATCATCCGGAGCTGCAAAACCAGTCGCTCTTCGAGTTGCTTACGTTGTTCAACGCTCACATCCAGCGCTTCGGCACCCGCGCTGAACACTATGGTTACCATGGCTTCTGCCTGCGCCTCGGTGAAGGCGCGCGGCATATGGTTTTCGAGTTCGAGATAGTCGGCAAGTTCCGCGATGAAGTGCTGAATTTCACGCGCGACGGCGGCACGAAACGCGGCCGATGTACCGGAACGTTCACGCAACAGCAGGCGGAACGCGTTGGGGTTATTGCCGATAAACTCCATAAAGGTCGATACGGAAGTGCGGATCACGCTGCCGCCTTTCGCGATTCGCTGGCGCGCCTGGCGCATCAGCTGGCGCAGCATCAGCCCGCTTTCGTCGACCATAGTCAGACCCAGTTCATCCACATCGCGGAAATGACGATAGAAAGACGTTGGCGCAATCCCGGCCTCGCGTGCGACTTCTCGCAGGCTCAAACTGGCAAAACTTCGCTCGGCACTCAGCTGACTGAATGCGGCTTCCACCAGCGAACGCCGGGTTTTCTCTTTTTGTTGTGCTCTTACGCCCATCACGATAGTTGAATCCTTCCAAAGGCCTGCTGGCACTATACCAGAGAATAAAATTAATCTGTTTACCCTGCTTTGTGAATGATTGTTTACGTGCGGTTTGTGCTCCACTGCGCGAAAAAAGCACAACGATAATTGGGTTACTCTGGCAATGATGTTATGATTCTGTTGCTTTTATGTATAAGAACAGGTAAGCCTTGCCATGCCACATTCCTACGATTACGACGCAATAGTTATTGGTTCCGGCCCCGGCGGCGAAGGCGCTGCTATGGGTCTGGTGAAACAGGGAGCCAGAGTAGCGGTGATAGAGCGCTACCATAATGTTGGCGGCGGTTGCACCCACTGGGGCACCATCCCTTCCAAAGCCCTCCGCCATGCCGTTAGCCGTATTATTGAATTTAACCAGAACCCTCTCTACAGCGACCATTCCCGACTTCTTCGTTCCTCGTTTGCCGACATCCTGAATCACGCGGATACAGTGATAAATCAGCAAACGCGGATGCGTCAGGGGTTCTACGAGCGTAATCACTGCGAGATTTTGCAGGGTAACGCCCACTTTGTTGATGAACATACGCTGGCGCTCGAATGTCACGACGGCTCCGTAGAAACTCTTACGGCAGAGAAGTTTGTGATTGCCTGCGGTTCACGCCCGTATCATCCGGCCGACGTAGATTTCTCGCACCCGCGCGTGTACGACAGCGACTCCATCCTCAGCCTGCACCACGAGCCACGCCACGTCATCATCTATGGCGCGGGGGTGATTGGCTGCGAATATGCGTCGATCTTCCGGGGAATGGAGGTCAAAGTTGACCTCATCAACACCCGCGACCGCCTGCTGGCGTTTCTCGATCAGGAGATGTCAGATTCGCTCTCCTACCACTTCTGGAACAGCGGCGTGGTTATTCGCCACAACGAAGAGTACGAGAAAATCGAAGGCTGCGACGACGGAGTGATCATGCACCTGAAGTCCGGCAAGAAGCTGAAAGCCGACTGCCTGCTGTACGCCAACGGCCGTACCGGGAACACCGATTCATTGCAGCTGCACAACATCGGGCTGGAAACCGACAGCCGCGGTCAGTTAAAGGTCAACAGCATGTACCAGACCGCGCTGCCGCACGTTTACGCGGTGGGCGATGTGATTGGTTATCCAAGCCTTGCCTCTGCGGCTTACGATCAGGGGCGCATTGCGGCGCAGGCGCTGGTAAAAGGCGAAGCCACGGCGCATCTGATTGAAGATATTCCGACCGGGATTTACACCATTCCGGAAATTAGCTCTGTGGGGAAAACCGAACAGCAGCTGACGGCAATGAAGGTGCCTTACGAGGTGGGTCGTGCGCAGTTTAAGCATCTGGCACGCGCGCAAATCGTGGGGATGAGCGTGGGAACGTTGAAGATCCTGTTCCATCGCGATACGAAAGAGATCCTCGGTATTCACTGCTTTGGTGAACGCGCCGCGGAAATCATTCATATCGGCCAGGCGATAATGGAGCAAAAAGGTGGTGGCAACACCATTGAGTACTTCGTTAACACCACCTTTAACTACCCGACAATGGCAGAAGCCTACCGGGTAGCGGCGCTTAACGGCTTAAACCGCCTGTTTTAACGCGCTGTCGAAATGGCCATCCATTGAACCACGGATGGCCTCTGCCAGCTGTTCATAGCGGCTGCGCAGCGGTGAACCCGGACGATACACCAGCCCGACGGTACGACGCGGTTCAGGCTTGATGCACGGCAGATAGACCACGCCATCGCGTTTCCGCTCGCGCGGTACGGCCAGCGCAGGCAACAGCGTAATACCGCTTCCCGCCGCCACCATGTTGCGCAGCGTTTCCAGGCTGGTTGCGCGGAAATGGGTATCTTCATCCGCACCCGCCTCAAAACAGAAGCCCATCGCCTGATCGCGCAGGCAGTGGCCGTCTTCCAGCATCAGCAGTTTTTCGCCCGCCAGATCGGCCATCGGGACGCGATCGCGGTCAGCCCACGGGTGATCTTCGTAGATCGCCAGCATCATTGGCTCATCAAACAGCGGCACTTCGATAAAGGCTTCACTCTCTTTCACCAGCGCCAGGATCGCGCAGTCGAGCTTGCCGCTATCCAACTGCGCCAGCAGCTGATGGGTTTGCGCTTCATGCAGGTACATTTCGAGTTTCGGGAAGGTCTGGTGCAACATCGGAATGATGTGCGGCAGCAGGTACGGGCCAACGGTTGGGATCAGGCCAATATGCAGCGGGCCGGACATTGCTTCCCCCTGCTGGCTTGCCATTTCCTTGAGCACTTTGACCTCGCGCAGCACGGTGCGCGCCTGATCCACCAGCAGAAGACCCGCCTGGGTGAACAGCACTTTACGGCTGGTGCGCTCCAGCAGCATGACACCAAGCTCGTCTTCCAGCTTGCGGATTTGCCCGCTAAGCGTAGGCTGGCTGACGTGGCAGGAATCTGCCGCGCGGCGAAAATGACGATGCTCGGCTAACGCCACCAGGTATTCAAGATCACGAATATTCATTATTCATCCTCCGTCGCCACGATAGTTCATGGCGATAGATAGCATAGCAACGAACGATTATCCCTATCAAGCATTCTGTTGAATAATACACCACATAGACGAGGCGGAGCTTTTTTATCCTTTGAAGTCCCCGTACCGTCAGTCGAGTCTCTCTCCAGACTCGCAAAACTAAAGCCAACGTGAACTTTTGCGGACCCCGTGGTCCGCATTTTTTTGCGTAAAAAAGCCTGGGGATAAAAGCAAAATGGCAACCTAAGTTGCCATTTTAAGCTTTTGCTCCCTCTCCCTGTGGGAGAGGGCCGGGGTGAGGGCACCAGCCCGCACAAATCAAATCAAATCAAATCAAATCAAATCAAATCAAATCAACCGCTCTTTCGCATCCACAATCGCCTGCGCTACCTGCTTAGGTGACACGCCGCCTTTTGCAGCACGCTTGTCCAGGCAGGATTGCAGCGCCAGAATCGGATAAACATCATCCGCAATCACGCTGCTGAATTTTTGCAGTTCGGAAAGCGTCAAATCTTCCAGCGGTTTTCCCTGACGAATCGCTTCGACTACCGCTTCGCCCACGATATGGTGCGCTTCGCGGAACGGCACACCTTTGGCGACCAGATAATCCGCCAGTTCGGTAGAGTTTGCATAACCCTGCTGCGCCGCTTCCTGACAGCGTGGGCGTTTCACCTGAATGCCGTCCAGCACCAGCGCGCCCATATGCAGGCAGTCCAGCCAGGTGTCGAGCGCGTCGAACAGCCCTTCTTTGTCTTCCTGCATGTCTTTGTTATACGCCAGCGGCAGCCCCTTCAGGGTCATCATCATGCCGGTCAGCGCGCCCTGCACGCGGCCACATTTACCGCGGATCAGCTCCAGCGCGTCCGGGTTTTTCTTCTGCGGCATCAGGGACGAGCCGGAGGTCACGCGGTCAGACAGCTCCACAAACCCGGCTTCACCCGAGTTAAAGAAGATGAGGTCTTCGGCAAAGCGCGACAGGTGAACCATGCCGATAGAGGCGTTCGACAGCAGCTCCAGCACGTGATCGCGGTCAGACACGCTGTCGAGGCTGTTACGGGTCGCAGAGGCAAAGCCCAGCCAGCCCGCAAGCTGTTCACGGTCGATTTCATACGCCGTACCCGCCAGCGCACCGCTGCCCAGCGGGCTAACGTCCAGACGCTTGAGCGTATCCTGCAAACGGCTTTCATCACGCGCCAGCATTTCGACATAGGCCAGACACCAGTGCGCAAAGGTCACCGGCTGCGCGCGTTGCAGGTGGGTATACCCCGGCATCACCGCATCCTGATTGTTCTGCGCCGTGTCCACCAGCGCACTTTGCAGCTGACGGTTCGCCGCCAGCAGTTCGCCCACGGTATCTTTACACCACAGTTTGAGATCGGTCGCGACCTGGTCGTTACGGCTACGCCCGGTGTGCAGCTTTTTACCCAGCTGGCCGACTTTGTCGATAAGCTTACCTTCCACCCAGCTGTGGATATCTTCAGCATCGCTTTGAAGGATTTGCTGCGGATCCAGACGCACCTCTTCCAGCAGATTATTCAGCGCCTCTTCCAGCTGAAGCTGTTCATCTGCGGTCAGTACGCCAACGGTCACCAGCGCTTTGGACCAGGCCACAGAGCCGACGATATCCTGTTCGGCCAGGCGGTAGTCGAAGCGCAAAGAGTCGTTGAACTGTTTGAACCGCTGATCCGCTGCCTGTGTAAAACGCCCACCCCAAAGTGCCATAACATGCTTCCTTTATTCGTTAGTTCCGCCGGGTGGCGCTACGCTTACCCGGCCTACGGTCATTCAATAAAAACTTAGGCTAAAATACGCGTGCCAATCGGCGTGCCGTTGAACAGCGCCGGCAGTTGCTCCGCGTGACGCCATGAGGCGATATCCACCGGGCGACCCAGCGTGCGTGCGGCATCCAGCGCGGCGTTCACTTTGACGATCATGCCGTCGGTGATAATGCCCTGGTCAATCAGCTGCTCGGCTTTTGCCGCCGTCATCTCTGCGATGCGCTGGCCTTTGCCGTCCAGAATGCCGCTCACGTCGGAGAGCAGGATCAGGTCTGCGCCCAGGGTTGCCGCCAGCGCGGTTGCCGCCTGGTCAGCATTGACGTTCATCAGCGCACCCTCTTCGGTCACGCCGATAGAGCTGACAACCGGCAGAAAACCGCTGTCGAGCAGGGTGTTAATCAGCTTAGGCGAACCCGGCTGCGCCAGTCCAACGTGGCCGAGCGCTTCGTCGAGCTGGGTCACTTTTACGCTGTCGCCGTCGCCCAGATAGAGGCCAACGGAAGCGATGTGGTGCTTCTTCGCCCAGGACAGCAGCGTTTTGTTTGCCGTTCCCGCCAGCGCGCCGGTGATGATGTCAATCTGATCGGCAGGCGTAACGCGCAGGCCGTTTTTCTTCGTGACCGGGAGATTCAGCCCTTTCATCAGTTCGTCCACCACGCAGCCGCCGCCGTGGACAATCACCAGCGGACGTTGGTGCGACTCGCGATAGTTAACCAGCGCGGTAAACAGGCGCTCCAGCGCTTCTTCGCTGTCCAGCAGAACGCCGCCGAGTTTGATAATTAATGGATTCATCATCACACCTTAAATAAGAGACTGCGTTTCCGCGAAGCCAAAACGAATATTCGCGCACTGCATCGCCTGGGCGGCAGCACCTTTGAGTAAGTTATCTTCTGCGGCGACCACAATCAGGTGTTCGCCCTGCACCGCAAAACCGATATCGCAGAACGGCAGGCCGACCACGTTTTTCAGCGCCGGAACGCCTTTGTCATACAGACGCACCAGCGGTTTATCCGCATACGCCTGGGTGAAGGCTTCGCTCACCTGGTCTTTGGTCACGCCCGGTTTCAGGCGGCAGGTGATGGTTTCGAGGATCCCGCGCGGGAAGCTGCCGAGATGCGGCGTGAAAATCACGTCCGCACCCAGATGGGTCGTGATTTCAGGGTGGTGACGGTGGTTAAACACGCCGTACGGCTGAAGGCTCACTTCGCAGAAGCTGTTAGAGATAGCGGCCTTGCGCCCTGCCCCGCTCACGCCGCTGGTGGCGTTGATCACCGGCCACTGGTTCAGATCTAGCAGACCCGCGTCGATCAATGGCTTCAGGGAAAGCTGCGCGGCGGTCGGGTAGCAACCCGGCACGGCAATCAGGTTCGCTTCTTTGAGTTTATCCGCGCTCCACTCGGCGAGGCCGTACACAGCTTTTTCAAGCAGGTCAGGATGCTGATGAGTGAAACCGTAGTATTTTTCGTAGAACGCGCCGTCGTTAACGCGGAACGCGCCGGAGAGGTCGAACACCACGCAGCCCGCAGCCAGAAATTGCGGTGCCAGGTCGTGGCTGACTTCGTGGGCGGTGGCTAAAAACACCACGTCAACGCCGTCGGTGAACTCGCTGATATCGGACATCGGCTGCAAAGGCAGGTCGACGATGCCCTTTAGCTGAGGATGCAAATCGGAAATTAACTTTCCTGCATCATTGCTTTGCGCTGACACGGTCAAAGCGGTTATGGTCATATGTGGATGGCGATTCACGTAGCTTACTAGCTCTGCGCCCGCATAACCGCTAGCGCCTACAATCAGCGTATTCAACATCGGGTTCCTTTATGCTCAACGTTAATGTATTTTTATTCACATTTATTGCATGAATATTGATACTATCACGACCTAAGGTGTGTCAACAATGAAAATGAACTTACCGCCATTTATCGAGATTTACCGCGCCCTGATCGCCACCCCGTCCATCAGCGCAACCGAAGAAGCGCTGGATCAGAGCAATGAGTCTTTAATCAATCTGCTGGCGGGCTGGTTTAGCGATCTTGGGTTCAACGTTGAGGTTCAGCCCGTACCCGGAACACGTCATAAATTTAACCTGCTTGCCAGCACCGGAACCGGCGCGGGCGGGCTGCTGCTGGCCGGCCATACCGACACCGTTCCCTTTGATGACGGCCGCTGGACGCGCGATCCCTTCACCCTGACCGAGCACGACAACAAGCTCTACGGGCTGGGCACGGCGGACATGAAAGGCTTCTTCGCCTTTATCCTCGACGCGCTGCGCGACGTGGATGTGAAAACGCTGAAAAAGCCGCTCTATATTCTGGCGACCGCCGATGAAGAGACCAGCATGGCGGGCGCGCGTTACTTCTCTGAAAACACCTCGATTCGCCCGGATTGCGCCATTATCGGTGAGCCAACGTCGTTACAGCCGATTCGCGCCCATAAGGGCCACATCTCAACGGCGGTGCGCGTGCTGGGCCAGTCCGGTCATTCGAGCGATCCGGCGCGCGGCGTGAACGCCATCGAGCTGATGCATGACGCCATTGGGCGCATCATGACCCTGCGCGACGATTTAAAAGAGCGTTATCACTACGACGCCTTCACCGTGCCGTATCCGACGCTGAACCTCGGCAGCCTGCACGGGGGCGATGCCTCTAACCGTATCTGCGCCTGCTGCGAACTGCACATGGATATTCGCCCGCTGCCGGGCATGACGCTGAGCGATCTCGACGGCTTGCTGAATGAAGCGCTGGCCCCGGTGAGCGAGCGCTGGCCGGGCCGCCTGACGGTATCCGAGCTGCATCCGCCGATCCCGGGCTACGAATGCCCGCCGGATCATCAGCTGGTAGAAGTGGTGGAAAAACTGCTCGGCGAGAAAACCGACGTGGTGAACTACTGTACCGAAGCGCCGTTTATTCAGACCCTGTGCCCGACGCTGGTGCTTGGCCCCGGCTCCATCAATCAGGCACATCAGCCGGATGAATATCTCGAAACCCGCTTTATTAAGCCTACCCGCGAGCTGATTACCCAGGTCGTGCATCACTTCTGCTGGCATTAAAAACTACCCCTCACCCTAACCCTCTCCCCTTTGGGGAGAGGGCAGGGTGAGGGGAAAAATCCCGCGCTCTCCATCACATTCCCATAAGCATCTCTTATCTGACGCGAAGCGAATTAAATTTCGTAAATTGCCCGCATTTATTCGTTTGCTGAACCGTTTTCGCAGCAATTGACGACGGGGGTTTTACGTGGCTTTATAAAGGGAGATGACAAAATAATGTCCAACAGATTTTCGACTGGGCATAAACAAAAATGATGGGGTGACTGGGTTTTTATGAACGAACAATATTCCGCGTTGCGTAGTAATGTCAGTATGCTCGGCAAAGTGCTTGGAGATACCATCAAAGATGCGCTGGGGGAAAATATCCTCGACCGCGTTGAAACCATCCGCAAGCTGTCCAAATCCTCCCGTGCAGGAAATGAAGCCAACCGTCAGGAGCTGCTCACCACATTGCAGAACCTGTCTAACGACGAGCTGCTGCCCGTTGCCCGCGCGTTCAGCCAGTTCCTGAATCTGGCCAACACCGCCGAGCAATACCACAGTATTTCGCCGAAAGGCGAAGCGGCCAGCAACCCGGAAGTGATTGCCAGTACGCTCAGAAAACTCAAAGACCAGCCCGACCTTAACGAAGCGATTATCAAGCAAGCGGTAGAGTCTCTCTCGCTGGAGCTGGTGTTGACCGCTCACCCGACCGAAATCACCCGTCGTACTTTGATCCACAAAATGGTGGAAGTGAACAACTGCCTCAAGCAGCTGGATAACAAAGACATTGCCGACTACGAACGTAACCAGCTGATGCGCCGTCTGCGCCAGCTGATTGCCCAGTCCTGGCATACCGATGAAATTCGCAAACATCGCCCAAGCCCGGTAGACGAAGCCAAATGGGGCTTTGCGGTGGTGGAAAATAGCCTGTGGGAAGGTGTCCCGAACTACCTGCGCGAGCTAAACGAACAGCTGGAAGCGAACCTGGGCTACCGCCTGCCGGTAGATTTTGTGCCGGTACGTTTCACCTCCTGGATGGGCGGTGACCGCGACGGAAACCCGAACGTGACGGCGGAAATCACCCGCCACGTCCTGCTGCTGAGCCGCTGGAAAGCCACCGACCTGTTCCTGAAGGATATTCAGGTACTGATCTCCGAGCTGTCGATGGTGGAAGCTACGCCGGAGCTGCGCGAGCTGGCCGGTGAAGAGGGCGCGAGCGAGCCGTACCGTTACCTAATGAAAAAACTGCGCGGCCAGCTGATGGCGACGCAGTCCTGGCTGGAAGCGCGCCTGAAAGGCCAGCGCCTGCCAAAACCGGAAGGTCTGCTGAGCCAGAACGAACAGCTGTGGGACCCGCTCTACGCCTGCTATAAATCACTGCAAGCCTGCGGAATGGGCATTATCGCCAACGGCGAACTGCTCGATACCCTGCGCCGCGTGAAGTGTTTCGGCGTGCCGCTGGTGCGTATCGACGTGCGTCAGGAAAGCACCCGCCACACCGAAGCGCTGGGCGAAATGACCCGCTACCTCGGCATCGGCGACTACGAAAGCTGGTCAGAAGCCGACAAACAGGCCTTCCTGATCCGCGAACTGAACTCCAAACGCCCTCTGCTGCCGCGCAACTGGGAGCCGAGCAACGAAACCCGCGAAGTGCTGAACACCTGCAAAGCGATCGTTGATGCACCGAAAGGATCGGTGGCCGCCTATGTGATCTCCATGGCGAAGACCCCGTCCGACGTGCTGGGCGTTCACCTGCTGCTGAAAGAGGCAGGCATCGACTATGCGCTGCCTGTCGCCCCGCTGTTTGAAACGCTCGACGACCTGAATAATGCCAATGACGTCATGACCCAGTTGCTGAACATCGACTGGTATCGTGGCTTTATTCAGGGCAAACAGATGGTGATGATTGGCTATTCCGACTCCGCAAAAGACGCGGGCGTGATGGCGGCATCCTGGGCGCAGTATCAGGCGCAGGACGCGCTGATCAAAACCTGCGAGAAGGCCGGCATTGAGCTGACGCTATTCCACGGACGCGGTGGCTCGATTGGTCGCGGCGGCGCCCCGGCCCACGCGGCACTGCTTTCCCAGCCGCCGGGCAGCCTGAAGGGTGGCCTGCGCGTGACCGAGCAGGGCGAGATGATCCGCTTTAAGTACGGTCTGCCGGAAGTGACCATCAGCAGCCTGTCGCTCTATACCAGCGCGATCCTGGAAGCGAACCTGCTGCCGCCGCCGGAGCCAAAAGAGTCCTGGTGCCGCATCATGGACGAGCTGTCCGATATCTCCTGCGATCTGTACCGCGGCTACGTGCGTGAGAACAACGATTTCGTCCCTTACTTCCGCTCGGCCACGCCGGAGCAGGAGCTGGGCAAACTGCCTCTGGGCTCGCGCCCGGCGAAACGTCGTCCGACCGGCGGCGTAGAGTCTCTGCGCGCTATTCCGTGGATCTTCGCCTGGACGCAAAACCGCCTGATGCTGCCAGCCTGGCTGGGTGCCGGTGCGGCGCTGCAAAAAGTGGTGGAAGATGGCAAACAGAGCGAGCTGGAAACCATGTGTCGCGACTGGCCGTTCTTCTCTACCCGTCTTGGAATGCTGGAGATGGTCTTCTCGAAAGCCGACCTGTGGCTGGCGGAATACTACGATCAGCGTCTGGTGAAACCCGAGCTGTGGGCGCTGGGTAAAGAGCTGCGCGAGCTGCTGGAAGGCGACATCAAAGTGGTGCTCGATATCGCTAACGATTCCCACCTGATGGAAGATCTGCCGTGGATTGCCGAGTCAATCCAGCTGCGTAACATCTACACCGACCCGCTGAACGTGTTGCAGGCCGAACTGCTGCACCGTTCACGTCAGGCGGAAGAAGAAGGCAAAGAGCCGGACCCGCGCGTTGAACAGGCGCTGATGGTGACGATTGCAGGCGTTGCGGCAGGTATGCGTAACACCGGCTAAATGACTCGTGTAAGTAAATCGCGTAAATAAAAATCCCCGCATCAGCGGGGATTTTTTTGCCCGTAGGCCGGGTAAGCGTGAGCGCCACCCGGCATATGGGTTACTTCACGTCAAAGCGATCCAAATCCATCACTTTCGCCCAGGCCGCAACGAAGTCTTTAACGAACTTCTCGCTGCCATCGCTGCTGCCGTAAACTTCGGCCAGCGCGCGCAGAACGGCGTTGGAACCAAACACCAGGTCGACGCGGGTTGCGGTGTATTTCTCTTCACCCGTCACGCGATCGGTACCGGTAAACAGCTCGTTAGAGTCGTCGGCCGCTTTCCACTGGGTGTTCATATCCAGCAGGTTCACGAAGAAGTCGTTGCTCAACACGCCTTCGCGATCGGTGAATACGCCCTTCTTGCTGCCGTCAAAGTTAGCGCCCAGCACGCGCAGGCCACCCACCAGCGCCGTCATTTCAGGCGCAGTCAGGGTCAGCTGCTGTGCTTTGTCGATCAGCAGAGATTCGGTCGTCGCCACGTCAACCTGCGCGCGATAGTTGCGGAAACCGTCGGCAATTGGCTCCAGCAGATTGAACATGTCGATATCCGTCTGGTCCTGGCGCGCATCCACGCGGCCCGGCGTAAACGGTACGGTGATGTTCACACCTGCGGCTTTCGCGGCTTTCTCAACGCCCACCACGCCCGCCAGGACGATAATATCGGCCAGCGACGCTTTATGCGCAGACTTATAAATGCCCTCAAGCACAGGCAACACGCGTGCGGCTACGGCGTTCACGTCCCAGCTACGCTGCGGTGCCAGCGCCAGACGCGCGCCGTTTGCACCACCGCGCTTGTCGCCGCCGCGGAAGGTAGACGCCGACGCCCAGGCAACGGACACCAGCTCAGAAACGCTCAGACCAGAAGCGGCAATCTCGACCTTCAGGCTTTCGATATCTTCAGTGGTTGGACGGAAGAACGGATACGGCAGCGGATCTTGCCAGATCAGCTCTTCTTTTGGCACTTCCGGGCCCATGTAGCGGGAAATCGGCCCCATATCCCGATGCGTCAGTTTGAACCACGCGCGGGCGAAGGCTTCGTTGAAGGCCTGCGGATCGTTCAGGAAACGACGGGAGATTTTTTCGAACTCAGGGTCAAAACGCAGGGTCAGGTCGGTCACCAGCATGGTCGGTTTGCGTTTTTTCGACGGGTCGAACGGGTCTGGCATAATTTCCGGTGCGTCCACCGCTTCAAACTGGATCGCGCCAGCCGGGCTGCGAGTCTGTACCCATTCATATTTGAACAGGTTCTCGAAGAAGTAGTTGCTCCACTGGGTCGGAGTTTGTGACCAGATCACTTCCAGACCGGAGGTGATCGTATCTGCACCAATACCTGTACCGTGGGTGCTTGCCCAGCCCAGGCCCTGCGCTTCGATAGGGGACGCTTCAGGGTCCGTCCCGACGTGCGTGGCTTCGCCTGCGCCGTGGGTTTTACCGAGAGTGTGACCGCCCGCAATCAGCGCAACGGTTTCTTCGTCATTCATACCCATGTTGCCAAAGGTGGCGCGGATCGCCGCCGCCGCAGAGCGCGGGTCGCCGCTGGCGTTTGGCCCTTCCGGGTTAACGTAGATCAGCCCCATTTCTGTCGCGGACAGCGGGCGTTTCGCCAGGGATTCCGGATCGCGGTGGGTCAGCCAGGCTTTTTCATCGCCCCAGTTCACGTCCAGATCCGGTTCCCAGACGTCTTCACGACCGGCACCGAAACCAAAGGTGCGGAAGCTGGAGTTTTCCAGCGCCACGTTACCCGCAAGGATAAACAGGTCAGCCCAGGAAATTTTCTGGCCATATTTTTGCTTGATAGGCCACAGCAGACGACGCGCTTTATCCAGGCTAACGTTATCCGGCCAGGAGTTCAGCGGTGCAAAACGCTGTTGACCGCGCCCCGCGCCACCGCGACCGTCTGCGGAGCGATAGGTCCCCGCACCGTGCCATGCCATACGAATAAACAGACCCGCGTAGCTGCCCCAGTCGGCTGGCCACCACGGTTGAGAATCGGTTAACAGTGCTTTGAGATCGCCTTTGAGGGCAGAGTAGTCGAGCTTGCTAAATTCTTTGCGGTAGTCGAAGTCTTCACCCAGAGGGTTAGAACGATTGGAATGTTGGTTAAGTAAATCAACTCTAAGTTGCTTAGGCCACCAGTCGCGGCTGCCTGTTCCTGCGCCTGCACTCTGATCGTGACCGCCCTGATGGAACGGGCATTTTCCGAGTGATGTCGCGTTGTTGTTATCGTCTGACGTGCTCATCGTTGTGCTCCCTTTACAATTTTACCGTTACGATATATGCGCTCACAGATAAGGTATAGCTGGGATAACCCACAGATTCGATAGTTAATTCCGTTTAATTTCACTTAGAAAGTACGTGACTTTTATAACTCGAAAGCAGCATTGCTGAATTAGAAGGAAAATAAAACCCTTATAAATCAAAAAACCCTCCGAAGAGGTTTTTTTTCTTATGCGCCGGGCCTGACGCCGAGGGTGTGGCAGATGGCGTAACTCATCTCTGCGCGGTTCAGGGTGTAGAAGTGAAAATCCTTTACCCCTTCGCGACTTAGGATTTTCACCATGTCCATCGCAATGTTGGCGCCCACCAGCTTGCGGGTTTCCGGGTCGTCGTCCAGCCCTTCGTACATTTTGGACATCCACAGCGGGATACGCACGTTGGTCATGTCGGCAAATTTCTTCGCCTGTTTGAAGTTCGACACGGGCAGGATGCCGGGGATGATTTCGACGTCGATTCCCGCCGACACGCAGCGGTCGCGAAAGCGCAAATAGCTTTCAACATCAAAGAAGAACTGGGTAATGGCGCGGTTGGCTCCGGCCTCCACCTTACGCTTCAGGTTAAGCAGATCGGCCTGCGCGCTTTTCGCTTCCGGGTGTACTTCAGGGTAAGCGGCGACAGAGATATCAAAGTCGGCAACGTCTTTAAGCAGCGCGACCAGATCGGTGGCATACATGTCCGGCTTGCCGCTGCCCGGCGGCAGGTCGCCGCGCAGGGCCACGATATGACGAATACCGTTGTTCCAGTAATCCTGGGCAATCGTGCGCAGTTCGTCAGGGGTCGCATCAATACAGGTCAAATGCGGAGCCGCTTCCAGCCCGGTGCGATCCTTAATACCTTTAATAATGCTGTGCGTACGGTCACGCTCGCCGGAGTTCGCTCCGTAGGTCACGGAGACAAATTTAGGCTTCAGGCTGCTCAGGCGATCGATAGAGCTCCACAGGGTTTGCTCCATTTCACTGGTGCGCGGCGGGAAAAATTCAAAAGAGACATTAATCTGGCCGTTTACTTCGGCCAGGCTCTGATTCAGGGCTTCCCGCTGGTTGGCGTGAAAAAAGCTCATACCTTACCTCATCAATCGCGTGTCGTTGTTTGTTATGTTCGAACTTCTATACGTTTAGACGTCCAGATGTAAAAATGACGGAAAAGCGGTTTGGCGTCAACAGAAATAATCAACAATAACGGTGAGGATTGCTCAGGGAAGATGAGGGGAATTCATGATGAAGGGTGAGAGCCGTGGGATGCCCTCACCCTACCCCTCTCGCACAGGGAGAGGGAATAAGCGAAATTACAGCAGCTTAGCCAGGCGGTTGATATCCGACTGGATCGCTCCGGCGGTGACGTCGCGCCCCGCGCCCGGGCCACGGATCACCAGCGGGTTATCGCGATACCAGCGGCTTTCAATGGCGAAGACGTTATCGCACGGCAGCAGCGCCGCCAGCGGGTGTTCAGGACGCACGGCTTCGACGCCGACGCGCGCTTTACCGTTGGCCTCAAACCGCGCCACGTAGCGCAGCACCAGACCCATTTCACGCGCCGCTTCCAGGCGCTGTACCATCTGGTCGTTCAGCTCATCGCCATTCTCAAAGAAGTGATCGACCGACCCCTCTTCGCAGCCCGCAGGCACCAGCGACTCCACGCGCACCTGGCCTGGCTCAATATCGTAGCCCGCCTCGCGCGCCAGGATCACCAGCTTACGCATCACGTCTTTACCGGCGAGGTCAACGCGCGGATCTGGCTCGGTTAATCCCTGCTGCCACGCCTGATCCACCAGGTCGGTAAACGGCACGGTGCCGTCAAACTGCAAGAACAGCCATGAAAGCGTGCCGGAGAAGATACCGCTCAGCGCCAGAATGCTGTCGCCGCTTTCAATCAGATCGCGAACGGTGTGGTTAACCGGCAGGCCCGCGCCGACCGTGGCGTTATAGAGCCAGTGGCGATCGGTTTTCTCGAACGCGTCGTGGATTTGACGATATTTGTCGGTGCTGCTCGCCCCGGCCAGCTTGTTGGCGCTGATAACGTGGAAACCGTGGCTGGCGAAATCAAGATACTGATCGGCAAGCTGCTCGCTGGCGGTCACGTCCAGCACCACCAGATCGTCGTACGGATGCGCGCGCATCCACAGGAACAGCGACTCTTCATCCTGTTCGACCGCTTCATCATTAAAAAAGGCTAATGCGCGGCTTGCGTCCAGCCCGTCGTAGTTCAGCAGGCTGCGGCGGCTATCCACAACACCCGCCAGGATAAATTCGAATCCGGTGCGCGCCGACAGCGTGGTTTGCTCGCGGGCAAACAGCTCCAGCCAGCGGGAGCCGATATTGCCTTTGCCGAACAGCACCAGGCCGATGCGTTTTTCCGCGCGGAAGAGCATGGTGTGCAGCCCCTGGATCAGGCTTTCGGTTGGCCCTTTACGCAGCACCGCCACCAGGCTAATGCCCTCTTCGGACTGCCAGGTAAACTCGACCGGCTGGCCTTTCAGCTGTTGCCAGAAACGGTGGCAGTGCAGCGGATTACGGGTGACGCCCGCGCCTACCATTGCCACCAGCGCCAGCCCCTGACGCAGACGAAGCTCGCCCGGCAGGCCCGCTTCGTCGAGAATTTTCAGCGCGCTGTCCGCCACTTCGGCGGTATAGCAGAATTGCAGCAGCTGGCGATCGTTATGCACGCCAACCGCCAACGGACGCACCTGAGCGCGTTTCAGGACGAGGTCGATCTCTTTATGGGCGAGCTTAAAGTCCTGTCCCGCGGGCACCTGGAACTCAATCAGGCAGATATCGTCGTGGCTAGTGACGATACGCGCCCCCGTGCCGGAGGCCAGCACGCGCTCGATGCGGGTAGAGCCTTGATCCGGGGTGTAGCTACAGCGCAGTTGCAGGTCAATATCGCTGCCGGAAACCGGCTGTAGGGTACGCGCGTGCAGAACCGGCGCGGCAAGACGGGCCAGCTCGCTGGCTTCATCCAGACGCAGCAGCGGCAGCAGGCAGGCATCTTTCACTTTGCGCGGGTCGGCGCTGTAAACGCCCGCCACGTCGCTCCAGATGGTGACGCGGGACACGCCCGCCAGCGCGCCGATTTGCGTGGCGGAGTAGTCAGAACCGTTACGGCCCAGCAGCACGGTTTCACCCGCGTTGCTGCGGCTGATAAAGCCGGTGACGACAATACGTTTGCCCGGATGCTGCACCAGCAGCTGTTGCAGCAGCGGATAAGAGAGGCCTTCATCCACCTGCGGCTGCGCCGCGCGTTCGGCGCGCAGGAAATCACGCGCGTCGAGCCAGGCAGCCTCAAGCCCCTGATGTTGCAGAACGGCCGCCATCAGACGTGCAGACCACACTTCCCCGTGCCCCACCACTTCGGCATACACCGCGTCGGTAATGCCGCTGTCCAGCAGCGCCGCCAGGCGTTCGAGGTCGTGGGTAAAGGCCGAAATCAGGCCGTCCGCCACGTCCGGGGGCAGCAGGCCCGCAATCAGCTCGCTCTGGTAGCGGCGTAACGTTTGTTGAACCTGATGCGCAGAGAGGCGATCGGTCTGGCTCAGTTTCAGCCAGCTAATCAACTGGTTGGTGGTGCTGCCCGCCGCCGAGACAACCATCATGTCACCCGGCTGTGAATACTCGGTCATGATCCCTGCGACACGCAGGTAACACTTCACATCAGCAAGACTACTACCACCAAACTTGTGCAGCTGACGACCCTTCGCCCCTGCCTGCGCTATCACACTCATGATTACCCCTTGGCTGCGACCTGGAAGCCATTTTCCAGATCGGCAATTAAATCTTCAGAATCTTCAATACCGGTTGAAATACGCAGCAGCGTTTCAGAAATCCCGGCGGCGGCACGTGCTTCCGGTGCCATACCTGCGTGCGTCATGGTCGCGGCGTGGGAGATCAAGCTTTCGACCCCGCCTAAAGATTCCGCCAGCGTAAACAATGACAACCCGCTCAGGAAGCGACGCAGCGTTTGCTCGTCGCCATCCAGTTCAAAACTTAACATCGCCCCAAAACCCTTCTGCTGACGCGCGGCAATCTCGTGACCCTGGTTTTCCGGCAGCGACGGGTGATACAGCTTTTTCACCAGCGGCTGGGTTTTCAGGAAATCAACAATCGCCTGCGCGTTGCGCTGCGCCACTTCCATACGCGGCGACAGGGTGCGAATACCGCGCAGCAGCAGGTAGCTGTCAAACGCGCTGGCGGTCACGCCAATGTTATTCGCCCACCATGCCAGATCAGTGGCAACGTCTGGATCTTTTGCAATCACCACGCCGGCCACCACGTCAGAGTGGCCGTTCAAATATTTAGTGCATGAATGCAATACCAGATCGGCACCCAGCGCCAGCGGGTTCTGAAGGGCCGGACTGAGGAAGGTATTATCCACTACACTTATCGCTCCCGCATCCCTTGCGAGCTGACAAATTTTCGCAATATCGACGACGCGCAGCAATGGATTGCTTGGACTTTCCACCAACACCAGCTTCGGCTGCTCTGCCAGCGCCTGTTTCAGGGCCTGCTCATCATTTTGATCGACAAACAGCACGCGATAGCAGCCGCGCTTCGCCAGGCTATCGAACAGGCGATAGCTGCCGCCGTAGCAGTCGTGCGGTGCGACCAGCAGATCGCCAGGCTTCAGGAAGACGGTAGTAACCAGGTGGATCGCAGACATGCCGGTATTGGTCAACACCGCGCCAGCTCCGCCTTCCAGCTCCGCCAGCGCGCGCTGGGTCACGTCACGCGTAGGGTTGCCGCGACGGGAGTAGTCGTGCGCGCGGGGTTCATTAAATCCGGTGAAATTATAGGTACTGGAGAGATGAATCGGCGGGACAACACAGCCGTACTGCTCGTCATCATTCAATCCGCTACGCACTGCGATGGTGGCCTGTTTACGCGTCATGGTGAAGGCTTCCTGGCTTATTAGGTGAAAAGTCAGGCATCAGAGTAAACATTGAAAGTATGGACGTCAATACATCTGGACATCTAAACTTCTTTGCGTATAGATTGAGCAATGCGTAAATAGCCGTTAAAATTATATGCTTTAGTGCACGCCGCAGCGCCAATATCCGTGCCACGGTACTGTCTCTACGGTAAACTACGCAAGATTACGGTCAGAACCCCTCAACACGATATGCGGTTTTGCACCTTTAGATTAATGACTGAGAGGATTAAAGGTATCTCATGGCTGAATGGAGCGGCGAATATATCAGCCCATACGCTGAGCACGGTAAGAAGAGTGAGCAAGTAAAGAAAATTACGGTTTCCATTCCTCTGAAGGTGTTGAAGATCCTCACCGATGAACGTACGCGTCGTCAGGTGAACAACCTGCGCCACGCGACCAACAGCGAACTGCTGTGCGAAGCGTTTTTACACGCGTTTACCGGCCAACCGTTACCGAACGATGAAGACCTGCGCAAAGAACGCAGTGATGAAATCCCGGAAGAGGCAAAAGTGATTATGCGTGAGCTGGGTATCGACCCGGATACGTGGGAATACTGATTTGCGGATACAAAAAAGGCACCTTTCGGTGCCTTTTTTTCGGGAAACTTATTTAGCGCCCGGGATGCTGAAACGCTTGTTGAAGCGGTCAACACGGCCACCGGTTGCAACATCACGCTGCTTACCAGTGTAGAACGGGTGGCACTGGCCGCACACGTCCAGGTTCAGATCGTGACCTACGGTAGAGCGGATCTGGATAGAGTTACCGCAAGAACAGTTTGCAGTAATCATTTCGTATTTAGGGTGAATATCTTTTTTCATGGGAGAACCTCAGTAAAGGCCGCGTCGCTCTTCCAGCCCTAACGCCAGACACCACGCGATGTTGAATGTAAGTTCTTTGGCGTAAATAACACCAAAGGCGGCGAATCATACAGAATTTAACCAACGTATGCAAACTGATCCGCACGCCGCTTTTACTAATGTGTATACTAACGCGCCACTTTTCAAGTCAGGAAGATTCGATGCCCGTCGCTCACGTTGCCCTGCCCGTTCCGCTTCCCCGCACCTTTGACTACCTGCTGCCCGACAGCATGAGCGCCAAAGCGGGCTGTCGCGTGACCGTGCCCTTCGGCAAACAGCAGCGCGTGGGGATCGTCGTTTCCGTCAGTGAGAAAAGCGAACTGCCGCTCAACGAGCTGAAATCGGTCGTGGAGGTGCTAGACACCGACCCCGTGTTCTCCACCAGTACCTGGCGGCTGTTACTGTGGGCGGCGGATTACTATCACCATCCGATTGGCGACGTGCTGTTTCACGCGCTGCCGATTTTACTGCGTCAGGGCAAGAGCGCGAGCCATGCCCCGATGTGGTACTGGTTTGCCACCGAACAGGGGCAGGCGGTGGACATCAACACGCTTAAGCGCTCCCCTAAGCAACAGCAGGCGCTGGCGGCGCTGCGTCAGGGCCATATCTGGCGGCATCAGGTTGAAGATCTGGAATTTAACGACGCGGCCCTTCAGGCGCTGCGCAAAAAAGGGTTGAGCGAGCTCGCCAGCGAAGCGCCCGCCCTTTATGACTGGCGCGAGGGCTTTTCCGTTTCCGGCGATCGTCTGCGCCTGAACACCGAGCAGGCCACCGCCGTGGGGGCTATTCATAGCGCGTCCGATCGTTTCTCTGCCTGGCTGCTGGCGGGCGTGACCGGCTCGGGTAAAACCGAAGTCTATCTCAGCGTGCTGGAAAACGTGCTCGCCCAGGGCAAGCAGGCGCTGGTGATGGTGCCGGAAATCGGCCTGACCCCGCAAACCATCGCCCGTTTTCGCGAGCGATTTAACGCCCCGGTTGAGGTGCTGCACTCGGGCCTGAACGACAGCGAGCGCCTCAGCGCCTGGCTCAAGGCGAAAAACGGCGAGGCGGCGATTGTGATCGGCACGCGTTCGTCGCTGTTCACGCCGTTCAAAAATCTCGGCGTGATCGTAATAGATGAAGAGCACGACAGCTCCTATAAACAGCAGGAAGGCTGGCGCTACCACGCGCGCGACCTGGCGGTGTATCGCGCCCACAGCGAACAGATCCCGATTATTCTTGGCTCCGCCACGCCCGCGCTCGAAACGCTGCACAACGTGCGCCAGCGCAAATACCATATGCTGCGCCTGACGCGCCGCGCGGGAAATGCACGCCCCGCCACGCAGCACGTGCTCGATTTAAAAGGCCAGCAGGTGCAGGCCGGGCTGGCCCCTGCCCTGATTACCCGAATGCGCCAGCATTTGCAGGCCGGGAATCAGGTGATCCTGTTCCTTAACCGCCGTGGATTTGCCCCGGCGCTGCTGTGTCACGACTGCGGATGGATAGCGGAGTGCCCGCGCTGCGACCATTACTACACGCTTCACCAGGCACAGCGCCATCTGCGCTGCCACCACTGCGACAGCCAGCGGGCGATCCCGCGCCAGTGCCCGTCGTGCGGCTCTACCCATTTAGTGCCGGTGGGGCTGGGAACGGAGCAGCTTGAGCAGGCGCTGGGGCCGTTTTTCCCCGACGTGCCGATTTCACGTATCGATCGCGACACCACCAGCCGTAAAGGGGCGCTGGAGCAGCAGCTTGCCGAAGTGCATCGCGGCGGCGCGCGCATCCTGATTGGCACCCAGATGCTGGCGAAAGGGCACCACTTCCCGGACGTCACGCTGGTGGCCCTGCTGGACGTCGACGGCGCGCTGTTCTCTGCCGACTTCCGCTCCGCAGAACGCTTTGCCCAGCTCTATACTCAGGTCGCAGGCCGCGCCGGACGCGCCGGAAAGCAGGGCGAAGTGGTGCTGCAAACCCACCATCCTGAACATCCGCTTCTGCAAACCCTGCTGCATAAAGGCTATGACGCCTTCGCGGAGCAGGCGCTGGCCGAACGTCAGACCATGCAGCTGCCGCCCTGGACCAGCCACGTCATCATTCGCGCGGAAGATCATAACAACCAGCAGGCGCCGCTTTTCCTGCAACAGCTGAGAAACCTGTTGCAGGCCAGCCCGATGGTGGATAACCAGCTGTGGATTTTAGGCCCGGTCCCGGCGCTGGCCCCTAAGCGCGGCGGACGTTTCCGCTGGCAAATCCTGCTACAGCACCCGTCGCGTATACGGTTACAGCACATCGTCAGCGGTACGCTCGCGCTGATCAACACCCTGCCGGAAGCGCGCAAGGTGAAGTGGGTTCTTGATGTCGATCCCATTGAAGGCTAAGGCGAAGATGCGATAAGGATCGAAAAAATTTAACGTCCCTCACACTTTTTATGAAAATTCTGTAACCGCTCTCATAAACTATCTGTAAAAATGGTGCGTCAGAAGTTCGGTGTTTACGCGAGGAGAAGACGTTGAAGTCCAGGAAAGAGGTTGCCACGGCGACCATGAAAGACGTTGCCCAGAAAGCCCAGGTCTCTACGGCAACCGTGTCCCGCGCATTGATGAACCCGGACAAAGTCTCCCAGGCCACCCGTAACCGGGTCGAGCAGGCGGCGATTGAGGTCGGCTATTTCCCTCAGGCGATGGGGCGTAACGTAAAACGCAATGAGTCACGCACGATCCTGGTGATTGTGCCGGACATTTGCGATCCCTTCTTCAGCGAAATCATTCGCGGCATCGAAGTTACCGCCGCCGAACAGGGCTACCTGGTGCTGATTGGCGACTGCGCCCATCAGAATCAGCAGGAAAAAACCTTCATCGACCTCATCATCACCAAGCAAATTGACGGCATGCTGCTGCTCGGCTCTCGTCTGCCGTTTGATGCCAGCATCGAAGAGCAGCGCAACTTACCGCCGATGGTGATGGCGAACGAATTTGCGCCGGAGCTGGAGCTGCCGACGGTCCACATCGACAACCTGACCGCCGCCTTTAACGCGGTAAACTATCTTCAGGAGCTGGGCCACAAGCGCATTGGCTGTATTGCCGGGCCGGAAGAGATGCCGCTATGCCACTACCGCTTGCAGGGCTACGTTCAGGCGCTGCGCCGTACCGGGGCAACGGTCGACCCTCACTATATTGCGCGCGGTGATTTCACCTTTGAAGCGGGTGCGCTGGCGCTGGAGAAACTGCTGGCGCTGCCGGAGCCGCCAACGGCAGTCTTCTGTCACAGCGACGTGATGGCGCTCGGCGCGCTGTCTTACGCCAAACGCCGGGGCCTGCGGGTGCCAAAAGATTTGTCGATTATTGGATTCGATAATATTTCTCTGTCTGAATTTTGCGATCCACCTCTCTCTACCGTTGCCCAACCGCGCTACGAAATCGGCCGCGAGGCTATGCTTTTGCTACTGGATCAGCTGCATGGTCAAACGGTTAGCAGCGGCTCACGTTTGCTGGACTGCGAACTGATCGTTCGCGGCTCTACCCAGGCATTGACTTAAAGTAAACGCCTTTACAACACCCTTATCTGGTCAAAGCCCCGCCGCTTAAGTAACATGGCGGGCTGACGAACGAATGAATACAGCGAAACGATAGTGGCACAACGAGATTATGTACGTCGCGGCCAGCCGGCACCTTCGCGACGCAAAAAGAGTAGCTCAAGGAATAAGCAACGAAACCTGCCTGCTGTCTCTCCGGCAATGGTCGCTATTGCCGCGGCTGTGCTGGTGGCCTTCATCGGTGGCCTGTACTTTATTACGCATCATAAGAAAGAAGAGTCCGAGGCGCTGCAAGGCAACAAAGTTGCCGGGAATGGCTTGCCGCCGAAACCTGAAGAGCGCTGGCGCTACATTAAAGAGCTTGAGAGCCGTCAGCCTGGCGTGCGCGCCCCTACCGAGCCCTCTGCCGGTGGTGAAGTGAAAAATGCCGATCAGCTGACGAACGAACAGCGCCAGCTGCTGGCACAGATGCAGGCCGATATGCGCCAGCAGCCTACGCAGCTCAACGAAGTGCCGTGGAACGAGCAAACGCCTGCCCAGCGTCAGCAGACGCTTCAGTTGCAGCGCCAGCGCCAGGCACAAATTCAGCAGCAACAACAGCAGCAGTGGTCGCAAACGCAGCCGGTACAACAACAGCCCCGCACGCAGCCGCGCGTAGCGGAGCAGCCTTACCAGCAACCGCAGCAGCAAACGCGCACGGCGCAAACGCAGCCGGTTCAGCAGCCAAAAGCGCAGCCGCAGAAACAGGCGGCCCAGCCGTATCAGGATCTGCTGCAAACGCCAGCGCATACCGCAGCGGCACAGCCAAAGACCCAGCAGGCCGCGCCGGTGACCAAAGAAACCGAGGCGCCAAAACAGACGGCGGAGAAAAAAGACGAACGTCGCTGGATGGTACAGTGCGGCTCGTTTAAAGGCGCAGAGCAGGCCGAAACGGTGCGTGCTCAGCTGGCGTTTGAAGGGTTTGATTCACGCATTACCACCAACAACGGCTGGAATCGCGTGGTGATTGGCCCGGTCAAAGGCAAAGAAAATGCCGACGGAACGATCTCCCGTCTGAAGGTAGCGGGTCACACAAACTGCATTCGACTCGCCTCCGGGGGTTGAAACCCCCAAAATCCCCCCCATCTATCTTTCTATTCAGCCCTGAGCACTGGCTCAGGGCTTCTGTTTCCCGAATCTGTAACCAGGGGGTCTGCTCGTGACAACAATAGTAAGTGTACGCCGTAACGGCCAGGTGGTGATTGCCGGTGATGGCCAGGCCACGCTGGGTAATACCGTCATGAAAGGCAACGTGAAGAAAGTGCGTCGTTTATACAACGATAAAGTGATCGCCGGTTTCGCGGGCGGTACGGCTGATGCCTTCACGCTGTTTGAACTTTTTGAACGTAAGCTGGAAATGCACCAGGGTCATCTGGTGAAAGCCGCCGTTGAGCTGGCAAAAGACTGGCGTACCGACCGGATGCTGCGCAAGCTTGAAGCGCTGCTGGCGGTTGCCGATGAAACGGCCTCGCTGATTATCACCGGTAACGGCGACGTCATTCAGCCAGAAAACGACCTGATTGCTATCGGCTCTGGTGGCCCATACGCCCAGGCCGCTGCCCGTGCTCTGTTGGAAAATACCGACATGAACGCGCGCGATATCGCTGTGAAGGCGTTGGATATTGCAGGTGATATCTGCATCTATACCAACCATAACCACACCATCGAAGAATTACCGTCTAAAGCGTAAGGATCTCCAATGTCTGAAATGACCCCACGCGAAATTGTCAGCGAACTGAACAAACACATTATCGGCCAGGATAACGCCAAGCGTTCTGTGGCGATCGCCCTGCGTAACCGCTGGCGCCGTATGCAGCTCGACGAAGAGCTGCGTCACGAAGTAACCCCAAAAAACATTCTGATGATCGGCCCGACCGGCGTCGGTAAAACCGAAATCGCCCGTCGTCTGGCGAAGCTTGCCAACGCGCCATTCATTAAAGTTGAAGCCACCAAGTTCACCGAAGTGGGCTATGTAGGTAAAGAAGTGGATTCTATCATCCGCGATCTGACCGACTCTGCCATCAAAATGGTGCGCGTTCAGGCTATCGAGAAAAACCGCTATCGCGCCGAAGAGATGGCCGAAGAGCGCATTCTCGACGTGCTGATCCCACCGGCGAAAAACAACTGGGGCCAGTCTGAACAGCAGGCCGAGCCGTCTGCCGCGCGTCAGGCATTCCGCAAAAAGCTGCGCGAAGGCGAGCTGGACGACAAAGAGATTGAGATCGATCTCGCTGCCGCGCCAATGGGCGTTGAAATCATGGCGCCTCCAGGCATGGAAGAGATGACCAGCCAGTTGCAGTCCATGTTCCAGAACCTGGGCGGCCAGAAGCAGAAAGCGCGTAAGCTGAAAATCAAAGACGCGATGAAGCTGCTGATTGAAGAAGAAGCGGCGAAGCTGGTGAACCCGGAAGAGCTGAAACAGGACGCTATCGACGCCGTTGAGCAGCACGGTATCGTGTTTATCGACGAAATCGACAAGATCTGTAAGCGCGGCGGCAACACCTCCGGCCCGGACGTGTCCCGCGAAGGTGTACAGCGCGACCTGCTGCCGCTGGTTGAAGGCTGCACGGTTTCCACCAAGCACGGTATGGTAAGAACTGACCACATCCTGTTTATCGCCTCTGGCGCGTTCCAGGTTGCCAGCCCGTCTGACCTGATCCCGGAATTGCAGGGTCGTCTGCCAATCCGCGTTGAGTTGCAGGCGCTGACTACCGAAGATTTCGAACGTATCCTGACCGAGCCAAACGCCTCTGCCACCGTGCAGTACAAAGCGCTGATGGCGACCGAGGGTGTGAACCTTGAGTTCACCGAGGACGGTATCAAACGCATCGCCCAGGCCGCATGGCAGGTGAACGAAACCACCGAGAACATCGGTGCGCGTCGTCTGCATACCGTGCTGGAACGCCTGGTAGAAGATATCTCTTACGATGCGAGCGACCTTAACGGTCAAAGCATTACCATTGACGCAGATTATGTGAGTAAGCATCTGGATGCGTTAGTGGCAGATGAAGATCTGAGCCGTTTTATCTTATAATCGCGGCTACTGCATTCTCATCACTGTTAATGGGGCTGAAAAGCCCCATTTTTATTGGCTAAATAACTATGACTGATATCAGCCGTACACAGGCGTGGCTCGAAAGTCTGCGTCCTAAAACACTCCCTCTGGCCTTTGCCGCGATTGTCGTAGGCACCGCCCTTGCCTGGTGGCAGGGTCATTTCGATCCGCTGGTCGCCGCCCTGGCGCTTGTCACCGCTGGCCTGCTGCAAATTCTCTCTAACCTCGCGAACGACTATGGCGATGCGGTAAAAGGCAGCGACAAGCCTGACCGTATCGGGCCGCTGCGCGGGATGCAGAAAGGGGCGATCACCCAGGCGCAGATGAAACGCGCGCTGATTATCACCGTCGCTCTGATTTGTCTTTCCGGCCTTGCGCTGGTGTCGGTGGCCTGTAAAACCCCCGCCGATTTCATTGGCTTTATGGTGCTTGGCCTGCTCGCTATTATCGCGGCCATCACCTATACGGTCGGGACGCGTCCGTATGGATACATTGGTTTAGGTGATATATCCGTGCTGGTGTTCTTCGGCTGGCTGAGCGTGATGGGAAGCTGGTATCTTCAGGCTCACACCCTCATCCCTGCCCTGTTCCTGCCTGCAACGGCGTGTGGTTTGCTGGCGACGGCGGTGCTGAACATCAACAACCTGCGCGATATCGACAGCGACCGTGAGAACGGGAAGAACACGCTGGCGGTGCGTCTGGGGCCGGTGAACGCGCGTCGCTATCACGCCTGCCTGCTGATGGGTGCGCTGGTGTGTCTGGCGCTGTTTAACCTGATTTCGCTGCACAGCCTGTGGGGCTGGCTGTTTATTCTGGCGGCTCCGCTGCTGGTGAAGCAGGCGCGTTATGTCATGAACGCGCTCAGCCCGGCCGCCATGCCACCGATGCTCGAACGCACGGTAAAAGGGGCGCTGCTGACTAACCTGTTGTTTGTGATTGGAATTGTCTTAAGTCAGGTGCTGGCTTAACTGACAAATATCAATTAACAATTGATGATTTTGCAAACAATGCGTTTCGCGCGATATACTGAAATCACTCGCAGCAACAGAGCGTTAAGCCTATGAAATACGATACATCCGAACTTTGTGACATCTACCAGGAAGATGTCAACGTCGTTGAACCCCTGTTTTCCAACTTCGGAGGACGGTCGTCGTTTGGCGGACAAATTATTACGGTGAAATGTTTCGAGGATAACGGGTTGCTGTACGATCTGCTCGAACAGAACGGCCGTGGTCGTATCCTGCTGGTCGATGGCGGCGGCTCTACGCGTCGTGCGCTGATTGATGCCGACCTCGCTCGCCTCGCCGCCCAGAACGAATGGGAAGGCATTGTGGTGTACGGTTCAGTCCGCCAGGTTGATGACCTGGAAGAGCTGGATATTGGGATTCAGGCCATTGCGGCTATCCCGGCGGGCGCAGCGGGAGAAGGGATCGGCGAAAGCGATATTCGCGTCAATTTCGGCGGCGTGACCTTCTTCTCTGGCGACCACCTGTATGCCGACAACACCGGCATTATCCTTTCCGAAGATCCGCTGGATATCGAATAAAGCAAAAAGGCCATCTGCAAATCAGATGGCCTTTCGTTTTAGCGATCGTCACCTGACGCGTAATGCGTCACCCGCAGTTCAAACATGCCTTTGTTTTCCTCTGCCGCGATGCCCATTGTTGCACGTCGATCCGGATAGCTATCCACATAGCCCTCAAGTTCATCGCTCAAACGCTGAATGTCAGCTGGTGAAATATGGGTGAAATTAAGAGTGCTTATCTGCAAGCCGCTACCTTCATCGGTTCGACTTGTGAAGTACCACTCGGATGCCACTCTTGGCGCGTCCATAAGAGGCTTCGGCGTTAAGAGATAATATTTGAGAAGATTGCTTTGTGTGTACTGTTCGTCAGCAAAAGGCCGGGTGACAATTAGGCAAAAAAGCAGAGCCAGTAACAGGAGTGAAACAGTGATGACAGGAAGGCTATATTTCTTCAAATGAGTATCTCCCTAACACAATAAGGATCGTTTACCGGCTCGATTGCGCTCATAAATGCAGGTAAGTGCCCGGAGGAAGGCTCCAGTTTTGCATTTGTATCTATGGGATCAGGAAACAATAATGGAATAGCACCCCTGTTTTTTATCTCACCGACGGGACCGTAGTAATCCCAAATACGATACGCTTTTTCTTTGGGGCTGATTTGTAAAAAAGGCGTGTAGTCAGCGAAATCTACGGCCTGGCAAAAACCGAAAAGATTCGAGACTAAATCTTCAGCGCTGTATCCGCTGTCTGTGATGAGAACGTAGGGCCAGGAACCTTGTAGCGACTCAAACTGGTGGGAAGTGTTCATAAAAATCGATAAAGCGACACCTTTAAGAACATAATCACTTAAACCCCTACGAACCTGATAATGACGATATACTCCTGTTGTCGACTTTAATCCGAAGATGTTTTTAGACATGCTTTGGAAATATCGAACGTCGAACCACTCATTATCTCCTCCGCCAGGCATGGTCATCTGCTGCCATAAATGTTCAGCCCCGTCAGGATTAGCGTGCCCTAAATCGATCCACCCCAAATTTTCTGTATAGATAAGACCGTATCGAGAATTGCGGGTTATATATCTGTCAGAATTATCGATAATATCGCTTCGTCTTGTCATCTCGCATTCCTTGTGAGTATCAAGCGATAATATTCTCCATAAATAAAAAAGGCATCCCTTTAGAATGCCTTTTGTTCGGATTCGGAATTAAACCTCTTCCATACGCCCCAGCAGCGCCTGTAAACGATCCTGCCAGCCGTTCTGCTGTTCGCGCAGCTGGTGGTTTTCACGCTCCAGCTCTTCGCGACCGTGCTGAGCAGTCTGTACTTCCTGCGCCAGCGAGTTGTTCTTTTCTTTCAGCTCTTCAATTTCCATTTGCAGCAGCGTGATGGTGTCAATCGCCTGCTGTACTTTCGATTCCAGTTTCTCAAACACTTCTAAAGACATGATCCTACCTCTCCTGAATTGCAAGGCGACGCTTTAACGTAAACGCGCGTAATTATAGTGCCGATTGTATGAAGCCCCGCCGCCCCTGTCCAGCGGCATGCCGCGCAGATTGCGGTTTGCAACACTTTTCGGCCTCATCCTGGTGCGTTCGCGTCATATACCCCGTAATTGTTAACATATGCGTCAATGAAATGATTCAGCTCACATTATCATTCTGATGCAAAAACGCGCTTTATGGCGCGAAAACGCTCATTTTATTGACACAGACCACACATTTTGATTTCGATATTTCTCGTTTTTGCTCGTTAACGATAAATTAACAGTATGTCTACACGACATCGTGGCTCGTCACGGGCTGCCACGCTAACAATAAATCATTCAATTTTCTTCAGGATTCCGATTATGAGTCAGACATCAACCTTAAAAGGCCAGTGCATCGCCGAGTTCCTTGGTACCGGGTTGTTGATATTTTTCGGAGTGGGCTGTGTCGCTGCACTGAAAGTGGCGGGTGCCAGTTTTGGTCAGTGGGAAATCAGTATTATCTGGGGTCTGGGCGTGGCAATGGCCATCTACCTGACCGCAGGGGTTTCTGGCGCACATCTTAACCCGGCGGTGACCATCGCGCTGTGGCTTTTCGCGTGCTTCGACAGACGCAAAGTGGCTCCCTTTATCATTTCGCAATTTGCCGGCGCCTTTTGCGCAGCGGCGTTAGTTTACGGGCTTTATTACAATCTTTTCATCGACTTCGAACAGACGCATCATATGGTGCGCGGCAGCGTCGAGAGTCTGGATCTGGCGGGTATCTTCTCAACCTATCCGAACCCGCATATCAATTTTGTGCAGGCGTTCGCAGTTGAAATGGTCATTACCGCTATTCTGATGGGCGTCATTATGGCGCTGGGCGATGACGGCAACGGCATCCCGCGCGGCCCGCTGGCACCGCTGCTGATTGGCCTTCTGATTGCCGTGATTGGTGCATCAATGGGCCCATTAACCGGCTTTGCGATGAACCCGGCGCGTGATTTAGGGCCGAAAACCTTCGCCTTCTTTGCGGGCTGGGGCGACGTGGCCTTCACCGGTGGCAAAGACATCCCTTACTTCCTCGTGCCGCTGTTCGGGCCGATTGTAGGGGCAGCGCTGGGCGCATTTGGCTATCGCAAACTGATTGGTCGCCACTTACCGTGCGACACCTGTGTGGAAGAGGAGAAAGAAACGACTTCCGCCACGCAGCAAAAAGCTTCGCTGTAATCTGACTACGGGACAAAAACCATGACCGAAAAAAAATATATCGTTGCGCTCGACCAGGGCACCACCAGCTCCCGCGCTGTCGTGATGGATCATGACGCGAACATCGTCAGCGTGTCACAGCGCGAATTCGAACAAATCTATCCGCGTCCAGGCTGGGTAGAACACGACCCAATGGAGATCTGGGCGTCGCAAAGCTCCACGCTGGTCGAAGTGCTGGCGAAAGCCGATATCAGCTCCGACGAAATTGCCGCCATCGGTATCACCAACCAGCGTGAAACCACCGTGGTGTGGGAGCGCGAAACCGGTAAGCCGATTTACAACGCCATCGTCTGGCAGTGCCGCCGTACCGCGGAGATCTGTGAAAAGCTTAAGCGCGAAGGGATGGAAGATTACATCCGTAGCGCAACCGGTCTGGTGATTGACCCGTACTTCTCCGGCACCAAGGTGAAGTGGATCCTCGACCACGTAGAAGGCTCGCGCGAGCGTGCAAAACGCGGCGAGCTGCTGTTCGGCACCGTCGATACCTGGCTCATCTGGAAGATGACTCAGGGGCGCGTTCACGTCACCGACTACACCAACGCCTCGCGTACCATGCTGTTCAACATCAACACCCTGGAGTGGGATGACAAGATGCTGGACGCGCTGGATATCCCGCGCGCGATGCTGCCGGACGTGCGTAAATCGTCTGAAGTGTACGGCCAGACCAACATCGGCGGTAAAGGCGGCACGCGTATTCCTATCGCCGGGATTGCCGGTGACCAGCAGGCGGCGCTGTTCGGCCAGCTGTGCGTGAAGGAAGGGATGGCGAAAAACACCTACGGCACGGGCTGCTTTATGCTGATGAACACCGGCGAGAAAGCGGTGAAATCAGAAAACGGTCTGCTGACCACCATCGCCTGCGGCCCGCGCGGTGAAGTGAACTACGCGCTGGAAGGCGCGGTGTTTATGGCGGGGGCATCCATTCAGTGGCTGCGCGACGAGATGAAGCTTATCAGCGACGCGTTCGACTCCGAATATTTCGCCACCAAAGTGAAAGACACCAACGGCGTATACGTGGTGCCTGCGTTTACCGGCCTCGGCGCACCGTACTGGGATCCGTATGCCCGCGGCGCGATTTTCGGCCTGACGCGTGGGGTGAACTCGAACCACATCATCCGCGCCACCCTGGAATCTATCGCCTACCAGACCCGCGACGTGCTGGAAGCAATGCAGGCCGACTCCGGTATTCGTCTGCACGCCCTGCGCGTGGACGGCGGCGCGGTCGCCAACAACTTCCTGATGCAGTTCCAGTCCGACATTCTCGGCACCCGCGTGGAGCGCCCGGAAGTGCGTGAAGTCACGGCGCTGGGCGCGGCGTATCTGGCCGGTCTGGCGGTTGGCTTCTGGCAGAACCTCGACGAGCTTCAGGAAAAAGCGGTGATCGAACGTGAGTTCCGCCCAGGCATCGAAACCACCGAGCGTAACTACCGCTACAGCGGCTGGAAGAAGGCGGTGAAACGCGCCCTGGCATGGGAAGAGCACGAAGAGTAAGACAAACCTTGCCCCTCACCCTAACCCTCTCCCCAAAGGGGAGAGGGAACTGAAACACCCTCGCCCCTCTGGGGAGAGGGCCGGGGTGAGGGGGGCTCCGACCGCACCGGCCCCCGCCCCTCTCCCCACTCTGTGATAAACTTCGTGCAATTCCTTTTAATTGCACGAGTACCTCATGAAACGTGAATTAGCTATCGAGTTTTCCCGCGTCACCGAAGCCGCCGCGCTGGCAGGCTATAAATGGCTGGGTCGTGGCGACAAAAATACCGCTGACGGCGCTGCCGTTCATGCCATGCGCATTGTGCTCAACCAGGTCAACATCGACGGCACCATCGTGATTGGTGAAGGCGAGATCGACGAAGCCCCGATGCTCTACATCGGCGAAAAAGTCGGGACGGGCAAAGGCGATGCCGTGGATATCGCGGTCGACCCGATTGAAGGCACCCGCATGACGGCGATGGGCCAGGCTAACGCGCTGGCCGTGCTGGCCGTCGGCGACAAAGGCTGTTTCCTTAACGCGCCGGACATGTACATGGAAAAGCTGATTGTCGGCCCCGGCGCGAAAGGTGCTATCGACCTCAGCCTGCCGCTGGAAGAGAACCTGCGCAACGTTGCCCACGCGCTGGACAAACCCCTTAGCGAACTCACCGTCACCATTCTGGCGAAACCGCGCCACGACGCCACCATTGCCCAGATGCAAAAGCTTGGCGTGCGCGTGTTTGCCATTCCCGATGGCGACGTGGCGGCCTCGATTCTGACCTGTATGCCGGACAGCGAAGTGGACGTGCTGTACGGGATTGGCGGTGCGCCGGAAGGCGTAGTGTCGGCGGCGGTGATCCGCGCGCTGGACGGCAACATGCAGGCACGCCTGCTGGCACGTCATGACGTCAAAGGCGACACGCCGGAGAACCGTCGTATCGGTGAGGACGAACTGGCACGCTGCGCCGCGATGGGCATTGAAGCCAACAAAGTGCTCGCGCTGAACGACATGGCGCGCAGCGACAACGTGGTCTTCTCCGCAACCGGCATTACCAAAGGCGATCTGCTGGACGGCATCACCCGCAAGGGCAACATGGCGACCACCGAAACGCTGCTGATCCGCGGTAAGTCGCGCACCATTCGCCGCATCCAGTCGATTCACTATCTCGACCGTAAAGACCCGGACGTACAGACGCACATTCTGTAAAACCGTTTGATCGATAGAGCTTTCCGGCCCGAACGGGCTGGAAATTGTCATCACAAGTACGGAAGATAGAACAGAGAAACAGCACAGGAGAAGATCATGGCGGACTGGGTAACAGGTAAAGTCACAAAGATACAATTCTGGACCGATGCGCTATTTAGTCTCACCGTCCACGCCCCCATCAAACCGTTTACGGCCGGGCAATTTGCCAAGCTGGGGCTGGATGTCGACGGCGAGCGCGTGCAGCGCGCCTACTCCTACGTGAATGCGCCAGATAACCCCGATCTTGAGTTTTATCTTGTCACCGTCCCGGACGGCAAACTCAGCCCGCGCCTTGCCGCGCTGAAGCCAGGGGATGATGTGCAGATCGCGAGCGAAGCGGCGGGTTTCTTCGTGCTGGAGGAAGTTCCGGACTGCAATACCCTGTGGATGCTGGCAACCGGTACGGCTATCGGCCCTTACCTGTCTATCCTGGAGTACGGCAAGGATCTGGAGCGATTCAAAAACATCGTGCTGGTTCACGCCGCGCGCTACGCCGCCGACTTAAGCTATCTTCCGCAAATGCAGAAGCTTGAACAGCAGTACGGCGGGAAGCTGAAAATCCAGACCGTGGTCAGTCGCGAAACGACGGCAGGCTCGCTGACGGGGCGCGTCCCGGCGTTAATTGAAAGCGGTGCGCTGGAAGAGGCGGTTGGCCTGCCGATGACGGCCGACACCAGCCATGTGATGCTGTGCGGTAACCCGCAGATGGTTCGGGATACGCAGCAGCTTCTGAAAGAGTCCCGGCAGATGACAAAACATCTTCGTCGTCGACCGGGCCATATGACGGCTGAACACTACTGGTGATCAGCGGAACTTCACGTCGAGCGTATCTTTTCCGTACTTGTTTTCGTTCTGGGTGCCGATAAACGCGCCCAGATCGACAAGCATCATCACGAAAATAATCGTTGGCAGCAGCAGGCCCACGACCCACGGCAGGATGGACGGCAGCATTGACCAGTTCCCGCCTATCAACATCCACGCCACAATAATCAGAAACGCCCACGCGCCGGAGCGCCCGCGATCGTGCAGACGTTTCACCACCACGGCGGCCGTCGGCCAGAGTAAACAGACCAGCGCAAACGCGGCAGTTTGGGTGCTCAACCAGGCGCGGTTAGCGACAAAAAACAGGATCAGCATGGCGACGACCCACGTCACTATCCAGATCCAGAAATCACGGCGCCCGATACGCCCTTTGAATGAAAACAGCCACTGCTGTATGGTCATGTAAGGTTCCTTCATTATTATATTGCTGCCATTTTACCTTGGAGTTGTGACCTTTTGACAAGCCGACCAGATATCGTTTTAATCATGGGCACTAACGGCCAGGGGTACGATTGATGAAAAGTTCAGCACATGCTTTTTTACTGTGTTTAACCCTGCTGGGTGCCAGTTTTTCTCTGCGCGCCGCCGACACGCCCGCCCCCGCCACCGCACCTTATCTGCTGGCAGGCGCCCCCTCGTTCGATCAATCCATCAGCCAGTTTCGTGAAGCCTTTAACCGGGACAACCCCACGCTGCCGCTGGAGGAGTTTCGCGCCATTGATAGCGCGCGCGATACCCCCACGCTGACCCGCGCCGCCAGCAAAATTAACGAGAATTTATACGCGTCGACGGCATTAGAGCGCGGCACGTTAAAAATCAAAAGTATGCAGATAACCTGGCTGCCGATTCAGGGGCCAGAGCAGAAAGCCGCGAAGGCGAAAGCGCTGGAGTACATGAGCGCCATTTTACGCGCCTTTACACCGCCCCTGACCAAAGCGCAAAGCCAGCAAAAGCTGCAAAAGCTGCTGGCGGCGGGGAAAAACAAGCACTACCACGCCGAAACCGAAGGCGCGATCCGCTATGTTGTCGCAGATAACGGCGAAAAGGGACTGACCTTCGCTGTTGAACCGATTAAGCTGGCACTATCTGACACTCTCGGAGGGGCGAATTAATGACAAAAAGCAAAGCCTTTCAGGGGAAAATCTCTATACTGATTCACAGACCATGCTGCCCGTCAGGGTGGCCATATTCCTTAATTCGCTTATTTAGCGTGGAGAATTAAAATGCGACATCCTTTAGTGATGGGTAACTGGAAACTGAACGGCAGCCGCCACATGGTAAACGAACTGGTTGCTAACCTGCGCAAAGAGCTGGCTGGCGTAACGGGTTGCGCGGTAGCTATCGCTCCACCTGATATGTACCTGGACCTGGCTAAACGTGCCGCAGACGGCAGCCACATCGTGCTGGGCGCGCAGAACGTTGACGTTAACCTGTCTGGCGCATTCACCGGTGAAACCTCCGCTGAAATGCTGAAAGATATCGGCGCGAAATACATCATCATCGGCCACTCTGAGCGTCGTACCTACCACAAAGAATCCGACGAGTTCATCGCGAAGAAATTCGCTGTGCTGAAAGAGCAGGGTCTGATCCCGGTTCTCTGCATTGGTGAAACCGAAGCTGAAAACGAAGCGGGCAAAACTGAAGAAGTCTGCGCACGTCAGATCGACGCCGTGCTGAAAACGCAGGGCGCAGCGGCATTCGAAGGCGCAGTCATCGCTTACGAACCAGTATGGGCAATCGGTACTGGCAAATCTGCAACCCCAGCGCAGGCACAGGCCGTTCACAAATTCATCCGTGACCACATTGCTAAAGCAGACGCGAAAGTGGCTGAGCAAGTGATCATCCAGTACGGCGGTTCCGTAAACGCAGCCAACGCGGCTGAGCTGTTCACCCAGCCAGACATCGACGGCGCGCTGGTTGGCGGTGCATCCCTGAAAGCTGACGCTTTCGCGGTCATCGTTAAAGCAGCAGAAGCGGCTAAACAGGCGTAATCGCCCGTCCGCACGACAGGATCGTAGGCCCGGTAAGCGTTAGCGCCACCGGGCTTTTTTTATAAGCGTCCCAGCACGCTAAACCACAGATAATCCAGCGGCAGCAGCACCAGATAGGTGGCAACGGCCAGCGCCAGACAAAGCAGCATCCCCGCCTTCGCAGGCACCTTCCCTAATCCCATTGCGACCACAATCGGCGATGCCTGATACGGCAGCAGCGGCGTGGAATAGCCCAGCACCTGAATCATAATCACCGACAGCAGCGGAAAGCCGGTTGCGTCCGAAAAGCTCTGCGCCAGCGTGGTGTACAGCGCCGGCACGCCGTTGGCGGTCATAATGAAGTTAAGCGCCGTGGTGATCCCGGTCAGCGCAAGGAAGCTGGTGAACGGCTTATCGGCGTCCAGCGGCATTACGTGCAGCAGCGCCTCACCCACGGCGGCGCCGATCCCGGTCTGCGTCACGGTGATGGCCAGCCCGAGGATCCCCGCTACGTAGATACAGGTGCGCATATTTACGCCCGTTGAAAACTCTTCGCCGGTGATAAACCCGACGCGCGGCAGCAGCACGATGACCGAGGCCGCAAGCCCCGTCCACGCCGGGCCGATACCGTGCCAGCTCTCGGTAACCCACATCACCAGCACCACCGCCAGCAGCCAGGCGAGGCGCTTTTCGTCGCGCCCCATCGGCTCCGGCGGGGTCAGATCCCGCGCGGGCTTCGGGCTGCCGGGAAAGAGCCAGCAGATTAGCCCAATCAGAATCAGCCCTTTGAGAATGCCCAGCACCGGCGTGTGCAGGAGCAGATACGGCACGTAGTTCAGATGGATCCCGTACGAGCCTTCCGCCGCACCGCTCATCACCAGATTCGGCACGTTAGCCGGAAGAATGGTTGCCGAAAGCTGGAAGGTCCCGAAACCCACCGCCAGCGCCAGGCCAAACCAGGCGCGGGAGCCGTCAGGAATACCGGCGCGTTTCGCCATCGCCGCCACGATGGGCATCAGCAGCGCGATACGCCCCATGTTCGACGGCATCACAAACGCCAGCGCGTAGCTCAGCAGCACCACGCTTGCCACCATCAGCGGCCACGAATCGGTGAGCCTGGCGGACAACGCCCGCGCCGCACGGTCCGCGAGACCGGTTTTGCGGATCGCCACGCCCAGCACAAATCCGCTGAACACCAGCCAGAACGCCGACGAGGCAAAGCCACCGAAGATGACCTCCGGCGGCGCGATTCTGGCGGCCATCGCCACGGTGAAAAACAGCAGCGCGGTCAGAAACTCCGGCAGCAGCGACGTCGCCCACAGCACGATGGTGACGCCAACAATCAGCGAGGGCAGGAACAGAGGGTGAGTAAACCAGAGCGACATACCTGTCTCCTGTAGATTTTTTCAGCAGTCTACGGCGACAGGCAGCGCGAGTAAACGCTATTTATGGTGGGGTCAATTCAGGATATCGCATTGATGATCCTGCAATTCCTCAGCAGATGCGCGGTTAAGGGCCAGCAAATTACGCTCGGTTGCCAGCAGCACGAAGGAGCCGTCCGACTGCTGCGCCATCGCCAGCGCATAGCGCCCCATGTGGTCACGCGCTTCCGGCAGTTCTTCCGCGAGCATCATAAAAGGGCTGCGCTGCACCAGCTCGTTTTCCGTCACGCGGCGGGCGAGATATTCGTGTCCCTCCAGCCCGCCGGGGAACGGCAGCCACTGGGTACTGATTTGCCCCTGGCTGGCGTCGAGTTTTTCACGCACGTCCGGGCGCAGGCAGGAGATGTGAATGTGGAAATGGTTTTGCGTGCGGCCGGTCGGGGAGTTGATGGTCAGCGAAACGGCGCTGTCCGGAACGTCTGAGCCTCTTTTCATGCTCATAAAGTTGCGCGACTGCCACGCCAGCCAGAAGAAATTGGGCGTGTGGGATTCGGTCAGCAGCGGGCTTTCCGTGCCGTTGATGCGGTAGGTGGGCATCAGCAGATATTGCAGCGGCCCGTTGCGGTCTTTAAACACCACGTAGCCCGCATCCGTCTTCACCTGCGCGCACGGCGCCGGGTTACGATGTTGCAGCTGATTCGGCACGCACTGGTCAAGAACGATATGGCGTAAGGCGTTAGGGTTGCCGGACTTTATCCAGAACCAGCCGCCGGCGGCAAGCACGACGACAACCAGAATCAACAGAATAATCTTTTTCACAGCGCGTTCCCCATGTCCATTTGACGTGAAAGAGTAACGCAAAAAGATGACCAAATAAAAAACCCGGTGGATTTCTCACACCGGGTCACCGTGTCGTTCGCTATCAGCGCTTAGCGCTTGCTGATCTGGTCGAAAGTGCCGCCGTTGGAGAAGTGCTCTTTCTGCGCTTTGGTCCAGCCGCCAAACTCGTCATCGATGGTGAAGAGTTTCAGTTTCGGGAACTCGCCTTCGTATTTCTTCGCCACCGCCGGGTCGCGCGGACGGTAGAAGTTCTTCGCCGCAATTTCCTGGCCTTCCGGCGAGTAGAGATACTTCAGGTAAGCTTCCGCCACCGCTTTGGTGTCTTTCTTCTCGACCACTTTATCTACGATAGATACGGTCGGTTCGGCGAGGATAGACTCGCTTGGCGTCACGATCTCGAATTTGTCTTTGCCCAGCTCGTTAGTCGCCAGCAGCGCTTCGTTTTCCCACGCAATCAGCACGTCGCCGATACCGCGTTCCACAAAGGTGTTGGTAGCGCCGCGCGCGCCGGAATCCAGCACTTCAACGTTTTTAAACAGCGCTTTCACGAACTCCTGCGCTTTTGCCTGATCGCCGTTGTTGTGGTGCAGCGCGTAGCCCCAGGCTGCGAGATAGTTCCAGCGTGCGCCGCCGGAGCTTTTCGGGTTAGGGGTGATGACCGATACGCCCGGCTTGATCAGGTCATTCCAGTCTTTAATGTTTTTTGGGTTGCCTTTGCGCACCAGGAAAACGATGGTCGAGGTGTACGGTGCGGAGTTGTCCGGCAGGCGTTTGATCCAGTTTTTATCAATACGGCCACGTTCCGCAATCGCGTCAACGTCGTAGGCCAGCGCCAGGGTCACCACATCGGCTTCAATGCCGTTAATCACCGAGGTCGCCTGTTTGCCGGAGCCGCCGTGCGACTGGCGGATCACCACGTTATCGCCGGTTTCCTGTTTGTAGTGCGCCGCAAAGGCTTTGTTGTATTGATCGTACAGCTCACGCGTCGGGTCGTACGACACGTTTAGTAACTGGATGTCCTTAGCCAGAACGCTGGTCGATGCCAGCAATAATGTTAACCCCACGCCCCATTTATTCATCGCCCAGCTCTCTTAAGTGATGTTTTTGATGAATGCAGCGTGCCAGAAAGATAACCAATGATTAAAGAATAAAAAAAGATTGGCTATAACGAGGAGGAATATATAAACCTGTGTGAGAGGCCTGATACCCTCACCCCAACCCTCTCCCACGGGAGAGGGCGCAGACATAAAAAAACGGTAGCCCTTGGGTTACCGTTTTGCATTTACCTTGCGCCACCGGGCACAACACACGAAACAAATCAGTACAGTTTTTTCGCGCAGTCCAGCCAGTCACCTTTGAACGGACGCTTCATGTTTTCAATCGCGTCGATGATGTCATGGTGAACCAGTTTTTCGTTCTGAATACCGACGCAGCGGCCGCCGTGGCCCTGCAACAGCAGATCGATAGCATATGCACCCATGCGGGAGGCCAGGATACGGTCGTACGGGCCCGGGGAACCGCCACGCTGGATGTGACCCAGAACGGTCGCACGGGTTTCACGTTTGGTTTCGGTTTCAATGTACTTCGCCAGCTCGTCAACGTCACAGATGTGCTCGGTGATGGCAACGATCGCGTGTTTCTTACCTTTCGCGATGCCCGCTTTGATTTCGTTAACCAGGTCTTCGCGGCTGAATTCAACTTCAGGCACCACGATGAACTCACAGCCACCGGCGATAGCCGCTGCCAGGGTCAGATCGCCACAGTAACGGCCCATCACTTCAACGATGGAGATACGCTGGTGGGAAGAAGAGGTGTCACGCAGGCGGTCAATCGCTTCAACAACGGTACCCAGTGCGGTGAAGAAACCGATGGTGTAGTCAGTACCTTTGATGTCGTTGTCGATGGTGCCCGGCAGACCGATGCACGGGAAGCCCATTTCAGTCAGACGTTTTGCACCCATATAAGAACCGTCGCCGCCGATAACGACCAGCGCATCCAGGCCACGTTTCTTCATGTTTTCGATAGCCACTTCACGGATGTGTTCGTCACGGAATTCCGGGAAGCGCGCGGAACCGAGGAAGGTACCGCCACGGTTAATCATGTCTGACACGCTATAGCGGTCGAGCTGAACCATACGGTCTTCGTACAGACCCAGGTAACCGTCATAAACACCAAAAACTTCCAGGCCTTCCGTCAGCGCTGCACGGACAACCCCACGAATTGCCGCGTTCATGCCGGGCGCATCACCGCCGCTTGTCAACACACCGATTTTCTTAATCATGACTACCTCTGAACTTAGGAATGCAAAATTGAAATCTGTTGCCGGAAGAAATTGTTCGACCAACGAATACTGCAAATAGTATATCAATCACTTCCAGCTGAATTGATTCAGGTCAGACCAAATGGCGGTAATTTATACACAAAATGCTGGCCTGGCTCACTTTTTTACAACGAATTACGAAAGCTCAAAATGTCCGGGTACGACTGAACAGGGATCCTGGTGAATGATGACATCCGATCCAGGAAAGCGCTGCAAAATCGCCTGCTCAACCTGTTCAGCCACTAAATGCGCCTGAACCAGCGGCAGGTTGTCTTCCATTTCTAAATGAATCTGTATAAAGCGGGTCGGCCCTGACTGCCGCGTACGAAGATCGTGAGCACCGCTGACCCCAGGCCAGGATGTCACAATGGTATAAATTTCATCACGTTCTGCATCGGGAAGCGCGCGATCGAGCAGCGATTGCACCGCTTCGTAACCCATCCGCAAGGCGCTATAAAGAATATAGATGCCAATCCCTAACGCGAATAATGCATCGGCGCGATGCCAGCCATACCAGGCAAGTCCGAGCGCAATAAGAATCGCGCCATTCATCATAACATCAGACTGATAATGAAGCATATCTGCCCGTACAGCCTGACTTTGCGTTTTGCGAACCACCCAACGCTGGAAGGTTACAAGAACTAAAGTGCTTATAAGTGCAACTATCGTGACCACCACGCCGACGCCGGGATCTTTCATCGGCGTTGGCGTCACCAGATGCTGAATGCCGGTCAAAAACAGGAACAATGCGGAGCCGGAGATAAACATGCTTTGTGCCAGCGCCGCCAGCGATTCCGCCTTGCCGTGGCCAAAGGTGTGCTCTTCATCCGCCGGTTGCAGCGAATAGCGCACCACCAGGAGATTGGTCAGCGAAGCCGCAATATCCACGAGCGAATCCACCAGCGCCGCCAGAATACTGACCGAGCCGGTATACCACCACGCGAAAATTTTGATTATCAGCAAGCACGACGCCATAACCGTCGCGGCAATTGCTGCCCGGCTTACCAGCCGTCCATAGGTTTGATTCATAAACGCTCCTGTCATGCCATGCCGCTAGTATAACGGATGGGTGGAGAGTCTAAGGATGAATAAACGGTTAACAAAGCTGAACGAAGGGCAAAAAAAACCCCCACATCATGTGGGGGAAGACAGGGATGGTGTCTATGGCAAGGAAAACAGGGTTTACTGGTTACTACGGGTGTTGCTATTGCTACTGAAAAACGTTGTTTCTGAGCTTCGCTGCATCCGTGCAACCTCACGCAACTGGTCCATTCGTTGCTGATGTTTCTCGTTCAAAACCGCTTGCTGCTCGGGCGATAGCAGATGGAACATTTGGTTGCGGACTTTGGCCATTTCGACCTGACGGGCAACCAGTACCTGCGCCATTTTTTCTGCCTGAGCGCGTACAGCGCTTTCGTCAAAATTTTCTGCGGTGACAAGGCGATGCATTGTCTCCATTTCGCTAACATTAACAGGGGGCTGGTCGTGTCTTGCCCTCTGCATCAGATCTCGCATCTGTTGACGCTGATGTTCGGTTAAACTTATGCCGTCGAACATATGGCTTTGGCTGCTGTTCTGCGCTGCGTTCTCGCCGGAGAACATGTTGTCGCCGGTAGTGGTTACAGCAGCCTGGCTAAACGCACTGAAGGCCAGCGTTGAGGCCATGACGGCAGCGGTAACTTTGCGCATCACTTGCTCCCAAAATCTTTCGTGTCGCGATTCAACGAGAGACAGTCTACGATTCAGGCTGCAAACATGCGTCAGGGGGTGTAAAACAACGTAAAGTCATGGATTAGATAGCCTTGATGTCGTAATTTCTGCCTCGGAGGTATTTAAACAATGAATAAGATCCTGTTAGTTGATGATGACCGAGAGCTCACATCTCTTTTAAAAGAGTTGCTCGACATGGAAGGTTTCAACGTTCTGGTTGCCCACGATGGCGAGCAGGCGCTGAGTCTCCTTGACGACAGCATCGATTTACTTTTGCTCGACGTCATGATGCCAAAGAAGAACGGTATCGATACGTTGAAAGAGCTTCGCCAGACACACCAGACCCCCGTTATCATGCTGACCGCACGCGGCAGCGAACTTGACCGTGTTCTCGGCCTTGAGCTGGGCGCGGATGACTATCTCCCTAAACCGTTCAACGACCGTGAACTGGTCGCCCGTATTCGCGCTATCCTGCGTCGTTCCCACTGGAGCGAACAGCAGCAGAATACCGACAACAGCTCACCAACGCTGGAAGTGGACTCCCTGAGCCTGAATCCGGGCCGTCAGGAAGCGAGCTTCGACGGCGAAACGCTGGAATTAACCGGCACCGAGTTCACCCTGCTTTATCTGCTGGCGCAGCATTTGGGCCAGGTGGTATCGCGTGAACATTTGAGTCAGGAAGTGCTGGGTAAACGCCTCACGCCGTTTGACCGCGCTATCGACATGCATATCTCTAACCTGCGCCGTAAACTGCCGGAACGCAAAGACGGTCACCCGTGGTTTAAAACCCTGCGTGGACGCGGTTATCTGATGGTTTCCGCTTCATGATAGGCAGCTTAACCGCCCGCATCTTCGCCATTTTCTGGCTGACGCTGGCACTGGTTTTGATGCTCGTTTTGATGTTGCCAAAACTCGACTCACGCCAGATGACGGAGCTTCTCGACAGCGAGCAGCGCCAGGGCGTGATGATCGAGCAGCACGTAGAGGCCGAGCTGGCAAACGATCCGCCGAACGATTTGATGTGGTGGCGCAGGCTGTTTCGCGCTATCGACAAGTGGGCACCGCCCGGGCAACGCCTGCTGCTGGTGACCAGCGAAGGCCGCGTAATTGGGGCCGATCGCAATGAAATGCAGATTATCCGTAACTTCATTGGCCAGGCGGATAACGCCGATCATCCTCAGAAGAAAAAATACGGTCGGGTAGAAATGGTGGGCCCTTTCTCGGTGAGAGATGGGGAAGATAACTACCAGCTCTATCTGATCCGCCCTGCGAGCAATTCCCAGTCCGACTTTATCAACCTGCTGTTTGACCGTCCGCTGCTGCTGCTGATCGTCACGATGCTGGTCAGCTCGCCGCTGCTGCTCTGGCTGGCGTGGAGCCTGGCGAAACCGGCGCGTAAGCTGAAAAACGCCGCCGACGAGGTGGCGCAGGGCAACCTGAGACAGCATCCGGAGCTGGAAGCCGGGCCGCAGGAGTTTCTCGCCGCCGGGACCAGCTTTAACCAGATGGTCAGCGCGCTCGACCGCATGATGACGGCGCAGCAGCGTCTGCTGTCGGATATCTCGCACGAGCTGCGCACTCCGCTCACGCGCTTACAGCTTGGCACCGCGCTGCTGCGTCGTCGCAGCGGTGAGAGCAAAGAGCTGGAGCGTATTGAAACCGAAGCGCACCGTCTGGACAGCATGATCAACGACCTGCTGGTCATGTCGCGCAATCAGCAGAAAAACGCGCTGGTGAGCGAAACGGTGAAGGCCAACCACCTGTGGCATGAGGTGCTGGATAACGCCGCGTTCGAAGCCGAGCAGATGGGCAAGTCGTTCACCGTTAACTTCCCGCCGGGGCCGTGGCCGCTGTACGGTAACCCCAACACGCTGGAGAGCGCGCTGGAGAATATCGTGCGTAACGCCCTGCGCTACTCGCACACGAAGATTGAGGTGGCATTCTCGGTGGATAAAGACGGCATCACCATCATCGTGGATGACGACGGGCCAGGCGTGAGTCCGGAAGACAGGGAACAGATTTTCCGTCCGTTCTACCGCACCGACGAAGCGCGCGACCGCGAATCGGGCGGAACGGGGCTGGGTCTGGCGATTGTTGAAACCGCGATGCAGCAGCACCGTGGCTGGGTGAAGGCCGACGACAGCCCGCTGGGCGGGTTGCGGTTAACGCTGTGGCTGCCGCTGTATAAGCGTTCGTAGTTTTCTCTGGCACTGAACTGTAGGCCCGGTAAGCGCAGCGCCACCGGGCAATAACAGCGCAGAGGCAAACATGCCGGGTGGCGGCTTCGCCTTACCCGGCCTACTCTCTTCCGTGGGTTACTTACCCCACAATCTCCGCGAATTATCCTCGATCTTGCCGCTTAAACGCCGCTTCTGCATCGTTCTTGTCCAGCTTGTCGATAACCCTGCCGCCGACAGCAGGCGGTGATATTGCTCGTCGTCAAACGGCATATGCCAGGCAATCGCGCAGGCGTCGTACACCGACACATCGCTCAGGCGCGAGGCCAGCTCCAGCGGCGCGTCGGCAGATACTTGCCCCGCCAGCACCACCCGGTACAGCCAGCCGGTTTTGCCCGCGCTTTGCAGCCGTGCGGACATATCGCTGATGTCAAAATGGTAGTTGAGCTTGAAGCACGGCGAGCGCGGCTGCGTCACCTGGATCAGGGCATCGCCCCAGCGGAAAATATCGCCGATGAAGACGTTCTTTTCGGTCAGCCCGTCGGTGGAGAGGTTCTCGCCAAAAGCGGGGGCCACGAACAGATCCGCCTGTTCGGGGAATTCGGTTTTCCAGTGCTGATAATGTTCGCGTGGATAGTGGCACAGCGCGCGATCTGGCCCGCCGTGGATCTTCTTTTCGGCCTGCTCATCGCCCGCCAGTCCGAGGTCGGTTAAGGTCAGCTCACCGTCGACCTGGATTTTGGCGATAGCGCTCGGGCGGCTGCCGTCGTAGTCCCTGACCTTGCCTGTGAACACGTTTACCGGGTAATGCATTGCTGCCTCCATTACGCAGATACAAAAAAAGCGAGCCATCAGACTCGCTTCTCACAGGCGTCAATGCAACCTTATTTTTTAGCGGCGAAACGCGCTGCGGCTTCGTCCCAGTTCACCACGTCCCAGAAGGCTTTAATGTAGTCCGGGCGACGGTTCTGGAATTTCAGGTAGTAAGCGTGTTCCCACACGTCCAGACCCAGAATTGGGAAACCGGATGCGCCAGAGATAGCTTCACCCATCAGCGGGGAGTCCTGGTTTGCAGTTGAAACAACCGCCAGTTTGTCACCTTTCAGTACCAGCCACGCCCAGCCAGAGCCGAAACGGGTTGCAGCCGCTTTCTCGAACTCTGCTTTGAAGTTGTCAACGGAGCCGAAGTCGCGCTCGATAGCGGCTTTCAGGTCACCTTGCAGGGTGGTACCGGTTTTCAGGCCTTTCCAGAACAGGCTGTGGTTAGCGTGACCGCCCGCGTTGTTACGCAGAACGGTTTTCTTGTCCGCTGGCAGCTGGTCCAGTTTGGCGATCAGCTCTTCAGCAGACAGATTAGCGAACTCTGGCAGGCTTTCCAGCGCGGCGTTCGCGTTGTTCACATAGGTCTGGTGGTGTTTAGTGTGATGGATTTCCATCGTCTGCTTGTCGAAATGCGGTTCCAGTGCGTCATAGGCATACGGCAGGGATGGCAGTGTATAACTCATAATCCTCTCCATTAGTGTCGGGCGGCACAGCTGTTAATGCCGCGTAAGCAGTTGGTTCATTATAGTTAATTAAATGATATTGAAAATGATTATCAATGCCGTAGTTTTTATAAGGTTATACAATTTGCTCACATTCCCGAATATGTGAGTCTGCTCACGCGGTTAACGCGTTGATTGCCATCCCAAACGAAAGTGCGGCAACCTTCTGAAGGTTCCCAATCCGCCTAATTTTTACACTCATCAAGTCGGCGGGAAGCCACCGACATATAAAAACGATGAGGACGTAAAAATGAATCATGCGATTACGATGGGTATTTTCTGGCATTTGATAGGCGCAGCCAGTGCCGCCTGTTTCTATGCCCCGTTTAAAAAGGTGAAACATTGGTCATGGGAAACCATGTGGTCCGTGGGCGGTACGGTGTCGTGGCTGATTTTGCCCTGGACCATCAGCGCCATGCTGCTCCCCGATTTCTGGGGCTATTTCTCCTCCTTTAGCGCCTCCACCCTGCTGCCGGTCTTTCTGTTTGGCGCGATGTGGGGCATCGGTAACATCAACTACGGTCTGACCATGCGCTATCTCGGCATGTCGATGGGGATCGGCATCGCGATTGGCATTACGCTGATTGTCGGCACCCTGATGACGCCGATCCTCAACGGCAACTTCGACGTGCTGATCCACACCGAAGGCGGGCGCATGACGCTGCTGGGTGTGCTGGTGGCGGTGATCGGCGTCGGCATTGTGACCCGCGCGGGGCAGCTTAAAGAGCGCAAAATGGGCATCAAGGCCGAGGACTTCAACCTGAAGAAAGGGCTGATGCTGGCGGTGATGTGCGGGATTTTCTCCGCCGGGATGTCGTTTGCGATGAACGCCGCCAAACCGATGCATGAAGCCGCCGCCGCGCTGGGCGTCGACCCGCTGTACGTGGCGCTGCCAAGCTACGTGGTGATCATGGGCGGCGGCGCGCTGGTTAACCTGGGCTACTGCATCATTCGTCTGGCAAAAGTGAAGAACCTGTCGGTAAAAGCCGACTTCTCTATCGCAAAACCGCTGATTATCACCAACGTGCTGCTCTCCGCGCTCGGCGGCCTGATGTGGTATTTGCAGTTCTTCTTCTACGCCTGGGGCCACGCCAGCATCCCGGCGCAGTATGACTACATGAGCTGGATGCTGCACATGAGCTTCTACGTGCTGTGCGGTGGGCTGGTTGGTCTGGTGCTGAAAGAGTGGAACAATGCCGGGCGTCGTCCGGTGGGCGTGCTGAGCCTGGGCTGCGTGGTGATTATTATCGCGGCCAATATCGTTGGCCTCGGCATGGCAAACTAATTACGCCGCTTTCCGACTGCGATGACGCCACTGTACCGGCGTCATCCCCACCTCGCGGTTAAACACCACCGAAAAGTAGTTGCTGTCCTCAAAGCCGCAGCGCATCGCCACTTCGCTCACCATCAGCTCCGTATGTTGCAGCAGATACTGCGCGTGGCAGATGCGCAGCTGGCGCAGATAGTGGTTCACCGTCATGCCCGTCTGGGTGCGGAACTGCTGGCGCAGGGCGCGCTCGCTGCACTGCTCCTGCTCGCAAAACTTCTCCAGCACAAAGCTTCTGTTCAGGCTGCCCGCAAGGGTGGTGATCAGCTTGTCGAGCAGCGCCTCCTGTTCCGTGGCGGAAGGGTTATCGGTGGCGTAACGGTAGCGTTTGAGGGTCATCACCAGCTGGGCGAACAGCAGCTCTGCCATCTGATTTGCCAGGGCATCGCTCTTCTGGCTCTCCTGCTCAAGCTGGGTGATAACCTGGCGCACCGCGTTCATGCCGTTGCTGCTTAACCGCCAGTGCGGCGCGCTTTTATCAACGTTAAAACCGGGGATGTTCGCCGCCCAGTCGACGTTAAGCTTCAGCCTGTCGGGGCAGTAGATGACGTTCTGCAACACCAGATCGTTCACCGAGGCGTAGGAGTGTTTATCTTCAGCGCGGATGTAAAACAGGTCGCCGCGCGTGATGCGGTAGGGGCGATCGTTGAGAACGTGCAGGCCGTTGCCGCGCCACACCAGCACCAGCTCGCAAAATTCATGGGTGTGTTCGGCAAAGACGTTTTGCGGATAGCGATCCGCCACCGCGACGGCCTGCCCGGCGGAGGCAAAAAAATCATCTTTGCGAAGGATTAACTGAGCAGCCACACCACGACCTCAACGGCAAATAACCGAACATTATTAGCCTGTTTGCGGCAAAAAAACGGTGACTGCCCTCGCGTTACTGAAGGGAGGCATCTTTCCCCTGGCGGATATCGCGCGGTGACCAGCTAAATTCGCGGCGAAACAGCGTCGAAAAGTGGTTACTGTCGCCGAAACCGCAGCGATAAGCGATATCGGTCACGCTATCGTCCGTATGGCGCAGCAGATGACGCGCTTTGATCAGCCGCAGGCGATTGAGATAGCGCTGGGGCGTCAGCCCGGTGTGCTGCTTAAGCTGGCGATGCAGGGTGCGCAGCGAGAGGGAAAAGTCATCCGCCAGCGTTTCCCAGCAGACGTCTTCGGCGAAATGGTCTTCCAGCCAGGCCATCAGCCGGTTGAGCCGGGCATCGTTATTCTCCAGCCCTTCCACCAGGCTACTGCGGCGCAGCAGCACCAGCAGCTGCATAAACAGCAGCTCGCGGGTCGCGATGTTGTGCGTTTCCTGTCCGTCTTCGCTCTGCTCCATCTGGCTCACCAGACCGCGCACCTGCTGGAGCGTGGACTGGTTCACCCGCCAGTGGGATGGATAGTGCCCGTCCTTCTCCTGCGGCAGAAGCTGGTTCAGCCCGGAGAGAAACTGGAACGCGTCCGGCGAGCGGTAGAGGACGTTGGTCAGACACAGGTTGTCGGTATGTTCATATAAATGCCTGTCGTGATCGCGCACGAAGCACACCGTCCCGCCGCTGATGGTGTAGGGCTGGCCGTTGAAAACGTGAATGCCCGTACCGTGCTCCACAATCACAATCTCATGAAAATCATGATGATGTTCCGGAAACGCGGCCTGAGGGAGCCGTGGCTCAATCGCGACGGGCGACGCTCCCGAAGGAAAAAAATCCACGCTGTGTAGTACGGTCATAACGGCCCCCACCAATGAGAAATGTTCTCAAAATAGTAATTAAGGCTCCGCGGGCTCACCTTAAATTTTCGACAGCAAACCTCGCAAAAACTGTCCGTTTTTCAAGAAACAGATGGAAAGATCCGGAAATGAGGTAAGCGTCACACTGGCTGAAAAGCCCGCCATTACTGGAAACTGTGAACTGCCTCACGTTCACCTTTGTTTTCTTGCCAGCCCCGGTTTTCGCCTGTCAGTGGCGAGAAGGTGGCTTTTTCTTCCCTTTCTTACACTCGTCGCCAATGACTTAAGAAAGGACGTGACCATGACTTTTCGCCATTGTGTGGCTGTCGATTTAGGCGCATCCAGCGGCCGCGTGATGCTGGCTACCTGGGACTGCAACCAGCGCACGCTTTCGCTTCGGGAAATGCATCGCTTTGTTAACGCTCTGCAAAAGCAGGACGGGTTCGACGTCTGGGATATCGACGCGCTGGAAGCGGAGATCCGCACCGGGCTGAACAACGTCTGCGACGCGGGCATTCTGATCGACAGCATCGGGATTGATACCTGGGGCGTGGATTTCGTGCTGCTCGGGCGCAACGGCGAGCGCATCGGCCTGCCGGTGTCGTATCGCGACAGCCGTACCGACGGGATGATGATGCGCGCCATTGAGCAGCTCGGCACGGCCACGATTTACGGCCGCAGCGGCATTCAGTTCCTGCCGTTTAACACCCTTTATCAGCTGCGCGCGCTGGTTGAGCAGCAGCCGGAGCTGGTGTCGAACGTGGCCCACGCCCTGCTGATCCCCGACTACTTCAGCTATCGCCTGACCGGCAACATGAACTGGGAATACACCAACGCCACTACCACCCAGCTGGTGAACATCAATACCGACAACTGGGATCAGCATCTGCTGAGCTGGACCGGCGCGTCGCCCGAGTGGTTCGGCACGCCAACCCATCCCGGTAACGTGATCGGTCAGTGGATGTGCCCGCAGGGGAACGCCATCCCTGTTGTCGCGGTGGCGAGTCACGATACCGCCAGCGCGGTGATTGCCTCCCCGCTTGCCGATAAAAACGCGGCCTATCTCTCTTCCGGCACCTGGTCGCTGATGGGCTTTGAGAGCAAAACCCCCTACACCAGCGACACGGCGCTGGCGGCGAATATCACCAACGAGGGCGGCGCGGAAGGCCGCTACCGGGTGCTGAAAAATATCATGGGGCTGTGGCTGCTTCAGCGGGTGCTGAAAGAGCAGAACATCACCGACCTGCCCGCGCTTATCGCCGACACCGAAAAGCTGAAGGCCTGCACCTTCCTGATCAACCCGAACGACGACCGCTTTATCAACCCGGTCCACATGAGCGCCGAGATCCAGACCGCCTGCTTCGAAGCCGGGCACGCGGTGCCGTCCAGCGCCGCCGAGCTGGCGCGCTGCATTTTCGACAGCCTCGCGCTGCTGTACGCCGACGTGCTGAGCGAGCTGGCGAGCCTGCGCGGCAGGCCGTTCAGCCAGCTGCACATCGTGGGCGGCGGCTGCCAGAACCGGCTGCTGAACCAGCTTTGCGCCGACGCCTGCGGCATCACCGTGGTGGCCGGCCCCGTAGAGGCCTCGACGCTGGGCAATATCGGCATTCAGCTGATGACCCTGGACGAGCTGTCGAACGTCGACGAATTCCGTTCGGTGGTCGCCGCGAACCATCGCCTGACCACCTTCACACCCAATCCCTGCCATGAAATTGCCCGCTACCGGAGGCAGTTTCAGCAAAAACGACTGACAAAGGAGCTTTGCGCATGACCACTCAACTTGAACAAGCCTGGGAACTGGCTAAACAGCGTTTCGCCGCCGTCGGCGTGGATGTCGACGAGGCCCTGCGCCAGCTCGACCGCCTGCCGGTGTCGATGCACTGCTGGCAGGGGGATGACGTCGCCGGTTTCGAGAACCCGGGCGGTTCGCTGACGGGGGGCATTCAGGCGACCGGGAACTATCCGGGCAAGGCGCGTAACGCGACCGAGCTGCGCGCGGACCTGGAGATGGCGCTGAGCCTGATCCCGGGGCCAAAACGCCTGAACCTGCACGCGATTTATCTTGAATCCGACGAGCCGGTGGCGCGTAACGAGATCAAGCCGGAACACTTCAAAAACTGGGTGGAGTGGGCGAAAGCCAACAGGCTCGGGCTGGACTTTAACCCGTCCTGCTTCTCGCACCCGCTGAGCGCGGACGGTTTTACCCTTTCCCACGCCGACGACGAGATCCGCCAGTTCTGGATCGACCACGTCAAAGCCAGCCGCCGCGTGTCCGCGTACTTTGGCGAGCAGCTCGGCACCCCGTCGGTGATGAACATCTGGATCCCGGACGGCATGAAAGATATCACCGTTGACCGCCTCGCCCCGCGCCAGCGCCTGCTGGCCGCGCTGGATGAGGTGATTAGCGAGAAGCTTAACCCGGCGCACCACATCGACGCCGTGGAGAGCAAGCTGTTCGGCATTGGCGCCGAGAGCTATACCGTCGGCTCGAACGAGTTCTATATGGGTTACGCCACCAGCCGCCAGACCGCGCTGTGCCTGGATGCCGGCCACTTCCACCCGACCGAGGTGATCTCCGACAAAATCTCCGCCGCCATGCTCTACGTGCCGCGCCTGCTGCTGCACGTCAGCCGCCCGGTGCGCTGGGACAGCGACCACGTGGTGCTGCTGGATGACGAAACCCAGGCCATCGCCAGCGAAATCATCCGCCATGACCTGTTTGACCGCGTCCACATTGGCCTCGACTTCTTCGACGCCTCCATCAACCGCATCGCGGCGTGGGTGATTGGCACCCGCAACATGAAGAAAGCCCTGCTGCGCGCCCTGCTGGAGCCGACCGCCGCGCTGATGCAGCTGGAGCAGGACGGCGACTACACCGCGCGTCTGGCCCTGCTGGAAGAGCAGAAATCCCTGCCGTGGCAGGCGGTGTGGGAGATGTATTGCCAGCGCCACGATGCCCCGGCGGGCAGCCAGTGGCTGGATAACGTGCGGGCGTATGAGAAAGACGTGTTGAGTCAGCGCGGGTAATTTTGCCCTCACCCTCACCCTCTCCCACAGGGAGAGGGAACTTTTACCCCCTCTCCCTGTGGGAGAGGGCTGGGGTGAGGGGTTCAACCTCACCGCGATAACTGGAAATGAAAACTATGCAGACCATCACCCACTCCTGGTTCGTCCAGGGCATGATCAAAGCCACCACCGACGCCTGGCTGAAAGGCTGGGACGAGCGCAACGGCGGCAACCTGACGCTGCGCCTGGACGACGCGGATATCGAGCCGTACGCGGCCGACTTCCACCAGAGGCCGCGCTATATCCCCCTGAGCCAGCCGATGCCGCTGCTCGCCAACACGCCGTTTATCGTCACCGGCTCCGGCAAGTTCTTCCGCAACGTGCAGCTCGATCCCCAGGCCAATCTCGGCGTGGTGAAGGTGGACAGCGACGGCGCGGGCTACCACATTCTGTGGGGGCTGACCGACGAGGCGGTGCCGACCTCTGAGCTGCCCGCGCACTTCCTCTCCCACTGCGAGCGCATCAATGCGACCAACGGCAAAGACCGCGTGATCATGCACTGCCACGCCACCAACCTGATCGCCCTGACCTACGTGCTGGAAAACAGCACCGACTTCATCACCCGCAAGCTGTGGGAAGGGAGCACCGAATGTCTGGTGGTCTTCCCGGACGGCGTGGGCATTCTGCCGTGGATGGTGCCGGGTACCGACGAGATCGGCCAGGCGACCGCCGCCGATATGCAAAAACACTCGCTGGTGCTGTGGCCGTTCCACGGCGTCTTCGGCAGCGGCCCGACGCTGGATGAAGCCTTTGGCCTGATCGACACCGCCGAGAAATCGGCAGAAGTGCTGGTGAAGGTCTACTCGATGGGCGGCATGAAGCAGACCATCACCCGTGAAGAACTGATTGCGCTGGGCAAACGCTTTGGCGTTACCCCGATGCAGTCGGCGTTAGATCTGTACAAATAAAAACATCGCGCCCCGCACAGCGACGGGGCGAAAACCACCTGCAATCCCTACACCTAACTCAAGTCAGTGGAGTAAAAGCAATGAAAATAAAGACAAGCTTGATCCTCACCGTCGCCGCTCTGGCGTTGTCCGGTTCCGCTTTAGCGGAAGTGAAAATCGCTCTCGTAGCGAAATCCCTCGGAAATGGCTTCTTCGAAGCGGCGAACGTCGGCGCGCAGGAGGCGGCCAAAGAGTTAGGCGATGTAAAAGTGATTTATACCGGCCCGACCACTACCACGGCGGAAGCGCAGATCGAGGTGCTGAACGGGCTGATCGCCCAGGGGGTGGATGCGATCGCCATCTCGGCGAACGATCCGGATGCTTTAGTCCCGGTGCTGAAAAAGGCGATGCAGCGCGGCATTAAGGTGGTCTCCTGGGATTCCGGCGTGGCGAAGGCCGGGCGGCAGATCCACCTGAACCCGTCCAATAACGCCCTGATCGGCGAAACCAACGTGAAGCTCGCCGCCGACGCGCTGAAATCCCTGAACGTAGAGAAAGGTGACGTCGCAGTGCTCAGCGCCACGCCAACCTCCACCAACCAGAACACCTGGATTGCGGAGATGAAAAAGGTGCTGCCGCAGTACCCGTCCGTCAATCTGGTGACCGTGGCCTACGGCGACGATCTCTCTGACAAAAGCTACCGCGAAGCGGTGGGCCTGCTGAAAACCTACCCGGATTTAAAAGTGATTGTCTCGCCGTCGTCCGTCGGCATTGTCGCTGCGGCCCAGGCGGTCAAGGACCAGGGCAAGATTGGCAAGGTGTACGTCACGGGCTTAGGGCTGCCGTCCGAGATGGCGGGCGCGGTGAAATCTGGCGCCAGCAAAAGCTTTGCCATCTGGAACCCGATTGACCTCGGCTATGCCGCGACCTACTTAGCGGATGACCTAGTAAAAGGCACGGCGACCAAAGACGAAGCCAGCATGGGCAGGCTCGGCAAGGTGAAGCTGGATGCCGACGGCAACGGCGCGATGGCGGAGCCGTTCGTCTACGATGCCAGCAATATTGATAAGTTCTCGAAGATTTTCTAATCCTTTCCCCCTCTCCCGAGGGGAGAGGGGATACTACGGAGAACTATCATGACCCCATTGCTACAGCTTTCGGGCATCACCAAAGTCTTCCCCGGCGTGCGCGCGCTTGAGAATGTGCAGCTCGCGCTCTGGCCCGGCAAGGTAACGGCGCTGATCGGCGAAAACGGCGCGGGCAAATCGACGCTGGTCAAAGTAATGACCGGCATCTATCAGCCTGACGAGGGCGAGATCCTCTACAAGGCCATCCCCGTTCAGCTTTCGACGCCGGAATCGGCACACAAAATCGGCATTACCGCCATTCATCAGGAAACCGTGCTCTTTGACGAGCTCTCGGTCACCGAAAATATTTTCGTCGGTCAGTATCTCTGTACGGGCCCGTTCAGAAAGCTCGACTGGCCGGAGATGCACCGCCGGGCGCAGGCGATCCTCACCCGTCTGGAGGTGCAAATCGACCCGCGCGCCACGCTCAAAACCCTGAGCATCGCCCAGCGCCACATGGTCGCCATTGCCCGCGCCCTGTCGTTTGAGGCGCAGGTGGTGATCCTCGACGAACCCACGGCGGCGCTGTCGCAGCACGAAATCCTGGAGTTTTACCAGATCGTTGAGCGCCTCAAGCAGGAGGGCAAAGCCATCCTGTTTATCTCGCACAAGTTCGACGAGATTTTTGAGCTGGCGGACCATTACACCATTCTGCGCGACGGCGCGTTCGTCGGGGCGGGCGCGATAAATGAGATCACCGAAGAGCGCATGGTGTCGATGATGGTCGGTCGCGCCATTACCCAGACCTTCCCGAAAGTGGAGTGCGAGAAAGGCGACACGGTGCTGGAGGTGAAGGATCTGTGCCACCCGACCGAGTTCGCCCATATTTCGTTCAGCCTGCGCAAGGGCGAGATCCTCGGCTTTTACGGCCTGGTCGGCGCCGGACGTACCGAGCTGATGCAGGCGCTCTCCGGCGTGACGCGACCGTCGTCCGGGGAAATTATCCTCAACGGCAAGGCGCAGCGCTTCCGCCAGCCGGCGGATGCCATCAGCGCGGGCATCGTCTGCGTGCCGGAGGAGCGGCAAAAGCAGGGGGCGATTATCGAACTGTCAATTGCCCAGAACATCAGCCTGCCCCAGCTCGGCAAACTCAATCCGAACGGCGTGCTGCACGACGATCGCGAATGGCGGCTGGCCGACGAGTATGCCAGACGCCTCCAGGTCAAAGCCTTTAGCTGGAAGCAGGCGGTGGAAACCCTCTCCGGCGGCAACCAGCAGAAGGTGGTGATCGGCAAATGGCTGGCGACGCATCCTGAGGTGATCATTCTCGATGAGCCGACAAAAGGCATCGATATCGGCTCAAAGGCGGCCGTTCATCAATTTATGTCCGAGCTGGTCGGCCAGGGCCTGGCGGTGATCATGGTGTCGTCCGAGCTGCCGGAAGTGATGGGCATGGCGGACCGCATCATCGTGATGCACGAAGGGCTGATGGTGGCGGAATACCGGGCGGGCGACGCGACGGCGGAAACCATCGTCAGCGCCGCCAGCGGTGCAAAACAGGAGGCGGCGTAACATGCTCAATTCACTGTTGAAACACCGGGAAGCCCTGCTCGGCGCGGTGATCGTGCTGATGGTCGTCGCCATCGGCAGCCGCGTGCCGTCGTTTATCGCACCGGGCAATCTGGTGGAGATGTTTAACGACACCTCCATTCTTATCATCCTGGCGCTCGGGCAGATGATGGTGCTGCTCACCAAAGGCATCGACCTGTCGATGGCGGCGAACCTGGCGCTGACCGGGATGATCGTCGCGCTGATTAACTTCCACTACCCGGCCGTTCCGGTCTGGGCGCTGCTAATCCTCGCTACCGGGCTGGGGCTGCTGATGGGCGTCATCAACGGCCTGCTGGTGTGGAAGCTCGGCATCCCGGCGATTGTGGTGACGCTCGGCACCATGAGCATCTACCGGGGCATTATCTTTTTGCTCTCCGGCGGCGGCTGGGTGAACTCCAACCAGATGGGGGCCGATTTCCTCGGCCTGCCGCGCGCGTCGGTGCTGGGCTTGCCTGTCTTAAGCTGGTGCGCCATCGCCGCGCTGCTGCTGGTAGGCTATTTCCTGCGCTACAGCCGTACCGGGCGGGCGCTGTACACCGCGGGCGGTAACGCTACGGCGGCGTACTACACCGGGATCAACGCGGGCAAGATGCAGTTCGTCAGCTTCTGCCTTTCCGGTCTGCTCGCCGGGTTCTGCGGCTATCTGTGGATCTCGCGCTTTGCGGTGGCCTACGTGGATGTCGCCAGCGGCTTTGAATTGCAGGTGGTGGCTGCGTGCGTGATAGGCGGGATCGGCACCATGGGCGGCACCGGGCGCGTGCTCGGCTGCCTGTTCGGCGCGCTGTTCCTCGGCGTAATCAATAACGCCCTGCCGGTGATTGGCGTGTCGCCGTTCTGGCAAATGGCAATTTCCGGCACGGTGATTGTGATTGCGGTGCTGCTGAACGAGCGCGGCAATAAGCGCAAAGGGCGGCTGATCCTGCGCGATGCGGCGCTGGCGCGTCAGAAACTGGCGGTGAAATCATGAGCAAGATGATGACTTCTGAAGAGATGAAACCGGCCCCTGCGCCTGCGGGGATTTTCCGCCGTCTGCTGTGCTGGGAAGGCTTTCTGCTGGCGGTGACGCTGGCGGTGTTTGTGGTGAACGCGCTGGCCTCGCCCTACTTCCTGAACGTCTGGAACCTGTCCGACGCGACCTTCAACTTCACCGAAAAGGCGATCGTCGTGCTGCCGATGGCGATGCTGATCGTCGCGCGTGAAATTGACCTGTCGGTGGCCTCAACGATTGCGCTGAGCTCCACGGTGATGGGCTTTTGCGCGGCGGCGGGAATAGATACGCCGCTGCTGGTGTGCGTGGGCCTCGGCGTCGGGCTGCTGTGCGGGCTGTTCAACGGCATTCTGGTGACGCGCTTTAACCTGTCGTCCATCGTGATCACCATCGGCACCATGAGCCTGTATCGCGGCATTACCTACATCCTGCTCGGCGACCAGGCGCTGAACAGCTACCCGGAGAGCTTTGCCTGGTTCGGGCAGGGCTACGTCTGGGGGGCGCTGTCGTTTGAGTTCGCGCTGTTTATCGTCCTCGCCGCGCTGTTTGCCTTTTTGCTGCACCGCACCAACTTTGGCCGCCGCACCTACGCCATCGGCAATAACCCGACCGGGGCGTGGTATTCCGGCATTAACGTTAAACGCCACAACCTGATCCTGTTTGCGCTGGTGGGGCTGATGTCCGGCCTGGCGTCGGTGCTGCTGACCTCGCGTCTGGGCAGCACCCGCCCGACGATTGCGATGGGCTGGGAGCTGGCGGTGGTGACGATGGCGGTGCTCGGTGGGGTCAATATTCTGGGCGGGTCCGGCAGCATGGTGGGCGTGATTATCGCCGCCTTCCTGATGGGGCTGGTGACCTTTGGCCTGAGCCTGCTTAACGTGCCCGGCATCGTGATGTCGGTGATTATCGGCGCGATGCTGATCGTGGTGATCTCGCTGCCGATTATTACCCGCCGGGTGATGCAGCGAAGACGGATCTAACTGCCGGGTGGCACTGCGTTTACCCGGTCTACGATTGTAGGCCCGTGCAAGCGCAGCGCCGCCGGGCATAAAAATCACCGTAATTAAGGAGAATTATCATGAGCTTTATGTTGGCGCTGCCAAAAATCAGCCTGCACGGCGCGGGCGCAATCGGCGATATGGTCAATCTGGTGGCAAACAAGCAGTGGGGCAAGGCGCTGATTGTCACCGACGGTCAGCTGGTGAAGCTGGGGCTGCTCGACAGCCTGTTTATCGCGCTGGATGCGCATCAGATGTCGTATCACCTGTTTGACGAGGTCTTCCCGAACCCGACGGAAGCGCTGGTGCAGAAGGGATTTACCGCCTGGCAGGAGGCGGAGTGCGACTACCTTATTGCCTTCGGCGGCGGCAGCCCGATTGATACCGCGAAAGCGATTAAAATCCTCACCGCCAACCCCGGCCCGTCGACCGCCTATTCCGGCGTGGGCAAGGTGAAAAATGCGGGCGTGCCGCTGGTGGCGATTAACACCACCGCGGGCACGGCGGCGGAGATGACCAGCAACGCGGTAATTATCGACTCCGCGCGGCAGGTGAAAGAGGTGATTATCGATCCGAACATCATCCCTGATATCGCCGTGGACGACGCGAGCGTGATGCTTGATATCCCGGCTTCCGTGACCGCCGCAACCGGCATGGACGCGCTGACCCACGCCATCGAAGCTTACGTATCCGTTGGCGCCCACCCGCTGACCGACGCTAACGCGCTGGAGGCGATTCGCCTGATCGCCCTCTGGCTGGCTGCGGCGGTGGATAACGGCAACGATCTCAACGCGCGTGAACAGATGGCCTTTGGGCAGTATCTGGCGGGCATGGCGTTCAACAGCGCCGGGCTGGGGCTGGTTCACGCGCTGGCGCATCAGCCGGGGGCGACCCACAACCTGCCGCACGGCGTGTGCAACGCCATCCTGCTGCCGATCATCGAAAACTTTAACCGCCCGAACGCGGTGGCGCGCTTTGCCCGCGTGGCGCAGGCGATGGGCGTCGATACGCGCGGCATGAGCGACGAAGCCGCCAGCATGGCGGCGATTCAGGCCATCCGCGACCTGAGCGCCCGCGTGGGGATCCCATCCGGCTTTAGCCAGCTTGGCGTGACCAAAGCCGATATCGAAGGCTGGCTGGATAAAGCCCTCGCCGATCCGTGCGCGCCGTGCAACCCACGCACCGCCAGCCGCGACGAGGTGCGCGAGCTGTATCTGGAGGCGTTATGATCCGCAAAGCGTTTGTGATGCAGGTAAACCCGGACGCCCACGAAGAGTATGAGCGCCGCCACAGCCCAATCTGGCCGGAACTGGAAGAGGTGCTGAAAGCCCACGGCGCGCACCGTTACGCCATTTATCTCGATAAGGCGCGCAACCTGCTGTTTGCGACCGTGGAGATTGAATCGGAGGAGCGCTGGAACGCGGTGGCGGCCACCGAGGTGTGCCAGCGCTGGTGGAAACACATGCGCGACGTGATGCCGTCGAACCCGGATAACAGCCCGGTGAGCGCCGAGCTGAAAGAGGTGTTTTATTTAGACTGAGCCTGACTACGCTGTCGCCCTGCGACAGCGTGCGTTAATTCTGCTCCGCCACCAGCAGCGCGTGGGTGTCCGGCTCCAGGGCTTTGAAAATGTGCTGCTGGTCGGCGGGATAGCAGATGTAATCCCCCGGCCCTAACTCTTCGGGCGCGTCCGTCAGCCCCACCAGCGCTCTGCCCTGCGTCACGATAATATGTTCCACCGAACCCGGCGGATGCGGCTCTGAAATACGGTCGGCGCCCGGCTGGGTCAGCAGCAGGTACACATCCCGGCGCGCGCCCGGCGGACAGGCGGCGAGCAAAATCGCCTCGTAGTTAGCCTGCCCGGCCACCACCTTCGTGCCTTCTCCCCGGCGGATCACCTGCGTTGTCGTGAGCTGCGGCTCCAGCAGGCGCGCGAACGGAATATCCAGCGCCACGCAGAGCGACCACAGGGTTTCCAGACTCGGGTTGCCGTTGCCGGATTCCAGCTGCGACAGGGTGGATTTGGCGATCCCGGCACGGCGGGCAATTTCCGCCAGTGAAAGCCCGGTTCGCAGGCGCTCTCGCACCAGACTTTTGGCGATTACGCTGATTGGCTGCGTCATAAAACGACCTTTTTGTTCTATAAATCGAACGAATCGTTCATCTTGAAAAACGATATGGATGCGTTCATTATAATGGAAACTCGTTCGATATGGCTAAAATTGCATGAAGCATCATCTCTCCTGCCTGAAAGGCGACACCATCAAAGCAATCATCCTGGTCTGCCTCGCGGTGGGCGTTGTCGGCATGTCCTACGGCTCGCTGGCGATGGCCTACGGCTTTCCGCTCTGGGTGCCATTTTTGCTCTCCATCACCGTGCTGGCGGGGGCGTCTGAGTTTATGTTTATCGGGATTGTGGCAAGCGGCGGTAATCCGCTGGCCGCCGCCGCCGCCGGGTTGCTGGTCAACGCGCGTCATGTGCCCTTCGGCGTGACGGTGCGGGAGCTGGTGGGCAAGCGCGGCCTGAGCTTTTTGGGCTGCCACATTATGAACGATGAAAGCGTGGTGTTTGGCCTGTCGCAAAAAACGCCCGAGCAGCGTAAGGCGGCCTACTGGCTCTGCGGGCTGGGGGTGGCGATCGTCTGGCCGCTCGGCGCGCTGCTGGGCGCGATGGTCGGCAAGCTGCTGCCCGACCCGGAAACCATCGGGCTGGACGCCGTGTTCCCGGCGATCCTGCTGGCGTTGGTGGTCCCGGCGTTTAAAAACCGCACCACGCTTATCCGCGCCTGTAGCGGTGCCGTGCTGTCGCTCGCCGCCGTGCCGTTTGCGCCGGTGGGTTTGCCGGTTCTGCTCTCTTTACTCGGCCTTGCCGCGAGGAAAAAATAATGGAAAACATGACGGTCTTTATTCTGGGCATCGCCATTTTATCGGCGGGCACCTATTTAATGCGTCTTGGCGGGGCAAAACTCGGCAGCCGACTGGCGTTATCCGAGCGTTCTCAGGCGCTGCTGTCCGATGCGGCAACGGTGCTGCTTTTTTCCGTGGCGCTGGCGACCACCTTTTATGAGGGGGAACATTTCGCGGGCATGGCGCGGGTGCTGGGCGTGGCATTCGCCGTGTTTCTCGCCTGGCGCAAGATGCCGTTAATTGTGGTGATCGTGGCGGCAGCGGTGGTGACTGCCCTGCTGCGTCTGGCGGGGATCCAATAAAAAAAGCGCCCCGGGGGCGCTCTTTCGACGATGTTGCCTGCTTATTTGTTCAGTTCAGCGGTCATGTGTACGCGGTTACCGGCGAAAGCCTGGGTAATTTTGTAAGATGACGCGCCCGCTTCCTGAGCCTGTGCCGCGATTTTTGCTTCTGCGCTATCGATGGTAGAGGCGGTTGCGGTCACGGTCTGTGCAGCGAAAGAACCGAAAGACGTAGCCAGAGCGATTACTGCGACAAAAGTTTTGATGCTTTTCATGATATAAACCCTTTCGTTAAGTTGTTTGTGTAAGGCGCCGTGCCTTGATGAGATAAATATTAGACCTCATCATGAACAACTAAAAGCGGAAGGATTTGCTAATATTTTTCAAAATTACTGATCAACTATTAAGCGCTGCGGATGGGTATAAATTGTCGCGCGTCCCGGCTTACAGAATCCCACCAGCGTCAGGTTGCAACGCTCGGCCACGTCGACCGCCAGCGTGGTCGCCGCCGATACCGCGAATAGAATTTCGATACCGCACATGGCGGACTTCTGCACCATCTCATAGCTCGCCCGGCTGGAGACCAGCGCCGCGCCCTGCTGCCAGAGCGCGTTCTCACGCGCCCGACGCCCGAGCAGCTTATCCAGCGCCACGTGACGCCCGACATCCTCGTGCCCGCCGGCAATCTCACCCGACGGCAGCACCCACGCCGCCGCGTGCGTACAGCCGCTCAGCTGACCTATTGGCTGGACGTCGTTGAGATGCTCCAGCGCCTTGTCGAGATGGGCGAGGTTAAAGGTCTGGGTAAATGGCAGCGGCGTAATGGGCTTGCCGATATCGTTGAGCTGCTCAACCCCGCACACGCCGCAGCCCGTGCGTCCGGCCAGCGCCCGACGGCGCTCTTTCAACCCCATAAAGCGGCGGCTGGAAAGCTCAATCTGCACTTCGAGGCCGTTGCAGGCCTGCACCACGTCCATGCCGTAGATCTCCTGCGGATGCTCGATAATGCCTTCCGACAGCGAAAAACCCATCGCGAACAGCTCAAGGTCTTTGGGCGAGGCCATCATCACCACGTGCGAAATGCCGTTGTACACCAGGGCAACGGGCACTTCTTCCGCCAGAAAATCGGGCGTAGCGCGGGAGAGTTGGGGTGGTCTGCGTACCGACATTTCCACAATGCCCGCGGGCAGTGGCAGCGAGTCGATAGCACGGTTTTGTTTAGACACGACGGTATTCCTGAACAACCACGGAGGTGAGCCTGCTATTGCATCACAAAGTGCAGGGCTTACGCATAGTATGGATCAATTTTTCAGCATCGAGTTTACCTACTCCATTGGGAGGGGTGCAACCGGCGTCCTGATACACCCCTTTAACATGCAGGGTTATTAATGTGATTGATATCACATTTTATAATCAATGCCGTGATAATACGTTCACTTTGTTTTAACGCGGTTGGAACAGGCATACCGACATTGTGGTATTCTGTTGATATCCCTCGTGGGAATGAGGGTTTAACGCAAATTTTTCTCCTTTGCGGTTCATTCTCAACCGTGAAGTAAAACAATAATTACCCGAAAGATGACGCACCGCAGCCAACGAGCCTGCGGCGCGACGTATTGAGGGTAGCAATGTCGAAACAAGGAGTGACCCATGCAGGTCAGCAGAAGGCAGTTCTTTAAGATCTGCGCTGGCGGTATGGCAGGCACCACGGCAGCGGCACTGGGCTTTGCACCCGGCGTAGCGCTGGCGGAAACGCGGCAGTACAAGCTGCTGCGCACCCGTGAAACCCGTAATACCTGTACGTACTGCTCTGTCGGTTGCGGGCTGTTGATGTATAGCCTCGGCGACGGTGCAAAAAATGCCAAAGCGTCAATCTTCCACATCGAAGGCGACCCGGATCACCCGGTCAACCGCGGTGCGTTGTGTCCGAAAGGGGCCGGTCTGGTGGACTTTATCCACTCTGAAAGCCGCCTCAAATACCCGGAATACCGTGCCCCAGGCTCTGATAAATGGCAGCAAATCAGCTGGGAAGAGGCATTTGACCGCATTTCCAAACTGATGAAAGAAGACCGCGATGCTAACTTCATCGATAAAAATGCCGATGGCGTAACGGTCAACCGCTGGCTCTCTACCGGGATGTTGTGTGCGTCCGCATCCAGTAACGAAACCGGCTATTTAACCCAGAAATTCACGCGTGCGCTCGGTATGCTCGCGGTCGACAACCAGGCGCGTGTCTGACACGGACCAACGGTAGCAAGTCTTGCTCCAACATTTGGTCGCGGTGCGATGACCAACCACTGGGTCGACATCAAGAACGCCAACCTCATTGTGGTGATGGGCGGTAACGCCGCTGAAGCGCACCCTGTCGGGTTCCGCTGGGCGATGGAAGCCAAAATCCACAATGGTGCGAAACTGATTGTGATCGATCCCCGCTTTACGCGTACTGCGTCAGTGGCGGATTTCTACACCCCTATTCGTTCAGGTACTGACATTACTTTCCTGTCAGGCGTCTTGCTGTACCTGATGAACAACGAAAAATATAACCGCGAATACACCGAGGCCTACACCAACGCCAGCCTGATCGTGCGTGAGGACTACAGCTTCGACGATGGCCTGTTCAGCGGTTATGACGCCGAAAAACGCAGGTACGACAAAACCAGCTGGAACTACGAGCTGGATGAGAAGGGCTTTGCGAAGCGCGACACCACCCTGCAACACCCGCGCTGCGTGTGGAATCTGCTGAAAGAGCACGTTTCCCGCTACACGCCAGAAGTGGTTGAGAACATCTGCGGTACGCCGAAGGCCGACTTCCTGAAAGTGTGCGAGATGATTGCAGAAACCAGCGCGAAAGATAAAACCGCGTCGTTCCTGTATGCGCTCGGCTGGACGCAACACTCCATCGGCGCGCAGAACATCCGTACGATGGCGATGGTTCAGCTGTTGCTCGGCAACATGGGGATGGCAGGCGGCGGCGTTAACGCCCTGCGCGGTCACTCCAACATTCAGGGTCTGACCGACCTCGGCCTGCTGTCTCAAAGCCTGCCGGGCTATATGAACCTGCCAAGCGAGAAACAGACCGATCTGCAAACCTACCTGACGGCCAGCACGCCAAAACCGCTGCTCGAAGGCCAGGTGAACTACTGGGGCAACTATCCGAAGTTCTTCGTTTCCATGATGAAGGCCTTCTTCGGCGATAAAGCGACGGCGGAAAACAGCTGGGGCTTTGACTGGCTGCCGAAGTGGGACAAGGGTTACGACGTTCTCCAGTACTTCGAAATGATGAACCAGGGCAAGGTCAACGGCTATATCTGCCAGGGCTTTAACCCGGTGGCCTCGTTCCCGAACAAGAACAAGGTTGTCGCGTCCCTGTCGAAGCTGAAGTTCCTGGTGACGATTGATCCGCTCAATACCGAAACCTCGACCTTCTGGCAGAACCACGGTGAATCGAACGACGTTGATCCGTCGAAGATTCAGACCGAAGTGTTCCGTCTGCCGTCCACCTGCTTCGCGGAAGAGAACGGTTCTATCGTTAACTCCGGCCGCTGGTTGCAGTGGCACTGGAAAGGTGCGGACGCCCCGGGTATCGCCATGAACGACGGCGAGATCCTGGCCGGTATCTTCTTACGCCTGCGTAAGATGTATGCGGCAGAAGGCGGCGCGACCCCGGAACCGGTTCTGAACATGACCTGGAACTACGCGACGCCGGAAAATCCGCAGCCAGAAGAAGTGGCGATGGAGAGCAACGGTAAGGCGCTGGCGGACGTTATTGACCCGGCTACCGGTGCGGTACTGGCGAAGAAAGGCGATCAGCTTAGCACCTTCGCGCACCTGCGCGATGACGGTACAACGTCGAGCGGCTGCTGGATCTTTGCCGGTAGCTGGACGCCGAAAGGTAACCAGATGGCCAACCGCGATAACGCAGACCCGTCAGGTCTGGGTAATACGCTGGGCTGGGCATGGGCGTGGCCGCTTAACCGCCGCATCCTCTATAACCGTGCCTCCGCTGACCCGCAGGGCAACCCGTGGGATCCGAAGCGTCAGCTGCTGAAGTGGGACGGCGCGAAATGGGGCGGCGTGGATATTCCGGACTACAGCACTGCCGCACCTGGCAGCGACGTTGGGCCGTTTATCATGCAGCCTGAAGGGATGGGTCGCCTGTTTGCTATCGATAAGATGGCCGAAGGACCGTTCCCGGAACACTACGAGCCGTTTGAAACGCCGCTGGGCACCAACCCGCTGCACCCGAACGTGGTCTCTAACCCGGCAGCCCGTATCTTTAAGGGCGATTTCGAAGCGCTGGGTAAAAAGGACAAGTTCCCGTATGTCGGCACCACTTACCGTCTGACCGAGCACTTCCACTACTGGACCAAGCACGCGCTGCTTAACGCTATCGCGCAGCCGGAACAGTTTGTGGAGATCGGCGAGAAGCTGGCGAACAAGCTCGGCATTGCCCACGGCGATACCGTGAAGGTCTCCTCTAACCGTGGCTATATCAAGGCCAAGGCGGTGGTGACCAAGCGCATTCGCACGCTGAACGTTCACGGTCAGCAGGTGGATACTATCGGTATTCCGATTCACTGGGGTTATGAAGGCGTGACGAAGAAAGGGTTTATTGCAAACACCCTGACGCCGTTCGTCGGCGATGCGAACACGCAGACGCCGGAGTTTAAGGCCTTCCTCGTGAACGTGGAAAAGGTGTAACGGAGACGACTTATGGCTTATCAATCGCAAGACATCATTCGTCGTTCCGCGACTAACGGTTTCACTCCCGCGCCACAGGCGCGGGACCACCAGCAGGAAGTGGCGAAGCTTATCGACGTGACCACCTGTATCGGCTGTAAAGCCTGTCAGGTGGCCTGTTCTGAGTGGAACGATCTCCGTGATGAAGTGGGTCACAACGTCGGGGTGTACGACAACCCGGCGGACCTGACCGCCAAGTCCTGGACGGTGATGCGTTTCTCGGAAGTGGAGCAGAACGACAAGCTGGAATGGCTTATCCGCAAAGACGGCTGTATGCACTGCGCGGATCCGGGCTGCCTGAAGGCGTGTCCGTCAGAAGGGGCTATCATTCAGTATGCCAACGGTATCGTCGACTTCCAGTCTGAACAGTGCATCGGCTGCGGCTACTGCATTGCGGGCTGCCCGTTCGACGTGCCGCGCCTGAACCCGGAAGACAACCGCGTCTACAAATGTACGCTGTGCGTCGACCGCGTAACCGTCGGCCAGGAGCCAGCGTGCGTGAAGACCTGCCCGACCGGCGCTATCCACTTTGGTTCTAAAGAGGATATGAAAACGCTGGCGGCAGAGCGCGTGGGCGAGCTGAAAACCCGTGGTTACGACAACGCGGGCCTGTACGATCCGGCCGGTGTTGGCGGTACGCACGTCATGTACGTGCTGCACCACGCCGACAAGCCGAATCTGTATCACGGCCTGCCGGAGAACCCGGAAATCAGCGCCACCGTGAAGTTCTGGAAAGGCATCTGGAAACCGCTGGCAGCGGTCGGCTTTGCGGCTACCTTCGCAGCCAGTATCTTCCACTACGTCGGTGTCGGCCCGAACCGTGCGGAAGAGGAAGAAGACAACCTGCATGAAGAGAAAGACGAGGTGCGCAAATGAGAAGACGTGACACCATCGTGCGCTATACCGCGCCGGAACGTATCAACCACTGGGTCACCGCCTTCTGCTTCATGCTGGCGGCGATAAGCGGGCTGGGATTCTTCTTCCCGTCCTTCAACTGGTTGATGCAAATTATGGGGACACCACAGCTGGCGCGTATTCTGCACCCGTTTGTCGGCGTCATCATGTTTGCGTCGTTTATCATCATGTTTTTCCGTTACTGGCATCACAACCTAATCAATCGGGATGATATCTTTTGGGCGAAGAATATTCGTAAGATCGTCGTCAACGAGGAAGTAGGTGATACCGGGCGTTATAACTTCGGCCAGAAATGCGTATTCTGGGCGGCGATTATCTTCCTGGTCCTGTTGCTGGTCAGCGGTGTGATCATCTGGCGTCCGTACTTTGCGCCTGCTTTCTCAATCCCGGTGATCCGATTCGCGCTGATGCTGCATTCATTTGCCGCAGTGGCGTTAATTGTGGTTATCATGGTGCATATTTACGCCGCCCTTTGGGTGAAAGGCACCATTACCGCGATGGTGGAAGGATGGGTAACCAAAACGTGGGCGAAGAAACATCACCCGCGCTGGTACCGTGAAGTCCGCCAGAAACAGGAAAAGTCATCTGAATGAGTATTCGCATAATCCCGCAAGATGAGCTGGGTTCGAGCGAGAAACGCACGGCGGATTACATTCCGCCGTTGTTATTCCCCAGACTCAAGAACCTCTACAACCGCCGCGCAGAACGCCTGCGCGAGCTGGCAGAGAGCAATCCGCTGGGCGATTTCCTGCGCTTTGCCGCACTTGTCGCCCACGCGCAGGAGGTGGTGCTGTACGACCACCCGCTGCAACTGGATCTCACCGCGCGCATCAAAGAAGCCAGCGAGCAGGGCAAGCCGCCGCTGGATATTCACGTCCTGCCGCGCGACAAGCACTGGCATAAGCTGCTGCACTCCCTGATTGCCGAGCTGAAGCCCGAGATGAGCGGTACCGCGCTGGCGGTGATCGAGAATCTGGAAAAGGCCTCCGATCAGGAGCTGGAAGAGATGGCGAGCGCGCTGTTCGCGTCCGACTTCTCGCTGGTCAGCAGCGATAAAGCCCCGTTTATCTGGGCTGCCCTGTCGCTCTACTGGGCGCAAATGGCGAGCCTGATCCCAGGCAAAGCCCGCGCTGAATACGGCGAAGCACGCCAGTTCTGTCCGGTGTGCGGCTCAATGCCGGTCTCCAGCATGGTGCAAATTGGTACCACGCAAGGGCTGCGCTATCTGCACTGCAACCTGTGCGAAACCGAGTGGCACGTGGTGCGCATCAAGTGCAGCAACTGCGAGCAGACCCGCGATCTGAACTACTGGTCGCTGGAAAACGAAGACGCGGCGGTGAAAGCCGAAAGCTGTGGCGACTGCGGCACTTACCTGAAGATCCTGTATCAGGAAAAAGACCCGAAAGTCGAAGCGGTCGCAGACGATCTCGCCTCACTGATCCTGGACGCCAAAATGGAGCAGGAGGGCTTTGCCCGTAGCTCTATTAACCCGTTCCTGTTCCCGGGTGAAGGGGAGTAGTCTCCTGTAATAGTGCCGGGCGGCGCAAGCTTGCCCGGCCTACAGTTGATAAGGCGTCACCACCCCGGCGATCCCCGAAAAGTCTTTTGTATTCCTTGAAACTAACGGGCAATTCCTGCTCTGTGCCGTCGCTAAAATAATGGCATCCGGCAGCTTCATGCCGTGCTTCTCACGAAGAAGAACGCTTCGTTCAGCAATTTCACGCGACACATCAATAATCTCAAACGCGCCCATCACCGCCGCTGTTTTTACTTCCTGACCATGTTTGCGAGCGCCGACCATGACTTCCATCCAGGTGATCAGGCTAATAGCCCGACGCGACGCGGTACGATCGATTGTGTCCGCAGCTTCAACGCGATTATTGAAAAGATCGATAAGAATATTGGTATCAAACACCGCCATGTGTTCCATGATTACCACTCCTCACGCAGCTTACGTTCGTACTCAAGCCCATCTTCCTGCTGGTTTCCCCAAAGGCCAAGCGCATCGCGAATAACCGACGTGCTTTGCTGATCGAGATACAACTCGATGGCTTCTCGCAGCAACTCGGCACGCGGCTGGTTGCGTAGCTGTTTCAGATTATCCAGCCGTTGGATTACATCATCCGACAAATCGATCAGGATCCTGCCCATGTTAAGCTCCGCCAGCAAACTCATATATCACCTCAGTATATCATAATTGTCCATTTTTAAGGCAACATACGCTTTTTTTAAGTAGGGTTAAAGCAGACGACAGGCGTTTATCCGGTATTTGCGAGCCGCTTTCCAGATCCCTTTTCTCACAAAATTTGTTGTTTTCTTCCGCAAAAAACCAGGCTATAACTGTATATTCATACAGCTTAAAAGAACGTTACTATGGCTCTGGAAAACGGGATTGCGCAGTTAGTTAAGGACTTTATTGATGCAGGAAGGCCTTCTTCGCGTGACCAGAATATTGATGACCGAAGAAAAGGATATATTGCCAGTACGGTACTCGCCGGGAAAAAAGAAGCTCGCGTCCAGATTGAAACGCGCGTCATTGATGACCTCACTTTTCAGATTTATTCGCCTCTCAATGCCACCGAAACGTTACCCGGTGCCCTCTATTATCACGGCGGATGCTTTGTCAGCGGAGGTTTTGAAACCCATGATAACCAGCTCCGCCAGCTGGCATTTTACGGTAACTGCCGAATCATTGCGGTTCAGTACAGACTGGCACCCGAGCATAGGTTCCCTGCTGCGCATGACGACGCAGAGCGAGCTGCAACGCTTGTCTGGCAAAATGCAGAAGTATTTGGCGTAAACAAAAACCGTATCACCCTGTGCGGGGACAGCGCAGGGGGGCATCTGGCGCTGGTGACGGCTCTGAGGATCAAGGCCAACGGTCTCTGGAACCCGGCTCAGCTCATTCTCATCTATCCCATGCTCGACGCTACGGCCAGTTTTGATAGCTATATCCTTAATGGCCAGGATTACGTTATTACCCGCGATACCCTGCTCAGCGGATATGAAATGTATCTCGCAGATACCGACCGTCAGCATCCTGAAGCCAGCCCGCTGTGGCGGAATGATTTTAACGGTCTTCCGCCGGTGCACATTATTACCGCCGAGTACGATCCCCTATGCGATGAGGGAGAAATGTTGTACCAGCATCTGGCAGAGCAGGAGGTGAGGTGTACCGCTCAGCGGTGGCAGGGGGTCATTCATGGCTTCTTTCAGCTTGGCGGCATTAGCCAGTCAGCGCGAGACGTTATGCGGGACATCGCCTGGCGGATAAGCTCCGCCCGGCGATAACGCTAGAGCAGCTACTCCTCCTCGTTTCCACCCTCTTCAAACGCGCCGTAGGGCTTCGCGGGGAGCACGATGTAGGTGCCTTCAAACACGGCGCCTGAGGTGTCATCGCCAAACAGCTCAACCTGCATCTGCACGCGGGCTTTGCGGCCTCGCGCCAGACGGTCGAGATCGCCCCCGAGCGCGCCCAGGTCGGCGACGGCGCTTGGCTTACCGCTGATCGGCGCGCTGTAGCGAATGTGGGCATCGGCCAGAATGATGGTGCCGCCGAGGTGGCGCTCGCGCAGCATCAGCCAGATCAGGCCCCAGCCGGTCAGCGTCGCCAGCGAGAAGAGGCTACCCGCAAACAGAGTGTGGTGCGGATTTTGATTGCCGGTCTCGGGCATAGTGGTAATGAATTTCTGCCCGGTGTACTGCTGAATGCGCACGCCCATCTTTTCACTTAACGGGATGTGCTGATACCAGGCCTGCTGGAGCTGCCCGCACCAGTCGGCGCGGTGCAAAATATCATCCAGCGTGGCGATAGGTTTGATCATCAAAAAGTGACGAATCGGCGTGGTCTGCGGGGCGGTGATCTCACCCTGATTTACAAAACCGAGCTTGGCAAAGAACTCGACGGCGTCTTCACGGGCGCTACAGGTGACGCGTTTGACCCCTTCCTGACGGGCGACGGATTCCAGCGTCATCGCCATCAGCGTGCCCAGGCCTTTGTCCTGAACGGACGGATGAACCGCCATAAAGCGGATTGAGGCTTCGTTATCGGCGTTGATATACAAACGCCCGACGGCGACCAGGTTGCCCTCTTCGTCCACCACCATCTGGTGATGCGCCATCGCGTCCCAGGCGTCGCGCTCGGAGCCTTTCGGCTGATGTAATGGCTTACGCAGCATCTCCCAGCGGAACTGGTAGTAAACGTCTAACTCTTCTTCTGTTTGCGGTACTCGAAGGTGATACATAGCTGTACTCTCTCTTGTGACCCGCGGCCTGACCGCCAGCTGGCTCATACCTGGAGCCAGAACGTGACGGGGCCATCGTTCACCAGCGAAACCTGCATATCCGCAGCGAATCGTCCGGTTTGCGTGTTGATATCCTGCTGGCGACAACGCTCAACAAAGTATTCGTATAACGCTTCAGCACGGTCCGGCGCGGCGCCTTTGGAAAAGCTCGGTCGCATTCCCCGCCCGGTGTCCGCCGCCAGCGTAAACTGCGACACCACCAGCACGCTGCCGCCCGCCTGCTGAACGTTCAGGTTCATCTTCCCTTCCGCATCGCTAAAGATGCGATAGCCCAGCACGCGCTCGCACAAGCGGTTGGCTTTCTGCTCGTCATCTTCCTTTTCGACACCCAATAACACCAAAAGTCCCTGGTCAATTTCACCCGTCACCTTGCCCTCCACGGTAACGCTGGCACGGGTAACGCGCTGTATTAATGCAATCATGGTTGGTCTGCTTCTTCTTCTTTTTCAGCCTGTGCGGCTTTTTTGAGTTCGCGGTATACCCCGAGAGTGACAGTTATTTCAGCACCAAGCAAGACGATACACCAGGTCCAGTAGACCCAGACAAACAGGATGGGGATCACCGCCAGCACGCCATAAATCAGCTGATACGACGGGAACATGGTGATGTAAAGCGCAAAGCCTTTTTTTCCCAGTTCGAAGAGCACCGCGGCCACCAGCGCGCCCACTACCGCATCACGGTTAGGCACCCGCGTGGTCGGCACCACGCTGTAAAGCAGCCAGAAAGAGAGCCAGGAGAGGATTAGCGGGAACAGGCGCAGCACGTTGTCGATCGCGCCGTTTAAGTCGCTTGCCCAGCGCAGCGAGAGCAGATAAGAGCTGATCGCCAGACTCGCCCCGGCCAGCAGCGGGCCGAGCGTTAAAATCATCCAGTACACGGCAAAGGAGTAAACCTTGGGCCGCGCTTTTTTACTGCGCCAGATAGTGTTGAGCGCGCTGTCGATGGCGTACATCAGCAGCAGCGCGGTGACGATAAGGCCGCACGCCCCCACCGCCGTCATTTTGCTGGAGTTAGCGACAAACTGCTCGATGTAGTTCTGTATCACATCGCCCGTCGCGGGAATGAAGTTCGCAAAGACGAAATGACGAAGCTGTAGGCTCACGTCCGCGAACATCGGAAAGGCGGAGAACAGGGCAAATACCACCGCCACCAGCGGCACCAGCGAGAGCAGCGACACGTAGGCGAGGTTACCCGCCAGCGTCGTCATGTTGTCCTCATCGATGCGATGCCAGAGCAGCTTTAGCCACGCCCTGAGCGGGCGCGTATGGTGTGTGGCTTTTTGATGAACGGTTTTTAACATAACTGCTTCGCAAAGTAGTTCGGTATGGTCTCTTTTCCGGTCACCAGAATTGAGGTAATACCTAGCTGGTTAGCTCCCTCTATATTATCGGCGTTATCGTCGAAAAAGACCGCATCGGCCGCGGAGTATCCTTCCTGCTGTAACACCGCCTCGTAAATTCGCGCTTCCGGTTTGCGCATGCCCATCTCCTGAGAGAGATAAATATGGTCGGCAGCGGCTTGTATCTCCGGGTATTCATCCGGCCAGAAGGTGGTATGCAGTCGGTTGGTGTTTGAGAGGACAACCACGCGATGGCCCTGCGCGCGCAGCTTGTGCATGATGTCGATAACGTCCGGGCGGATCGCCACAAACACCGCCTGCCAGCCGTGGGCAAACTGCTCGTAACTTAACGGCAGATCCATCTCGTGACAAAAACGCGCGGCGAACTCTTCATCGCTTATTTCACCGCGTTCATGCTGATGGAAAGTCTCGCCCATCGCGAAGTTCTGTTTTAACGTTGCCAGCGGAACACGGCTAAAATCGCTCCATGCGCCCAGTACGCGATTAAAATCGATATCGACGATTACATTTCCTAAGTCAAAGATATAAAGCATGTTTATCTCCTTTTCGCCGTGGAAAAGTAACTGTAGCGGGAAAGATAAGCTTTGGCTATGAACAGAAACATAACGCCGAAAAAGAAAAACCCCGCCACAAGGACGGGGTTTTAGAGACCTAAAGAGGAGTGAATTACTCTTCTTTCGCACCGCGCATTGCACGTTTACGATCGTTCTCGGTCAGGTGACGCTTACGGATACGAATTGACTGTGGAGTCACTTCTACCAGTTCGTCGTCATCGATGAATTCCAGAGCCTGCTCCAGAGTCATCTTGATCGGTGGAACCAGAACCGTTGCTTCGTCAGTACCGGACGCACGCATGTTGGTCAGTTTCTTACCGGTCAGGCAGTTTACAGTCAGGTCGTTAGAACGACTGTGAATACCGATGATCTGGCCTTCGTAAACTTCAGCACCGTGACCCAGGAACAGCTTACCGCGGTCCTGAAGGCTGAACAGTGCGAACGCAACCGCTTTACCCTGACCGTTGGAGATCAGTACGCCGTTGTTACGCTGACCTACATCACCAGGACGAACGTCGTCGTAGTGGCTGAAGGTGGAGTACAGCAGACCCGTACCGGAGGTCATGGTCATGAACTCTGAACGGAAGCCGATCAGACCACGGCTTGGGATCACGTAGTCAAGACGTACGCGGCCTTTGCCATCTGGATTCATGTTTTTCAGGTCGCCTTTACGCTCACCCAGAGCCTGCATCACAGAACCCTGATGCTGCTCTTCAACGTCCAGCGTTACGTTTTCGAATGGCTCTTGTTTACGGCCATCGATTTCGCGGAAGATAACTTTCGGACGGGAAACCGCCATTTCGAAACCTTCACGACGCATGTTTTCGATCAGAACAGACAGGTGAAGCTCACCACGACCAGACACGCGGAATGCATCAGCGTCTGGGGTTTCTTCAACGCGCAGCGCAACGTTGTGCACCAGCTCTTTGTTCAGGCGGTCAAGGATCTGACGAGAGGTAACGAACTTACCTTCTTTACCACAGAACGGAGAGGTGTTGACGTTGAAGAACATGGAAACGGTTGGTTCATCAACAGACAGGGCTGGCAGCGCTTCGACGTTCTGCGGATCGCAGATGGTGTCGGAGATGTTCAGCTCGCCCAGACCGGTGATAGCGATGATGTCGCCCGCTTCAGCGATGTCGCTCTCGATACGCTCAAGACCCAGGTGAGTCAGTACTTTACCGACTTTACCGTTACGGGTTTTGCCTTCGCTATCGATGATAGTGACCTGCTGGTTAGGCTTCACTTTACCGCGCTTGATACGACCAATGCCGATTACACCAACATAGTTGTTGTAGTCGAGCTGAGAGATCTGCATCTGCAAGGTGCCGTCGAGATCAACGTTTGGTGCAGGAACACGGTCAACAATCGCCTGGTACAGCGGGGTCATGTCTTCAGCCATGTCTTCGTGGTCCAGACCTGCGATACCGTTCAGCGCAGAAGCGTAAACGATAGGGAAGTCCAGCTGCTCGTCGGTCGCGTCGAGGTTAACGAACAGGTCGAAGACCTGATCCACAACCCAGTCAGGACGCGCGCCAGGGCGGTCAACTTTGTTAATAACAACAATTGGCTTCAAACCATGAGCAAATGCTTTCTTGGTTACGAAGCGCGTCTGCGGCATTGGGCCATCCATTGCATCAACGACCAGCAGAACGGAGTCTACCATGGACATTACGCGCTCAACTTCACCACCGAAGTCGGCGTGCCCTGGGGTATCAACGATGTTGATACGGTAGTCATTCCATTTGATAGCGGTGTTTTTAGCGAGGATGGTAATCCCACGCTCTTTCTCCAAATCGTTGGAGTCCATCACGCGTTCTTGAGTTTCAGCACGGGCGTCAAACGTACCAGATTGCTGTAGCAGCTTATCAACCAGGGTAGTTTTACCATGGTCAACGTGCGCGATGATGGCGATATTACGCAGATTTTCGATCACAACTTTGCCTCAGGCATTAGAAATAGCGCGTTATTGTACACGGATTAATCGCACTACAAAACAGGATCACAAACATCCTCCGCTAACAAGTATCGCAGAGATGCTTTGTGATCGCTTTCACGGAGCGTAAAAAGGGCACTTTAACGAAAATTGCACCAATATGGTGCTCAGTGTTCACACTGAAGCACTATACTGGTGCAACATAACCATCGTGGTGCAGCAGTTTTGCACTATGGTGCGCATGATAACGCCTTTTTGGGGTGTTTTAAAAGTTGGCACAGATTTCGCTTTATTAAAAACATGGCAACACAGCCAGCAAAACACAGAATTTGAAGACCTCGTTACCACGACGACAATGACCAATCTGGAGAGTTAAGTATGTCCGCTGAACACGTTTTGACGATGCTGAACGAACATGAAGTGAAGTTTGTTGATCTGCGCTTCACCGATACCAAAGGTAAAGAACAGCACGTCACGATCCCTGCTCATCAGGTGAACGCCGAATTCTTTGAAGAAGGCAAAATGTTTGACGGCTCCTCCATTGGTGGCTGGAAAGGCATTAACGAATCCGACATGGTTCTGATGCCGGACGCGACCACTGCGCTCATTGACCCGTTCTTCGAAGAGTCTACGCTGATCATCCGTTGCGACATCCTCGAGCCAGGCACGCTGCAAGGTTACGACCGCGACCCACGCTCTATCGCAAAACGCGCTGAAGAGTACCTGCGCTCTACCGGCATCGCAGACACCGTTCTGTTCGGGCCAGAGCCAGAGTTCTTCCTGTTCGACGACATCCGTTTTGGTGCTTCAATTTCTGGTTCCCACGTGGCTATCGATGACATCGAAGGCGCATGGAACTCCTCTACCAAATACGAAGGCGGTAACAAAGGTCACCGTCCTGGCGTGAAAGGCGGTTACTTCCCGGTTCCTCCGGTCGATTCTTCACAGGACATCCGTTCTACCATGTGTCTGATCATGGAAGAGATGGGCCTGGTCGTTGAAGCGCATCACCACGAAGTGGCAACCGCTGGTCAGAACGAAATCGCAACCCGCTTCAACACCATGACCAAGAAAGCGGATGAGATTCAGATCTACAAATACGTTGTTCACAACGTCGCGCACCGCTTCGGTAAAACCGCGACCTTCATGCCAAAACCAATGTTTGGCGACAACGGTTCCGGTATGCACTGCCACATGTCCCTGTCCAAGAACGGCACAAACCTGTTCTCTGGCGACAAATATGCCGGTCTGTCCGAGCAGGCGCTGCACTACATCGGTGGTGTTATCAAACACGCTAAAGCGATCAACGCCCTGGCGAACCCAACCACTAATTCCTACAAGCGTCTGGTCCCAGGCTACGAAGCACCGGTAATGCTGGCCTACTCTGCCCGTAACCGTTCTGCTTCTATCCGTATTCCAGTGGTTGCGTCGCCAAAAGCGCGTCGTATCGAAGTGCGCTTCCCGGATCCAGCGGCTAACCCATACCTGTGCTTCGCAGCACTGCTGATGGCGGGTCTGGACGGTATCAAGAACAAGATCCACCCGGGCGAAGCGATGGACAAAAACCTGTACGACCTGCCGCCAGAAGAAGCGAAAGAGATCCCACAGGTTGCTGGCTCTCTGGAAGAAGCCCTCCAGGCGCTGGACGCAGACCGTGAGTTCCTGACCGCTGGCGGCGTGTTCACTGATGAAGCGATTGACGCTTACATCGCGCTGCGTACCGAAGAAAACGACCGCGTTCGTATGACTCCGCACCCGGTTGAGTTCGAGCTGTACTACAGCGTTTAATAAAGTTGTTTTACCCGGCGTGACAAGCGCCGGGAGTAGTTGCCGTGGAAACTTTAGCCCATCTCCGGATGGGCTTTTTTCTCCACCAACAACCTGATCTCACGCGCTTTTCACAACGAAAACGCTATACTGCACTAAATTAGTGCAACCAACTCCAGGAGACTGCTGAATGGCAACCGGCACGCTGCCCGATGCTGGGCAGATCCTCAATTCTCTTATTAACAGTATTTTGCTGGTCGACGACGAGCTGGCCGTTCATTACGCCAACCCGGCGGCGCAGCAGCTGCTCGCCCAAAGCGCGCGAAAACTGTTTGGCACCCCGCTTCCGGAACTTCTGAGCTATTTTTCGCTAAATATTGGCCTGATGCAGGAAAGTTTGCAGGCCGGCCAGGGGTTTACGGATAACGAAGTCACGCTGGTGATCGACGGGCGCTCGCATATTTTGTCGCTTACCGCGCAACGCCTCCCGGAAGGGCTGATCTTGCTGGAAATGGCGCCGATGGATAATCAGCGCCGACTGAGCCAGGAGCAGCTCCAGCACGCTCAGCAGATTGCAGCGCGGGATCTGGTGCGCGGCCTGGCCCATGAGATTAAAAACCCGCTAGGGGGCTTACGCGGCGCGGCACAGCTGTTAACCAAAGCCCTGCCCGACCCGGCGCTGGCGGAATACACCAACGTCATCATTGAGCAGGCCGATCGCCTGCGCAACCTGGTCGACAGACTGCTCGGGCCGCAGCAGCCGGGAATGCACATTTCCGAGAGCATTCATAAGGTAGCCGAGCGCGTGGTGAAGCTGGTATCGATGGAGCTGCCGGATAACGTCACGCTGGTGCGCGATTACGATCCCAGTCTGCCCGAGCTGGCGCACGATCCCGACCAGATTGAGCAGGTTTTACTGAATATCGTGCGCAATGCACTTCAGGCGCTGGGACCGGACGGCGGGGAAATTATCCTGCGCACCCGCACGGCGTTCCAGCTGACCCTGCACGGCGTGCGCTACCGTCTGGCGGCACGTATTGACGTTGAGGACAACGGGCCTGGCATTCCATCGCATCTTCAGGACACCCTGTTCTATCCGATGGTGAGCGGTCGCGAAGGCGGTACCGGGCTGGGGTTATCCATTGCCCGCAGCTTGATCGACCAACATTCCGGAAAAATTGAATTTACCAGTTGGCCGGGCCATACCGAGTTTTCGGTGTTCCTGCCGATTAAAAAATAAAAGGTGACGTTTATGCAACGAGGGATAGTCTGGGTAGTCGATGACGATAGCTCCATCCGTTGGGTGCTTGAACGCGCGCTCACAGGGGCAGGATTAAGCTGCACGACGTTTGAAAGCGGCAGCGACGTGCTGGATGCACTCACCACTAAAACCCCGGATGTCCTGCTGTCGGATATTCGTATGCCGGGCATGGACGGGCTGGCGCTGTTAAAACAGATCAAGCAACGCCACCCTATGCTTCCGGTCATCATAATGACGGCGCACTCCGATCTGGACGCCGCCGTCAGCGCCTATCAGCAAGGGGCGTTTGATTATCTGCCTAAACCCTTTGATATCGACGAAGCGGTCGCGCTGGTCGAACGCGCCATCAGCCATTATCAGGAGCAGCAGCAGCCGCGTAACGCCCCGGATTTTGGCCCGACCACGGACATCATTGGCGAAGCGCCTGCCATGCAGGACGTGTTTCGCATTATTGGCCGCCTGTCCCGCTCCTCCATCAGCGTGTTGATTAACGGCGAGTCGGGAACCGGTAAAGAGCTGGTCGCCCACGCCCTGCATCGCCACAGCCCACGGGCAAAAGCGCCGTTTATCGCGCTAAATATGGCGGCCATTCCCAAAGACCTGATTGAGTCAGAGCTTTTCGGCCATGAAAAAGGGGCCTTCACCGGCGCCAATACCATTCGCCAGGGGCGCTTCGAGCAGGCCGATGGCGGGACGCTGTTCCTGGATGAAATCGGTGATATGCCGCTGGATGTCCAGACTCGTCTGCTGCGCGTGCTGGCCGACGGCCAGTTTTATCGCGTCGGCGGCTATGCGCCCGTGAAGGTGGACGTGCGCATTATCGCCGCGACCCACCAGAACCTTGAACTGCGCGTGCAGGAAGGCAAATTCCGTGAAGACCTGTTCCACCGTCTGAACGTGATCCGCGTTCATCTGCCGCCGCTGCGCGAGCGCCGGGAGGATATCCCGCGTCTGGCGCGTCATTTCCTTCAGGTTGCGGCGCGCGAGCTGGGCGTCGAAGCCAAACAGCTGCACCCGGAAACCGATGCCGCCCTCACACGTCTGGCGTGGCCGGGCAACGTGCGTCAGTTGGAAAACACCTGCCGCTGGCTGACGGTAATGGCGGCCGGGCAAGAGGTGCTGATCCAGGATTTACCGGGCGAACTGTTTGAAGCCACCGCGCCGGAAAGCAGCACCGGACACGCGCTGCCGGACAGCTGGGCAACGCTGCTGGCACAGTGGGCCGATCGCGCGCTGCGTTCCGGTCATCAAAACCTGCTTTCAGAGGCTCAGCCCGAAATGGAACGCACGCTGTTGACCACCGCGCTTCGTCATACGCAGGGCCATAAGCAGGAAGCGGCACGCCTGCTGGGATGGGGGCGAAACACCCTGACCCGCAAGCTGAAAGAGCTGGGAATGGAGTGATTTCCACCGCTGTGTAAAGATGAAGAATTGAGCGCAAACTGGCGTTATTTTGCGCTTTACTGTTCGAATAAGTTTTGTATGATCGTGCCCGGAAATTGGGGGGAACATCATGCTGGAATCATTAGTGAATATGCTCTCTAGCGGAGCAGTTGAAGGCCATACGCCACAAACCGCGGTTGCCGCCGTGCTGTGTGCGGCGCTGGTCGGGCTGTTTAGCTAGCGGGTTTGAACATAAAAGCCGGGTGGCGGCTACGCCTTACCCGGCCTACAAAAGCGTGAAATGTAGGCCGGGTAAGCGAAGCGCCACCCGGCAACACAGTTAAATTACCCGCGAAAACTGCTGCATCCGCGCCTTCTGACGCAGATAGGCGTCGAAGCACATGCAGATATTACGAATCAACAAACGGCCTTTTGGCGTCACTTCAATTGCACCTTCTGACACATCCACCAGCCCGTCTTTCGCCAGCGGCGCGAGCAGCTTCAGGTCTTCCGCGAAGTAATCACCAAAGTTCAGGTCCCACTGCGCTTCTACCTCGCTGAAATCGAGGCGGAAGTTGCAGATAAGCGCCTTAATCACGTCCCGGCGAATGCAGTCATCGCGCGTCAACGCGATCCCGCGCCACAGGGCGTTACCCGTTTCATCGACCTGCTGATAGTACAGCTTTAGCTCTTTCTGGTTCTGCGCGTAGCAGTCCCCGATCATGCTGATGGCTGAAACGCCCATGCCGAGCAAATCGGTATCGCCCTGCGTGATGTAGCCCTGGAAGTTACGATGCAGAACGCCTTCACGCTGGGCAATGGCCAGCTCGTCGTCCGGGCGGGCGAAGTGATCCATACCGATAAACTGATAGCCGGTCTCGGTCAGGGAAGTAATGGTTTCCTGCAAAATATCCAGCTTCTGCTGGGCAGACGGGAGATCGGCATCTTTGATTTTGCGCTGCGCGGCGAACAGGGTCGGCAGGTGGGCATAGTTAAAGACGCTGAGGCGGTCTGGGTTGAGCTCGGCCACGCGTTTTAGCGTAAAGGCGAAGCTTTCCGGCGTCTGTTTTGGCAGGCCGTAAATCAGGTCGATATTGGTCGAGGTAAAGCCGATATCACGCGCATGGTTCAGCAAGGCGAAGATAAACTCTTCGTCCTGCTCGCGGTTTACCAGGCGCTGCACCTCTTTGTTGAAGTCCTGCACGCCCATGCTCAGGCGGTTAAACCCTTCGGCGCGTAAATGATCCAGCACGTCCAGCTCGATTTCACGCGGATCCACTTCGATCGAGATTTCAGCGTCATCGTTAAAGCGGAAGTTCGCGCGCAAAAGCGTCATCAGACGGCTGATTTGCGCTTTATTCAGATAGGTTGGCGTACCGCCGCCCCAGTGAAGCTGGCTGACGTGACGGCCCTCAAAGAGCGGTGCGCGATGCAGAATTTCCTGCTCAAGCGCATCCAGATACCGATCGGCCTTGTGCTGCTGGCGGGTAACGATTTTATTGCAGCCGCAGAAGTAGCAGAGCTTATGGCAGAACGGAATATGGACGTAGAGCGATAGCGGACGCTCGGGATAGCGCGCGACGGCCTGCTGAAAATCCGCCTCGCCGAAAGCATCGGAGAATTCCAGCGCGGTGGGGTATGAGGTATAGCGCGGCCCGGAATAGTTATATTTCTGGATTAGGGCCAAATCCCAGTCGATAGATGGTACAGACATGCTCACTCCTTCCGTTGGTGTCGCGTTCGTACACGGCGGCCCGCCCTGGCCCCACTGCGGGCCATCATACGGGTGCGCAGCCACTTCTGTCGCCGCGACAACCGCCGTAGTTTAACGAATAACCACACCAGATAACACATAACCGGAAGGGTTATAAGCAGGACGACTGTACCTGCCGGGTGCAAATGTTAGTTTCCACCCTTCAGAAGACGCATCATATCTTCCTGTTTCTCGTCTTCTTCTTCATCTTCTTCGTCGTCATACGACAGACCCAGTTTCTGCATCAGCTCGTCGATACGATCCAGTTTGGCATCCACCCAGGACTGCTCTTCAGCGGTCAGGGATTCACCCTCTTCAAGACGTTCCAGCAGCGCGTCCAGGCGCTCATCGTTCTCCAGCAAATCCAGCTCAGCCTGCGGTGAAAGCATAGGTTTCTCGCTCTTTGGTTTGTGCTGCTTAGTGACCGGGGTGTCTGTCACGCCCAGTGGAATGGGAGTTTTACTGCCGATACGGGGATCTTTCTGCGCGCTGCCTTTTGCAGACGTGCCCGCTGCACCGCTGCCGCTGGCACGGCTACCCGCTGCATGGCCACGATGCTTTTTATCGCGTTTGCGATCGCGCGCTTCCTGGTTCAGTTCTTCGCGCGTTTTGCGGCGTGCTTTTGCCGGGCGTTTAGCGCCCGCTGCGGATGTCGGTTTTTTCATGATGTTTATCTTAAGGTGTTTTAATCAGTATAGAATTGCGGCGAAATCTAGCAGAAAGCAAGCAAAGAAAAAAGGCGACAGAGCAATCTGTCGCCTTTTTTCCTGACTCACAACCCTTAACGGGTCAGACATTCCTTGTTTGCCAACAACGAACCCTGTTTATCCTTTGGCTTATACCGTCCGTGATACGGTTCCTTTTCCCTTTCAAACGCCTCCAGGCGCGTTGTCATCCTGACAATCCTGTGTCTTCGCCTCCTGGCGCTCCTGACCCTTATCCCTAAGTCATTATCCTGTTGGCATCCTCGCCTTGACGCACACTTTACCTTTTTCCATAAAACTGACAATACGTTAAAAGGTACAAATTTAGATTTTCAGATTAATACCCAAATATAACCTTTTGATATAATTGAGTTTACGTTTTTTAACCCCTGCGATTTCTCTTAGATCTCCCATAGCAACAATGGCAAATATCCTACAGTTGCTGTGGTTTTAACCTACAGGCAATTCACGATGGGAAAAGCCTTTTGCCCGCATTCAGGTATAATCCCCACCAGATTACGATTTTTGGAGACGACCACGTGACTACCTGGAACTACCAACAGACGCATTTTGTCACCAGTGCGCCTGATATTCGCCACTTACCTTCTGACACAGGTATTGAAGTGGCATTCGCTGGCCGCTCCAATGCGGGTAAATCCAGCGCCCTGAATACGCTGACCAACCAGAAAAGCCTGGCGCGTACCTCAAAAACGCCTGGCCGTACTCAGCTGATTAACCTGTTTGAAGTCGCCGAGGGCAAGCGCCTGGTCGACTTACCGGGCTATGGCTACGCGCAGGTGCCGGAAGAGATGAAAATCAAATGGCAGCGCGCGCTGGGGGAATACCTCGAAAAACGCCTGTGCCTGAAGGGTCTTGTGGTGCTGATGGATATTCGTCATCCGCTGAAAGATCTCGATCAGCAGATGATCGACTGGGCCGTCGCAAGCGACATCGCGGTGCTCGTGCTGCTGACCAAAGCCGACAAACTGGCGAGCGGCGCGCGTAAAGCGCAGGTGAACATGGTTCGCGAAGCGGTGCTGGCGTTTAACGGTGATGTTCAGGTCGAGCCTTTCTCATCCCTGAAAAAGCAGGGCGTAGATAAGCTGCGTCAGAAGCTCGATAGCTGGTTTAACGAGCTGGAACCCGCGACAGAAGCGGAAGAAGAGTAAAAAAAGCGCGGCAATGCCCGCGCTTTTTTATTGCCACAATTTTCTTTGCCGCAATAAAAAACGCCCCAGTCATTACTGACTGGGGCGGCTAAAATATTCAGCCAAATCCGATTACGTGAAGTAAAAGGTCTGAAAGATAGAACATCTTACCTCTGTACCCTACGTCGATAACTCTACTCTTTTTTTTTCGAAGGAAAAAGCACTTTTTGTAGTTTTTTTTCATTCTTTACATAGGGAATTCTAATGATCGTCACAAAACGCGCCTTGTTATGTTGCAAAGTTACATAAAAGGCGCGTTATTCATTGGACGCTTAGTGAGCCTGATCCCAGTTTTCACCACTCCCGACTTCCACCAGCAACGGCACATCAAGTTTCATGCTGCTTTCCATCAGTTCGTGGATCTTTTTCGATACCTCGGTCAGGTCGTCTTTGTGCACTTCGAACACCAGTTCATCGTGAACCTGCATGATCATACGCACGCGCGGTTTCTCTTTTTCCAGCCACGCATCAACCGCAATCATCGCCCGTTTAATGATATCAGCCGCCGTGCCCTGCATCGGGGCGTTAATCGCCGCACGCTCAGCGCCGGCGCGGCGCGCGGCGTTACTGGATTTGATGTCCGGCAGATACAGACGGCGGCCATCCAGCGTTTCAACATAGCCCTTCTCTTTCGCCTGGGCGCGAGTACGCTCCATATACTCCAGCACGCCAGGGTAACGCTCGAAGTAGAGATCCATATACTTTTGCGACTCTTTACGCGGAATGTTGAGCTGGCGTGAAAGGCCGAATGCGCTCATGCCGTAAATCAGACCAAAGTTGATCGCCTTCGCGCTACGACGCTGCTCGTTGGTCACGCTTTCCAGCGGCAGACCAAAGACTTCCGCTGCGGTCGCGCGGTGGATGTCTTTGCCCTCTGCGAACGCGGTCAGCAGCCCCTTGTCGCGGGACAGGTGGGCCATAATGCGCAGTTCGATTTGCGAGTAGTCAGCGGAGACAATCAGGTAATTATCCGGTGCGATAAACGCCTGACGGATACGACGCCCCTCTTCGTTACGAACCGGAATGTTTTGCAGGTTAGGATCGGTGGATGACAGTCGCCCGGTTGCCGCCACCGCCTGATGATACGAGGTATGCACGCGACCCGTTTTCGGGTTGATCATCAACGGCAGCTTATCGGTATAGGTCGACTTCAGCTTCGCCAGCCCGCGATATTGCAGAATGACCTTCGGCAGCGGGTAATCCAGCGCCAGCTCTTCAAGCACCTCTTCCGACGTTGACGGCGCCCCGCCAGGGGTTTTCTTCAACGGCTTAATCCCCTGCTTTTCAAACAGGATGGTTTGCAGCTGCTTCGGTGAGGAGAGGTTAAACGCCTCGCCTGCAAGCTCGTGCGCCTTTTGCTCAAGCTCGGTTAAACGCTGCGCCAGCTCCCCGGAATGGTTATGCAGCACCGTGGGATCGATTTTAACGCCGTTGCGCTCAATACGAGACAGCACAGGCACCAGCGGCATTTCGACGTGCTGGAACACGTTCAACGGCCCCTCCTGCTTTTGCAGTTTTGGCCACATCTTGAGATGCAGTTGCAGCGTGACGTCAGCGTCTTCTGCCGCGTAGCGACCCGCCTCTTCCAGCGCAATCTGGTTAAAGGTGAGCTGATTTTTGCCCTTACCGGCAATCTCTTCGAAGGTGATGGTTTTATGCTTCAGCCAGCGGTCGGAGAGGGAGTCCATATCGTGACGGCCGGCAACGCTGTCCAGAATGTAAGATTCCAGCATCGTGTCGAAGGCGATACCGCGCAGTTCAATACCGTAATTTTGCAGGATCCCGCGATCGTATTTGAGGTTTTGCCCCACCTTAAGCAGCTTTTCATCTTCAAGAAGCGGTTTAAGCAGCTCTAATACGCGCTCGCGTGGGATCTGATCCGGCGCATCGAGGTAATCATGAGCAACAGGGACATAGGCCGCCAGGCCCGGCTCAGTGGCAAATGAAAGCCCCACCATGTTCGCAGAGAGGTTATCGAGGCTGTCGGTTTCGGTGTCAAAAGCGAAAACCGGCGCTTTTTTGAGTTTTTCGATCCAGGCTACCAGCTGCGACTCATCAAGGATAGTTTCGTAGTTATCGGAAGAGAGCGCCGTGGCTTCTTCTTCTACCTGCTCTTCTGCATCAACGGTGAGGGTTTCTTTTGGCTTCGCGGCGGGTTTTGCCCCTTTCGCCTGTAGCCATTTCCCGGCTTCGACGTCTGCCGTCCAGCGTTTGAATTCGTATTTTTTAAACAGGCCCAGCAGCTCTTCTGCTGCCGGCTCTTGTACTTCGAGCTGTTCGCAGGTCAGTTCCAGCTCAACGTCGGTTTTGATCGTCGCCAGCTTATAGGAGAGGTAAGCCACCTCTTTATTCTCTTCGAGCTTCCCGGCCATGGTCTTCGCGCCGCGGAAGGTCAGCCCGGCGATTTTATCGGACTCCGCATAGAGCGTATCCAGCCCGCCCAACCCTTGCAGCAGCGCCTGAGCGGTCTTTTCACCCACGCCTGGAACGCCCGGAATGTTATCGGACGAATCGCCCATCAGGGCGAGGAAATCGATGATTAGCTCCGGCGGCACGCCATATTTCGCCACCACCTCATCAGGACCAAGAATGGTGTTCGTCATGGTGTTAATCAGGGTGATCCCAGGGCTGACCAGCTGCGCCATGTCTTTATCACCGGTGCTGATCAGCACCGGTCGGCCCATTTTCTCCGCTTCACGCGCCAGCGTACCGATAACGTCATCAGCCTCTACCCCGGATACGGCCATCAGCGGCAGACCCATCGCTTTAACCATCGTATGCAGCGGCTCGATCTGCGCGCGCAGATCGTCAGGCATCGGTGGACGGTGCGATTTATAGTGTTCAAACAGCTCGTCGCGGAAGGTTTTCCCCTTCGCGTCAAAGACGACCACTGCATGGGTTGGCTGATACTGGAGGATAAGGCTGCGCAGCATGTTCAACACGCCGTACATTGCGCCGGTTGGCTCCCCCGCGCTGTTGGTCAGAGGAGGAAACGCATGATACGCCCGATACAGGTAAGAAGAGCCGTCGACGAGAATAAGAGGGTTTTCTGGGATCTGAACCATGATGTCCGTGCCTTTAATCAATTTATGCGTAAAGGATGCCACATAAGGACGAAAACATCAGTTTTTAGCTCTAAAAGCAGGAAAAGATTTTGGGATCGTGAAGATCGGTCGCAAAACTCAATCTGTGGATAAGTTTGTGCATATTTTTATTTACGATGAGAAATAGCGATCTTCGCTACAGTGAGATCGCTAATTTTATATTTAATATCAACATATTAAATAACGATCCTGCCGCTTTATTGACAACTGATGACTATTTACTCCATGTGGATATAAGCCTCACACATTTCGAAATTATAGATAAATCGTCTGCCAGAAACGGGTTGCATCAATGTCACCGTATGAAAGCGCCAATCTTTTACCCGATTTCTGGTAAAATCAGCGCCCTGCGCCGGCTTACCGGGCATCAACACACTCTAACCATTTGAAAAAACTCAAAATGTCGAGATTACTCGCTGCGATAACTCTCCTGTTAAGCATCATTTTAACTGTTCTGGTGACTATCGCCTGTTCTGTGCCCATTATCGGCGCCGGAATCATTAAGCTGTTAATACCTGTTCCCGCCGTCTGGCGAGCGGTTTCTGCATTTTGTAACGTCATGATGTATTGCTGGTGTGAAGGTCTGGCGATATTACTTCGTCTTAACCCACATCTGAAATGGGATATTCAGGGCCTGGAAAGACTGAACAAAAAAAGCTGGTATTTGCTGATCTGCAACCACCGTAGCTGGGCAGATATTGTCGTTCTCTGCGTATTGTTCCGCAAACATATTCCGATGAATAAGTACTTTCTCAAGCAGCAGCTGGCCTGGGTGCCGTTTATCGGCCTGGCATGCTGGGCGCTGGATATGCCGTTTATGAAACGCTACTCGCGCAGCTATCTTATTCGCCATCCGGAGCGTCGCGGTAAAGATGTAGAAACCACGCGCCGCTCGTGCGAAAAGTTTCGTGCGCATCCCACCACGATAGTTAACTTTGTTGAAGGCTCCCGTTTTACGCAAGAAAAACGCCTGCAAACGCGCTCGCCCTATAAGAACCTTTTGCCGCCCAAGGCAGCGGGCATTGCGATGGCGCTCAATGTGCTGGGTGAGCAGTTTGATAAATTACTGAACGTCACGCTCTGTTATCCACAAAACGATCGTACACCGTTCTTCGATATGCTGAGCGGAAAACTAACGCGTATTGTTGTGCGCGTTGACCTGATGCCTGTCGACACCGAGCTGCACGGTGATTACATTAACGATAAGAACTTTAAGCGTCGTTTCCAGGTTTGGCTAAATACGCTCTGGAAAAAGAAAGACGAGCAGATAGACAACATCAAATCTTCATACAAAAACGCCGGTCAGTGACCGGCGTTTTCTTTTTTACTTCTTCTCAACCAGATATTTCACGGTATCTGCATACTGCTGTACGAAGATATCCATGCTGCTGGTGTCCATACCCTGCATGTTCAGCTGGTATTTGCCGTTCACGTACATTGCCGGTACGCCCTGCAATTGCAGGTCAGCAGCGGCTTTCTCTTGCTGAGCCACCAGGGATTTCACAACGAAGCTGTTCCAGGCCGCATCGTAATCTTCAGCCTTCACGCCTGCATCCACGAAGACCTTACGGATGTCTGCTGTGGTCTGAACGGTCTGGGTTTTCTGCACGGCTTCAAACATTGGAGCCGTGATTTTATCTTCCACGCCCAGCGCAATCGCCACCGCCCACGCCTGAGTCAGGTCTTTACCCAACGGGCCCAGGAACTCAACGTGGTACTTGGTCATTTTGGTACCTTCAGGCAGCTTTTTCTTCACGTTGTCGGAAACATGAAGAACTTCCTCGAACTGATAGCAGTGAGGGCAGTAAAAAGAGAAGAACTCCAGCACCTGTGGCTCGCCAGCAACCGGCTTCTCAAGCGTGGTGAACTGCTTACCTTCAGTAAACTGTGCAGCAGAGGCGCTAAATGCCAGAATCATACCTGCCAGCGCTAGCCATACTTTTTTCATGATCAACTTTCTCCTGGGTGTGTTCGATTAATACATTGGCGTTAATTGCAGCGGAGGTTCCTGAAGAACCTTAACCTGCTCAGTAAAAGTGGATATTTGGTTTCGCCAGTAATCTTCTCCGGTTAACCACGGGAAGTTTTTGGGAAACGCGGGATCGTCCCAACGCCTGATTAACCATGCGAGATAATAAACAAAACGCATCGCACGTAAAGGCTCAATCAAGGCGATTTCATCTGAATTAAACTCGGTGAACTCTTCGTATGCTTCAATGATGGTTTCAAGCTGCATACGTTGCTCGGCTTTATCACCGTTAAGCAGCATCCACAGGTCCTGAATCGCGGGTCCCATGCGGGCATCATCCAGATCGACAAATAGCGGCCCATCGCGCCAGAGAATATTTCCGGCATGGCAATCGCCGTGCAGACGAAGCACGGGAATATCATCGCGCCAGCAGGTTTTCACCGCAGAAATAAGCTTATCCGTCGCATCAAGGAAATTATCCTTCAGCTTTCCGGGGATAAGCGTCGTGTTTTCGAAGACCTGACGTGGCTCAAGAAGGTATTCCTGAATGCCCATTGTCGGACGGGCAATAAACGGTTTTTTGCTGCCGGTTTGATGAATACGGCCAAGATAGCGAGCGACCCACTCCATTTGATCGATATTATCGGCTTCAAACTGCCGACCGCCCAGGCTAGGAAATACGGCAAAGAAGAAACCCTGATGCGTTAGCAGCGATTGATCGTTAAATTTCAGCGGCGCGGCAACCGGGACATCATCTTCCAGTAAATCATGGGCAAACTGATGTTCTTCCAGGATTTGTTCCGCAGACCAACGCTCGGGGCGATAGAATTTTACGACGAAGCGCTGACGATCCTCGTCCTGAAACTGATAGACGCGGTTTTCGTAGCTGTTTAAGGGAGTTAACCCGGAATCCACGCGAATACCCCGATCGAAAAGGGCATCCATAATGGTATCCGGGTGCAATGTCTGGAAAGTAAAAGCCTGGTCGTTCATCCGATCATCCGGAAAATATACGAATGATTCAGGATATCATTTTGTGGCGATTTCGGTGCCGCCGCTTACAAGCTTTTACTCTTTAATTACGCCACGCGCCCGCAGTAAGGCGGTTTTAAAATCTTCTTCGTAATCTTTCTGAATGCCCGGAATAACCGCATCTTTCGCGGAGTCGCGCATTTTAAGGTGGTAGATCAGGATGTCGTCAGAAAGGTCTGTCAATTCACCGTCATAACCTGACTCTTTCGCCAGTTTCTGTAAAAATTGCATCAGGTTCAGCTCGGGTTCTTTCTGCCAGGCTGGCTGGAGGAGTTCGATAACTTCGTTCAAACGTTTACATTTCATGGTGGTGCTCCTTTCATTGAGAAAGACACGTTAGCAGGGTCAATCCCACAATAAAAGAGGCGATATTCTTGAACCAGTATCTGGAAATTACCGGCGTTGTTCTGGCAGGTGGAAGGGCGACGCGTATGGGTGGGAAAGACAAAGGCTTGCAGACGTTAAACGGTAAACCGCTATGGCAGCACGTGGCAGAAACCCTTGAACCACAGGTGACGTCGATTGCCATTAGCGTTAACCGCAATATCGATATTTATCAACGCAGTGGACTGCCGGTTTATGAGGATACTCTTGCAGATTACCCCGGCCCCCTTGCCGGTATGCTTTCTGTGATGCAGCAATCCTCCGCAGAGTGGTTTCTCTTTTGCTCATGCGATACGCCGTTTATTCCAGCCTGCCTCGTGGAGCGCCTGGTAAAGCATCGCGAGCAGTCTCCCGTTGTCTGGGTACACGACGGTGAACGCGATCATCCCACTATCGCTCTGATGAACAAGGGGTTGATACCACAACTGGAAACCTATCTGGCAGCTGGAGAGCGGCGGGTCATGGTGTTTATGCGCCAGGCTGGGGGACATTCAGTTGATTTTAGCGATTGGAAATCTTCGTTTATCAACGTGAATACAACGGAAGATCTGGAAATGATGCAGGTGAAAAAATGATACCCGTTTTAGCAATCGCTGCGTGGAGCGGAACAGGAAAGACCACCCTTCTGAAAAAGCTGATCCCTGCGCTGTGTGAAAAAGGGATCCGGCCGGGCTTAATCAAGCATACGCATCACAATATGGATGTCGATAAACCGGGTAAAGACAGTTACGAGCTGCGCAAAGCCGGTGCGGCGCAAACGCTGGTAGCGAGCAATCAGCGCTGGGCATTGATGACCGAAACACCAGATGAACAGCCGCTGGATCTCGCTTATCTGGTGAGCAGAATGGACCATTCAACGCTGGATCTGGTTCTTGTCGAAGGGTTTAAGCACGAATCGGTAGCAAAGATCCTGCTTTTCAGGTCTGATGCGGGCCATGACATCAAAGAATTAACGCTGGATGAACACGTCATTGCTGTCGCCAGCGACAACAGGCTCGATCTATCTGTACCAGTTTTAGATTTGAACGATGTCGACGCAATAGCGCACTTTATTCAGCACTGGATGGCAGGCCAATAAGCCTGTTTTTAAGACAAGTACAAACGCAAAAAGGCCATCCTTTCGGATGGCCTCTTCACTTATTTGATGCCTGGCAGTTC
>NZ_JAKCMV010000114.1 GCF_021440515.1 Enterobacter asburiae | reverse complement strand
TCGGGCAGTGCGTGGCGGGCGCGCTAATCGTCGCCGGGTGCGCCTGGTTTAAAGAGGAAGACAGCGCCGCCAGAACGCGGATTGTGCGCAGCATGTTCTTCTTGTGGGTGGTGATGGGGATCGGCTTTATCGCCTCGGTGCTCCACCTCGGCACGCCGATGCGCGCCTTCAACTCCCTTAACCGCATCGGCGCGTCAGCGCTCAGCAACGAAATTGCCGCGGGCTCGGTGTTCTTTACGGTTGGCGGCTTCTGGTGGCTGATTTCCGTGCTCAACAAGATGCCGCCTGCGCTGGGTAAAATCTGGCTGGTGGTCAGCCAGATCCTCGGCATTGTGTTCGTCTGGGCCATGACCCGCGTGTATCAGATCGATACCGTTCCGACCTGGTACACGGGCTACACCACCCTGGGCTTTTTCCTGACCATGGCGCTGGGCGGCCCGCTGTTCGCGGCGTTGCTGCTGCGCGCCGCGAAAGCGTCGTTTAAGGGTAAGCTGGCGGCCGCCATCAGCGTGCTGGCTCTGCTCGCAAGCGTGGCGGTGGTGGTCGGGCAAAGCAACGCGCTGGCAGGTATTCATAGTTCAGTTCAACAGGCCAGCGCCCTGCTGCCGGACTATGGCACGCTGCAAATCTGGCGTATCCTGTTGCTCGCAGCGGGTTTAGGCTGCTGGCTGTGCCCGCTTGCGCGTCGTCAGGAGCCAAAAGTCATTGGCTTGTTCGCGGGCCTCGTGCTGG
>NZ_JAKCMV010000113.1 GCF_021440515.1 Enterobacter asburiae | reverse complement strand
CGCTTATCCGGCCTACAAACGACAGGGACTGTCATCCCTTTTGCCTCAACTCTTCAAACTCCCGCAACAATGACTTAACCCAAATGTCACATTGATACGCCAGCATGAGGCCACATTTATCGTGAGGCCACGCACATGCAAACCGTCATCCGCGTCGAGAAACTCAGCAAGACCTTTCATCACAATAAGGCGCTGCATTCCGTTGATCTGACCGTCCAGCAGGGCGAGATGGTGGCGTTGCTGGGGCCGTCCGGTTCCGGTAAATCC
>NZ_JAKCMV010000112.1 GCF_021440515.1 Enterobacter asburiae | reverse complement strand
CTTCCAGCAGCTGCTGCTGGGCATGCCTGCACCGGTTGCCATTCTGGTATTTGCCCTGATCGCCTGGCAGTTCGGCAGCGCGGGCATGGGGATCGCCACGCTGGTGTCGCTGATTGCCATCGGCGCGATTGGCGCCTGGTCGCAGGCGATGATCACCCTGGCGCTGGTGCTGACCGCCCTGCTCTTCTGCGTGGTGATTGGCCTGCCGCTGGGGATCTGGCTGGCGCGCAGCCCACGGGCGGCGAAAATCATCCGTCCGCTGCTGGATGCGATGCAGACCACTCCGGCGTTCGTCTATCTGGTGCCGATCGTGATGCTGTTTGGTATCGGTAACGTGCCTGGCGTGGTGGTGACCATTATCTTCGCCCTGCCGCCGATTGTGCGTCTGACCATTCTGGGTATCAACCAGGTGCCGGCCGATCTTATCGAGGCGTCGCGCTCCTTTGGGGCCAGCCCGCGCCAGATGCTGTTTAAAGTGCAGCTCCCGCTGGCGATGCCAACCATTATGGCGGGCGTAAACCAGACCCTGATGCTGGCGCTGTCGATGGT
>NZ_JAKCMV010000111.1 GCF_021440515.1 Enterobacter asburiae | reverse complement strand
ACCCGCCTGACCACACCGGGCAGCCAGGTCTGGCAGTGGGACTATGACGACCAGGGCAGCATGGTCTGCCTGACCGACCCGCAGGGCCGCCAGCAGCAGTTCAGCTACAGCGAACAGGGTAACCTGCTCCGCCGGATAATGCCGGGCGGCGCCGCCTGGCAGTGGGACTACGACGCCCTGCACCGCCTGCGGGAGACCATCGCCCCGGACGG
>NZ_JAKCMV010000110.1 GCF_021440515.1 Enterobacter asburiae | reverse complement strand
GGAACAGATGGCCGCCAGCACCCGCAACAATGCGAATAACACCCGGTTAGCCAGTGAACAGGCGAAAGTCGCCCGCTTGCAGGCCCGCAAAGGGGGTGAGCTGATGGGGCAGGTGGCAAATAACATGCAGTCCATTACCCAATGCGCCCAGCAGATGACGGAAATTATCTCCCTTATCGACGGCATTGCGTTCCAGACGAATATTCTGGCGCTGAACG
>NZ_JAKCMV010000109.1 GCF_021440515.1 Enterobacter asburiae | reverse complement strand
ATTGTCTGATGAAAAGTAAGCAGTAAAAACCTCTACAGGCTTGTAGCTCAGGTGGTTAGAGCGCACCCCTGATAAGGGTGAGGTCGGTGGTTCAAGTCCACTCAGGCCTACCAAATTCGCCCTGCGGATTTGAAGAGGTTAACTACGATGGGGCTATAGCTCAGCTGGGAGAGCGCCTGCCTTGCACGCAGGAGGTCTGCGGTTCGATCCCGCATAGCTCCACCATCCTTTACTGCACTCAACAAGAAAACTTCAGAGTGTACCTGAAAAGGTTCACTGCGAAGTTTTGCTCTTTAAAAATCTGGATCAAGCTGAAAATTGAAACGACACATCTTTATGGTGTGTTCGAGTCTCTCAAATTTTCGCAATCACGATGATGAATCAAACGAAACATCTTCGGGTT
>NZ_JAKCMV010000108.1 GCF_021440515.1 Enterobacter asburiae | reverse complement strand
ATTGTCTGATGAAAAGTAAATAGCAAGGCGTCTTGCGATTGAGACTGACACGTCCCCTTCGTCTAGAGGCCCAGGACACCGCCCTTTCACGGCGGTAACAGGGGTTCGAATCCCCTAGGGGACGCCACTTGCTGGTTTGTGAGTGAAAGTCACCCGCCGTTATATCTCAAAACTCATCTTCGGGTGACGTTTGAGATATTTGCTCTTTAAAAATCTGGATCAAGCTGAAAATTGAAACGACACATCTTTATGGTGTGTTCGAGTCTCTCAAATTTTCGCAATCACGATGATGAATCGAATGAAACATCTTCGGGTTGTG
>NZ_JAKCMV010000011.1 GCF_021440515.1 Enterobacter asburiae | reverse complement strand
AATGTAATACAGCTATGTACATTACACGATTGTAATGAATTTGTTTCTTAAGGTGTGCTAGATTCATTTCATTGTAAGTGGATGAACCAGTAATTTAATTTAAATCGGTTCTCGAATTCTGTCAGTAACCATACTTTAAATAAGGGAATGCGCATGCTGTTGAAAACGTCTCGACGAACTTTCCTGAAGGGGTTAACCCTCTCTGGCGTAGCCGGAAGTCTTGGCGTATGGAGTTTCAATGCGCGTTCCAGTCTGAGCCTGCCAGTTGCCGCATCCCTGCAGGGTACTCAGTTTGACCTGACCATTGGTGAAACGGCCGTCAATATCACGGGCAGTGAGCGTCAGGCCAAAACAATCAATGGAGGCCTGCCGGGGCCCGTTCTTCGCTGGAAAGAAGGTGACACCATTACCCTGAAGGTCAAAAACCGTCTTAATGAACAGACGTCCATTCACTGGCACGGCATTATTCTTCCGGCCAATATGGATGGTGTTCCGGGGCTGAGTTTTATGGGCATAGAGCCTGATGATACCTACGTTTACACCTTTAAGGTTAAGCAGAACGGGACTTACTGGTACCACAGCCATTCCGGTCTGCAGGAACAGGAGGGGGTATACGGTGCCATTATCATCGATGCCGGGGAGCCAGAACCGTTTACTTACGATCGTGAGCATGTGGTCATGTTGTCTGACTGGACCGATGAAAATCCTCACAGCCTGCTGAAAAAATTAAAAAAACAGTCGGATTACTACAATTTCAATAAACCAACCGTTGGCTCTTTTTTCCGCGACGTGAATACCAGGGGGCTGTCAGCCACCATTGCCGATCGGAAAATGTGGGCTGAAATGAAAATGAATCCGACTGACCTCGCGGATGTCAGTGGCTACACCTACACCTATCTCATGAACGGGCAGGCCCCGCTGAAAAACTGGACCGGACTGTTCCGTCCCGGTGAAAAGATACGCTTACGGTTTATCAACGGCTCGGCAATGACCTATTTCGATATCCGTATCCCCGGGCTGAAAATGACGGTCGTGGCTGCAGATGGCCAGTATGTAAACCCGGTTACCGTTGACGAATTCAGGATTGCCGTTGCCGAAACCTATGATGTCATTGTGGAGCCTCAGGGTGAGGCCTATACCATCTTCGCACAATCCATGGACAGGACCGGTTACGCTCGAGGGACACTGGCCACGAGAGAGGGGTTAAGTGCTGCCGTTCCCCCCCTCGATCCCCGTCCTCTGTTGACCATGGAAGATATGGGTATGGGGGGAATGGGACATGATATGGCAGGAATGGACCACAGCCAGATGGGAGGCATGGATAACAGCGGAGAGATGATGTCTATGGACGGTGCTGACCTTCCGGATAGCGGGACATCCTCCGCGCCCATGGATCACAGCAGCATGGCCGGTATGGATCATTCCCGGATGGCCGGAATGCCGGGTATGCAAAGTCATCCTGCGTCAGAAACGGATAACCCACTGGTTGATATGCAGGCGATGAGCGTCTCTCCGAAATTAAATGATCCGGGTATTGGTCTTCGAAATAACGGAAGAAAGGTTCTCACGTACGCGGATTTGAAAAGCCGCTTTGAGGATCCTGACGGACGTGAACCTGGCCGTACCATAGAACTGCATTTAACCGGCCACATGGAAAAGTTTGCCTGGTCATTTAACGGAATCAAGTTTTCAGATGCCGCACCGGTGCTGCTGAAATACGGTGAGCGGCTCAGGATCACGCTGATCAACGATACCATGATGACTCACCCCATTCACCTGCATGGTATGTGGAGCGATCTGGAAGATGAAAACGGTAATTTCATGGTTCGTAAACACACAATAGATGTTCCCCCTGGTACAAAACGCAGTTACAGAGTGACAGCAGATGCGCTTGGCCGCTGGGCGTATCACTGCCATTTGCTCTATCACATGGAAATGGGAATGTTTCGTGAAGTCCGGGTGGAGGAATGATGCGAATGAAGAGAAATTTGAAGGCCATACCTGTTCTGGTCGCCGGTTTGTTTACCTCACAGCTTTCTATTGCGGCGGGCTCCGTCTCTGCAGATCCCCACGCCGGGCACGACATGTCTGCCATGCAGATGCCAGCAGATGAGAATTTCACTGAGATGACGTCAATGGAGCCCATTGTAACTGAGAGCAGAACGCCAATTCCGCCTGTTACCGATGCCGACCGGAAGGCTGCATTCGGCAATTTACAGGGGCATGCGATTCACGACAGTGCGATTAATTATCTGGTTCTGCTGGATCAACTGGAATGGCAACGGTCGGATAACACCAACAATTTCAGCTGGAGTGTTAACAGCTGGATTGGAGGCGACACAGATCGGATTTGGCTAAAGAGTGAAGGTGAACGAAGCAATGGGGAAACGGAGGCGGCTGAAGCGCAGTTACTCTGGGGACATGCGGTTGGCCCATGGTGGGATTTGGTTGCGGGTGTCAGGCAGGATTTCAGACCTGCTTCTGCCCGGACCTGGGCTGCTGTCGGTTTTCAGGGGCTGGCACTCTATAATTTTGAGTCTGAAATTACGGGTTTTGTCAGTAATGGCGGAAAAGCAGCCCTTCGTCTGGGAGGAGAATACGACGTTTTACTGACTAACCGGCTCATACTCCAGCCATCCTATGAGGTGAATTTCTACAGTCAGGATGATGAATCGCGGGGTCGCGGCAGGGGACTGACTGACACAGAGCTGGGGCTCCGGCTGCGCTATGAAATACGCCGTGAGTTTGCACCCTATATAGGCGTTTCCTGGAATCAACTTTACGGGAAAACATCCGATATGGCGAAAAGAGAAGGTGAGAAAGACCATCAGGTAGTATTCCTGGCGGGAGCCAGAATCTGGTTTTAACGCACTGATATAAAACACTCAACTAAACAGGTAAATAAAATGTCGATTTTAAATAAAGCCATTCTTACAGGTGGCCTCGTTATGGGCGTTGCTTTCTCTGCTATGGCCCATCCGGAATTAAAAAGCTCTGTGCCACAGGCTGATTCAGCCGTAGCGGCCCCGGAAAAGATTCAGCTTAATTTCTCGGAAAATCTGACCGTGAAATTCTCAGGTGCAAAATTAACGATGACGGGTATGAAAGGCATGTCATCACATTCTCCGATGCCGGTCGCGGCAAAAGTGGCGCCAGGCGCTGACCCTAAATCGATGGTCATTATTCCGCGAGAGCCTTTACCCGCTGGCACTTATCGTGTTGACTGGCGCGCGGTTTCTTCAGATACGCACCCTATTACCGGTAATTACACCTTTACAGTGAAGTAATATTATGAACGACCTGATTATGATTGTTATTCGTTTTCTTCTTTATCTGGATTTGATGGTAATATTTGGATTGCCATTTTTTCAGATATATGGAATAAGCGGTGTCAGACATGAAACCTATAACCTGACTAATTTCAGGTCGTTTATAACTTTTGCTGTTGTTACAGGCATCATTCTTACTGGCATTAATATGCTCCTGGTATCTAATGCCATGAGTGGAGTAACTGACCTCAGAGAATTATCCATCCATGTTATCGAGATGGTGATAGAAGAAACTGATGTGGGTATTAGCTGGATTGTCAGGCTCTGTGCCCTGTTTACCACACTCGGTGCTTTGTTCCTTTACACTAATAAGAGAGTATTGTCCTGCCTGCTGATGACGATGAGTGGGGGCGTGGCGCTGGCTACACTTGCCTGGGGAGGACACGCCGTTATGCATGACGGTCTGCATTACTATCTCCATTTACTGAGCGGTCTGACCCATCTCGGCGCTGCAGGTGCCTGGACAGGTGCTCTGGTTGCATTTGCTATCCTGCTGATGCGCAGAAACGAGCATAATGCACAGAGCGTCATTGTGATATCTGACTCCCTGGCAAAATTTGCCACGGCAGGAACGGTGATTGTTGTAGCCCTGATCCTGAGTGCGCTGGTCAACTATCTGTATATTGCTGAGGGTAACTTAACTCCCTTATTCAACAGTTCCTGGGGGAGGATATTGCTTGCCAAGACGGCTCTGTTTGTTCTGATGCTTCTTCTGGCTGCAGCAAACCGGTTTCACCTGGGTCCCCGGCTTGAAGTTATGGTCAGGGAAGGGAATTATGATCGCAGCGTTGCCCTGATGCGAAACAGCATCCTGACAGAATTCGTTGTTGCGATTATCATTCTGGGCGCCGTAGCGTGGCTCGGAATGCTTGCTCCGTCTCAGGTCAGCTAGGGGACAGCCAAAGCTCATGCGTGAGATTTTTACTTTCATATCAGCGAGTTGACCATGCAGCGTATTTTAATCGTTGAAGACGAACAAAAAACAGGTCGTTACCTGCAGCAGGGACTGGTTGAGGAAGGCTATCAGGCCGATCTCTTTAATAATGGCCGCGATGGTCTCGGGGCCGCGTCGAAGGGACAGTATGATTTGATAATACTGGACGTGATGCTGCCTTTCCTCGACGGGTGGCAAATCATCAGCGCACTGAGGGAGTCCGGGCACGAAGAACCGGTCCTGTTTTTAACCGCAAAGGACAACGTGCGGGACAAAGTGAAAGGACTGGAGCTTGGCGCAGATGACTACCTGATTAAGCCCTTTGATTTTACGGAGCTGGTTGCACGTGTAAGAACCCTACTGCGCCGGGCACGCTCGCAGGCCGCAACAGTCTGCACCATCGCCGATATGACCGTTGATATGGTGCGCCGGACCGTGATCCGTTCGGGGAAGAAGATCCATCTCACCGGTAAAGAATACGTTCTGCTTGAGTTGCTGCTGCAACGCACCGGAGAAGTGTTACCCAGGAGTCTTATCTCGTCCCTGGTCTGGAACATGAATTTTGACAGTGATACGAATGTGATTGATGTCGCCGTGAGACGTCTGAGAAGTAAAATTGATGATGACTTTGAGCCAAAACTGATCCATACCGTTCGCGGTGCCGGATATGTCCTGGAGATCAGAGAAGAGTGAGGTTCAAAATTTCCCTGACCACACGCCTGAGCCTGATTTTTTCTGCGGTGATGCTTACGGTATGGTGGTTATCAAGTTTTATCCTGATTAGCACCCTTAATGGCTATTTCGATAATCAGGACCGCGATTTTCTGACAGGTAAACTTCAGCTCACCGAAGAGTTTCTTAAAACAGAGACGTTCAGGAACAAAACGGATATTAAGTCATTATCAGAAAAAATAAACGATGCGATGGTGGGGCACAATGGCTTATTCATTTCTATAAAAAACATGGAAAATGAAAAAATTGTTGAACTCTATGCCAAAAATTCTGTTGTTCCAGCGGTCCTGCTTAATAAGTCGGGTGATATTCTCGACTATATGATCCAGACGGAAGAAAATAACACCGTGTACCGCAGTATCTCGCGGCGGGTTGCCGTGACGCCGGAACAGGGTAAAAGCAAACATGTCATCATTACGGTTGCCACGGATACTGGGTATCACACCCTGTTTATGGACAAACTCAGTACCTGGCTGTTCTGGTTCAATATCGGTCTGGTCTTTATTTCTGTTTTTCTGGGCTGGCTGACCACACGTATTGGTCTGAAACCGCTACGGGAAATGACCAGTCTGGCTTCCTCCATGACCGTACACAGCCTGGATCAGCGTCTAAATCCCGATCTGGCTCCGCCGGAAATCTCTGAGACCATGCAGGAGTTCAATAATATGTTTGATCGCCTGGAGGGGGCATTCCGGAAACTGTCAGATTTCTCGTCTGACATCGCGCATGAGCTGCGCACACCAGTCAGTAATCTGATGATGCAGACGCAGTTTGCACTGGCTAAGGAAAGGGATGTTTCGCATTACCGCGAAATTTTATTCGCTAACCTGGAAGAACTGAAAAGGTTGTCACGAATGACCAGTGACATGCTTTTTCTGGCACGTTCAGAGCATGGTCTGCTGCGGCTGGATAAACATGATGTGGATCTGGCAGCCGAACTGAATGAATTACGTGAGTTGTTCGAGCCCCTGGCAGACGAAACAGGAAAGACAATCACGGTTGAAGGAGAGGGCGTTGTTGCCGGAGACAGCGATATGCTCCGACGTGCTTTCAGTAACCTGCTTTCCAATGCAATCAAGTATTCTCCCGATAACACCTGTACAGCGATACACCTTGAGCGTGACAGTGACTGTGTGAACGTGATGATTACGAATACGATGTCCGGCCAGGTTCCCGCTAATCTGGAACGTTTGTTTGACCGGTTCTATCGCGCAGACTCATCAAGGTTCTACAACACGGAAGGCGCGGGGCTGGGATTATCAATTACAAGGTCGATCATTCATGCTCACGGCGGCGAGCTGTCAGCAGAACAGCAGGGGCGTGAAATTGTGTTCAAAGTGCGCCTGTTAATGGATTAATCCCGTTGTTCAGGAGAAACCTGGAAGGTGACAAAATTGTCATCATTCAGTCACGCGATAAACAGAGGCGGTTTTTTATAATTATTCATAAATCAGGAGCAGCGTGATAACACAATCACCTGGTTCCTGGAGTGATGATTAACCCGCCCTGAGATCAACTGCTTTCTCTGTTATAAGCCATTGATTGTTTGGGTATGTAAACACCGGAGACCCAACCATGAAAAAGATTCTCGTATCATTTGTTGCCATTATGGCTGCCGCTTCATCTGCCATGGCTGCAGAGACAATGAACATGCATGACCAGGTAAATAATGCACAGGCACCTGCCCACCAGATGCAGTCATCTGCTGAAAAAAGTGCAATTCAGGGAGACAGCATGACAATGATGGATATGAGCAGTCACGATCAGGCCGCAATGTCCCATGACATGATGCAAAACAGCAATTCTGCTGCCCACCAGGACATGGCTGAAATGCATAAAAAAATGATGAAAGCTAAACCCGGAGCTACCAACGAAACAGCAAAGTCATTTTCTGAAATGAGCGAGCATGAGAAGGCCGCAGCTGTACATGAGAAGGCGAATAATGGTCAGTCTTCCGTTGTTCACCAGCAGCAGGCTGATAAGCATCGCAGTCAGATCACCCAGAATTAACCCGCAGCTCCACTTGTTAGACCCTCATTTGACGCCGAAGTCACTGGCTTACGCTCCCGTCCGGGAGCGTTTTTTTTCCCATATATCAAACTTTAACTCTGAAGAGGTGGAAGTATCTGACCAACACTGTCACGTAACGCCAGATAACTACAAAAACACCTTTTTCCTCCTGTAAATTGCAGTTCCTGCAAGAACATCAAGGCATAATGTTGGAACAGCGTGTGATACACACTTAGCATCATGTTTTGTATGTGTTTTTTTAAAACTTTACAACTTTAAAGTCTTTTTCAGGTTAAAGGATACAACTTTAATGTCTCTACACAGCCGAAAAGAAATCTTAATGTCATAGATTGATTCGCGGGCAAGAAAGTTAATGTATTTCTTGCCCGCTTAGCGTCAGTTAGCAACCAATTGCACGACGATAAGTCTTCCGCCTTCCTCCTGAGAAAGGACAAACTGAGCGTTATCTTTCAGCTCAATTTTTTCTCCTGGCGCAACAGGTTTTTTATCGGGTAATGACATAAGCCCCTGAATCCCTTCGTTCACTAACCACCACTGGTCGTTATGAAAAACAAAGTACCCAACGCGTTTCTTTTGCTCGGGAGTGGTACGTTCGTTCGGCGCGATGAGGCGGTTAACATGCCAGGCATAAATAGACTGCCCACTCCAGACCATCAGACGATGATCGTCCGGTCGGTAGCTGCCCGCTTTACGTGATGAGTAAAGATTAAGGACCGGCAGCTTGCCCTTATACGGTGTGCCGCAATATGGACAAACGGGCTTTGTTTTGCCGGAAAAGACATACCATTTCTGATCGCAATCTGTGTTCTGACACGGCTGTATCAGGTCTACCGTTTTGACAAGGGCAGTTTCCCACTCATCGGCGGTAGGGCGCTTTGTCGCATCATGTAATCCCTCGATAAACGCGCGCTCGAACAGTTGAGCCAGATATGGCCCCATGATGGTATAAGGGACTTTTTTTGGGTCTGCCCAAGGGAGTGAAAACGCCGATAGCTGATTGGCCTTCACGGCGTTGCTGTTATCCACTGGATGCTCAATGAACATTGCTCGTTCACCCATGGCTAAAGTTTCATCCCGCATTTCATCCGCCATGTCGTGGATTTTTCCGCCTCTGAGAGGGTGTCGGAATAGCAGATACATGTAGATCAACACTGACAACGCGTGGCGATCAGTTGTAATGCTCGGTAATACCCGATTTGGATCTTCCTTAGGCAGATGGCTGGTTTTCACCACCTCCGGAGCAATAAAATCCGGCGTACCGACAACATCGGGGGGATATTTTCCAGGAACCACCAGGCCGTCGATATCAATGATACAGGCATGACCCAGCTCGGGATCCACCAGAACATTTTTATAACTTAAATCACTGTGACACAGGCCAGCGGCGTGCATCCTTCTGACGGCTCTCGTCAACAGAAGGCAGACCTTAAGATAGGTGAGTGTATTCCCTCGTTCTCGCGGGTCGAGGAACTTATTCTGATTGCTTGCGCTGGCGAACCATTTTCCTTCTTTCTCCCGTCCTTTGATTCCCAGAAAATCATCGTTCTTCGAACCATACTTAAAGAAAAAATGGCTCTGATAGGTGGGTACAACAATGCCTATTTTGTCTTGATGTTCTACAACGTGAGTAGGCCAGCAAAAGAGATCCTTCCAGTAATCACCTCCGGCTTGTTCGAAGATGTTTTTCCTGTAGCGGCCGGTGATCATGTCGATACGTTCACGGGCCTGTTCATTTTGGGGTTTGTGATAAAACGCGACGACGTAGGATTTGTCAGGCGAAAAGTAGACATCCTTCATGGAGCCTGAACCAATAACCTCATCAACGTACTGGACTGTCTGGCCGTCTTTGGTTTTACACGTAACAATATTTGCCATAATTAATCACCAGTAAAGCTTGTCATTACCATAAGACCACGATGGTTCGGTCGTCATGATTCCCTGGAGAGAAAAAGTTGAGCCATTCTGCAAGCCCGGATGGGGCTTGGTCTGCATCTTCAAGGATGGGAGAGAGTTCATTGACAAGGTTTGTCCATTTTCCGTCGTGACGTAGCCCGTTGTCGGTCTCGAAGCGAGGATCGGAAACACCATCAGTCATCAGGATCAAATGTGATACATCATTCCATTTCCCGATGCTGATACGTCCAGTGAAGGCCGTGTCGGTAATCACGCTCTGGTCCAGAAAACGTGTTTGGCCTGCATATTCACCGCTGTCAGGATTCCCGAGAACCCTGACTTTACCGGAAGGGCTATACGCGGCTATTGCACCATCGCCCAACCAGAAAGAGGCGGCAAAGCGTTCTCCACCGAGGCGTATCGAAATCACGGCGAGAAGCGTAGTTGAGTATGTCTTTATAGGTTGATCGGCACATATGGCTTCATTTTGGATACTGTTTACTGCAAGTGTTGCTGCCTGTTTAAAATGATGGAGCATGGCATTTATCGTTGTCTGCTGCTCGCTGGCTCCCCAGGTAAGAATAAGATCTTTAAGCGCCTCGCCTCGCTGTCCATCGAGCTGGCTGAAAAGATAGTCACCGGCTGTCCGGACAGCGATGCGCGAGCCTTCACGCGAATTTTTCGCACTGCCAGCACCATCTGCGACCAGCATAACGGACCACTCTGTTTTGTCGCTGTGATTGATGTAGAAATCATCATCCCGGAAGCTCCCGGCATGCTCGTGAGAGCGTCCCCGGCGGCTTGCTGCCGCTATTCGAACGTTATCCCTGAACAGCCCCGCTGAATCCACATGCGATTTCTGATAGGGAGCATTGGCGGGTGGCTCTACGATTTTCCACAAACTGCGAGGGTCAGGGTTTACAACAAAAAGCTGCTTCGTTTCGCAATCACTGTGGGAACCACATGACCAGAGTATCGTGAGGGTGAAATCCCCACTTTCGGTTGGCGTACCGATTATCGCCTGCTGGTCTTTTGCGTAAGTAAGACCGATATCCTGAGGGAAGATCACCTCATTAATTTGCCCCTGCTGCATGTCGTCTAAAGCGATTGTCATCGCTGAAAAGAAGGGCTCGCCTGCGCGTGCATTCTGGATAGTTATTTTTGCCTGTGGAGGGAGGGGCTTGCGAACGTGTTGCGATTCTACTGGAACATGTCCTGGTTTTAGTTGTTCAGGTGCAGGCTGAGTTATTTCGGTTTCTGCCGGTTTCGCAAACTCATAATAAGGCATCAATTTCCAAAGCTCCGGACGAGGCTTCTCTTCTGATTCCGCTTCAGGCGCGCTCTGTTCGATGATAATTTCATTTTTGCTACCGGTGTCTGAGGCCAGCGTTTCTACGCTTTTAATAAGCTGAGAGATCTGCTCGGTAAGGGATGATTCACATAAAAGAGAGGCAACGACCGGTGATTCAATCGGGAGGCCACGCTCTAACAGGATCAGGCCGATAATTTTCCTTTCCAGCGATACATTCTGGTTCATTAGCCTCTCCCTCTGCTTACGTCAAAACTGGAGTGACCGTCATCATTGCTGAACGTAAGACCTTTCTCGCACCACGGGCAAATGACGTCGTCAGGACCATTAATGCACAGCAATTTGCCGCATGAGCACATAGCAAATGCACTGGCATTTCCGCAGTGAGGACATCCCGGAACACCGTTCAGCTCGGCGGTATTAACCTGTACGCCGAAAGCTGATGAGTCGGACCAGGCAAAATAATCCTCATCAATCGGGTAGCAGCCTGCGATATTAAAGCTATTAAGATTCAGGCTGAAATCCAGCCCCGTCACTTTTGTCGGTGGACGTTCGTACTTCATCAGATAAGGGCAGCGTGTTTTACTGCATCGGCCGGTAAGCGTTACGCAGTTGTCATCGTAAGCCCTGATAACCTCTTCTTTCGCCAGCCGGACGATATATTCGGTCTGCTGAAGCTCTGGCTGTTTCTCATCACCGACGCTGCGGCTGTGCGCGGTAACGGATGCCGTGATCCACTTGATAAATCGTGTGAAATCGCCTTCCTGTGATTCGGTGAATAACATTACATTTTCAGTCAGCTGCCGCAGGATATTCAGATCTGCTGATGGGCCCAGACCTACGGCGATAAGGTTCACTTTACTGGCGTAGTGTTGTTTCCAGCGCGTAATTTCTGCGGTGGTGTCATCCGTTGGTCGCCCATCAGTGAGGAGATAAACAACGGGTTTCCAGTCGCCTTTAACGTCGAGAGACGTTTTTTTTACTTGCGTATCAATCTGTAAGGTCAACTCTCGAAGCGCAGCGCCAAGGCAGGTGCCGCCGCCGACGGGCAGTCTGGGAGGGTAAAACGAGGCAATCTCGTGGAGAGGAACGATCGTGCGGGCAATACCAGCAAATGCAATGACCGAAATCCAGGCCGTTTCGAGTGCATGGGGATCCTTTCTTAAATCACTAACGATCATTTGCAGACCGTCAGTCATTTTTTTCAGGTTTTCACCAATCATGGACTCAGAGCAATCCAGAACAAAAAATACGGGAAGGCGTCGCATATAAAATCCTCGTCTGGCTGGGGTCAGCCAACAGAAAAATCGTCCTGTAAGAGAAGCACCGTCACGATAAACAGTGCTTCTCGGGTACGTCGTCAGAGCACCAGCTGAATCTCAGGTGGGGGAGGGGGAAGCGTATTCGTATCCGTATTGACACCGGCACTTGTACTGCCAGAAGAAACACTGGCAGATACCCACTTAAAGAAACCCGCAAAGGCGGTTGAATCCAGTGTTTCCAGCGACACGACCTTATCGGTAAGTTGTTTTAAGTGCTCGTGCCCGGCTTTTGGCCCAACGGCGCAGGCGATAATTGAGCCGAATGCCCGGCTGCGAATCGCTTTCACTGCTTCTCCATAAGCCCAGGCATCAGAAGGTGTACCGTCAGTCATCAGGAATACCAGTGGACGCCAGTCGCCCTTTTGATCGCCATCTGAGCGACGAACATCTTTGTCCACACATTGGGCCAGACACTCCAGTGCTGCACCGGTAAAGGTTCCTCCGGCACCAGGAACGGTAATATCCGTAAACTGAAAGTTTTCCAGAGGCGTAAGCGGGATAAAGACTCGGGCTTCATTATCAAAAGTGATGATCGAGATATGAACGCTTTCGAGTGCGTAAGGATCCTGACGCAGGGCGCTTAACATTGCCTGTATGCCGACGTTAACCGAATGAATGGACTCACCGCGCATTGAGCCGGATGTGTCTAAAACCAGGTAAACGGGTAAACGACGCATCAGATATAGTTCCTCAGGTGAGTGACGAACGAATCTGAGCTTGATGGCTCACCAATCGCCTTAAGTTTCCAGCCACTGGATTCACGGATCAATTCAGCAAAGACCATAGAGCGCTGATTTGTAAACGCCGGGCCACCCGAAAGATCGAATCGCGCCATCTCAATATTGCGGGCATCAACAGCGCGAATAAAGGCGTTCTGAACCTTACCAAAGTGCTGCTGAAGCTTTTCGCCGTTGTAAATCTGAACGATAAATACAATTTTCTCATACTGTGTATTCAGTGAATTCAGACGAACAATAATCTGCTCATCATCGCCATCACCAGCCCCGGTCCGGTTATCACCCGTCAGCCAAATATCGCCAGATTTGTGGCGAAGGCTATTGAAAAAGATGATGTCGCCGTTTACCAGCGTAGGTTTGCCGTTTTCCGTATTACCGAGATCTGTCACTTTTCCAGCTGCATTGCACAGGAATGCAATCACATCCAGATCGTATTCTTCTTCTTTCTTTCCGAAAATTCCGCCAAGAAAGCCTTTTTTCTCTTCGTTAATGTCCCATCCCAGACCGATAGTGACGGAGGAGAGATCAAATTCATTTTTTTTCAGGCTAACGCCCTGGCCTTTGCTCAGACTGACTGACATAACATCCCCTTAATCAGTAAATTATAAAACCACGTTAACTTCAGGCGGTGGTGGAGGCAGGTCATCAAGCCCAATCACCTCTTTTTTATTCGACTCAACTTTCTGGCTGCCGACGGAAATACTCGCACTGACCCATTTAAAGAAAGCTTTAATTGAGGAGCTATCGGCGGTATCCAGTTGAAGCACAATCTCTGTAATCTCTTTGAGAACACTGGTATCAGCGTCATGCCCCGCTGCGCAGGCCACGACTACCCCTGTTCTGGCCGCCTTAAAGTCACTGAGGCCTTTGCGCCAGTCATCAGTAGGTGAGCCATCCGTCATTAAGAAGACCAGTGGCCGCCAGTCACCTTTAGTATCTGCTGTGGTTTTTTGAACCTCATTTGCAATCGAGCTGGCGGCGAGAGAAAGGGCTTCACCCAGTGAGGTTGTCCCACTGGCTGAGAGGGCTGGTATCTGGAAACTGAGGAGGTCAGTAAGAGGTACAGCCTGGCGGGCTGAGGAGTCAAAGGTGATGACTGATACATATGCGGTTTCAAGTGCATACGGATCTTGCTTTAGGGTAGTCAATAATGTCTGAACCCCATTTTTTACAGCTTCAATAGGCTCGCCGTGCATTGAGCCGGAAGTATCAAGAAGCAGGTATACGGGTAAACGTCTCAAATGTAACTCCTTACTGAAGTAGGTTAAAGATTTTTGAAATGCTCACAACGACTTATCTTTTTTTACCTGACAAACTGCTTAAGGCAGCATCTCATTCTTTAGCTCTTGTGTTGAATGTAGAGATTTTGGTGCTGTTTTCTAATTATTTCCGTAGAGAGTCCGGATATGTACCATAGTAAATACATAATCTAGTTGATCTGGTTTACAAAAATAATCACTTAATAAAGAGGAGGAGAAGAGAGTATATATCAGTCCCGGATTGCCAGTCCGGGCGGTGAGTTTATCGAGGGGATTTTTTGATGTTGAATTCTTTGATGAGCTCATCTACGGCACGCTCGGCCAGCTTTTCGACCGCTTCACTCCGTGACGTACCGCTTAACGCAGCCAGGCGATCAATCTTTCTTAAAATACGCATCCGAAGCGACAAAGAGACAGAGGTTTTTTTGTCCTTGTCGAGAAACACCCTTCCGCCGGACTCACTGGTCTTAAGCTCTGCATTTGAGGCAAGGGCTTCGTTCATTCGACGCAGGGTTTTTTTATCAAGCTGTCCCGGGTTAACGAGGTGATAGGAGTGACCCGCCTTGCTGTACTTTATTTCTGCTGAATAAGACTCGCGAAGTTCCTTCAGGGCCCTGGTCAACGTAGGCTCTGAACAATCCAGACTTTTGATAATCTCGGCAGCGGAAACGGGTTTACCGTTACCCAGTAAATTGGCTAGCTTAAAAATTCGGGCCTGTCTGGTGTTTAATTGCATCGTAAGGTTTAGCCTGCATTCTAAGTAAGTTGTTCAATAAACTGAAAATGAGCGTGTAGCTCATCATGTGCAGATTCTACTTTGTAGAGGAGCAGATGCCAGCTTTGACCCGCTAATATCCCTCATCGGTTTGACGTCCGTTCAATAATGCTACCGATTGCCTCTGTTAAAAGATCGGTTTAGCTACGGACGGCTCAATAGGGGGTCTCATCCCATTGTGAATACTTTACTTGTGCTGAGGCACGGGAAGTAGTCTGATTCCATCAGCACTATGTTCATTAAGCAAACCATAAATTCTGGCTCGTTCCAGTATCCCGGCAGCCCAACGTCGATGCGTGGCGGGTTCGCACATCGCCCCCTGCGATTTGAACACCGCCTGCGTTGAATTCAGTATCCGCAGGGCATCGGAATGTTCCCCTTGAGTGACCATAAGAGCCTGCTCAATTATATTTATCTGACAAGGATGAATGGCCGTTTTACCGACCAGCCCGTGAGCCATGTCGAGGGCCAGCTCCCGGGCCATGACGCCATGATCTTCAATATGTTCACAAACCGGAGCGGTCAGCGCGAAATCCCGGGGGCCGAAGACAGATACCAGCATTTTAATGACATACCCCATTGGGCTGTCATAAAGCGTCAGCTCGCGCGGTCGACGCAATGACACGACGTTCATAAGATCGTTTCCGCCAATCCGCAGGGCAATGATTCGCTCGTGACAAGGGTGGGCGATAAGTTGCGTCGCGAGCTCACGCATCTGAACCACGTCAAAGACGTCTTCGGTTTCAAGCGTTGGCATCATACAGAGATGGGTCTCGCCCATAATATCCCACCAGAGGGGCAGCGATCTGAGGTTAAACTTCGGCAGTACAAAACCGTCAATCGCAGAGAGATCGACATGTTCTGTCAGCCATTTTCCCATTTCGGTATGACGAGGACGAATAAATACCAGCGGCCAGTCGGCACTACCGTGAAGACGCCTGGCTTCATTCAACTCATGCAGCAGCTTCTCAAGATTGCATAGGGCATCGGGGATATCTGCTTCGCTCACGGCATCTTCAAGACAAATGACCAGAGAGCGCAGGTTGGGGATTTTCCCGCGCATAATCGCATCGGCAATATCTTCCCGGGTGGCTGGCATGTAAAGCGTAGCTCCCAGATTCCAGGGTGAAAGGCGATTTTTCATCACAGCACCTTCTTGATAATTGTTACAGCACGGTATTGGCCGAGTAGGTCGCCCATTTCACTGACCGAGATACCTTTCTCACGTGCAAGCCCCACAAGCAACGCAACGTCAGGATCGTCAATCGACCGAACGAACACGTGATCGGGAACGCGACGCAGGACGGCGCGGGTGGCCTCCGCAATACCGGGCTTGATACGGTTAACACTGTCAACGTCAAACCTGTCGGCCAGGAAAGCAATCACCTCGCGGCTTTTTTGCCAGAGAGCGTGACCAGACTCGATATCCCAGACCAGCGGTGCGAGTGATGAAAGCGGTAGTTGCTGGCGAAAATGGGATACGGTGTCGACCAGCATTCGACTGCATTCATACTCACTCAGATGGTCACAGATAACGCATCCATGCAGTCCTTCGGAGGACCAGACCGATCGTGATATTAGGCCGGAAACGGGCGCTCCCATGATGCCGAATGGAATTAACCAGTCGTCATCGCTGGCAGCCAGCCAGGAGCATCCACAAGGGTCGGCGAGAACGACGAGGCGAGGTCGCTCAGGATATCCGGGACGATCTTGTAGCGCTTTTACAAGCTCACCTGTAATCGCCCCTTTACCTGTCCAGCCATCAACAAACACAATGCCACGGGTACCGTGCTGGCTTTCAATAATGTCGAGAGCGGCGCCGTCGATTCCCCGATCGCGAATGATACTGATGCCGTAATGGAAGGAGGTTTTGCCCATATCGCGCAGGGCCTGATGCAGCATAACGCCCAGTGGTACGCCAGCTCTGACAAGACTCACCAAAACAACTGGCTCATCTTTGAAGCGCTCGGCCAGGCTCAAGGCAATTTGCGCGACTTCTTTAGCCAATCTCTCCGCTCCGCGATCCAGAGCTCGCTTGAATAAATCAAGGTGCCACCGGGTTGGTGCAGGCTCCTGGCTGAGCATGTCGGAGTAGTGTTTTTTCCCCGACTGGATGAGTTCTTCTTTTCGCTCAACCGATGTCATTTCCATTTCGACAGGTTTAAGCAAAAACGTCACGTCACCGGGCAAATAAGAACCCGAAAATGTGTTGTGCAGGCTCATCTTAGCGCTCTCCAAAAATACGGTGTGAAATAGCGTCAGCGAACTGACTCTGACGTGGAAGGCCAAACCAGCTGCACAATTTCATAAAACGATGATCGCTGAGGCTATCTCCGAGACCGATTACCGGAAAAATGCCGCGCTCAGCCCGTAGTTTTTCGAGCAGCCAGCTAACGGCAAGCCCTTTTTCTACGGGAACGGGAAGCCATGCGACATTGTTGCTGTTGCGATGAATATAAAAACCCTCTGTCGAGAGGATGTTCTCGACTTCATCAGCGATAGCATTCAGTTCATCAAGGCGAGTGCTGTCCCGATGTTTCATTACCATATAGACAGGGGTGTCATCGTATTCATAATTCAGTCTTGCCCAGGCATTTATTCCCTTCGCTTCCATCATTTCGGTAATGAAACGCTGCATTGAGAGCAGTCTTTCGCGATAGGGTGAGAGTTCCTGGAGCATATGTGCTTTCCATTCGTCGTCGGGCTTACCTTCCGGCGTCAGGATAACAGCACCATGCGTTGTAATTGCCCAGGAACGGAATGGGATCTGGACACGGCTAATTTCTTCCGTACCCCGTGCGGTGACGGGGATGAGATCTGCCTGTTCCAGTAGCCAATCCACCAGCATGGATTGCTCTTCGGTCATGAAGCTACGTGGTGCCAGGCTGCGGTCGACGGCGCCCGTTTTAAAAGGTTCCAGCGCGAGTTCATCAACCATTTTGCGACGGGTCTGGAAGAGCGTGTCGTCGAGGTCGCTCAGAACAACAGGTTTATTCATAGGTAATAATTTCCACCACAGGGGCAACGTGAGCCAGCGCGTTCAACAAATGACTGTCGATACTCTCGGCGGCTGTCTCAGCACAAAGCAGGACGCGGTCAAACTGCTGATGCGCCACGTTATAAACAAAATTCGGAATGCCCAGCCCGTAGTTATCCGTAAAGGAAATGACGGATTCAATGGCATAGCCCAGTGCAATCGGTGAGCGGGTTGTTGAGCTGTAAAAAGTGTTGGCTCCTTTAGCCTGAAGACGCTCGGCCAGAAGAAATGGCTCCCAGACAAATTCCCCGGTCCCTAAAACCAGAATACGTTCATCGCATTTGACGCTAACGTCTGGCCCTAAATCGGCGGCAGGAGAGGTCATACCCAGACGCCCCCAGGATTGCTTGCCGGTAATATTCCATTCTCCCCTGGATGTCACGTTAACCGCTGGCATGGCCGGTATCGGGGCATCGGGCAAAGGTGTCCATCCCCACTGACCGCTTACGAGTGAAATTGCTGTCACCGGCAGAGGGCACCGTTCTGATAATGCATTACTGCTCCAGTCGGTAAGGGTCACGGCGAAAACGCGTTCCACATGAGGCAATTTGCCTGTATTTCGCAGGGCAGCCAGTAAATTGATAAAGGTATTCCCGGTTGTTGCCTCGTCATCAATTAAAACCAGCGTCCGCGATTCGGTAACCCGGCGTCGCTTTTCTTCGTCGTCAGGCAGGTAAATCAAATGATCGGTAGCATGGCTATGTTCTTCCTTGAATTCACAGAGTAGCTCACCGTCAACAGGATGGCGTGTGGATGTTAGATAGACGGAGTCGTCATACTGCTGTCTGAGTTCATCAAATACTCCGGCACCTAGCCCAACGGCTGTTTCTGCCATCCCAATAAAGAGTACGGGCCCTGGCAGCGTGGCGGGAAACTGGCAGGCTAATTGCTGGTAGGCCTGCCGCATGACGAAAGGCGAGACCGGAATATGCCGACCCAGTACTTTACTGACGAAGAGAAAAGCGCGTTTAGGATTTCTTCTCTCAGCGATATCAAACAACTCGTCGAAAGCTATGTCACCCTTGCTTCGCGTAATTTGAATTGTGCCGCAAGATAGCGTTCGACGATAAACGGTCTCTTCGTTGTTTAAAGACATAACCTGGCCTTAATGTAATCGGTTAGTAAGGGTTTTCGGGTACAGGATCACATCTGTCATGGATCTTACGGCAACCGGTGAAAAGGACAATTTTGCGTTCTCGATAACATCATTTTTTGTCATCAGTCCGAGCTTAAATGCCGCAAATAATCCAGGTAAGTTGATACCACTATGCAGGGTGTAACCTATCCCGCCGGAGGGGCGCATGTTTGTTTCAAGCAGAACAGGATTTCCATTGCGATCGTTGCGCGTCTGAACGTTGACCAGCCCATCGGCCTTCATGATTCGTGCGCAGGCACAAGCCAGCTCATAGGCTTCACCTTCATTAACCATATGCTGAATGGCACCCTCTTTGCGGCGGCCAACTGCGGCGAGAATCTCCCCCTTGTCGGCCAGAATATCGACTGAGTATTCCGGCCCTGGCAGATATGGCATCAATACAAGAGGCTTAAATGACTCTGTATCAGATACAGCGGCCACATACTGCTGTGGATGGATGATGCGGTTTTCAGGATGGTTGAAGACATCCATGGAGGATGCGCTGTCATCAAAGCGCCAAAAACCCATGCCATAAATACCCGTGACAGGTTTTACGCATATGGGACTGTCATTAAAGGGAGGAGATGCAAGGTATGCCTGTAATTCTGAAAGTGTATTCACACGCCAGGAGGGCACAACCGGCAGGCGGTTTTGTTCCATAAACTGTGCAAAAGCGACTTTTTCTTCCGAGAGTGTGAGCCAGTCTACTGCCGTCGCACCTGTGCTTAATGTTGCCCCGGAAGCCTCAATGGCGGCCCGGTTTTCCTCAAACCAAAGGCTATTACGACCCGTGTGGATATGATTAATACCCTGTTCTTTCACGGTTTCAATAATAAAGCTGAGGCGGTTTTCAGCGTCTTTTGGCTCTATTAGGGAGTAATCAGCAACTGATAATATTTCATTTCGTTCATGACGATGAGAAGCAAAAACATCGATCGGCATCTTATTTTTGTTAGCGAAAGATTTCATCCCCAGAATAATATCTCTTTGAGATGACAAACCTTCCATCAGCCAAATTTTTTGTTTCATATTTTTTAAATTACCCGGGAAGTCGTGCAGACATGGACAGTTGCTTGAGTCTAAGAATGTCATCAAGTCATGTCAATCATAATATGATTAATAACTGCATAGGTATAGGTACGTCGTTGATTTGATGGATAACCACATAATCCATTAATTACAATGATATAAAATGAATAATGATGCTTAAAACATATGCCACATCAGGTAGGGTTTAGAATACCTACCAAAATTTTCCTTGTCAGGGTACTTCATCATGATATGATTTTCTTCGTTAGTCGAAAAACATACCTCTCATTGTCTCGGTCATTACCATTTTAAGGAATAAAACATGGTTTCATTAAGTAAAAACCAGACGGTATCTTTAAGCAAACAATCTTCTGCTTTAAGCCAACTTCAATTTGGTCTCGGTTGGGATCCTATTAAGAAAAAAGGACTCTTTGGCGGATTGTTCGGTGGCAGCGATTCTATCGATCTCGATGCTGGCTGTGTGTTAATGGACAGCACCGGTAAAACAATTGATACCATCTGGTTCGGCAAATTGAAGTCAAGTTGTGGGGCTGTCATTCATAGCGGTGACAACCTGACCGGAGAAGGTGATGGTGATGACGAGGTAATCAGCGTGAACCTTTCCAGACTGTCGACTAACGTCGAATATCTTGCTTTCACAGTGAACAGTTTCCGTGGTCAAACGTTCAATGATGTTGAAAATGCCTTCTGTCGCGTTGTCGATCAGTCTGGTAAAGAACTGGCGAGCTATAAATTGACCGAGCAGGGCTCACACACCGGAATCGTTATCTCTTCTCTGCGTCGTAATAATGGGAACTGGGACTTTACTGCCCATGGTCATGCCTGCCGTGGCCGCACAATTGACGATATGCATTCAGATATCGTTGCTACGGTAGTTCGCTAATGAACCTGACTCCAGGAGGAAATGCCTCCGTTCCCTCACAAGAACTTCGCGTTCGTGTCACGTCGGGTGGCCCTGTTGATGCATCAGCGTTTCGTCTTTATGCAGACGGAAGAGTGCAGGGTGATGCAGATATGGTCTTTTATGGTCAGCTACGTAACGATGATGGATCTATTAGCCTGGCCAGCGAAGGGCAGTATTCAACCTTTACTGTTGCCTTAAACAGACTGAAAGCCGATGTCCAAAAGGTGGCGTTTACCGTTACCTGTGATGCAGGGCAGAAGGTTTCTGGATTGCGTAATCTGTCTATCGATGTTGAACAGGGGGCTACCAGCCTGGTGAGCGGCATTGTCGATTTGACGGGGCGTCAGGAAGCCGCGTTAATCCTCGGTGAGTTCTATCGTCGTAATAATGAGTGGAAATTCCGCTTTGTTGCGCAGGGCTTTAACGGTGGACTAAAACCTCTGGCGGAACACTTTGGCGTGAACATAGCAGACGAACCGGCTCCGGTCTCCCCGCCTCCTGCTCCTCCGGTTGTAACCCCTCCACCAGTAGAAACGAAAATCAGCCTGAGCAAGGTCTCTCTTACCAAAGAAAAGCCCGCTATCAGCCTGACCAAACGGGACAACTTTGGTGAAATTCGAATCAACCTGAACTGGCATCGAGGTAATACCCGAACTGGCCTGGCCGGTATGTTTGGTTCTAATAAGGGTATCGATCTGGATCTGGGGGCTTTTGTTGAGCTACAGGATGGATATAAATGCGTTATTCAGGCATTAGGTAACGCCTTTGGCGATTATCGCGATGAACCTTATGTCCAGCTCCAGGGCGACGATCGGACGGGAGATATTTCGGACGGCGAATGGCTGCATATCAATGGACGTGAATGGAAAAATATTCATGAAGTGCTGATATATGCCTTTATCTATGAAGGCGTACCAAGCTGGGATAAAACAGATGGTGTTGTCACCATTCATGTTCCGGATCAGCCTCCTATCGAAACGCGCCTGACCGAAGGTGAAAACCGTCGCACGCTGTGCGCAATTGCCAGACTGGTAAACGAAAACGGTGCAATAAAAGTTGAACGCATCAACCAGTACTTTAAAGGCCAGAACGATATGGATCGGGCTTTTGGCTGGGGGTTTCGTTGGAGTGCAGGCTCTAAATAATTCATTTACAGAGGAAACAGGTATGAGCTTTTTCGACAAGGTAAAAGGTGCCATCAATTCTGGCAGAGATGAACTGACTCGTCAGGTTGGTCGTTTCAAAAACAAAAAATTTATGCAGGGCACAGTCGCTGTTTGCGCCCGTATCGCCGTATCCAGCGATGGCGTGAGCTCAGAAGAAAAACAGAAAATGATGGGTTTTCTGCGCTCATCTGAAGAACTGAAGGTTTTCGATACTAATGAAGTGATCGAATTCTTCAACAAGCTGGTTTCGAGCTTTGATTTTGATATTGAGATCGGCAAAGGCGAAACCATGAAGTACATCCTGGCGCTTAAAGATCAGCCTGAAGCTGCGCAGCTGGCCTTACGTGTTGGTATTGCTGTTGCGAAAAGTGACGGTAATTTTGACCAGGATGAGAAGCTCGCCTCCCGCGAAATTGCTATTGCGTTAGGCTTTGACCCGGCTGAATTTGGCCTCTGATTTGTATCCTTAAGGGTAAATTATGGTTTCAACACACATCGGTTTTCCGGCTGAAACAGTCATCGTTTTCGTTGCGCTGTCAGTCGGTGCCATCTTCATTGACTTGTTTATGCACCGCCACGACAAGCCAATCACGCTGAAGAGTGCGGCGCTTTGGTCCGTCTTCTGGGTTGTGGTTGCGATGGCATTTGCCGGTTTCCTCTATATCCATCATGGCGCTGAAGTTGCAAGCCTGTTCGTCACAGGGTATGCGCTGGAGAAAGTGCTTTCAGTCGACAACCTGTTCGTCATGATGGCGATTTTTTCCTGGTTTGCCGTGCCGGATCGTTACCGTCACCGCGTTCTGTACTGGGGGATCATTGGCGCTATCGTGTTCAGGGGGATCTTCGTTGCCATCGGGACAAGTCTGCTGAGCCTTGGGCCATACGTTGAGGTTGTTTTCGCCATCATCGTTGCCTGGACTGCGGTCATGATGCTCAAAAGCGGTGACGACGATGATGAGATTGAAGATTATTCCCAGCATCTGGCGTACCGCATGGTTAAACGTTTCTTCCCAATCTGGCCGAAGCTGAGCGGTCATGCTTTCCTGCTCAACCAGAAAGAAGTGGATGCAGAACTCGCAAAACCAGAAAACAGTGATGTGACAATTGGTCGTGGTAAGAAAGCGGCTCTGTATGCCACGCCTCTTTTCTTGTGTGTTGCCGTAGTTGAGCTTTCGGACGTGATGTTTGCGTTCGACTCCGTACCCGCCATTATCGCTGTTAGCCGTGAGCCACTGATCGTTTATAGCGCAATGATGTTTGCTATCCTGGGCCTGCGTACTCTCTATTTTGTTCTGGAAGCGTTAAAGCAGTACCTCGTTCATCTGGAAAAAGCCGTTATTGTTTTGCTGTTCTTCATCGCAGCGAAACTGGGCCTGAACGCAACAGACCATATCTGGCACCACGGTTACAGCATTGCCGCGACAACCAGTCTTTATGTCGTTCTGGGCGTCCTGGCGCTGGGTATACTCGCAAGCGTCATGTTCCCGGGTAAATCAGAAGCAGAGGAAAAGAAAAACTAATTTCCTTGAGCATTGACTTAAACCGATTACTAATCAAAGAGGTTATTTTATGAGTGTTTCTCTTTCTAAAGGCGGGAACGTATCCCTGAGCAAAGCAGCACCGTCAATGAAAAATGTCCTGGTTGGTCTTGGCTGGGACGCCCGTTCGACCGATGGCCAGGATTTCGATCTGGATGCGTCTGCATTTTTGCTGGCGGCAAATGGAAAAGTACGTGGTGATGCTGACTTCATCTTTTATAACAACCTTTCATCTGCCGACGGTTCAGTGACCCATACCGGCGATAACCGTACCGGTGAAGGCGACGGTGATGATGAATCACTGAAAATCAAACTGGATGCTGTCCCGTCTGATGTCGACAAAATTATCTTCGTGGTCACTATTCACGATGCTCAGGCGCGTCGCCAGAGCTTCGGTCAGGTTTCCGGTGCGTTTATCCGCCTGGTCAATGATGACAACCAAACTGAAGTGGCTCGCTACGATTTGACTGAAGATGCCTCCACCGAAACCGCGATGCTGTTTGGCGAACTCTATCGCCACAGTGGCGAGTGGAAATTCCGCGCGGTTGGTCAGGGTTATGCAGGTGGCCTGGCTTCCGTATGTGCACAGTACGGCATCAACGCGTCCTGATAAAAAAGTCGCTATTTCATACATGGGGCTGTGTACTCAGCCCCAACTCAACTGTTAGCAGGAGCTAAAAATGGCAGTTTCTCTCGTAAAAGGCGGTAACGTATCTCTGACCAAAGAAGCACCAACCATGAATGTTGCGATGGTGGGTCTGGGTTGGGATGCTCGTGTAACTGACGGTCAAGGATTCGACCTGGACGCGTCCGTATTCGCTGTGGGTGATGATGGTAAGGTGTTGTCAGATGCCCACTTCATTTTCTTCAACAACAAAACCAGCCCTGATGGTTCGGTTGAGCACCAGGGTGATAACCGCACTGGTGAAGGCGATGGCGATGATGAGCAGGTCAAAATCGATCTCTCTAAAGTCTCTGCTGATATCAAAAAACTGGTGTTTGCTGTAACCATTTATGATGCAGAAAGCCGTAAACAGAACTTCGGTATGGTAAGCAACAGCTTCATGCGCGTTTACAATAACGACAATGGTACTGAGATTGCCCGCTTCGATCTGTCCGAAGATGCGTCAACTGAAACCGCGATGGTATTTGGCGAACTCTATCGTCACGGTGCTGAATGGAAGTTTAAGGCAGTAGGACAGGGCTTCTCTGGCGGCCTGTCTGCTCTCGCCTCTCAGCACGGCGTGAATGTCTGATAACCAAAAGATGAAACCCGGCCATGCGCCGGGTTTTTTTTTATGAAGATGTTATTAGTAAAAACATTGAGGGAACGATAAATGCAGTTACAACCGGGACAGAACATCCTTTTGCAAGGCGCTGTTATCAGTCTGAATCTTCTTTATCCCACTCGTACAGGGTTTAATGGCGAACCGGATACCTGCCTTTTTATGCTTAATGCTCAGGGTAAGGTGAGCGGGGACAGCGGATTTATTTTTTATAACAATCTTTCTTCACCTGAAGGCTCAGTAAAGCTAGTACCGGGGCATCAACAATCCCGCGTGGATATTGCCCTGGACAGAGTGCCGCAGGACATTAATAAGATTGCATTAACCGTCGTCATTGACGGCGTTGAGCCAATCAGTGGTCTGAATGAGTTAAGTATTCAGGCTGTGGGGATTGCGGAATTTAAAGCTGAAACGCAGGGGCGGAGTGAGAAAGCCGTCATTCTTGCAGAAGTCTACCGGCACAATGGTGCATGGAAGATGCGTGCACTTGGGCAAGGCTTTAATGGTGGTCTGGAGCCTCTGGCGACCAGCTTTGGTGTGGATGTCGCGCAGCCAGAACCGCAGCCTGCCGCACCCGTTCGAATCAGTTTAGAAAAGAAACTGGAAAACAAATCACCGCGTCTGGTCAGCCTTGCTAAAAAGGCCACGGTAAGTCTTATCAAGCATAAGCTGGATAAGCTAGAGGCGACGGTAGCCTTCGTTCTCGACGCGTCAGGCTCCATGATTGGCCAGTTCAGAAAAGGGAATGTACAGTCGGTGCTCGATCGCATTGCCGTGCTGGCAGTACAGTTCGATGACGATGGAGAAATGGACGTGTGGGGCTTCGGCGAGCGTCATAAAAAATACCCTGACGTCAAGCTGAGTAACCTTGATGGTTACATTGAGTCTATCCAGGGAAGCGGAAAACGATCCGCGTGGGAAAACCTTCCCGGTCTGGGAGGAACAAATAACGAACCTCCTGTCATGGAGGAAATAGTCGACTACTTCAAAGATTCTAAGCTACCGGTTTATATCGTGTTTATAACCGATGGTGGGATAAGTAAGACCAGAGCAATTAAAAATGCCATCCGTCGTTCGGCAAACTATCCCATTTTCTGGAAATTTATCGGTATCGGCGGTTCAAACTACGGGATTCTGCAAAATCTTGATGATTTCCTCGATCGACGCATCGACAACACGCATTTCTTTGCGATGGACGATTTCGGCTCCATTAGCGATGAAAAATTGTATGACAATCTGCTGGAAGAATTTCGGCCGTGGATTGATGAGACTAAAAAACTCGGGATCCTTTAACAGTCTACGTTTCTGACTGAGCAAGCTTAATGTTGGCCGGGTAAGGCACAGCCACCCGGCAATAAACTTACTTAATCGGCGAATTCCGGCGCGCGCGCGGCGGGTGGAAATGCCGCCAGTGCGGATCCTGCGCCGCGGCCAGCAGTTCG
>NZ_JAKCMV010000107.1 GCF_021440515.1 Enterobacter asburiae | reverse complement strand
AAAAACGGCGTGAATGCCGTTTTTTTGCCGGATGCGTGGTTGTCATTTTTTCGTGTCGCTCACCGGCATCATGAGTTCGCGCAGACGCTCAATACGGGCCTCCGGGCTGAGGTAGAGCCAGCGGAATAAAACGCGCTCTTTACTCTTTACCTGTTTGAAATAAGCGTAAAGGTCGTTGAGTTCTTTGCTGAATGCGGTCATGGGTTTTCTCCGGCGGATGAATATGCTTTTTAGGGTAGGCCGGGAACGGGGAATAAAACAGGGTGCGGTTTTTCAGCTGTTCCGTATTTAAATATTGATGAAGGTTATAATTAAAGGGTTAATATAATGATTTATCTTTTCTGTATTTATGTGGTGAATAAGATCCGTAAAAAAAAGCCCCGGGACATCGGGGCTGCGGATAATAAAATCCTAAGGTTAAGTAAGCGTGGTAAGGGGTAATGCTGCCAACTTA
>NZ_JAKCMV010000106.1 GCF_021440515.1 Enterobacter asburiae | reverse complement strand
GCGGCGCTAAGCTGCCCGTGGGAAGCGTATCTGGCGTGGATTGGTACGCTGGAGGAGGGCAGCACCGCGCGGCGCAAAATGGAGGGCGTGCCGAAGTACGGCGAGATTGTTATCGACGCCAACCACATTGCGATGCTGGCTAACGCCTTTGACGCGGCTCTTAGCAGACAAACTCCCGAGCAGCAGGCGTGGAGCAAAACCCTGCTCTCCATGCTGCACGATATTCATCAGGAGAGCGCCATCTACCTGATGGTGAGGAGATTACGTGACTGACGTTTTACTGTGTGTCGGCAACAGCATGATGGGCGACGACGGCGCGGGCCCGCTGCTGGCAGAGATGTGCGCCGCGAATCCGCAGGGCAACTGGGTGGTGATTGACGGCGGCAGCGCGCCGGAAAACGACGTGGTCGCCATTCGCGAGCTGCGCCCGGACCGGCTGCTGATTGTCGATGCCACCGACATGGGGCTTAACCCCGGCGAGATCCGCCTGATCGACCCGGACGACATTGCCGAGATGTTTATGATGACTACCCACAACATGCCGCTGAACTACCTTGTGGATCAGATCAGGGACGACGTGGGCGAGGTGCTGTTTTTGGGGATTCAGCCGGACATCGTCGGCTTTTA
>NZ_JAKCMV010000105.1 GCF_021440515.1 Enterobacter asburiae | reverse complement strand
CACAACCCGAAGATGTTTCGTTCGATTCATCATCGTGATTGCGAAAATTTGAGAGACTCGAACACACCATTAAAGATGTGTCGTTTCAATTTTCAGCTTGATCCAGATTTTTAAAGAGCAAAACTTCGCAGTGAACCTTTTCAGGTACACTCTGAAGTTTTCTTGTTAAGTGCAGTAAAGGATGGTGGAGCTATGCGGGATCGAACCGCAGACCTCCTGCGTGCAAGGCAGGCGCTCTCCCAGCTGAGCTATAACCCCATCGTAAATGCCAATCTCATTACCGGAATTCATTCTGTTTTGAATGAACTGGTAGGCCTGAGTGGACTTGAACCACCGACCTCACCCTTATCAGGGGTGCGCTCTAACCACCTGAGCTACAAGCCTGTAGAGATTTTTTACTGCTTACTTTTCATCAGACAATCTGTGTGAGCACTACAAAGGCAGGTTCT
>NZ_JAKCMV010000104.1 GCF_021440515.1 Enterobacter asburiae | reverse complement strand
AAAATCATCGAACTGGCTGGCTTCCTGGATTCTTACATCCCAGAACCAGAGCGTGCGATTGACAAGCCATTCCTGCTGCCAATCGAAGACGTATTCTCCATCTCCGGTCGTGGTACCGTTGTTACCGGTCGTGTAGAGCGCGGTATCATCAAAGTTGGCGAAGAAGTTGAAATCGTTGGTATCAAAGAGACTGCGAAGTCTACCTGTACTGGCGTTGAAATGTTCCGCAAACTGCTGGACGAAGGCCGTGCTGGTGAGAACGTTGGTGTTCTGCTGCGTGGTATCAAACGTGAAGAAATCGAACGTGGTCAGGTACTGGCGAAGCCAGGCTCAATCAAGCCACACACCAAGTTCGAATCTGAAGTTTATATCCTGTCCAAAGACGAAGGCGGCCGTCATACTCCGTTCTTCAAAGGCTACCGTCCACAGTTCTACTTCCGTACAACTGACGTGACCGGTACCATCGAACTGCCAGAAGGCGTAGAGATGGTAATGCCAGGCGACAACATCAAGATGGTTGTGACTCTGATCCACCCAATCGCGATGGACGACGGTCTGCGTTTCGCAATCCGTGAAGGCGGCCGTACCGTTGGCGCGGGCGTTGTTGCTAAAGTTCT
>NZ_JAKCMV010000103.1 GCF_021440515.1 Enterobacter asburiae | reverse complement strand
AATAACCTGCAAGGGATGCCAATAATGTCCTCTTCTTCCTGGGTCACCCAGAACGAATATCCTCTGGATGCTGACACCACCTTAATGTCGACAACCGACCTGCAAAGCTATATCACCCACGCTAACGACACCTTTGTGCAGGTAAGCGGCTACACGCTGAACGAGCTGCTGGCCCAGCCGCACAACCTGGTGCGCCATCCTGATATGCCGAAAGCGGCCTTTGCCGACATGTGGTACA
>NZ_JAKCMV010000102.1 GCF_021440515.1 Enterobacter asburiae | reverse complement strand
TTTGCCGACATGTGGTACACGCTGCAACAGGGCGAACCCTGGAGCGGGATCGTCAAAAACCGCCGTAAAAATGGCGATCACTACTGGGTGCGGGCGAACGCCGTGCCGATGGTGCGTAACGGCCAGACCACCGGGTATATGTCGATTCGCGTTCGCGCGACGCCGGAGGAGATCGCCGCCGTAGAGCCTTTATATCAGGCGCTGAACGCGGGGCGCTGCAACAAGCGGGTGCATAAAGGGCTGGTGGTGCGCAAGGGCTGGCTCGGGAAACTCCCGTCGATGCCGCTGCGCTGGCGGGTGCGCGGGGTGATGGCGGTGCTGTTTGCGGCCCTGGCCGCCACGCTGCTGACTACCGCCGCCGGCTGGGCACCGCTGGCGGCAAGCGCCGTGGTGATGCTGCTCGGCACGCTGCTGTTCGAGCAGCAGATTGTTCGCCCGGTAGAGAATGTGGCGCGTCAGGCGCTGAAGGTGGCAACCGGGGAGCGCAACAGCGTGCAGC
>NZ_JAKCMV010000101.1 GCF_021440515.1 Enterobacter asburiae | reverse complement strand
CGTCCCCGGTCTGCTGCTCCGCCAGCAGCCCTGTCGGCGTGTAGCGCTGACGCAGGCTGAACCCGGCGTCGCTCCGGCGGGACACCTCCTGGCCGCACGGGTCGTGTTCCAGGGTCAGCGGGGCGTGGTTGTTTAGCTGCCATGAGGTGAGTTCTCCCGTCGCCCTGCGGGGAAAAGCGCTCGGTGATGTAATCCCGCACTTCATCATGCTCCTATTCCGTTCTCCTGCCGTTAAGGGTTTCCGCGAAAATTTTCCTTATGGCAGATTTTTTTGCGCATCCGCGCAAACGACCACAGCCAGTAAAACCACTATTTGTGTGATAATTTAAATTAGTATGTTGTTGGGGTGTTAGTGGAATTTTGATCTGTATAAAAACTAAATAGCAAACTAATTAATAGAAACTAGGCTGTTTCAATTTTCATCATTAATACAAACATTAAAGTTTTCATTTGTAGAGCAGTGATTTAGAAAATCCAGACATGCTTTATTATCATCATTCAAAGCAATACATCCAAATCCTATATCATCATGAGGATATATGGCTATATTTAATGATGGGTTGATATAAAAACATACTTGTCCAATTACTCCGGCATGACACATAATCAATCTTGATAGATCTAAGAAATCATCTCTTGAAAAACTGAAGTTAAGGCAGCTAGCGGGCAAGCTGCTTTCTCCATAGAGGTATTTTTCAAAACTATCTGTCATGGGGGATAGCAATTTTTTGGTTCTAATCTTTTTATATAGAGCTTGGTATTTTTTTAGTATTTCGGAATCATCTTCTCTACTGTCATCAAAAGATAAAGCTATAATAATTATTATTTCATCATCCGTACTGAAGAAATCTTCAAACAATGAAATTGCCTCATCCACTAATGAAAAAGCAAATTTTTTATTTATTTCAAAATGACCAGTCCATTTTTTTGAAACGCTGAATCCGCTGAAGTTTATGTCACTCAGCGAAAAACTATTTGTCAACTTTGATAATTTTCCCATCACTCATGCCTATAGTTATTTTATGTCTTGGTTTTGGCTCGGATTTTCCAATGCCAACCTTCCATTCACCTTTTTTATCACTATGAGATGTATTGCTTTTACTCCAAATTTCATTTGTATGTGTATTTTTGTAGTTACCTCCTTTAACTTTTACAAAATCTTCAGGATGAGATGATGGCGTTCTGACTATATCCCCGACTTCAGCACTATTCAC
>NZ_JAKCMV010000100.1 GCF_021440515.1 Enterobacter asburiae | reverse complement strand
GCGGGACACCTCCTGACCGCACGGGTCGTGCTCCAGGGTCAGCGGGGCGTGGTCGTTTAGCTGCCATGATGTGAGCTCGCCCGTAGCCCCGCGGGCGAAGCGCTCGGTGACGCCTGCCGTGGTGCGCTGGGTGATGTAATCCCGCACTTCATCATGCGCGTATTCCGTGCGCCTGCCGTTAAGGGTTTCCGCCACCATCCGTCCGGCATCGTCGTATTCAAAGGTGACGGTGGCAGACGCGTTACGCGCCTCCGTGAGGCGGCACAGCGTGTCATAGCGGAACGCGGTGGCGCTGAGAATGCGGTCGCTGTCGCCCTGCGTGACCTCCTCATCCGTCACCTGGTCTGCGACGTTATAGCGCCGGTTCAGGCGGGTGCCGTCCGGGAAGGTGGTGCGGATACAGCGCCCGCCCGCGTCGTA
>NZ_JAKCMV010000099.1 GCF_021440515.1 Enterobacter asburiae | reverse complement strand
AACAGCGGACGGATATAGGCAGGCACAAAGCCGGGGAAGTCGAATGCGTTCGCCACGCCCGTTTCTTTGGCCATCTGGCGAATGTTGTTGCCGTAATCGAAGGTCGGGATGCCCCTCTGGCTGAAGGCCAGCATGGCCGTGACATGCTGCGCCATCGAGCGTTTGGCGGCCTGCACCGTCCCCTCCGGGTCGGTTTCGGCTTGTTGCTGGTAGGCGTCCCACGTCCAGCCCAAGGGCAGATAGCCGTGCAGCGGATCGTGGGCGCTGGTCTGGTCGGTGACGAGATCCGGGCGCACGCCGCGGGCGACCAGTTCAGGAAGGATCTCCGCCGCGTTGCCGCACAGGGCAATCGACACGGCTTTGCCTTCGGCGGTGTATTTCTCGATCCGCGCCAGCGCGTCGTCCAGACTGTCAGCCTGCTCGTCCACGTAGCGGGTACGCAGGCGAAAATCGATACGGCTCTGCTGGCACTCAATGTTCAGCGAGCAGGCCCCAGCAAGGGTCGCGGCCAGCGGCTGTGCGCCACCCATCCCGCCCAGCCCGGCGGTGAGCACCCAGCGCCCTTTCAGGGAGCCGTTATAGTGCTGGCGACCGGCCTCAACGAAGGTTTCGTAAGTGCCCTGCACGATGCCCTGGCTGCCGATGTAGATCCAGCTGCCCGCCGTCATCTGGCCGTACATCGCCAGCCCTTTGGCGTCCAGCTCGTTGAAGTGTTCCCAGGTGGCCCAGTGCGGCACCAGGT
>NZ_JAKCMV010000010.1 GCF_021440515.1 Enterobacter asburiae | reverse complement strand
GGTTGCAGGCAATCGACAGATAATAAGCGAAGACGTTCTGATGCCAGACGCCGTTATCCTCCTGCCAGTCGCCGCCCGCGTATTCGTAAATACGGCGGAAGCTGACGTCCGGGGTTAAATCTTTGTAGTCCTTGCAGGCCAGCTCGCAGGTTTTGCAACCGGTGCAGCGGTTGGAATCAATAAAAAATCCATACTGGGTGGTCATCAGTTATTCCTTATGCCTTCTCGATCTGCACCAGGTTGGTATGTTGTGGGTTGCCTTTCGCCAGCGGGGAAGGACGATGGGTGGTCAGCGTGTTGATGCAGGCCCCGTGGTCAACGCGGTCGCCCGTCATGTTGGCGTCGTGCCATGCGCCCTGGCCCATCGCGCTTACGCCCGGCATGATGTGCGGCGTCACTTTCGCCGGAATGCGCAGCTCGCCGCGACCGTTAAACACGCGGACCATGTCGCCGTTTTTAATGCCACGCTGCGCGGCATCGACCGGGTTCAGCCACACCTCCTGGCGACAGGCCGCTTTCAGCACGTCGACATTGCCGTAGCTGGAGTGGGTTCGCGCCTTAAAGTGGAAGCCGAACAGCTGTAGCGGATAGGTGCTGCGCTCGGGCGCGTCCCAGCCGTCAAAGGTAGAGGCATAGACCGGCAGGGCGGTGATGGTTTCGTCTTTTTCCAGCTCCCACTTCGCGGCGATATCGGCGAGTCGGCTCGAATAGATTTCGATTTTGCCGGACGGGGTTTTAAGCGGGTTGGCTTCAGGATCCTCACGGAACTTTTTATAGGCAACAAAGTGTCCGTTCGGATCTTTGCGCTTATAAATGCCCATTTTTTTCAGTTCGTCGTAGGACGGCAGAAGCGGATCTTTTTCAAGCATTTTGGCGTACAGATGCTGCAACCACTGCTCCTGAGTGCGCCCCTCGGTGAACTGCTGATACACGTCCGGGCCGAGGCGTTTCGCCACTTCGCTCATGATCCAGTAAATCGGCTTACGCTCGAACTTCGGCGCGGTGACGGGCTGGAGGAAAATCAAATAGCCCATGTTGCCCGCGTAGTCGTTAGGAATAATGTCTTCCTGCTCGACGGTCATCAGGTCCGGTAGCAGGATGTCGGCATACTTCGCCGACGAGGTCATGAAGTTTTCAATCACCACAATCATTTCGCAATTGCTGTCGTCCTGCAAAATATCGTGGGTTTTGTTGATATCGGAATGCTGGTTGGTGATGGTGTTACCGGCATAGTTCCAGATAAATTTGATCGGCACGTCGAGCTTGTCTTTCCCGCGCACGCCGTCGCGCAGGGCGGTCATTTCCGGGCCACGAACGATGGCATCCGTCCAGCTAAAGCAGGAGATCTGCGTTTTAACCGGGTTAACGAGCGGCGGCATACGTTCAATGGTGATGGTGTAGGTGGATTCACGCGCGCCGCTGTTGCCGCCGTTGATGCCGACGTTGCCGGTCAGGATCGGCAGCATGGCGATGGCGCGAGAGGTTTGCTCGCCGTTGGCCTGACGCTGCGGTCCCCAGCCCTGACAAATATAGGCCGGTTTCGCCGAGCCAATTTCCCGGGCCAGCTTGATGATGCGGTCGGCAGGGATCCCGGTAATGCGCGACGCCCATTCCGGCGTTTTAGCGGTGCCGTCTTCGCCCTGGCCGAGAATATAGGCCTTGTAGTGGCCGTTGGCGGGCGCGCCTTCCGGCAGCGTTTTCTCGTCGTAGCCGACGCAGTATTTATCGAGGAACGGCTGGTCGACCATGTTCTCGTCGATCAGCACCCACGCAATCCCGGCCACCAGCGCGGCGTCGGTGCCCGGGCGAATTGGGATCCACTCGTCTTCGCGTCCGGCGGCGGTATCGGTGTAGCGCGGATCGATCACGATCATGCGCGCATTCGAGCGTTCGCGCGCCTGCTCAAGGAAATAGGTGATCCCGCCGCCGCTCATGCGCGTTTCCGCCGGGTTATTGCCGAACATCACTACCAGTTTGCTATTTTCGATATCGGAGGTGCTGTTGCCGTCGTTAGAGCCGTAGGTGTAGGGCATTGCGCAGTTGATTTGCGCGGTGCTGTAGGTGCCGTAGTGGCTGAGGAACCCGCCGTAGCAGTTCATCAGGCGCGCCACCAGCGAGGCGTAAGGAGAAGAGCGGGTGATGTTGCCCCCGACAATCCCGGATGAGTAGTTAATGTACACCGCTTCGTTACCGTACTTCTCCACCACGCCTTTCAGGCTGGCGGTAATGGTATTCAGCGCTTCGTCCCATGAGATGCGTTCGAACTTGCCTTCACCGCGCTTGCCGACGCGCTTCATCGGATAGTTCAGGCGGTCCGGGTGGTTGATGCGACGACGGATAGAACGCCCGCGAAGACAGGCGCGAACCTGGTGATTGCCGTAGATGTCCTCCCCGGTGTTGTCGGTTTCAACCCAGTAGACTTCGTTATCGCGCACGTGCAGGCGAAGGGCACAGCGGCTGCCGCAGTTAACCGAGCAGGCGCCCCAGACGACTTTATCCTCAGGGGATTGCATCGCGCTCTGAACGGCCGCGGCGGCACGTTTTAATCCGAAGGGGAGGGAAAGACCACCGGCGGCAAGCGCCAGTGAGCCAATTGCGGTGGATTTGACCAGTGAACGGCGGCTGATCCCGCCCTGGTTGTCTGCCTCTGACATAACTCACTCCATCATTGTAAGTAAGAATTATTTACTCCCGTGACTACAACCGGGCTAATGATGGGTGAGTTTTACTTATTTATGGGTATGAAATATTAATCCTTATCAATTCAACGGACATTGTTGAGATGACAGGGGATAAAAATCACTGCGGCTCGCCTTGCGTATTATCCTGCGTGCCGGATGCCGCGCCGCTACCTGTGCGGGTGTACAAAATTTTGAAGGTATCGTTGGCACAATGCCCAACAACCTGCGCATCCGGCTGGTCAGCCTGATCGCCTGGCACGATGTTCAGCGTAAAGCCCGATTCCGGGACGCCGTTATTGATAATTTTCTGCTGAATGTCGCTCTTCACGCGTTCGCAGGAATCCGGGGCAGCCAGCAGGGCCGGGGAAGCACTCATCAACAGCAGGGCGGTAATCCAGGGTAACCGTTTCATCATCTGACTCCTTTTCTCTGTGTGTTTTTTAATTCTAGCAGGGTTAGTGTAAACGTCTGTATTTGCTAATATGATTGGGAATTATCTCCCTGCATCGGTAAATAACGTGAAGAAATACGCAGTGATAGGGCTACTGGCGACAGTGCTGGCAGGTTGCGACAACAACTCTGCGCCGCTCTCTTTTTCGCCGGAAATGGCGAGTTTTTCGAATGAATTTGATTTCGATCCCCTGCGCGGGCCGGTGAAAGATTTCACCCAGACCCTGCTCAACGAGAAGGGCGAAGTTTCAAAACGGGTTAGCGGCACGGTATCAACGGAAGGCTGTTTCGACACGCTGGAGCTGCACGATCTGGAGGCCAATACCGGCGTTGCGCTGGTGCTGGACGCTAACTACTACCTCGATGCGGAAACGCAGCAGCGCAAGGTGAAATTGCAGGGTAAGTGTCAGCTTGCGGAGCTGCCCGCGGCGGGCATTACCTGGGACACCGACGATAACGGTTTTGTGGTGGCCGCGCGCGGCAAAGAGATGGAAGTTAAGTACCGTTACGACGCGGAAGGCTATCCGCTGGGTAAAACCACGATCTCCGGAAAACAGCAGCTGTCGGTGCAGTCCACGCCGTCAAAAGACCCGCGTAAAAAGCTCGACTATACGGCAATTAGTTTGCTTAACGATAAGCCGCTCGGGCGGGTGAAGCAGAGCTGTGACTACGATCGCCACAACAACCCGGTTTCCTGCGAGCTGTTAATCACCGATGACAGCGTCAAGCCGACGGTCGAAAAGACGTACACCATCAAAAACAGCATTGATTACTATTGATGTAATAAATGAAAACCGCGCAGCTTACTGCGCGGTGGGTTTCAGCAGGCTGGCGGAAGAGGCTTTATGCCCGGCCAGATGCTGATGCTGGAAGATGCACATGCGGATGGTGTTGCGGTACTCGCCGTTAATAAAGAACTCATGAATCAGCTCGCCTTCCACCATAAAGCCCAGCTTGCGGTAGATGTGGATCGCCTTTTCGTTCTCTTTATCAACAATCAGGTAGAGCTTGTAGAGGTTCAGCACGTTGAACCCGTAATCCATCGCCAGCTTCGCCGCGCGTGAGGCCAGGCCCTTGCCCTGATGCTCCGGCGAAATGATGATCTGGAACTCTGCCCGGCGGTGAACGTGGTTGATCTCAACCAGCTCCACCAGTCCGGCTTTTTCACCCCCACACTCCACGACAAAACGGCGCTCGCTCTGGTCGTGGATGTGTTTATCGTACAGATCGGACAGCTCGACAAACGCCTCGTAAGGCTCCTCAAACCAGTAGCGCATCACGCTGGCGTTGTTGTCGAGCTGGTGAACAAAGCGCAAATCTTCTCGCTCAAGAGGGCGAAGTTTTAACTCGTCCATGGTGATCCCGCGAGATTAAGGTGCGACCGTGCGGCCGGTACGGCGATCCAGGCAGCGCAGGGTGTTTGGCTCCCAGTAGGCGTTCACATTGGCACTTTGCTGACATTTATCGCGCGCGTCGAATGCGACATCTTCTTTGTCCCACTCTTTCTCGGCGCGTTTGTTCACCTTCTGGCGAAGGTTGCGGGTGTCATTCCATTGTTCTTTGTCCATCGCGGCGTTCTGACGGCTCTGCGCGCTGTCACCAGACTCAATGATGAGCTTGCTGGTTTCGGCGGAGGCCGTGGCGGAAAAAGCGAACGTTGACAGCGCGAACAGGGCTGTCAGACAAAGGCGTTTGCTTAATGTAGTCATAGCGTTTCCTTTTAACGGGTGCAGATAATCGGTATACCCAGGAGGATTCTACACCAATCCAAAAGAGCAGAATACCCGCGCGGCGGGCATGTGAAGGTTACGTGAATTATCGCGTATCATGTCTCAACCAACCCTCAAAAAATGAAAGATATGGTCAAAACAACGCTGCTTTTCTTTGCAACCGCCCTGTGTGAAATTCTCGGCTGTTTCTTACCCTGGCTCTGGCTGAAAAAGGGGGCGTCCGTGTTGCTGCTGATCCCCGCCGGGGTGGCGCTGGCGCTGTTTGTCTGGCTCTTAACGCTGCATCCGGCGGCCAGCGGTCGAGTCTACGCGGCCTACGGCGGGGTGTATGTCTGCACCGCGCTGCTGTGGCTGCGGGTGGTGGACGGCGTCAAACTGAGCGCGTACGACTGGGCCGGCGCGCTGGTGGCATTGTGCGGCATGTTAATTATCGTGGCCGGGTGGGGGCGCGCGTAAGCGCCCTTTGTTTTGTGATCAAACGCTGATTTCAGGATCGTTATACTTGTATGGTAGTAGTGTAGTTGAGTAGATTTCCTGCATCACAACATGCGATGTAAGGAACTGGATTATGAAGATTGTTGGGGCTGAAGTATTTGTGACCTGCCCGGGGCGCAACTTTGTCACCCTTAAAATCACCACCGACGAAGGGATCGTGGGGTACGGTGATGCCACGCTTAACGGACGCGAGCTGTCCGTCGCCTCTTATCTGAAAGATCATCTCTGCCCGCAGCTGATTGGCCGCGATGCGCACCGCATCGAAGATATCTGGCAGTTCTTCTATAAAGGCGCGTACTGGCGTCGTGGCCCTGTCACCATGTCGGCGATCTCTGCCGTGGATATGGCCCTGTGGGATATCAAAGCGAAAGCCGCCAACATGCCGCTGTATCAGCTGCTCGGCGGCGCGTCTCGCGAAGGCGTGATGGTCTATTGCCACACCACCGGCCACACCATTGACGACGTACTGGAAGATTACGCGCGTCACAAAGAGATGGGCTTTAAGGCAATCCGCGTTCAGTGCGGCGTGCCGGGCATGAAAACCACTTACGGCATGTCGAAAGGCAAAGGTCTGGCCTATGAGCCAGCGACCAAGGGCAACTGGCCGGAAGAGCAGCTGTGGTCAACGGAAAAATACCTCGATTTTACGCCGAAATTATTTGACGCCGTGCGCAGCAAGTATGGTTTCAATGAGCATCTGCTGCACGACATGCACCACCGCCTGACGCCAATCGAAGCCGCGCGTTTCGGTAAGAGCATCGAAGAGTTCCGCATGTTCTGGATGGAAGATCCAACCCCTGCGGAAAACCAGGAGTGCTTCCGTCTGATCCGTCAGCACACCGTGACGCCAATTGCGGTAGGCGAAGTCTTCAACAGCATCTGGGATTGCAAACAGCTGATTGAAGAGCAGCTGATCGACTATATCCGTACCACCATCACCCACGCGGGCGGTATTACGGGAATGCGTCGTATCGCTGACTTTGCATCGCTGTATCAGGTGCGTACCGGCTCGCACGGCCCGTCCGATCTGTCGCCAATTTGCCACGCGGCGGCGCTGCACTTCGACCTGTGGGTGCCAAACTTCGGCGTTCAGGAATATATGGGCTACTCCGAGCAGATGCTGGAAGTGTTCCACCACAACTGGACCTTCGACAACGGCTACATGCATCCGGGCGACAAGCCGGGTCTGGGCATCGAGTTTGACGAAAAAATGGCGGCGAAATATCCGTACGATCCAGCCTATCTGCCGGTTGCCCGTCTTGAAGATGGCACCCTGTGGAACTGGTAAAAGAGGAGCGAACAATGAAAAGCATTGTGATTCAAAAACCAAACGAGCTGGTGATTGAGGAGCGTCCCGTTCCAACGCCGGCCGAAGGTGAAGTTCGCGTCAAAATTAAGCTCGCCGGGATTTGCGGTTCCGACAGCCACATCTACCGCGGTCACAACCCGTTTGCCAAATATCCGCGCGTGATCGGCCATGAGTTCTTTGGCGTGATCGACGCGGTGGGCGAGGGCGTTGACGCATCACGCCTGGGCCAGCGCGTTTCCGTGGACCCGGTGATCAGCTGCGGCCACTGCTATCAGTGCTCGGTGGGCAAACCTAACGTCTGCGCCTCGCTGGTGGTGCTGGGCGTTCACCGCGACGGCGGCTTCAGTGAATACGCCGTGGTGCCGGCGAAAAACGCGTGGGTCATTCCCGATGCGATTTCCGACAAGCACGCGGTGATGGTTGAGCCGTTTACCATCGCGGCGAACGTGACCGCGCAGGCAAAACCGACCGAGCAGGATGTGGCGCTGGTCTATGGCGCAGGTCCGATGGGGCTGGTCACCGTACAGGCGCTAAAAGGCGTGTACAACGTGAAGCAGGTCATCGTGGTCGACAGAATCGACGAGCGTCTGGCAATGGCAGAACGCAGCGGCGCGGATTGGGTATTCAACAACGCCGGGCAGTCCGTTCAGTCAGTGCTCGATGAAAAAGGCGTGAAGCCCACGCTGATTATCGATGCCGCCTGTCACCCCACGATTTTGCAGGAAGCAATTACTCTGGCTGCACCGGCCGCCCGTATCGTCATCATGGGCTTCTCCAGTGACCCAAGCCAGATTGTCCAGCAGGGAATTACGGGCAAAGAGCTGTCTATTTTCTCGTCGCGCCTGAATGCGCACAAATTCCCGGTTGTCATAGAGTGGTTGGAAAAAGGACTTATCGACCCGGATAAACTGGTTACTCATACCTTTGACTACCACCACGTAACAGACGCAATCGAACTGTTTGAAAAAGACCAGCGGCAGTGCTGCAAGGTCTTGCTGACGTTCAACCAATAACAACTAACGCGTTAGAGCCTGCGTAGACAGGCTCTTAGTGGTACGCATTTTACCTTTCAGAGATAGCCATTATGACTCAAACACAACCTCAAAGAACGACGTCGGATCTGGTCAAAGCCGCCGTTTCTGGCTGGCTTGGCACTGCACTTGAATTTATGGATTTCCAGCTTTACTCGCTGGGTGCGGCGCTGGTCTTCCATGAGATCTTCTTCCCGGAGCAGTCCGCTGCTATGGCGCTGATCCTGGCGATGGGCACCTACGGCGCAGGCTACATTGCCCGTATCGTCGGGGCCTTTATTTTTGGCCGCATGGGCGACAGCATTGGCCGTAAAAAAGTGCTGTTTATCACCATTACCATGATGGGGATCTGTACCACCCTGATTGGCGTGCTACCGACCTACGCGCAGATTGGTATTTTTGCGCCGGTGCTGCTGGTCACCCTGCGTATCATCCAGGGGCTGGGGGCCGGGGCGGAAATCTCCGGTGCGGGCACCATGCTTGCGGAATACGCGCCGAAAGGGAAGCGCGGCATTATCTCCTCGCTGGTGGCGATGGGAACCAACTGCGGCACCCTGAGCGCAACGGCTATCTGGGCGGTGATGTTCTTCGCGCTGGATCGTGAAGAGCTGGTGGCCTGGGGCTGGCGTATCCCGTTCCTCGCAAGCGTGGTGGTGATGATCTTCGCTATCTGGCTGCGAATGAATCTGAAAGAGAGCCCGGTGTTCGAAAAAGTCAGCGATGAAGACGGCGTTGTGCCTGTTTCCACACCAGAAACCTCGCTGGGTGCGATGTTCAAGAGCAAATCCTTCTGGCTGGCGACCGGTCTGCGCTTCGGCCAGGCGGGTAACTCGGGTCTGATCCAGACCTTCCTCGCGGGCTATCTGGTACAGACGCTGATGTTCAACAAGAGCATTCCAACGGATGCGCTGATGATAAGTTCCTTCCTGGGCTTCATCTCCATTCCGCTGCTGGGCTGGCTGTCTGACAAAATCGGTCGTCGTCTGCCTTACATCGTGCTGAATATTTCCGCCATTATTCTGGCCTACCCGATGCTGTCGATCATCGTCGACAACACCTACAGCCCGAGCGTGATCATGATGTGCATCATCATCATTCATAACTTCGCGGTGCTGGGCCTGTTTGCGCTGGAAAACATCACCATGGCGGAAATGTTTGGCGCACGTAACCGCTTTACCCGTATGGCCATCTCGAAAGAGGCGGGCGGTCTGGTGGCTGTGGGCTTTGGTCCGGTGCTGGCGGGTATCTTCTGCAACATGACTGGCACATGGTGGCCGATTGTGGCGATGATGATCGTCTACTCCGTGATTGGTCTGATCTCTGCGTTACTGATGCCAGAAGTGTGCGACCGCGACCTGAGCGAAGCAAAAGATGCCGCAGAAGCTAAAGCGCACACCGTCAAAGGGCATAAGTACGGGGTGCAGTCGTAAGTTTTATCAGTGACCATTAAAACGCAGCAAACATCCCCCGGCTTTGGCTGGGGGATGCCGACTAAAATGGCGCGGTTACAGCACACCTTCTTCTGTCAGCAAGGCTGGTTTATAGCTTTACCGATAGATGTCACACAACTTGATTTTTGTATCACACCAATTAGACGAAAGTTAATGTAAATCAATATTCGGCGCGGGACATTCAGTATGGTTATGGCTTATCCGAATTCATACTTACTGCCATTCTAGTTGGTGTAGTCAGCAGATCCGGAACGATAGCGACGCTCTCGCCCCGGGGTTATATTTTAATTACGACAACGAGTCTCAATCATGGAAAACCCATTATTAACGGCGAAAGCCACGCTTCCTCAGTACGATCGCGACAGCCTGAAAACGCGAATTGTCCATTTAGGGTTTGGCGCTTTCCACCGCGCTCACCAGGCGGTGTATACCGATATCCTGGCCGCCGAGCAGGGTAGCGACTGGGGTTACTGCGAAGTGAACCTGATTGGCGGCGAGCAGCAGATTGCCGATCTTAAGGCTCAGGATAATCTTTACACCGTTGCCGAAATGTCAGCGGATGCCTGGACCTCACGCGTGGTTGGCGTGGTGAAAAAAGCGCTGCACGTTCAGGTTGATGGTCTGGAAACCGTGCTGAACGCCATGTGCGAGCCGCAGGTGGCTATCGTATCGCTCACCATTACCGAGAAGGGCTACTGCCACTCTCCGGCGACCGGGCAACTGATGCTCGATCACCCGTTTATCGTGGCTGACCTGAAAAACCCGCACCAGCCAACCTCCGCGCTGGGCGTAATTGTGGAAGCGCTGGCGCGTCGTAAGGCGGCCGGTTTAGCGCCATTTACCGTAATGTCCTGCGACAACATGCCGGAAAACGGCCATGTGATGCGCAACGTCACCTGCGCCTATGCCCGCGCGGTGAACGGCGAGCTGGCGGACTGGATCGAAGCGAACGTGACCTTCCCGTCCACGATGGTAGACCGCATTGTTCCGGCGGTTACCGCCGACACCCTGGATAAAATCGAACAGCTGACCGGCGTGCGCGACCCGGCAGGCGTGGCCTGCGAGCCGTTCCGTCAGTGGGTGATTGAAGACAGCTTTGTGGCCGGCCGTCCGCAGTGGGAAAAAGCGGGTGCGGAGCTGGTGGCAGACGTGATCCCGTTTGAAGAGATGAAGCTGCGTATGCTGAACGGCAGCCACTCGTTCCTGGCCTACCTGGGCTATCTGGCGGGCTATCAGCACATTAACGACTGCATGGAAGACGACAACTATCGCCGTGCGGCCCACTCGCTGATGCTGAAAGAGCAGGCGCCGACGCTGAAGGTGAAAGGCGTGGATCTGGCGCATTACGCCGACATGCTGATCGCGCGCTACAGCAACCCTGCGCTGCGCCACCGCACCTGGCAGATCGCGATGGACGGAAGCCAGAAGCTGCCTCAGCGTATGCTGGACTCCGTTCGCTGGCATCTGGTGCACCAGAAGAGCTTCCCGCTGCTGGCGCTGGGCGTGGCGGGCTGGATGCGCTATGTCGGCGGCGTGGACGAGCAGGGCAATGCGATTGAAGTGAGCGATCCGCAGCTGGCCGTGATTCAGGCGGCGGTCAAGGGTAGCGAAGAGGGCGAAAGCCGCGTGAAAGCGCTGCTGGGCATCGAGGCTATCTTCGGTAAAGAACTGCCGCAGGACGCGGTGTTTGTGGACGCGGTGATGACGGCGTATAAAACCCTGGCGGAGAAGGGCGCGAAAGCGACGGTTGCGCAGTACGCGGCACAGCTGTAATCCTTTCATGCCGCCGTTCGCGGCGGCATGTTCTTGTACGTCTTAGTGCATACCCAGACGGATCAGTTCAATCGGTTCGAATTTACCTTCACAGCCTTCCACTTCAACGGTTTTGCTGCGACGCACGTGCATCGCGTCAAGGCCTTCACTGTGAATCGCTTTAATCACCCCGGTGCGCCCGGTGCCGTTAATCATCACGCGGCTGCCGGTGGTAATAGCGTTACGGTTACGATCGTAAGTCATCATGGTATTTTCTCCTCTCATGCCAAATCGTGACGGCGATATTATGCCTGCCGTTTACGAGGCATTATTAATACGCCTCTCTGGCGGTGCATTTCTTGTTTTTGATCAAGCTCACACTTTTTTCTTATATCCGGCGCGCGCTGACGTAACTCAACGTCTATTTACAAAGCGGACAATTGTTTTCTTTTATTGATAGTTGTGTCAGGTGACCGTTTAGTCTTCGTTTATAACAACGGTGTCACTCTGGATGCAGCAAATAATGCTTCTCAGGAATAAGGAGTCAGGCTTATGTATAAAAACATTTTGATGCCTGTTGATGTATTTGAAATGGATTTGAGCGATAAAGCGGTGCGTCACGCCGTGAATCTGGCGAAGGCAGAAGGGGCGTCCATCACGCTGGTGAACATCCTGCCGGCCAGCAGCCGCTCGCTGCTGCGCGGTTTCAACGCCGATATTAAAAAGTTCGAAGAGTATATTTCCGCCGAGTCAGAGAAAAAGATGAATGGCCTGAAGCGCTTATTCGATATGTCGCCAGAGAAAATCGAAACAAAAGTCCGCTTCGGCAACGTGCGTGATGAAATTATTGCGCTGAGCAACGAAGGGGAATATGACGTCATTGTGATTGGTTCGAAAAACCCGAGTATGTCCACGCACCTGCTGGGCTCTAACGCCGAATCTATATTGCGCTATGCCCGCATTCCGGTATTAGTTGTTCGCTAATATCACCGCCGCATTCCCGGATATTCCCGGGATGCGGCAGCCATTAATCTTCGCTGAACCAGTCGCTATTTTCCTGTCGAATTAACTGCACCGATTCGCTAATTTCCTGCAAATGCATGGTCATGGCATTTTCTACGCCGTCCAGATCGCGTTTTTCCAGCGCGGAAAAAATATCGTGGTGCTGGCGAAGCAGCATTTCAGGCGGGGAGACATGGTCAAGGCTCATGTAGCGTACGCGGTCGATGGTGGCCTTGATGTTCTCTATGGTGTCCCACGCCAGCTGGCAGTCGGCGATTTGCGCCAGCTTCTGGTGAAACTCGTCGTCGAGCAGGAAGAAGTCGTTCAGCTGCTTGCGGTCGATGGCAATGCGCTGCTGATTGAGGTTCTGCTCCAGCAGGTAACACTGGTTGTCATCAATGAGAGAAGCCGCACGGCGGGCGACGGCGCGCTCGATGGCCTGGCGCACAAAGCAGCCGTTACGCACCTGCGAGAGCGAAATCTTATTCACGTAGCTGCCGCGCTGGGGGCGGATCTGAATCAGGCCGTTTTCCGCGAGCTTGATAAAGGCTTCGCGCACCGGCTGGCGGGACACGTCGAAACGCACCGACACCTCTTTTTCGGAAAGCGGCGTTCCCGGCGGGATCAGGCAATGAACGATATCTCGTCGCAGAATACGATAGATTTGCTGATTAACGGGCTGGGTGGGATTAAGTTGGGATTCGGCGGCCATGGGTTGTGATTTCTCAGAGAGTTAACCCGGGCATACTACCATTCTTTTGACCGTCATCCCAGACCCGGCCCGCAGGCCGGGAAGGGCAAATTAGCCGCGATGCACGCTAAGACCAGCGTAGGTCTGGCTGACCGGCATCATCTCAACGGTGTTGATATTGACGTGCGCAGGCAGCGTCGACACCCACCAGACCGCTTCGGTCACATCTTCTGCCGTCAGGGCGTTAGCGTTTTCGTAGGTCTTATCCGCTTTCGCGTCATCGCCCTTGAAGCGCACGTTGGAGAACTCGGTGCCGCCCACCAGGCCCGGCTCGATATCCGTGACGCGCACCGCGGTGCCGTGCAGGTCGGTGCGCAGGTTCAGGCTGAACTGGCGAACGAAGGCTTTGGTCGCGCCGTAGACGTTGCCGCCCGCGTAAGGCCAGCTGCCTGCGGTAGAGCCGATGTTAATGATATGACCGCGATTGCGCTCAACCATGCCGGGCAGCACGGCGCGGGTCATGTACACCAGCCCTTTGTTGTTGGTGTCGATCATGTTTTCCCAGTCTTCCACGCTCGCGCGGTGCGCAGGCTCCATGCCCAGCGCCAGACCGGCGTTGTTGACCAGCACGTCGATGGCGCGCCAGTCGGCAGGCAGGTTCGCAATCATCTCTTCAATGGCGGCGCGGTTACGCACGTCCAGCTGCGCGGTCAGAATGCTGTCGCCCAGCTCGTCTTTCAGCTCCTGTAAACGCTCCTGACGGCGGCCGGTAGCAATCACTTTATGCCCGTTGGCAACGAAGCGACGCGTGATGCTTTCACCAAAACCCGCGGTTGCTCCGGTAACTAAAATAATCATGTCACTGTTCCTCAACGCTTTTTATGTTGTATTACCATAGCATGCTCCCGGGGAGTGCGGTAAGGCAACATTTGTATAACGAGATTGCAGGCGATGGCGGGCTGGCCTACTCTGGTGGAAAACCCGTTTTCAGGAGTAAACGATGTCGGTGAACAATCCCTTTTTTGAAACCAGCCTGCTGCCTTATCAGGCCCCCCGTTTTGACGTCATCGACGATAGCCACTATCGCCCGGCCTTTGACGAAGCCATGCGCCAGAAGCGCGCCGAGATTGACGCCATCATCGCCCAGACCGCCGCACCGGACTTCAACAACACCGTGCTGGCGCTGGAAAAGAGCGGGGCGATGCTCTCCCGCGTCACCAGCGTCTTTTTCGCGATGACCTCTGCCCATACCAATGACTATTTGCAGGAGCTGGACGAGGCCTTCTCCACCGAGCTGGCGGGGCTGGCGAACGATATCTGGCTGAACGACACCCTATTTGCCCGTGTCGAGGCGGTTAAAGCGCAAAACGATGCGCTGGATGCAGAGTCCCGCCGCCTGGTGGACGAAACGCACCAGCGGTTTGTGCTGGCTGGCGCGCGCCTGAGTGCCGATGAAAAAGCGGAGCTTAAGGCGCTGAATACCGAATCTGCCTCTCTCACCAGCCAGTTTAACCAGCGCCTGCTGGCGGCGGATAAATCCGGCGGGCTGGTGGTGGATTACGCCCACCAGCTTGACGGATTAAGCGCCGATGAGATCGCCACCGCCGCGCAGGCGGCAGCGGAGAAGGGGCTGAACGGTCGCTGGTTAATTCCGCTGCTGAATACCACCCAGCAGCCTGCGCTGTCAGCCCTGATCGATCGCCAGACGCGGGAAAACCTGTTTAAGGCAGGCTGGACGCGCACCCAGAAAGGGGATGAAAACGACACTCGCGAGCTGGTCCGCCGTCTTGTAACCCTGCGGGCGCGTCAGGCCAGTCTGTTAGGCTTCGACAGCTATGCGAGCTGGAGCACCGCCGATCAGATGGCGAAAACCCCGGAGGCCGCCCTGCACTTTATGCGCGGCATCGTCCCGGCGGCGCGGGCGCGTGCAGAGCGCGAGCTGGAGGATATCCAGAAAGTGATTGATGACGAGCAGGGCGGATTCACGGCGCAGGCGTGGGACTGGGCGTTTTACGCCGAGCGCGTGCGGCTGGGCAAATACGCGCTGGACGAGTCGCAGATCAAACCTTACTTCGCCCTCGATAAGGTGCTGCAAGACGGTGTGTTCTGGGCCGCCACGCAGCTGTTTGGCATTACCTTTACCGAACGTTTTGATATTCCGGTCTATCACCCGGACGTGCGCGTCTGGGAGATTTTCGACCACACCGGGGAAGGCATGGCGCTGTTCTACGGCGACTTCTTCGCGCGCGACTCCAAAGGCGGCGGGGCGTGGATGGGGAATTTCGTCGAGCAGTCTTATGAGTTCGCCGTACGCCCGGTGATCTACAACGTCTGTAATTACCAGAAGCCGGCGAGCGGGCAGACGGCGCTGATCTCCTGGGACGACGTGATAACCCTGTTCCACGAATTTGGCCATACCCTGCACGGGCTGTTTGCCAGCCAGCGCTACGCCACGCTGTCGGGCACCAATACGCCGCGCGATTTCGTGGAATTCCCGTCGCAGATCAACGAGCACTGGGCGAGCCATCCGCAGGTGTTTGCGAACTACGCGCGTCACTATCAGACCGGGGAACCGATGCCTGCGGCGCTGCGCGACAAGATGCTCAACGCCACCCAGTTCAACAAAGGCTACGACATGACCGAACTGCTGAGCGCGGCGCTTCTGGACATGAACTGGCACGCCGTTGGCGCGCAGGAGAGCGTGGACGACGTCGAGGCATTTGAAGCGCAGGCGCTGAAAAAAGAGGGGCTGGATCTGCCAGCCGTTCCGCCGCGCTATCGCAGCAGCTACTTTGCGCATATTTTCGGCGGCGGCTATGCGGCGGGGTATTACGCCTACCTGTGGACGCAGATGCTGGCGGACGACGGCTACCAGTGGTTTGTGGAGCAGGGCGGATTAACCCGCGAAAACGGCCAGACATTCCGCGAGGCGATATTGTCGCGCGGCAACAGCAGCGATCTGGAAGCGTTATACCGGGAATGGCGCGGACACGACCCGGAAATTGAACCGATGTTGAAAAATCGTGGGTTAAGTGAATAACGATATTTTATGAATAAACAGAACCGGGCGCAGTGCCCGGTTTTTTTTTTGGTATTTTCAACCCCCAAATTATTTTAAGGGGTAATAAAAAAGCCTGCTCGCGGGCAGACCTACTATGTCCGGAGCGCATGATTTTTGGATATCCGAGGAGGAAGGTGCAATAAGTGGGCCTTTTGCCAAAAAGTCATTATTACTCCTGTGCGTTACTTTTATTCCTGTCTTGGTTATCATGTTATTAGTACATAATAACCAAGGGAAAAATGGTGAAAAAATTATTGTTAGTATGTGGTTTCGCATTAATGCTTACAGGCTGTGATAAACCAAAAATTGATGCCTCTACCCCAGAAACGATGCAGGAATCGATGCAGAAGGTAAGGGAATCGTTGACTGAGGCGCAGAGACAAGAATTTACCGATGCTGCAACGACCGTTGTGATGAACAGCATCGATTTGAAAGCGCTGATGGCGGGTAACTTTTCCGGTGATGGAGATGCAATAGCAAACCTGCAAGCTGAAAAAACAAAAGAAGCGTTGAATGGGAAAACGGGTGAGGAAATAATAAAAGAAGCGAAAGCAATTGAGTCAAAAAGAGCTGAGGAAAAGAAGCAACAAGCTTTGCAGGAAATTGCTGCGCTCAAGGACAAGCAGTCTAAGGCCTTGAAAGCAAAAGAAGGTCTAAAGCCTTTTGTTATTACTAAGGGAGGCTTCTCTTTTCGAAAGTATGAATATGGTGGTTCAAAACCTGTAATTAATATTAGCGTTAAGAATGGCACCAACGCGTCGATATCCACAGTCTATTTTTTAGGCAAAATTGCCTCTCCGGATCGTTCTGTCCCATGGTTAGTGGATGGGTTCAGTTATTCTATTCCAGGAGGACTTGAACCAGGTGAAAAAGGTGATTGGGCTTTAGAACCCGCCATGGGTTCAGCCTGGTACACGTTCAAAGCACCTGAGGATGCTATTTTCACCGTGCAAGTAATGAGATTAGATGGTCCTGATGGCAAGGTTCTGTTCGATGCAGGCGAGTTTAGTGATGAAGATCAGAAACGCTTAGATATGCTCCAGGCTAAATACGGCACCCATTAAACCCGCCACTATCACTCGCGATTTCATATACCGGGCGTCATGCCCGGTTTTTTGATCGCGCACAAACAGAAACAATTTTAAACCCTGCCTCGTTTGCCGGGAGCTATGCTTAGAGAGATGCCATATATCGGGAGGGGTTATGCTGACTCATTCTGAAGCAAAACGGTGGGCCTGCTTAATGCTGAAGTCGGCCCTGTGCGATGGAATGGAATCCGAGGAGATTTCCCGACAGGTTCACCTCATCTGTGAACACCACGGGAAAGAGTGTCTTGAAGAACTTATGGAAGAGATCTTAATAGAGGCCGGACGTATCGGGCCAAAACACAGCAACGGCGAGTTGCCCCACCACTGATCCTCACGGAGAGGAACAGAGACTAAAACGGCAACCGAGGTTGCCGTGAGTTTCTTCTCAGACGATGGCGTTCGGGCACTCTTCGCCCTTTTCCAGCTGCTGCAAATTGCCAAGCGTGGTTTCCGAAATGCTGATCAGCGCTTCGGCGGTCAGGAACGCCTGATGGCCGGTAAAGAGCACGTTGTGGCAGGCGGAGAGGCGACGGAACACGTCATCCTGAATAACATCGTTAGACTTATCTTCAAAGAACAGGTCGCGTTCGTTCTCATACACGTCCATACCCAGCGCGCCAATTTTCTGCGTTTTCAGGGCTTCAATCGCCGCCTGTGAATCAATCAACCCGCCGCGGCTGGTGTTAATGATCATCACGCCGTCTTTCATCTGGTCAAACGCCGACTGGTTAAGCAGATGGTAGTTTTCCGGGGTCAGCGGGCAGTGCAGGGAGATCACGTCCGACTGCGAGAACAGCGTCGGCAGGTCGACGTACTCCACGCCCAGATCCAGCGCCGCCGCGCTTGGATACGGATCAAACGCCAGCAGACGCATCCCGAAACCTTTTAGAATACGCAGCGCGGCAACGCCGATCTTCCCGGTACCGATCACGCCTGCGGTTTTACCGTACATGGTGAAGCCGGTCAGCCCCTCAAGCGAGAAGTTGGCGTCACGGGTACGCTGATAGGCGCGGTGAATACGACGGTTCAAGGACATCATCATGCCGATGGCATGCTCTGCGACCGCTTCCGGGGAGTAGGCCGGTACGCGCACCACCTTCAGGCCCAGCTCTTTAGCCGCGTCCAGGTCGACGTTGTTAAAGCCCGCGCAGCGTAGGGCAACATACTTCACGCCCTGCTTTTTCAGCTCTTCGAGAACCGGGCGGCTGCCGTCGTCGTTCACAAAAATACAAACCGCTTCACAGCCGTGCGCCGTTTTGGCCGTTTTTTCGGTCAGCAGAAAGTCGAAAAATTCAAGTTCGAATCCATAGGTCTCGTTAACATGTTGCAGATACTTTTTGTCGTACTGCTTTGTGCTATAAACCGCGAGTTTCATAAGACTTTCTCCAGTGATTTTGCATTCACATTAGCATGATTAAAATAATCTTACTATTTCTCAAATGGCATTGATATCAATAAGTTCTATCAATCATTTTAGAGCATTTCTGGTCTTTGACTCGATGGTATTCGCGGAACCGTTTTGGCTTATTTACCGGTCATCACCGGGGGCGCGGTGCTATGCTAATTTCCTGACGCCGCGCGTAAGACCTTCTATTTTTAAAGATGGCACCGGGTTCATCTGGCAGGATAAACATGCGACAATGGCTGGCTTTATCGGCTTAATTCATTCTCTAAATCAGGATATTAACTGCCCATGAAGGGTAAATATAAAGCCGCGATCGCGCTATTACTGCTGTTGATACTGCTGCCGCTGACGCTGCTGATGACGCTCGCGCAGTGGGTCCCCCGACTGGCCGGGATCTGGCTCCCCGTCGGGACGCGCATCGCCTTTGAAGAAAGCCCGCGCCTGACGCGCCATTCTCTCGTTATTCCCGATCTTCGCTATCTGGTAGAGGATTGCGAAATCGCGAGGCTGAAAAACGCCACGCTGACGCACCCGAGCCGCTGGGCGCTGGATATCGCCTCGCTCGATCTCAATACCGCCTGTCTGAACAAATTACCGGAAAGTGAACCGTCCACCACCGCGCCCAAAACCCTGGCGCAGTGGCAAGCGCTGCTGCCCAATACCTGGCTGACCGTTCACCGACTGACCTTATCCCCCTGGCAGCAGTGGCAGGGCGAGCTCAAGGTATCGCTCACGCCTGAGCGTCAGCAGGTGAGCTATAACGGCGAGCAGGTCAACTTTGAGGGACAACTGCGCGGACAGGCGCTGACGGTCAGTAAGCTTCAGGTTCAGTTACCTGACCAACCGCAGCCCGTCACCCTGGTGGGTGAGTTTACGATGCCGCTGGTGCCGGACGGCGTGCCGGTGAAAGGCCACGCGGAGGCCACCTTTAACGCGCCGCAGCTCGATTCGCTGGTGGATGCCGATCTCGACTGGCAGGAGAATCAGGGGCAGCTGCTGGTGATCGCCCGCAATAATCCCGATCCGCTGCTTGACCTGCCGTGGCAGCTCACCCGCGAACGGTTCACCATCAGCGACGGGCGCTGGAACTGGCAGCTCTCCGGAATGCCGCTCAGCGGACGCGTCGGCCTGAAGGTCGACAACTGGCAGCAGGGGCTGGAGAAAGCCACCCTGACAGGCCGCCTGAACGTGCTGACTCAGGGCGATGCGGGCAAAGGCAATGCGGTGCTCAATATCGGCCCAGGCACCCTGAGCATGGATAACAGCAACATGCCGCTGTACCTGAACGGCGAGGCGAAGCAAAACGATCTGATCCTCTACGCGAAGCTTCCGGCAAAGCTGACCGGGAGCCTGAGCGACCCCCAACTGACCTTTGAGCCGGGCGCGCTGCTGCGTTCGCGCGGCCGCATTATCGATTCGCTTGATATCGACGAGATCCGCTGGCCGCTGGCGGGCGTCAAGCTCACCCAAAAGGGCGTCGACGGCCGCCTTCAGGCCATTTTGCGGGCCCACGAAAATGAGATGGGCGATTTTGACCTGCATCTGGACGGGCAGGCCACCGACTTCTTGCCGGATAACGGCCTGTGGGCGTGGCGCTACTGGGGTAAAGGCAACTTCACGCCGATGAACGCGCGCTGGGACGTTGCCGGGAAGGGCGAGTGGCGCGATCGGGTGATTGAGCTGACCGATCTCTCCACCGGGTTCGATAAACTCCAGTACGGCACCATGCTGGTCAGCAAGCCGCGCCTGGTGCTGGATAAACCGGTTCGCTGGTCGCGTGACCCTGCCGATCCGCACTTTAGCGGCGCGCTGGCCCTGAACGCCGGGCAAACCGCGTTTTCCGGCGGCAGCGTGCTTCCCCCGTCGGTGCTGACCTTTAGCGTGGAGGGCGTCGACCCGACGCTGTTCCAGTTTAAGGGCGATCTTCATGCCGAGGCCATCGGCCCGGTGCAGGTGAACGGCCGCTGGGACGGGGAGCGCCTGCGTGGTCAGGCCTGGTGGCCGAAGCAATCTCTCAGCGTGTTTCAGCCGCTGGTCCCGGCGGACTGGAAAATGACGCTGCGCGGCGGCGATCTTTACGCGCAGGTGGCGTTTTCTGCCGCAGCCGGACAGGGCTTCGAGGCGGGCGGGCACGGCGTGCTGAAATCCGGCAGCGCCTGGATGCCCGACAACCAAATCAACGGCGTGGATTTTGTGCTGCCGTTCCGCTTTAGCGAAGGCACCTGGTCGCTGGGCACGCGCGGCCCGGTCACCCTGCGGATTGGCGAAGTGGTGAACCTGATTACCGCACGCAATATCACGGCGGATCTACAGGGCGACTATCCCTGGAGCGAAGAGAACCCGCTGCTGCTCACCAACGTCAGCGTGGACGCCCTCGGCGGCAAAATAACCATGCAGCAGCTGCGAATGCCGCAGCACGACCCGGCGCTGCTGCGCGTAAACAACGTGTCCACCAGCGAACTTATCAGCGCGGTGAATCCTAAGCAGTTTACGATGTCCGGCCCGGTGAGCGGCGCGCTGCCGTTCTGGCTCGATAACGAAAAGTGGATCGTCAAGGACGGCTGGCTCACTAACCCCGGCCCGATGACCCTCCGCATTGATAAAGACACGGCGGACGCTATCGTGGAGGATAATATGGTGGCCGGGGCAGCCATTAACTGGCTCCGCTATATGGAAATTTCCCAGTCGTGGACGAGAATCAATTTAGATAATCTGGGGGAGTTAACCATGCGGGCGACCCTCAAGGGTACCAGCCGGGTGGACGGCAAAAGCAGTTCCGTTAATCTTAACTATACCCATCAGGAAAACGTCTTTACCCTGTGGCGCAGCCTGCGTTTTGGGGACAATCTGCAAACCTGGTTAGAGCAACACGCGGCGATACCGACGACCCGCAGTTCGACAAGCAAGGAAAGTGAGGAACAACAATGAAAAAGCTGGCTGGTGGACTCACCGTAGCCGTAGCCGCGTTGCTGACAGGCTGTACGCCGCGCATTGAAGTCGCGGCGCCAAAAGAGCCGATTACCATCAACATGAACGTGAAAATCGAGCATGAGATCCACATCAAAGTGGATAAAGATGTCGAATCTTTGCTGAAATCACGCAGCGATCTGTTCTGAGGACGCCATGAAACGAACTTTAGCTCTCCTGTTACTGGCGCTTGGCATGAACGTGCAGGCCGCGACGCTCACCCTGAACGAGGCGCGAGCCCAGGGGCGCGTGGGGGAAACCCTGAGTGGCTACATTGCGCCGGTGCGGCAGGATGCCGAAACCCTGGCGCTGGTGAAACAAATCAACACGGCCCGAGCGGAAAGCTACCAGCAGCTGGCCGACAGCAATAACCTTCCGGTGGATGACGTCGCCAAAATGGCGGGGCAGAAGCTGGTCTCCCGCGCGCAGCCGGGGGAGTACGTGAAGGGCATCAACGGCAGGTGGATGAAAAAGTAGTTAACGGAAGCGCTTACGGTATTCGCCCGGCGACACGCCAAAGCGCTGCTTAAACGCCGTTGAGAAGTGGCTGTGATCGGCAAACCCCCAGCTGTAGCCAATGCCCGCCAGCTTTTCGTTATCGCCGGTGGCGCGCAGCACCTGAGCGCAGAGGTCAAGACGACGGTTCTTGATGTACTGCGCCACCACCAGCCCCTTATCCGCGAACATGCGATAGAGACTGCGCACCGACATCCCGCTTTCGCTGGCGATCCACTCCGGGCGCAGGGCTTCCGACTGAATATGATCGTCGATTAACGACAGCACGTTCTGGAACTGGCGCTCTTTGCGCGGCTGCACCGCCTCACGCTGCTGAAAGGCCGGGCGCAGCAGGCAGACCATCGCCTCAAGCGCCGCTTCGCTCTCCATATCACTGAGATCGGTGTTTCCCATACTTTCCTGTAGCAGACGATGGCTCAGCTGCACCGTCGGCAGGCTGCGGGAAAGCGTCACCGCGCAGCTGACCTCCTGAAAACGACACTGCTGTTCAATAATCTGGCGTGGGAGGAGCAGGGAGATCTGGCGGGATTTTTCATGCCAGGTGATGGAGCAGGGACGCGAGGCGTCAATCAGGGTGATATCCCCGGTCTTAAGCAGCGAGCGGCGGTCGTCCTGCTCCAGCTGGGCGCTGCCCTCAAGCTGAAACACGGTGTAGAACCAGGCGTCGTTGCCGTTTTTGATCTCCTGACGGGTGCGAAACAGGTTTACACCTGCGGCGGTGACGGTGCTTAGCTTGAGGCTTCGGGCATAGCTGGTTTCCAGCTCGCCGATGAACTCGCCCTCTAAAGGACGGGCGTTGAAGTGCCCGCAAACCTGGTTAATTTGCGCCAGCCACTGCTGATATTTTTCCTGCTCGCTTGCACACGTCATTGTTATTCTCGCTGCACTTTCAACGTTTTCACATTGTTGCATTTGTGTTGCAAATTGTCAGAGTTCAGAGGCTGACTATAGGAAAGAACACTCACCGGGAACAGCGTTATAAGCGGGAATTATCATGTTTTGCGGAGCCTGTCACAGGTGGCAAAGCGAATGTCACACAGACAAAAGCGGAACTGGAAAACCCCTCGTAGACTGCAATAAACCCTGCGAATAATAACGAAGGAGTACCCTATGTCTGAATCACAGACCGCCATCCTGCCCGCCGTGCAGCAGTTTCTGGATCGTCAGCATGGCCTGTGGATCGAGGGGCGCCAGGCGGCATCCGACAGCGAAAAGCGCCTGAACGTCTTTAACCCGGCGACCGGAGAAGTGATTGCATCCACCGCGGACGCCAGCGTGGACGATGTGGATCGCGCGGTGATGTCCGGCTGGCGCGCCTTTGTCGCCCGCAGCTGGGCGGGAAAACTGCCTGCCGAGCGCGAGCGTATTCTGCTGCGCTTCGCCGATCTGGTTGAGCAGCACAGCGAGGAGCTGGCGCAGCTTGAAACCCTGGAGCAGGGTAAGTCGATTAACATTTCCCGCGCCTTTGAAGTGGGCTGTACCCTGAACTGGATGCGCTACACCGCAGGGCTGACCACCAAAATCGCGGGCAAGACGCTGGATCTCTCCATTCCGCTGCCGCAGGGGGCGCGCTATCAGGCGTGGACCCGCAAAGAGCCGGTGGGCGTGGTCGCCGGGATCGTGCCGTGGAACTTTCCGCTGATGATCGGTATGTGGAAGGTGATGCCCGCGCTGGCGGCGGGGTGTTCTATCGTCATCAAACCGTCGGAAACCACGCCGCTGACCATGCTCCGCATGGCGGAGCTGGCGTGCGAAGCGGGCGTTCCTGAAGGCGTGTTTAACGTCGTCACCGGCAGCGGCGCGGTGTGCGGCGCGGCGCTGACCTCGCATCCGCACATCGCCAAAGTGAGCTTTACCGGCTCCACGGCGACGGGCAAGCAGATTGCGCGCGCGGCGGCAGACACCCTGACGGGGGTAACGCTGGAGCTGGGCGGCAAGAACCCGGCTATCGTGCTGAAAGACGCGGATCCGGCCTGGGTGATTGAAGGGCTGATGATGGGCAGCTTCCTGAATCAGGGGCAGGTATGTGCCGCGAGTTCGCGTATCTACATCGAAGCGCCGCTGTTCGACACCCTGGTCAGCGGCTTCGAGCAGGCGGTGAAGTCCCTGAGCGTCGGGCCGGGCATGTCCGAGCAGGCGTTTATTAATCCGCTGGTCTCCCGCGCCCATTGCGACAAGGTGCAGAGCTTCCTCGACGAAGCCTCCTCGCGCAACGCGGAGCTGATTACCGGCAATCGCGGCCCGGCGGGGAACGGCTATTACGTTTCGCCAACGCTGGTGGTGAACCCGGAGGCGAACCTGCGCCTGACGCGTGAAGAGGTGTTTGGCCCGGTGGTAAACCTGGTGCGGGTGGCGGACGGTGAAGAGGCGCTACAGCTGGCGAACGACACCGAATACGGCCTGACGGCGAGCGTCTGGACGCAGAACATCAGCAAAGCGCTGGAGTATACCGATCGGCTACAGGCCGGGACGGTGTGGGTGAACAGCCATACGTTGATTGATGCCAACCTGCCGTTCGGCGGCATGAAGCAGTCGGGAACCGGGCGCGATTTCGGCCCGGACTGGCTGGACGGCTGGTGCGAGACCAAGTCGGTGTGCGTGCGGTATTAAAAAACGTGCCGGGTGGCGCTGCGCTTACCCGACCTACGATTACCGTCGTTTGTAGGTCGGGTAAGGCGTAGCCGCCACCCGACAAACGCAAACCGCACACCATCTCAACGCGCCCAACGATCCCGTCCCGCTTCTTTCGCCCGGTACAGCGCCGCGTCGGCGCGGGCGATGATTTCCGTACCGGCCAGGCCTTTATCCGGCCCGGCGATACCCATGCTGACCGTCACATGCTCGCTGACCTCCGACGCGCCGTGCGGGATCGCCGCCGCGCGCAGACCGTCCTGAATACGTCCTGCGACCTGTTCCGCCATCGCCTCCGGGCAGTTAAAGAGGATCGCCACGAACTCCTCGCCGCCGTAGCGCGACACCACGTCCTCCGGCGTACGCACGGACGCTTTCAGCACTTCGGCCACGCGCCCCAGACAGTCGTCGCCCGCCTGGTGGCCGTAGGTGTCGTTGTAACGCTTGAAGTAATCCACGTCCAGCATCAGAAGCGTGAAGGTTTTTCCCTGCTCGACCGCGTTCTCCAGCACCAGCTCCATCGCCCGTCGGTTGGCGGTTTTCGTCAAAGGATCCTGGTGCGCCAGCGCGTCCAGACGGGAAATCAGCAGCTGATTCTGCTGATTGCGACGCCAGGCCTCGTCAAACCAGCTCAGCAAAATAAAACGCCCGAAAATAAGGATCAGTGAAAACACCACCCACAGGCCGGCAAAGCGAATATTTACGCCCTCATTCTGCACCATGCTGGCAATAGGCATGGTGATCCACAGCGGCAGTATAAAGGCCAGAAGCCCCGCCGGATGAAAATAGAGCGCGGCCATGCCCGCCATAAGCAGGGTGACAAAAATCGGCCAGGGGTGAGGGAGGTGAATATCGTGAATAAACCAGTAGCAGCACATCGACCAGAGCAGGCTACAGATAAAGAGAACCACGCTGACGCCGCGAATATGGCGCCAGGCCATGATCGCCAGGGCGGCTGACAATATCACAACGCCCAGCATGGACGCGTCGATCAGCAGGCCCAGATGCTTGCCGACGTTCAGCAGAGTGTCGATATCGGCCAACAAAAAATTGCGCAGCAGAACCATGAGCGCAAAGCTCGCGTTGACGAAGGCCAGCCAGGAGAGGTTCGTTTCCAGCCCGTGCAAAACCATCGATCTGCGGGAGGGCCAGGTGGCGAGTTCGGGCGTCGTGTTGTGTCTTTTTTCCATTGATGCGGATATCCCCATCCAAAGGGAGTAAAGAGAAGGGCGGGAGCGCATCCCGCCCGCAGGCAGCGTTACGGTGTCACAATATTGAACCAGAAATCAAATTTATCCATGTAACCAAGCATTGCATCCAGCTTCGCGCCGTCGCCGGTGATCTTCACATCGCCGCTGTCCTGGGCCTGTTTCAGCGTCACCTCTTTAAGGATAATCTTGTTCAGCGTGTCGCGGTTCAGGGTGATGGTGGCGTCAGCATCCTTCGCATCGGCGTTGGCGGTGTGGTTCAGCACGCCGTTTTCCAGCTCCAGCTTATATTTGCCGCCATCGTTGTCAAGGTCGATGTTAAACACCGATTTCGCGTCCCCGGCTTTCTCGCCGTTAATATGCACGGCCAGATAGTCGAAGAACATCTCCGGCGTCATCGCCCGCACGGTATCCGGGCTGGCGGTGTTCGGGGTCGGGCCTTTCACCACGCCGTTACGCAGCTCCTGCGCGCCGGTCAGGTAGAAGTTACGCCACGGGCCCGATTCAGCCTGATAGCCCAGCTGTTCCAGCGCGTCCGCTTCCAGGTTACGCGCCGCCTGGTTATTCGGATCGGCAAAGACCACTTTGCTCACCACCTGCGCCACCCAGCGGTAGTTCCCCTGGTCGAAGTCGGTTTTGGCTTTGGTCAGAATGGCGTCCGCGCCGCCCATGTACTCGACGAACTTCTTCGCGGCCTCTTCCGGCGGCAGCTCGTCCAGCGTCGCCGGGTTGCCGTCAAACCAGCCCAGATAGAGCACGTAGGTCGCTTTTACGTCATGGCTCACCGAGCCGTAGTAACCGCGGTTCGCCCAGGTGTGGGCCAGCGAATCCGGCAGCTTAAAGTTGGCGGCGATTTCGTCCCGCGTCAGCCCTTCGTTGGCCATGCGCAGGGTCTGGTCGTTAATATAACGATACAGATCGCGCTGGCTTTTCAGCAGCTTGACCACGTTTTCGTTGCCCCAGGTCGGCCAGTGGTGCTGCGCCATAAGAATTTCGGCTTTATCACCCCAGCGCACAATCGCCTGGTTAATGTATTTCGACCACGGCAGCGGCTCGCGGATCTTCGCCCCGCGCAGGGAGTAGGTGTTGTGCAGCGTGTGGGTGACGTCTTCCGCCGATTCGATCAGCTTTTTCTCTTCGATATACCAGAGCATCTCTGACGGCGCTTCCGAACCCGGCGCGAGCATAAAGTCATAGGTCAGGCCGTCGATCACCTCTTTCTGACCGTCTTTTTCGATGATGTTGGTTGGGGCGATCAGCGTTACCGTACCTGCCGAGGTCGTCGTACCCAGCCCGGCACCGACCTGACCGGTGGCGTCAGGCTTCAGCAGGTTGCCGTACATGTAGCTGGCGCGGCGGCTCATCACGTTGCCCGCCATAATATTTTCCGCGACGGCGGCTTCCATAAAGCCCGCCGGGGCATAGACCTTCACCTTGCCGGATTTCACGTCGCCTTCGTCTACCACGCCGCGCACGCCGCCGTAATGGTCAACGTGGCTGTGGGTATAAATCACCGCGACAACCGGCTTTTTGCCACGATTTTTATAATAGAGATCCATCCCGACTTTAGCCGTTTCGGCAGAGACCAGCGGGTCGACGACGGTGATACCTTCCTTACCTTCGATGATGGTCATATTCGACAGGTCAAGGTTACGGATTTGATACACGCCGTCGGTCACTTCAAACAGGCCGCTGATGTTAATCAGCTGCGACTGACGCCACAGGCTCGGGTTGACGGTATCCGGGGCTTTATCACCCTCTTTGATAAAGGCGTACTGCTGGGGGTTCCACACCACGTTGCCATGTTCGCCTTTGATCACCTCTTGGGGGATCGGGGCAATAAAGCCTTTATGGGCGTCGGTAAAGTCGGTGTTATCGGAGAAGGGAAGCTGGTTAAACAGGGCGTTATTGGCCTGCTGGGTTGCCGCCGTGGCGGCCTTTGGCGCTTCGGCAGCGAGCGCGTGACTCGCAGAAATGAAACATCCCGCCAGCGCGAGACTCCTGACAATCAGATTGAATTTCATCCTAAAACCTCTCAGTGATGTTGCGCGTGGAGTTGATATCGCGTTCCCGGTGAAAGTGTTTCAAAAGATGCAAAGCGTTGAGAAAGGTATGACTAAATATAATCGCAGTGACACATTCAGCCATGAAATGAATGAAAAAAAGGGCGCAAGGCCCCTTTGTCAGATCCAGCAGAGGTTACTTCTGCTCCTCTTTTTTCTTCCCAAGCGTCGGGGTTTCATCGAAGAAGTTCCACGGCTTAAGCAGGGTGTGAACCCACTCCGTTGGCATAATCGGCCACTCCTCCGCGCGGGCAACGTGGGTTGTCCCGGTGGTCATCCACACCACGTCGTCCTGATTATCAAGTGATTCATTGTCTTTGCTGTACTGCCCAAGCCCGGTGTCGTGGGTAGAACGGTTCGGGAATTTCCCTTCCGGGTACATTTCGTTTGGATGGTAGCGGGTCACCCACAGCTGTTTATCCATAAAGCTCAGACGATGATAGATCCACTCGTCCGGGGCGAACTTGGCGCCGGTGGCGACCGGGTGCGTGCCGCCCGCGTAAGGGATAATCTGGTACGACACCGGGTTGCCCATGCGGTTCTCTTTGGTGGTGTTGCTCAGCAGGCGGATGGTGCCCGGGTCAAACTTCTGCGCCGCCTGCTGCTCGGTGTCGATATTGTACTGATTGATCTGCATGGTGCTGGTACGCGGGCCGCCAGCGGTATTTGGCTTCACCTCCGGATCCATCGCCACCAGACGGTTGTTGGTGCCGTCCACGTCCATATCCAGACGGAAGTTATAGATGTGCTGGTGGGTGGTGCCGACGATGTTATGGTCGATCAGCGTGCCGTATCGGGTGTCGTCTTTGGCGGTGGCGTCGTGCATGGTTTTAGACTGTACGCCTTTCACCGCCTCGATCCCGGTCGCGCCCGCGTCGATGCCGATGGTGCCGTTTTCATGGAACACCCAGTCGAAGATATAGTCGTAGTTGCCCACGGTGCTGACCCAGCGCACCACCAGCTCCCGGCGCTCGGTGCTGACGTTCGGCTGGCCCATCTCCTGATGCTTGTACTCAGGACCGGCATAGCGCTCGAAAATCGCGATGGCGCGGGGGATCTCCATTGGCGCGCCGGTGTAGTCCGGAATGGTTTCATTGAGCAGCACGGCGTTCGACGGCACGTCCTTGCCGCGCACCAGCGGCGAGGTCAGGGTGCCCATCCCGTAGTCGCCGGAGTCCAGATAGGCCTTGAAGTACCAGCCCACGTCCGGGTCGCCGTAGGGGACAATCATCCCGCCCAGCGATCCCTGATACATCACCTGGCGTTTTTTGCCGTTGTCGTTAAAGGTGACGGTAGAAATCATCGGCCCGACGCGGGAATCCAGGCTCAGGTGAAAATCCCAGTTCTGCCAGTGAACCATATCGCCGGTGATGGTGTAGTTTTTGCCTTCCGGCTCGATAATCTCCAGCGGTTTTTTCGGGGTTTCAATGCGATCGCGGCCATCGTACGGGCGCGGCGTCATCGGCACCGGCACCACCGCGCCTTCTTCAATTTTGATGATTTTCTTCTGTTCGAGATCCACCACCGCCACCAGGTTTTCAATCGGGTGCGCCCAGTAGTTGCCATCGCCCACGTCCAGATAGCTCACCACTTTCAGCAGGCGGTCTTCCTGCTTCAGGCCGTCTTTGCCGTCGAAGAAGCCGACGGTAAGCGGGGTGGTGATCACCTTCTTCGTATCGGTGATGCCGCGCTTTTTCAGCACCTCGGCGAATTCGCTGCTGTCGTTAACGATCTGCTGAACGGCGGTAAAGTCGTCGAGCAGCACCATGCCGTGTGCGTCTTTAACCGGGGCCCAGCTCACCACTTTTCTGTCCGTCAGGTCGACGAGGCTCTCAATGACGTGTTTACCGTCCAGCATGGTGACGTTGGCCTGGCGCGGCGCGTCCACCGCCGTGCCGTTCAGCACGAAGTCCCAGACTTTGGCTTTCTCCGGCTCGGCGAGCGCAATCTGGGTAAAGCGGGTATTGGGCTTAAAGTCCGCTGAGGTTTTGACAATCTCAACGGCCTGCTTAATTTCGTCAGCCGTCAGGGCGTTCAACGGGTGAGGGCGTTTTTCGACCTGGAAGGTCTGGTCGAGGCCGGACTGGAATACATCGTTGATAAAAGTTTCGGAGATGAACGCCTTTTTGCCCTTCATCACCACCGGGACCTGAAGCGTCAGGGATTTGCCGTTAACGATGGCGGTTTTCGCGCCGGGCTTGACCTTCACAAACGCGCCGTCTTTGGCAATGGTGAACATCTGCGCGTAATCATCCCACTGCACGTCTGCGCCAAATTCCTGGAGCGTTTTATCCATCGGAACCATGTGCGCTTCCCCGCCGTGGGCAAAAGCAGGGGTTTGCCAGGCGCAGATCAGCGCAACGGCCAGCGCCGTTTTACGGGCAGAAAAAGAAGAGTGGCTTCCCATCGTTGACCTCGTTTTGTTTTGTTGTGATTTTTGTGTTGTGCCAGCGTTATCCTGACAGGGCTGTGGGAAAAGCGTTTGCCTGCATCTGCCAGGTTATTTGTCAGCCTTGCCAGGTTAAAAAAAGAGCGGGGGTATATCACGGGCTGGTGCGGAGCAATTCCCTCTCCCTTTTGGGGAGAGGGTTCCCCAGAAAAAATGTTGGCACGAAACAGTTCCCTCGCCCCTTCGGGGAGAGGGTTAGGGTGAGGAGGCGTTACCTAAAATCACCCTGCTGGCGCGCCACCAGCGTCAGAATTGAATACAGGGCCACGGCCTGCTGATGCTGATTGAAAATCTCCACCGCCCATTCAACCACCCCGGTCGGTTTCTCATCCGCCGCGCGCTGCTTTTTCAGCGTTTTGCGTTTGCAGGTCAGGCGCACCTGAATGGTATCGCCCGGCTTGACCGGCTCGATAAAGCGCAGGTTTTCCATGCCGTAGTTGGCGATCACCGGCCCCACGCCCGCATCGACAAACAGACCCGCCGCCGCCGAAATCAGGAAATAGCCGTGAACCACGCGCTCGCCGAAGATGGACTCCGCCGCGCCAATCTTGTCCATGTGGGCGTAGAAGTGATCCCCGCTCAGGCAGGCGAAATTAACGATATCCGCTTCCGTCAGGGTACGGCGCGGCGTCAGCAGGCTGTCGCCCGGCTGGAGTTCTTCAAAGTATTTGCGGAACGGATGGACGCGATCTTCCTGCACCTGCGCGCCGCGTACCCACTGCTTGCCGATTGCCGCCAGCATCGACGGGCTGCCCTGAATGGCGGTGCGTTGCAGGTAATGCTTAACCGCGCGCAGGCCGCCCAGCTCCTCGCCGCCGCCCGCGCGCCCCGGCCCGCCGTGAACCAGCTGCGGCAGCGGTGAGCCGTGACCGGTGGACTCTTTAGACGACTCTTCGTTGAGGATCTGAATACGCCCGTGGGCGCGTGCCGCCCCGGCAATAAACTGGCGGGCCACGGCAGGGTCTGCCGTCACCAGCGTCCCTGCCAGGCTGCCGCCGCCCGCGCGGGCCAGCTCCAGCGCGTGCTCTGCGTTGCGATACGGCATCAGGGTTGCGACCGGGCCAAAGGCTTCGGTGGAATGCACCGCCGGGGTTTCGTCCGGCTGCGGGCAGAAAAGCAGGGTAGGCGGGAAGAACGCGCCCGCCGCCTGCATGTCCGCCTTGCCGCCCAGGCGTACCTGGCAGCCTGCGGCAATCAGCAGGTCGACCTTTTCCTGCACGTCGGCGCGCTGCTCGCTGTTGACCAGCGCACCCATTTTGACCCCTTCCTGCGCCGGATCGCCGACCACGACCTTCTCAAGACGCGCCACCAGCGCCTGGCTGACCGCCTCAGTCTGGCTTTGCGGCACGATAATGCGGCGAATGGCGGTACATTTTTGTCCGGCTTTGGCGGTCATCTCGCGCACCACTTCGCGGATAAACAGCGCGAATTCCGGCTGCTCCGGCGTCACGTCTTCGCCCAGCACGCAGCAGTTCAGGGAGTCCGCCTCCATGGTGAAGGGGATCGACTGCGCAACGATGTTCGGATGCACGCGCAGGCTCTGCCCGGTGCTCGCGGAGCCGGTAAAGGTCACCACGTCCTGGCCGTCGAGCTGCCCCAGCAGATCCCCCGCGCCGCCGCAAATCAGGCTAATCGCCCCGTCCGGCACCAGCCCGCTGTCAATAATGGATTTCACCATCGCCTGCGTCACCTGCGCGGTGGCGGTGGCGGGTTTGATAATCGCTGGCATCCCGGCAAGCCAGGTTGGCGCCAGCTTTTCCAGCATTCCCCAGCAGGGGAAGTTAAAGGCGTTGATATGCACCGCGACGCCGGATTTAGAGGTCAATACGTGGCGCGCGGCAAATCCACCCTCTTTGGAAAGGGGGATCAGCTCGTCTTCCGGCCACAGGGTATCGTCCGGCAGTTCGCGGCTGCCGAGGCTGGCGTAGGTGAAGAGGGTGCCGATCCCGCCTTCGATATCCACCCAGCTGTCAGCCTTGGTTGCCCCGGTCTGCGCCGACAGCGCGTAAAACGCCGCCTTGTGGCTGAGCAGGTGCTTCGCCACCGCCTTCAACATGGCGGCGCGCTCGATAAAGGTCATGGCGCGAAGTGATTCACCGCCGTGCTCAATGGCGTAGCGGCGCGCGGCCGCCATATCCAGCCCTTCGCTGGTCACTTCCCATAAGGCTTCGCCGCTGATGGCGTGATGAATATGGCGCTCGCGGCCCCGGCCAGACTGCCAGGTGCCGGACAAAAAGCTGGCTAACTGCTGCATCGCGTATCTCCAGATGTTTCGTGATTTCAGTATAAATAGTTAAATTGTGAATCATAAAAATCAAGCTGAGTTTTAATGAATTGTTAACATTGTGATCCGACTTGATGAATCCCGCCTTCTGATTTGACGCCTGCAAGCGCAGTAGTGAAAAGGCTTGCGAGCGGCGTCACAAATTAAACAAACATTTCTTGGGGTTATATTTAACCTTTGTGTAACTTTTAAGAAATGAAGTGATTCACCATATCGCTTAAGTAAGCAAGTTAACGAATCATAAGGTGATGATGTGATGCAAGAACAACGCTTTGAGCAGCGCATAGCGCAGGAGACAGCCATCGAGCCGCAGGACTGGATGCCTGACGCCTACCGCAAAACGCTGATCCGCCAGATTGGTCAGCACGCGCACTCGGAAATTGTCGGCATGCTGCCGGAAGGCAACTGGATTGCCCGCGCCCCGACGCTTCGCCGCAAGGCCATTCTGCTGGCGAAGGTGCAGGACGAGGCCGGACACGGTCTGTATCTGTACAGCGCAGCGGAAACCCTGGGCTGCGCGCGGGAAGACATCTACCAGAAGATGCTCGACGGCAAGATGAAGTACTCCTCCATCTTTAACTACCCGACCCTGAGCTGGGCCGACATCGGCGTAATTGGCTGGCTGGTGGACGGCGCGGCAATCGTTAACCAGGTGGCGCTGTGCCGTACCTCCTACGGTCCCTATGCCCGCGCGATGGTGAAAATCTGTAAAGAAGAGAGCTTCCACCAGCGTCAGGGCTTTGAAGCCTGTATGGCGCTGGCGCAGGGCAGCGAGGCGCAGCGTCAGATGTTGCAGGACGCGATTAACCGCTTCTGGTGGCCCGCCTTAATGATGTTCGGGCCAAACGACGACAACTCGCCGAACAGCGCCCGCAGCCTGGCCTGGAAAATCAAACGTTTTGGTAACGACGAGCTGCGCCAGCGCTTTGTCGACAACACCGTTCCGCAGGTGGAAATGCTCGGCATGACCGTGCCCGATGCGGATCTGCGCTTTGACGAGCAAACCGGGCATTACGTCTTCGGGGAGATCGACTGGCACGAATTTGACGAGGTGATCAACGGGCGCGGCATCTGTAACCACGAGCGCCTGGCCGCCAAGCGAAAAGCCTGGGAAGAAGGGGCGTGGGTGCGTGAAGCCGCACTGGCGCACGCAGAAAAACAGCACGCCCGCAGCGTGGCTTAAGAGGAAGAAAGATGAGCAATGTCTACTGGCCGTTATATGAAGTCTTTGTGCGATCCAAACAGGGTCTGTCCCACCGTCACGTCGGGAGCCTGCACGCCGCCGACGATCGCATGGCGCTGGAAAACGCGCGTGACGCCTACACCCGGCGCAGCGAAGGCTGCTCGATTTGGGTGGTGAAGGCGAGCGAAATTGTCGCCTCCCAGCCGGAAGAGAGCGGTGAATTCTTCGACCCGGCGGAGAGCAAGGTCTACCGCCATCCGACGTTTTACACCATCCCTGATGGCATCGAGCACATGTGAGGTCGGGGATGAAAACAACAACTGCATACGCCCTGCGTCTGGGCGATAACGGACTCGTCCTTTCCCAGCGTCTGGGCGCCTGGTGCGGCCACGCGCCGGAGCTGGAAATCGACCTGGCGCTGGCCAATATCGGCCTCGACCTGCTCGGGCAGGCGCGCAACTTCCTGACCTACGCCGCCGAGCGTGAAGGCGAGGGCGATGAAGACACGCTGGCCTTCGGTCGCGACGAACGCCAGTTCCGCAACCTGCTGCTGGTGGAGCAGCCTAACGGCAGCTTCGCCGACACGATCGCGCGTCAGTATTTTATGGACGCCTGGCACGTAGAGCTTTACAGCCGCCTGGCCCAGAGCCGGGATCGCCAGCTCGCCGCCATCGCCGCGAAAGCCATTAAAGAAGCCCGCTATCACCTGCGTTTTAGCCGCGGCTGGCTGGAGCGTCTGGGCAACGGCACCGAGGTGTCTGCGCAGAAAATGCAGCAGGCGGTGAACGACCTGTGGCGCTTTACGGCAGAGCTGTTCGAAGCCGACGAGGTTGAGCTGGCCCTGATCGACGAGGGCATCGCCGTTGACCCGCGCGAACTGCGCCCGGCGTGGGAAGCCGAAGTATTAAGCGGATTGCAGCAGGCCGGGCTGAGCGTGCCTGAAGAAGTGGCCTACCGCACCGGCGGCAAAAAAGGGCTGCACACCGAACATCTGGGGCCGATGCTGGCGGAGATGCAGTATCTCCAGCGCGTCTACCCCGGTCAGCAGTGGTAAGAGGAGCGGATATGCAACGTGTGGAGATGGCGCCTGCGGAAATCCCGCAAATCTGGTCGCTGTTAAGCGACATCCCGGATCCGGAAGTCCCGGTGCTCACCATCACCGACTTAGGCATGGTGCGCAGCGTCAGCGCGCAGGGCGAGGGCTGGGTGATTGGCTTCACGCCGACCTATTCAGGCTGCCCGGCGACGGAACATTTACTGGGGGCGATCCGCGACACCCTGACCGCGCACGGTTTTACCCCGGTGCATATTGTGTTGCAGCTGGAACCCGCCTGGACCACCGACTGGATGACCCCGGACGCCCGCGAGCGCCTGCGTGAATACGGCATCAGCCCGCCGGTCGGCCACAGCTGCCACGCCCACGCGCCCGCCGAGGTGAGCTGCCCGCGCTGCGCCAGCATTAACACCTCGCTGATCAGTGAATTTGGTTCGACGGCCTGCAAAGCGCTTTATCGCTGCAACACCTGCCGTGAGCCTTTCGACTATTTCAAATGTATTTGAGGCTGCCATGACAACGTTTCACTCCTTAACAGTGGCAAGAGTAGAGCCCGAAACCCGCGACGCGGTGACCATCACCTTCGCGGTGCCGGACGATTTGCAGGAGGCCTACCGCTTCCGTCCGGGGCAACACTTAACCCTGAAAGCGAAGCTTGACGGCGACGAGCTGCGCCGCTGCTACTCCATCTGCCGCAGCGCCGCGCCGGGGGAAATCAGCGTGGCGGTGAAGGCCATCGAAGGCGGGCGCTTCTCGCGCTACGCCCGGGACAGCATCGCGCAGGGCATGGCGATGGAGGTGATGGTGCCGCAGGGCCATTTTGGCTACCAGCCGCAGGCCGAACGGGCGGGTCACTATCTGGCGATTGCTGCCGGGTCCGGCATCACCCCGATGCTGGCGATCCTCGCCGCCACGCTTGCCACCGAGCCGAACAGCCATTTCACCCTGATTTACGGCAACCGCAGCAGCCAGAGCATGATGTTCCGCCAGGCGCTGGCCGATCTGAAAGACAAATACCCGCAGCGCCTGCAACTGGTCTCTATTTTCAGCCAGGAAACCCTGGACAGCGATCTGCTGCACGGGCGCATCGACGGCGAAAAGCTTCAGGCGCTGGCAAAAAGCCTGATCAACTTCCGCCAGTATGACGAAGCCTTTATCTGCGGCCCGTCGGCGATGATGGACGAGGCCGAGGCGACGCTTAAAGCGCTCGGGATGCCGGAAAAATCCATTCACCTTGAGCGTTTCAACACGCCGGGCTCGGCGGTGAAACGCGCGGTGAGCGTGCAGGCGCAGGGGCAAAAGGTCACCGTGCGTCAGGACGGGCGCGATCGGGAAATTACCCTGACCGCCGACGACGAAAGCATTCTGGATGCGGCCCTGCGTCAGGGGGCGGATCTGCCCTACGCCTGCAAGGGCGGCGTCTGCGCCACCTGTAAATGCAAAGTGCTGCGCGGCAAGGTGGACATGGTCACCAACTACAGCCTGGAGCCGGACGAGCTGGCCGCCGGGTATGTATTGAGCTGCCAGGCGCTGCCGCTCACCGCCGACGTGGTGGTGGATTTTGACGCGAAGGGGATGGCATGAGCGAACTGATTATCACCCGTCATGACCGCGTGCTGCTGCTGATCCTCAACCGCCCGGCGGCGCGTAACGCGCTCAACAACGCGCTGCTGGAGCAGCTTGCCGCCGCGCTGGAAGAGGCGGCGGTAAACCGCGATATCTCCGCCGTGGTGATTTACGGCAGCGAACGCTGTTTCGCGGCGGGCGCGGATCTGAACGAAATGGCGGAGAAAGATCTTCCCGCCACCCTGAACGACAGTCGCCCGCAGCTGTGGGCGCGGATCAACGCCTTCAATAAACCGCTGATCGCCGCCGTCAACGGCTTTGCCCTCGGGGCGGGCTGCGAGCTGGCCCTGCTGTGCGACGTGGCGATTGCCGGGGATAACGCCCGCTTCGGCCTGCCGGAAATCACGCTCGGCATCATGCCGGGCGCGGGCGGCACCCAGCGGCTGATCCGCTGCGTCGGGAAATCCCTTGCCAGCAAAATGGTGCTGACCGGGGAGAGCATCACCGCGCAGCAGGCCCAGAGCGCCGGGCTGGTGAGCGACGTCTGTCCGGCGGCGCTGACGCTGGAATATGCGCTGAAGCAGGCCAGCCTGATGGCGCGCCACTCCCCGCTGGCGCTTCAGGCGGCGAAGCAGGCGCTGCGCCAGTCGCAGGAAGTGCCCCTACAGGCCGGGCTGGCCCAGGAGCGTCAGCTGTTTACGCTGCTCTCTGCTACCGACGATCGCCGCGAAGGCATCGAGGCTTTCTTACAAAAACGCACCCCCGACTTCAAAGGACGCTAACCGTGGAATTTATTCTGAGTCATGTAGAGCAGGGCGTGATGACCATTACGCTGAACCGTCCGGAGCGTTTGAACAGCTTTAACGACGTGATGCATCAGCAGCTTGCCGACTGCCTGAAACAGGCCGAGCGCGACGATACCATCCGCTGCCTGCTGATCACCGGCGCAGGGCGCGGGTTCTGCTCGGGGCAAGATCTGAACGACCGTAACGTCGACCCGAACGGCCCGGCGCCGGATCTGGGAATGTCCGTTGAAACCTTCTACAACCCGCTGGTGCGCCGCCTGGCGAAGCTGCCTAAGCCGGTGATTTGCGCGGTGAACGGCGTGGCCGCAGGCGCGGGCGCGACGCTGGCGCTGGGCTGCGACATGGTGATCGCCGCGCGCTCGGCGAACTTCGTCATGGCCTTTAGCAAACTCGGACTGGTGCCGGACTGCGGCGGCACCTGGCTGCTGCCGCGCGTGGCCGGACGCGCCCGCGCGATGGGGCTGGCGCTGCTCGGCGACAAACTGAGCGCCGAGCAGGCGCAGGCGTGGGGCATGATCTGGCAGGTGGTGGATGACGAACAGCTCTCCGCCACCGCGCAGCAGATGGCGCTGCACTTTGCCGCCAAGCCGACCTTTGGCCTGGGGCTGATTAAGCAGGCGATCAACGCCGCCGAAACCAACACCCTGGACGCGCAGCTGGATCTGGAGCGCGACTATCAGCGTCTTGCCGGGCGCAGCGACGACTACCGCGAAGGGGTCAGCGCGTTCCTGGCGAAACGCACGCCGCAGTTTACGGGGAAATAACATGCTGAACATTCGCACGGTTGCCGTGATTGGCAGCGGCACGATGGGGGCGGGGATCGCCGAAGTGGCGGCCAGCCACGGGCATCAGGTTCTGGTGTATGACATCGCCGCCGACGCCATCTCCCGTGCCATCGACGGTATCCGCCAGCGCCTGGCCTCCCGGGTAGCGCGCGGCAAACTCTCGGCGGAGGCCGAAAGCCAGATTAGCGAGCGGCTGATACCTGTAACCGATCTGGCGGCGCTGTCTGCCGCCGATCTGGTGATTGAAGCCGCCTCGGAGCGTTTAGAGGTGAAAAAAGCGCTGTTCGCACAGCTGGCGGAGATGTGCCCGCCGCAGACGCTGTTGACCAGCAATACCTCGTCCATTTCGGTGACGGCGATTGCCGCCGACGTGCGCCACCCGGAGCGCGTGGCCGGACTGCACTTTTTCAACCCGGCTCCGGTGATGAAGCTGGTGGAAGTGGTGAGCGGGCTGGCGACCTCACCGGAGGTGGCTGACGTGCTGTGCGAGCTGGCGCTGAACTGGGGTAAACAGCCGGTGCGCTGTCAGTCGACGCCGGGCTTTATCGTCAACCGCGTCGCGCGTCCCTTCTACTCCGAAGCCTGGCGCGCGCTGGAAGAGCAGGTGGCGGCGCCTGAAGTGATTGACGCCGCCCTGCGCGACGGCGGCGGCTTCCCGATGGGGCCGCTGGAGCTGACCGACATGATCGGCCAGGACGTTAACTTTGCCGTGACCTGCTCCGTCTTTAACGCCTTCTGGCAGGAGCGTCGTTTCCTGCCGTCGCTGGTGCAGCAGGAGTTGGTTCTTGCCGGACGGTTGGGCAAAAAAAGCGGAAAGGGCGTGTATGACTGGCAGAACGACAGGCCCGATGTGACGTGGCTTGCCCCGGTCAGCGAAAGCTTCAGCCCGATGCGCGCCCAGCGAAGAAGTGACGGTGTCACGGAAATTGACGAGGTGCTAGTGATTGAAACCCAGGGCGAAACCGCTCAGGCCCTGGCGCTGCGTTTTAACAGCCCGGTGGTGGTGGTTGACCGCATGGAGGCTGACGTGGCGGTGATCGCCGTGGCCGCCAGCAATCCGCACTCCGCCACGCAAAAGGCAATTTTCTGGCTCCAGCAGCAGGGTAAACGGGTGATCCAGATTGCCGACTATCCGGGGCTGCTGATCTGGCGCACCGTGGCGATGATTGCCAACGAAGCGCTGGACGCCCTGCAAAAAGGGGTCGCCAGCGAAAAAGATATCGATACCGCCATGCGCCTGGGGGTGAACTACCCGAGCGGGCCTATTGCCTGGGGCGAGCGCCTCGGCTGGCAGCGTCTGCTGGCGTTGCTGGAAAATCTGCAACGTCATTACGGCGAAGAACGTTATCGCCCCTGTTCACTGCTGCGCCAGCGCGCGCTTCTGGAGAGTAGCTATGAGTCATAACGCCTGGCACAACGCCCGCGCCATGTATGAGAACGACGCCTGCGCGCAGGCGCTCGGCATCGACATTGTGGAAATGGACGACGGCTACGCGAGGGTGACGATGACCATCACCCCGCAGATGCTCAACGGCCACAAAACCTGCCACGGCGGGCAGCTGTTCTCGCTGGCCGATACCGCCTTCGCCTACGCCTGCAACAGCCAGGGGCTGGCGGCGGTGGCCTCTGCCTGCTCGATTGATTTTCTGCGTCCGGGGTTTGCCGGGGACAGGCTGACCGCCACCGCGCGGGTTAAGCATCAGGGCAAGCTGACCGGCGTGTACGACATTGAAATCCAAAACCAACAACAAAAAACGGTCGCTCTCTTTCGCGGTAAATCCCACCGCACTGGCGGCAGTGTGACAGGAGAAGCCTGATGCGTGATGCATTTATTTGTGATGGCGTGCGTACCCCGGTGGGGCGCTACGGCGGCGCGTTATCCACCGTGCGTGCCGATGATTTAGGCGCGGTTCCGCTGCGCGCGCTGCTGGCGCGTTACCCGCGGCTGGACGTCGAGCGGATTGACGACGTGATTTTTGGCTGTGCGAACCAGGCGGGGGAAGATAACCGCAACGTGGCGCGCATGTCGGCGCTGCTGGCGGGTCTACCGCAGACGGTCTCCGGCACCACCATCAACCGCCTGTGCGGCTCGGGGCTGGATGCGATTGGCTTTGCGGCGCGCGCCATTAAGGCGGGCGACGGCGATCTGCTGATTGCGGGCGGCGTTGAGTCCATGTCCCGCGCGCCGTTCGTGATGGGCAAAGCGACCTCTGCCTTCCAGCGTCAGGCCGAGATGTTTGATACCACCATCGGCTGGCGTTTTGTGAATCCGCTCATGCATCAGCAATTTGGTACTGACAGTATGCCGGAAACGGCAGAGAATGTAGCTGAATTGTTAAATATCAGCCGTGCGGATCAGGATGCCTTCGCCCTGCGCAGCCAGCAGCGTACCGCTCTGGCGCAGCAGAGCGGCATTCTGGCGCAGGAGATCGTGCCGGTACGGGTGCCGGGGAAAAGAGGGGCGGTCACCGAAGTGAGCGTGGACGAGCATCCCCGCGCCGAGACCACGTTAGAACAGCTGGCAGCACTGAAAACCCCGTTTCGTCAAAACGGCGTGGTGACCGCGGGTAACGCCTCCGGCGTGAACGACGGGGCCGCCGCGCTGATTATCGCAAGCGAGAAGATGGCGCTGTCGCAGGATCTGGTGCCGCGCACGCGCATCGTGGCGATGGCAACGGCGGGCGTAGAGCCGCGCCTGATGGGGCTAGGCCCGGTGCCCGCCACCCGAAAAGTGCTTGAGCGCGCCGGACTGAGCATGAACGATATGGACGTCATTGAGCTGAACGAAGCCTTCGCGTCGCAGGCGCTGGGCGTGTTGCGCCAGCTGGGGCTGCCGGACGACGCCGCCCACGTCAACCCAAACGGGGGGGCCATTGCGCTAGGCCACCCGCTGGGAATGAGCGGCGCGCGGCTGGCACTCGCCGCGAGCAACGAACTGCACCGACGCAACGGGCGTTACGCGCTGTGTACGATGTGCATCGGCGTGGGTCAGGGCATCGCCATGATCCTTGAGCGTGTTTGATTAGAACGACAACGTGAGCACCCTACAATGACAACGACAAATACAACACAACTTGATCCAATCGAAACCGCATCCATTGACGAACTCCAGGCGTTGCAGACCGAGCGCCTGAAATGGACGCTTCATCACGCCTATAACAACGTCCCGATGTACAAACGCAAGTTTGACGCGGCGGGCGTTCACCCGGACGATTTTAAAGATCTGGCCGACATCCAGAAGTTCCCCTGCACCACCAAGCAGGATCTGCGCGATAACTATCCGTTCGACACCTTCGCCGTGCCGATGGAGCAGGTGGTGCGTATCCACGCCTCCTCCGGCACCACCGGGAAGCCGACCGTGGTGGGCTATACCCAAAACGACATCGACAACTGGGCCAACATTGTTGCCCGCTCCCTGCGTGCGGCAGGCGGCAGCGCGAAGGACAAAATCCATGTGGCCTACGGCTACGGTCTCTTTACCGGCGGGCTGGGCGCGCACTACGGTGCCGAGCGCTTAGGGGCGACGGTGATCCCGATGTCCGGCGGCCAGACCGAGAAGCAGGCGCAGCTGATCCGCGATTTCCAGCCGGACATGATCATGGTGACGCCGTCGTATTGCCTGAACCTGATTGAAGAGCTTGAGCGCCAGATGGGCGGCGATGCCAGCCGGTGCTCCCTGCGCGTGGGCGTGTTTGGTGCCGAACCCTGGACGCAGGCGATGCGCCGGGAAATCGAAAAGCGCCTGGGCATTACGGCGCTGGATATCTACGGCCTGTCAGAAGTCATGGGCCCGGGCGTGGCGATGGAGTGTCTTGAAACCACCGACGGCCCGACCATCTGGGAAGATCATTTCTATCCTGAGATCGTCAACCCGAACGATGGCACGCCGCTGGCCGACGGCGAGCAGGGCGAACTGCTGTTCACCACCCTGACTAAAGAGGCGCTGCCGGTGATCCGCTACCGCACCCGCGACCTGACGCGTCTGCTGCCGGGCACCGCACGCACCATGCGCCGCATGGACCGCATCAGCGGTCGCAGCGACGATATGCTGATCATCCGTGGCGTGAACGTCTTCCCGTCGCAGCTTGAAGAAGAGATCGTGAAGTTTGAGCACCTTTCGCCGCACTACCAGCTGGAGGTGAACCGTCGTGGACATCTTGATTCACTTTCGGTGCGCGTGGAGCTAAAAGAGAGCAGCTTAACGCTGACGCACGAGCAGCGCTGCCAGGTGTGCCATCAGCTGCGCCACCGGATTAAATCGATGGTGGGGATTTCGACCGACGTGACCATCGTAAACTGCGGGAGTATTCCGCGTTCGGAAGGGAAGGCGTGTAGGGTCTTTGATTTGAGGAAGGTTGCGGCAAACGGCTAACTTTCCCTCACCCCAGCCCTCTCCCAAAGGGAGAGGGTGTATTAAGTTCCCTCTCCCTTTGGGAGAGGGTTAGGGTGAGGGTACATCTCAGTTTCGTATGCTATGATTCATCCAGGAAAAAAATGACAACAGAATGAATCACATGAACAAACTTGATGCCTTTATCCAGCACGCCGTCAGCTCTGTTCCCGTCAGCGGAACCTCGCTCATCTCCTCCCTTTACGGCGACGCGCTTTCCCATCGCGGGGGCGAAATCTGGCTCGGCAGCCTCGCCGCGCTGCTGGAAGGGATGGGCTTTGGCGAACGCTTTGTCCGCACCGCGCTGTTTCGCCTCAACAAAGAGGGCTGGCTGGACGTTTCCCGTATTGGCCGCCGCAGTTTTTATCGACTGAGCGACAAAGGCCTGCGCCTGACCCGACGGGCGGAGAGTAAAATCTATCGGGCAGAGCTGCCCGCATGGGACGGTAAATGGCTGCTGCTGCTGTCGGAAGGGCTGGACAAAACCACCCTCGCGGATGTGAAAAAGCAGCTGATCTGGCAAGGATTCGGCACGCTGGCGCCGAGCCTGATGGCCTCGCCGTCCCAGAATCTCGCAGACGTGCAGTCGCTGTTACACGACGCGGGCGTGGCTGAAAGCGTCATTTTCTTTGAGGCCCATTCCCCGCTGGCGCTTTCCCGCGCCGCGCTGCGATCCCGGGTGGAAGAGTGCTGGCAGCTCACCGAGCAAAACGCCATGTACGAAACCTTTATCGACTCGTTCCGCCCGCTGCTGCCGCTGCTGAAAGAGGCCGAACCCGACGATCTTACGCCGGAACGCTGCTTCCATATTCAGCTGCTGCTGATTCATTTTTATCGTCGTGTTGTGCTTAAAGATCCGCTGCTGCCGGAGGAGCTTCTCCCCGCGCACTGGGCGGGACAGAGCGCAAGACAGCTGTGCATTAACATCTACCAGCGCGTGGCGCCGGGGGCGCTGGCGTTTGTCAGCGAGAAGGGGGAAACCTCCGTAGGCGAACTGCCCGTACCCGGTACGCTCTACTCCCAGCGCTTTGGTGGTCTGAATATCATATAAGGAGCAGGTATGCCTGTTTATCAAATTGACGGCCTGACCCCGGTCGTGCCGGAAGAGAGTTACGTTCACCCGACCGCGGTGCTGATTGGCGATGTGATCCTCGGCAAAGGGGTGTACGTCGGCCCGAACGCCAGCCTGCGCGGCGATTTTGGGCGCATCGTAGTTAAAGATGGCGCGAACATTCAGGATAACTGCGTGATGCACGGTTTTCCGGAACAGGACACCGTCGTTGAAGAGGACGGGCATATCGGCCACAGCGCCATCCTGCACGGCTGCGTTATCCGCCGAAACGCGCTGGTGGGCATGAACGCGGTCGTCATGGACGGCGCGACGATCGGCGAAAACAGCATCGTCGGCGCGGCGGCGTTTGTGAAAGCCAAAGCGGAGATGCCTGCCAACCACCTGATTATCGGCAGCCCGGCAAAAGCCATCCGCGAGCTGAGCGCTCAGGAGATCGAATGGAAAAAGCAGGGGACAAAAGAGTATCAGGTGCTGGTTGAGCGCTGTAAGCAGACGCTGCATCAGGTCGAGCCGCTGCGCGAAGAAGAGCCGGGCAGAAAGCGGCTGGTGTTTGACGAGAATTTACGGCCAAAGTCGGCAGGGTGATGGGGTTAAATCTGCCCGGAGAAAAGCCGGGCAGTCACAACGCTTACTTCTTCTTATTCAGCATCGCTTTCAGATCGGCGAACGGGTTATAGGTCGCTTCGCCAACGTCTTTCTGCGCGTCTTCACCCGCCACAACCGTGGTGCCGTACTGGTCGGCTTCGGTGTACTTCGAGTGCTCGTGGTCGTGACAGAACAGGCACAACAGCTCCCAGTTGCTGCCGTCTTCCGGGTTATTGGTATGGTCGTGATCGATATGGTGAACCGTCAGTTCACGCAGGTTCGAATAGACAAACTCGCGCGAGCAGCGCCCGCATACCCACGGATAGATTTTCAGAGCTTTTTCACGGTAGCCGCTTTCCAGCCGCGCGTAGTTTTTAGGGATCAGAGCCATTGCTGATGTTACCTGCTAATAATGAGAGGCCGTAAATATATCCCATTGCGACAGGGAGGAAAATCACTAAAGGCCATCCTCTTCCTGCGCCATTGCCAGCGCGCTGGCGCTTGCCGGGTCGAACAGCGACAGGCTTTCTATATGGCTTAGCAAAATCACCCGCCGGAAATCCATTGCGCTTCTTGGCTCGGAATCGAGCGTGATGTCGTGCTCGTCATACCATTTGCTGTAGTTATTTTCGATGCACAGGTTCATCGTCCTCTCATCGCGGTAGCCGCTGAGCATGGGGATCAGCACGATGTTGGCGGTCTTCTCATATTCGAGCGTAGCGGTGTGGATCATGCCTACATAAACGCGTCGCGATTGCAGCGTTACCAGCGCCAGCTCGCCTTGCTCCATGCACTGATAGAGCAACTGCTCTATCCCGCTCGACTGTGCGAGGCGTTTATAGAGCTTTTTACGACCGTCACCGTCCAGCCGCGCGCTGCCCGCCCAGTTAGAGCGGTACAGGCAAAACAGAATGGCGAACGCCAGCATCACCACCACCGGCGCCTGGATGCCTAAAAAGCTCCAGTTCATAAAGTCCATTTGCCAGTCGGCGTATTTTTGCGAGGTGAAGTGGAAGGTGTTGTCGGCGGCGGAGAGGATAAGAAGCAGCAACCAGAGCAGGCCGGTGGCGATCACCCCCTGGAGAACGAATATACAGCCGTAAAGGGCGACGAGAAAATAGACGTCCCAGCCAAAAGAGCGTTTGATTTTAAAGCGGGTGGACAGGTCGCGGCTGGTGTACCAGTAGCCGCACACCATCAGCACCATAAATATCGCGGTTCCCATTTCACGCCCTCTTCAGCGCGTTAACATGGCGCAGAAAGTCCTGCCGCACGTCGTGGCTTTTGTAGTTCACCGAGGCGCTACCGTCCTGATCGATGATAATCCGATCGCCATCCTCGACGGCTTCAATAATTTCCTGGTGGCTCATGACCTGGAGCAGGGACTCAGGGCTTGAGAAAAGCGACATAAAAAAACGCCTCATCGTACAACCTCCTTTTGATTGCAAAAGAAGTAGCCTGGACGATGAAGCGCCTGTTTGCCTTAAGGTTAACCCTAAAAATGATGGCAGATTGCGTTTATGCCTTGCTGCGCGGCGGTTTACTGCTGGAATAGATGAAAAAGAGCGCAATACTGAGGCAGACGACGGCCGCTAAACGGCTGGTTGAAAACGGGATCGCCGCGTTGCCGAGCCAGCCGAAGTTATCAATCAACATGCTCATCGCCAGCTGGCCCAGAATAACCGCCACCGTTGCCACCGCCGTGCCGATACGCTGCACCGCGAGCACCATAATGACAATGTAAGGTACGCCGCACAGCGCCCCCAGAAGCTGCCACTTCGGCACGTCCATCAGCGTGACGGCCTGTTTTGGTTCGAAGAAGAAGATCAGCAGGGCGGTCACTACGGCGCCGACCGAAAAGGTCAGAAACGCGCTTTTAAATACGCCGACTTTACTGCCGAGCTGGCCGTTAATCGCCGCCTGAACGCTCAGCGTCGCGCCGCCCACCAGGGCTAAAATAATCATTAATACGGTCATGTTGTTACCCCTGTGCAACCAGAATCAGCGCGGCAATGATAAAGACCAGCGCAATAATACGTTTCGCGTCAATACGCCGGTGTGGCGCTCCCAGCAGCCCGTAGTGGTCAATGATCAGGCTTTTAAACACCTGACCCGCCAGAATGCCGATCATGGTCATGGCGATGCCGATGGCGGGCGTGGCGATGGTCAGGATCACCACGTAAACCGGGCCTAATACGCCGCCGAGCAGCTGCCAGCCGGGCTGGGCAAAAAAGCTCGGGCTGTTGCGCGGGCTGAAAAACAGCATCAGCAAAAAGGTCAGGGCGGCGCCTACGCCGAAGATGCTGAACGTCGCCCACAGATCGCCCACCTGTTGGCCCAGCGGCCCGAGCAATCCGGCTTCGACGGACAGTCCCATGCCGCCCGCAATTACCAGTAAAATCAATATCAGTTGCATAGCACTCACTCTTTTATTATTGAGGAGGCGAAGACTACGCCTGAACAGCAATGAGAAAAATGCCATAATGCAGGAAACACCTTTGCAGGAAATGCATTAATGCAGGACGTCGGAAACATCAGCCTTCGCACGCTGGCGATTTTTATCGCGGTGTATGACACGCAGAATTTCTCCGTGGTCGCCAGACGGGAGGGGATCTCCGCCTCGCAGGTGTCGCGCGTGATCCACCAGCTGGAAGACGCCCTCGGCCAGCAGCTGTTTTATCGCAACACCCGCGCCATTATTCCCACGGAAAGCGGGCACCTCTTTGTGCGTTACGCCCGGGCGATGACCGGGAGCCTGGAGGAGGCGCGGCGCGAGCTGGATGAACGGGCGAGCGAGCCGTCGGGCACTATCCGCATCAACGGCCCGGTCTTTTTTGGCCAGCGGCACATCGCGCCGGGGCTTGCCGGGCTCTCCGCGCGCTATCCCCGGCTCAACATTGAGCTGGCGCTGACCGATGATTTTATCGATCCGCACCGTGACGCCGCCGATCTGATTTTTCGTATCGGCACCCTGACGGACTCGGCTTTTCACGCCCGCATTTTCGGCGAGCAGTATTATCATCTGGCCGCATCGCCCGAGTATCTGCGCAAATTCGGCGCGCCGCAGAGCCCGGAGGATTTCAGCCACCATAAATGTCTGGTCTATCGGGGATCCTTTGGCCCGAACCGCTGGCTGGTCAGAGAGCCGGGAAATGCCTGGGTGCATTACCCGATCGCGCCGCTAATGACGTCGAATAATGCCGAAACCTTACTGATTGCCGCGCTGGGGGGAATGGGGATTGTGCTTTTCCCTGACTGGATGGTGAGCGAACGCTTGCAGAGCGGGGAGCTGGTTGCGCTGCTGCCCGGCTATGAATGCTCGATTCATACCGAGCCGCAGAGCATCGCGGCGATCTATCCGAACACCCGACATCCGCCCCTTAACGTCAGGGCGGTGATCGATCATTACGTAGAACGGTTCGGAACGCCGCTGTACTGGCAGGCCGATGCGGTTAGCGGCTCAGTTCGCGGCGGATGATTTCCGCACCCGCACTTAGCGCGTTCAGCTTGCCGGTGGCGACGTGGCGCGGGAGCGGGGCCATGCCGCAGTTGGTGGACGGATAAAGTTTATCGGCATCCACGAACTGCAACGCTTTACGCAGCGTGGCGGCGACCTCTTCCGGGGTTTCAATCGCGTGATTTGCCACATCAATGGCGCCCACCATCACCTTTTTGCCACGGATCAGCTCCAGTAGATCCATCGGCACGTGCGAGTTGTGGCACTCCAGCGAAATAATGTCGATATTAGAGGTTTGCAGCTTCGGAAACGCCTCTTCGTACTGACGCCACTCGGAGCCGAGCGTTTTTTTCCAGTCGGTGTTGGCCTTAATCCCGTAGCCGTAGCAGATATGCACCGCGGTTTCGCACTTCAGCCCTTCGATGGCTCTCTCCAGCGCGGCGATCCCCCAGTCGTTGACCTCATCAAAGAAGACGTTAAACGCCGGCTCGTCAAACTGGATGATATCCACGCCCGCTGCTTCCAGCTCTCGGGCCTCCTGGTTGAGGATTTTGGCGAACTCCCACGCCAGCTTTTCGCGGCTCTTGTAGTGGGCATCATAGAGGGTGTCGATCATGGTCATCGGCCCCGGCAGCGCCCATTTGATGGGCTTGTCCGTCAGCTGGCGCAGATATTTTGCATCGTCCACGAACACCGGCTTTTGACGCGCCACGGCGTCGACCACGGTAGGGACGCTCGCGTCGTAGCGGTTACGGATGCGCACGGTCTGGCGGTTTTCGAAATCCACGCCGCTCAGGTGTTCGATAAAGGTGGTCACGAAATGCTGGCGCGTCTGCTCACCGTCGCTGACGATATCAATCCCCGCGCGATCCTGGTCGTCCAGAGAGAGGCGCAGCGCGTCCTGCTTACCGGCTAACAGCTCCTGATCCTGTAATTTCCACGGGGACCATAGCGTTTCCGGCTGTGCGAGCCAGGTCGGTTTTGGCAGGCTGCCAGCGGTCGATGTCGGGAGCAATGTTTTCATAAATTAAGACCTGTATTTTTAAATGGTTTAAAGCGAGAAGTTATGCGACCACTGCTCAAGAATATGTTTGTACGGCGTAATAAATTGTTCCTGCGTGAATTTGCCCTGCTGGATCGCCAGCTGGCTGCGCTCTTCACGGTCGTAAACAATTTTGGTCAGCGAATGATCCTGCTGGTTTAAATCCGGCTGATAGCATTGCCCGGCGGTAAAATTAGCGTTGTAGATTTCCGGGCGATAAATCTTCTGGAAGGTTTCCATCGTCGCGATAGTGCCGATCAGCTCCAGATTGGTGTAATCCGCCAGCAGATCGCCGGAATAATAAAAGGCGAACGGCGCCGCGCTGTTTTCCGGCATGAAATAACGCACCTTAAGACCCATCTTAGCGAAATACTGCTCGGTCAACGAGGCGCTGGACGGCTGATACTCTATCCCCAGTACCGGATGGGTATTACCGGTACGGTGGTAGGTGTCTTTGCTGGACACGCTCAGGCAGATCACCGGCGATTTTTTGAAGTTGGCCTTATATTCCTCAGAATGGATAAAGTTCTTGAAAATATTGCCGTGCAAATCCCCGAAGTCGTCGGGAATGCTGAAGCGCTCGCGTTCTTTATTATGTTCGGGCAGCAGCACGCTGAAATCATAATCACGCACGTAGGACGAGAAGTTATTGCCGACAATACCCTCGATACGCTCGTTGGTTTTTTTATCAACGATAGTGGTCTGTAATATTTCAATTGCCGGGAAGCTATGATTGTCGCCAATATTCATATCCACGGAGATAATTTCAAGCTCGACCGCATAACGATCGGCCTTAGGATTATCCCAACGCGCCAGCGCGTTAAAGCGGTTGTTGATCATCACCAGCGTATTGCGCAAATTTTCCTGACGCTTCTCTCCGCGCGCCAGATTGGCGAAGTTGGTCGTCGCCCGGGTATTCTCGGACGGGTTATAATGCTCATCGAAGCAGCTGCGCTTAAGCGTAAATGTGAAAGCTTTGCTCATCGTGGTTATGTATCCTAAGTTCATGTTGCTAAGACGTTACCAATGCGTCATTTATGACTGAGCCAGCGTGGAAGGGGAAGTGACTTAATTTCACTGCAACATGAGCGATCTTCATGAAGCTCTCGATTCCCGGTATAATCCCTGAAAATTCCTGATGATTAAGAAACGAACATGACAAAACTCACCTTACAAGAGCAGATGCTGAAAGCGGGCTTAGTGACCAGCAAAAAGATGGCGAAGGTCCAGCGAACGGCGAAGAAATCACGCGTGCAGGCTCGCGAGGCGAGAGAGGCGGTAGAAGAGAACAAAAAGGCCCAGATCGAGCGCGACAAGCAGCTGAGCGAGCAGCAAAAGCAGGCGGTGCTGGCAAAAGAGTTTAAGGCGCAGGTGAAGCAGCTTATTGAGATGAACCGCATCACCGTGTCCCGGGGCAACATCACCTTTAACTTCACCGACGGCAATCTTATCAAAAAGATTGAGGTGGATAAGCAGACCCAGGCCCAGCTGATCAACGGACGTCTGGCTATCGCGCGTCTGGTGATTAACGCCAACGGCGACTGCGATTACGCCATTATTCCGGCGGTGGTGGCGGATAAAATCGCCCAGCGCGATGCCGACAGCATCGTGCTCAACAGTGCGTTAACTCAGGAAGCGGAAGATGAAGACGATCCGTACGCTAATTTCAAAATCCCTGACGATTTAATGTGGTAAGCCGCGTCAAAACGGTGCGTCGTGGCGCGCCGTTATCTCTTCTCCGCTCACCGGATGCCTGAAATCCAGCCCGCTGGCGTGCAGCATCAGCCGCGGCGTCCGTTCGGTGGCGGGCAGCGTCAGCCCGCCGTACAAATCACAGCCCAAAATAGGGTGACCTGCGTGCTGGCAATGTATGCGGAGCTGGTGGGTGCGCCCGGTTTCCGGGAACAGCTCGACCCGCGTTAACGGCAGCGTTGCCCCTTGATAAAACCGCTCGACGACCCGATAACGTGAACGGGCCGGTTTTCCGGTGTCTGCGCAAATTGACATCAGCGGGAACAACGCCGGATCGCTGGCAATCGGCGCGTCTATCAGCCCTTCGTCATGCTCAACGTGCCCGCACAGCAGGGCGCTGTAGCGCTTTTCCACCGCGCGCTGGCTAAACTGCTGGCACAGGGCGGCGTTAATCGCTTTGTTGCGCGCCACCACCATTAAACCGGACGTGCCGAAATCCAGCCGATGCACCAGCGTGCAGCCGGGAAACAGCTTCACCAGACGATGATGTACCGAATCGAGGTTTAGCGGATTTTTGCCCGACAGGCTGAGCAGCCCGGAGGGTTTGTTGATCAGCACCAGATGATCGTCCTGATAAAGGATCTCAATCTGTTCGCTACAGGGTGGGGCAATAAAGGTATCGACAATAACAGACATCAGGCTGCCCGGCTGGAGAGTGGGAGCGGATGATAGCGAAATGCGGAGAAAAGAAAAACCCTCCCACCGGGCGGTGAGAGGGGGAAATCTTAGGCTGCAACCAGGCTGTCGATTGCGGCTTTCGCGTCGGTCTGCGCTTTCGTTGCCACTTCAGGACCGTAAGCGATGCCTTCAGCGAACACGAAGTTCACGTCGGTGATGCCGATGAAGCCCAGGAACAGGCTCAGATACGGCGCAACCAGGTCGGTTGGGGTATCTTTATGGATGCCACCGCGGCTGGTCAGCACAACGGCACGCTTACCTTTAACCAGACCTTCCGGGCCGTTTTCGGTGTAGCGGAACGTTACGCCAGCACGCGCCACCAGGTCGAAGTAGTTTTTCAGCTGAGTCGGGATGTTGAAGTTGTACATTGGGGCGTTAATCACGATAACGTCGTGCGCCTGCAACTCAGCGATCAGCTCGTCGGACAGCGCCAGCGCTTCCTGCTGACGCGGGGTCAGTGGCGCGTCGCTTGGACGCAGTGCGCCAACCAGTTCACCATCCAGCACAGGAATCGGGTTTGCCGCCAGGTCGCGTACGGTGATTTCGTCAGCGGAGTGCTGTTCACGCCATTGTTCAACGAAATAGTCGGACAGCTGACCAGACTGAGAGTACCCTGCCAGAATACTGGATTTCAAAACTAATACTTTGCTCATGGGTGATTCCTGTTGTGTATTTGATTGAAGGGGGTTGCCCCGTTGCTTGTTGACACTCTATTCACAATCCTGTCGCAGAGAAAGCGCAATATATCGAATTCTATGTTCGAAATTTTTGAATAAGGCGGCGAAAGCCGCGATGTGGTACTCTATATCAATCATTAAAAAGAGATTTTATCCGGCAGTGCACTGCCCGTTAACGCTATGACAGAACAACAAAAGTTATCCTTCCCCATGCTCATGAATCAGCTGGATACGCTGATGCTACGCGACAAACAGCGCTTTGCGCGTCGTCTGCACGGGGTGAAGAAGGTTAAAAATCCTGATGCACAACAGGCCATTTTCCAGGAGATGGCGAAAGAGATTGAACAGGCGGCAGGGAAAGTTGTGCTGCGCGAGGCGGCGCGTCCGGCGATTACGTATCCGGAAAATCTGCCCGTCAGCCAGAAAAAGCAGGACATCCTCAACGCCATTCGCGATAACCAGGTAGTGATCGTGGCCGGGGAAACCGGTTCAGGTAAAACCACCCAGCTGCCGAAAATCTGTATGGAGCTGGGGCGCGGGGTGAAAGGGCTGATCGGCCACACCCAGCCGCGTCGACTGGCGGCGCGTACCGTGGCGAACCGTATTGCCGAAGAGCTGCAAACGGAGCCGGGCGGCTGCATCGGCTATAAGGTGCGCTTTAGCGACCACGTCAGCGACAACACCATGGTCAAGCTGATGACCGACGGTATTCTGCTGGCGGAAATCCAGACCGATCGCCTGCTGATGCAGTACGACACCATCATCATCGATGAGGCGCACGAGCGCAGCCTGAACATCGACTTCCTGCTCGGCTATCTGAAAGAGCTGCTGCCGCGCCGTCCGGATCTGAAAATTATCATCACCTCCGCGACCATCGATCCGGAGCGTTTTTCAAAGCATTTCAATAACGCGCCGATTATCGAAGTCTCCGGGCGCACCTTCCCGGTGGAAGTACGCTATCGCCCGATTGTTGAAGAGGCGGACGACACCGAGCGCGACCAGCTCCAGGCTATTTTCGACGCCGTCGACGAGCTGGGTAACGAAAGCGCGGGGGATATCCTGATCTTTATGAGCGGCGAGCGCGAAATTCGCGACACCGCCGATGCGCTGAGCAAACGCGACCTGCGCCACACCGAGATCCTGCCGCTTTACGCGCGCCTGTCGAACAGCGAACAGAACCGCGTCTTCCAGGCGCACAGCGGACGGCGCATCGTGCTGGCGACCAACGTGGCGGAAACCTCGCTTACCGTGCCGGGCATTAAATATGTGATTGACCCGGGCACGGCGCGTATCAGCCGCTACAGCTATCGCACCAAGGTGCAGCGCCTGCCGATTGAGCCGGTGTCGCAGGCCTCGGCCAACCAGCGTAAAGGGCGCTGCGGCCGCGTGTCGGAAGGGATCTGTATTCGTCTGTATTCCGAAGACGACTTCCTGTCGCGCCCGGAATTTACCGACCCGGAAATTCTGCGTACCAACCTCGCGTCCGTTATCTTGCAGATGACCGCGCTGGGGCTGGGCGACATCGCCGCCTTCCCGTTTGTGGAAGCGCCGGACAAGCGCAATATTCAGGACGGCGTGCGCCTGCTGGAAGAGCTTGGCGCTATCACGACCGACGAGCAGGCCACGGCCTACAAACTGACGCCGATGGGGCGCCAGCTCAGCCAGCTTCCGGTGGATCCGCGTCTGGCGCGTATGGTGCTGGAAGCGCAGAAATACGGCTGCGTGCGCGAGGCGATGATCATCACCTCTGCGCTTTCCATTCAGGATCCCCGCGAGCGTCCGATGGACAAGCAGCAGGCTTCCGATGAAAAACACCGCCGCTTCCACGACAAAGAGTCCGATTTCCTCGCCTTTGTGAACCTGTGGAACTACCTCGGTGAACAGCAGAAAGCGCTGTCGTCGAACCAGTTCCGCCGCCAGTGCCGCGTCGATTTCCTTAACTATCTGCGCGTGCGCGAGTGGCAGGACATCTACACCCAGCTGCGCCAGGTGGTGAAAGAGCTGGGCATTCCGGTAAACAGCGAGCCAGCGGAGTACCGTGAGATCCACATCGCGCTGCTGACCGGTCTACTGTCCCATATCGGGATGAAAGACGCCGATAAACAGGAGTTTACCGGCGCGCGCAACGCCCGTTTCTCCATCTTTCCGGGTTCTGGCTTATTCAAAAAGCCGCCGAAGTGGACGATGGTGGCAGAGCTGGTGGAAACCAGCCGCCTGTGGGGACGCATTGCCGCGCGTATCGATCCGGAATGGGTCGAACCGCTGGCGCAGCACCTGCTGAAACGCTCGTACAGTGAACCGCACTGGGAGCGCGCACAGGGCGCGGTGATGGCGACGGAGAAAGTAACCGTCTACGGCCTGCCGGTGGTTGCGGCGCGTAAGGTCAACTACAGCCAGATCGATCCGGCGCTGTCCCGCGAGCTGTTTATTCGTCACGCGCTGGTGGAGGGCGACTGGCAGACGCGTCACGCCTTCTTCCGAGAAAACCTCAAGCTTCGCGCCGAAGTGGAGGAGCTTGAGCACAAAACGCGCCGCCGCGACATTCTGGTGGACGACGATGCGCTGTTTGAGTTTTACGATCAGCGCATCAGCCATGAGGTGATTTCCGCCCGCCACTTCGACAGCTGGTGGAAAAAGGCCAGTAAAGAAACGCCGGATCTGCTCAATTTTGAAAAGAGCATGTTGATCAAAGAGGGGGCGGAGCAGGTCAGCAAGCTCGACTACCCGAACTTCTGGCATCAGGGCAACCTGAAGCTGCGTCTGACCTATCAGTTTGAGCCGGGAACCGACGCCGACGGCGTAACGGTGCATATCCCACTGCCGCTGCTCAATCAGGTGGAAGAGAGCGGCTTCGAGTGGCAAATTCCGGGCCTGCGCCGCGAGCTGGTGATTGCGCTGATCAAGTCGCTGCCGAAGCCGGTGCGCCGTAACTTTGTGCCCGCGCCAAACTACGCGGAAGCCTTTTTAGGCCGCGCGACGCCGCTGGAGCTGCCGCTGCTGGAATCCCTCGAACGCGAGTTCCGCCGTATGACCGGCACGACCATCGACCGGGAAGACTGGAACTGGGATCAGGTGCCCGATCACCTGAAAATCAGCTTCCGCGTGGTGGACGATAAAAACAAAAAGCTTCAGGAAGGCCGTTCCCTGACGGCGCTGAAGGACGCGCTCAAGGGGAAAGTGCAGGAAACCCTCTCCGCCGTGGCGGACGATGGAATCGAACAGAGCGGGCTGCATATCTGGAGCTTTGGTCAGCTTCCGGAAAGTTACGAGCAGAAACGCGGGAACTATAAGGTGAAAGCCTGGCCCGCGCTGGTGGACGAGCGCGACAGCGTGGCCATCAGGCTGTTTGATAATCCGCTGGAACAGCAGCAGCAGATGTGGCGCGGCCTGCGTCGCCTGCTGTTGCTGAATATCCCGTCGCCGATCAAATATCTGCACGAAAAGCTGCCGAACAAGGCCAAGCTGGGGCTGTACTTTAACCCGTACGGCAAAGTGCTGGATCTGATCGACGACTGCATCTCCTGCGGCGTGGACAAGCTCATCGACGAAGCGGGTGGCCCGGTCTGGACCGAAGAGGGCTTTGCGAAGCTGCACGAGAAGGTCCGAGCCGAGCTGAACGATACGGTGGTCGAGATTGCCAAACAGGTCGAACAGATCCTGACGGCGGTGTTCAATATCAACAAACGCCTGAAAGGGCGCGTGGATATGACCATGGCGCTGGGGCTGTCGGACGTGAAGGCGCAGATGGCGGGGCTGGTGTATCGCGGTTTCGTCACCGGCAACGGTTTTAAGCGTCTGGGCGATACGCTGCGTTATCTGCACGCGATTGAAAAACGTCTGGAGAAGCTGGCGGTCGATCCACATCGGGATCGTGCACAAATGCTGAAGGTCGAAAGCGTGCAGCAGGCGTGGCAGCAGTGGCTTAACAAACTGCCGCCTGCCCGTCGCGACGATGAAGACGTTCAGGCGATCCGCTGGATGATCGAGGAGCTGCGGGTGAGCTTCTTCGCGCAGCAGCTTGGTACGCCGTATCCGATTTCGGACAAACGCATTTTGCAGGCGATGGAGCAGATTTCGGGTTAACGCCATGCCGGTTTTTATCCCTCTCCCTGTGGGAGAGGGCCAGGGTGAGGGCATCAGACCGCACTGTTTTTACCCGTTAACCACCGCCAGCGTAAACCCATCCCACCCTTTGATCCCGACCGTTTGCAGCGCCGTTGCCGTCAGGCGCGGGTTATCGCCAATCATCTCAATAAACCGGCGCACGCCCTGAACGCGCGCGTCGTCGCTTTGGCCGTTAATCACTTCACCGTCACGCACCACGTTATCGCCAATAATCAGCGTGCCGGGACGTGAATAGTGCAACGCCCACTCCAGATAGCCGGGGTTATTGGGTTTATCGGCGTCAATAAAGATCAGATCGAAAGGGGGCACCTCACCAAACCCTTCGAGGGAGCGCAGCGCCGGGCCTTCAATCAGCTCAATGCGATCGCTAAGCCCCGCCAGCGCAATGTTCTGCCGCGCCACGTCGGCATGAACCGGATCGGCTTCGAGGGTGATGAGCTGTCCATCGGCTGGCAATGCCCGCGCCATCCAGATAGAGCTGTAGGCCCCGAGCGTGCCGATTTCAAGAACGCGTTGCGCCTGGATCATGCGCACAAACAGCGCCAGCAGCTGCCCCTGGTTGGCGGCCACGTCGTGGGCAGGCAGCCCGGCGCGCTGGTTGTTGTCGAGCACCTTTTGCAGCAGGTCGTCCTGGGGAATAAGTGAAGAAATCATGTAATTATCTACGGCAGACCACTGTTGTTGCATAGATTGACTCCTTTGGTTTTTTTGCCGGGTGGCGGCTGCGCCTTACCCGGCCTACGGGGAGAAATGTAGGCCCGGTAAGCGCAGCGCCACTGGGCAGGTTTTCAGGCACTAACCCAACCCCCGCCCAGCGCCTTGTAAAGGTCGATCTGCGCCAGCAGCAGGTTGTTTTTCACCTGCACCACGCTGGTTTGCACCGAGAAGAGGGTTCGCTGCGCGTCCAGCACGTCAAGATAAGAAGAGTAACCGTTGTTATAGCGGTTTTGCGCGATCCGCAGGGTCTCCTGCGCGACCTCCTGCTGCGCCAGCAGCTCCGTGAGCTGTTCCTGATAGCGCGTAATGGCGTCCAGGCTGTCGTTAACCTCGCCAAAAGCATTACGCACCGTTTTTTCGTAGCTGTAGAGCGCCTGATTGCGCTGGGACTGGGAAATATCCACCTGCGCATTCAGCGCCTGACGGTTCAGCAGCGGGGCGAGAATGCTGCCGCCCACGCTCCACAGCTGAAGCGGGTTATCCAGCAGGCCGTGCAGGGCCGGATCCTGTACCGATCCGGTGGCGGTCAGGTTGATCGACGGTAGCAGGCTGGCGCGGGATGCCGCAAGGGTGGCGTCTGCGGCAATCAGCTGGCGTTCCGCCTGCACGATATCCGGGCGTCGGTTAAGCAGCGAAGAGGGCAGCTGCGAAGGGATGCGCAGCGGCGTGAGGTTATCAAAGCTGGCGTTACGCGCCACCTCGCCGGGATTGCTGCCCACCAGCTGGCTGAGGGCGTTTTCCTGCTGGGCGATCTGGTGCTGTAGCTGCGGGACCTGCGCCCGCGTGGCGCGCAGTTCGGAATCCGACTGCATCAGTTCGAGCCGCGAGCTATAGCCAGTCTCAAACTGCCGCTTTGCCAGGTTAAACGCCTCTTCGCGGGATTTCAGCGTGGACTGCGTGACGCGAAGCTGTTCATCCAGCGACAGCAGGGTGACGTAACCCGACGCCACCGACGAGGCCACGGTAAGATCCGCTGCGGCGGCGGCCGCTTTTTGCGCCTCAAGAGAAGCCTCGGCCGCGCGGGAGGTGCTGCGATTCACGCCCCAGATATCCACGTCATAGCTCGCCGTCAGGCTGCCTTTATACAGCGAGCCGTAAACCGGAAGCCCGGTGGCGGCAGATTGCGAACGGGCGCGCGTGCCCGATAACCCTGCATCCAGCGACGGAAAAAGGCTGCCGTCGCTGGCATACACCCGCGCCTGATATTCGTTGATCCGCTCGCGGGCAATCAGCACGTCGCTGTTGTTTTTAAGCGCCAGATCCACGTAGCGGTTCAGGTCGTTGTCATGAAAATTGCGCCACCACAGCTGCTCCGCCGGGCTGGCAGGGCCAGAGGCCGCACGCCACTGCGCCGGGATCTGCAACGTTGAACGAGCGGGCGCGACGTCAACCGACTGGCATCCTGCCAGCAGCGTCACCAGCAGCGCGGCGGTTAGCGGGCGAAGCCTCATGGTTTCGCCTCCTGGGTGTCGATGGTCACCTGCACCGACATGCCGGGGCGCAACAGCGCGGCCTCTTCAGGCTTGCCGAGCACCTCGATGCGCACCGGAATACGCTGGGCGATTTTGACGAAGTTACCCGTGGCGTTATCCGGCGTGATGGCGCTGAACTCCACGCCCGTAGCCGGCGAAATGCTCTCCACGCGCCCCTGATAGGCTCTGTTGTTTAGCGCATCGACGGTGAACTTCACCGGCTGCCCGACGCGCAGGTTCGCCAGCTGGGTCTCTTTAATATTGGCAATCACCCAGTGCTGCGGCGGCACCAGGGTGGTGAGATGCGTTCCGGCGGTGACGTAAGCCCCAAGACGCACGGCGATTTGCCCAAGCTGCCCGTCGCGCGGCGCCACGATGCGGGTATTTTGCAGGTCAATCTGCGCCAGCTCCAGCGCAGCTTTGGCGTTTTCAACGTCCGCCTTGAGCGACTCGCGGTTAACTATCACCGTTTGCAGATCCTGGCGCGACATCTCAAGCGTGGCTTTCGCCTGGTCGATATCCGCGCTGCCCTGCGCGGCGCTGGCGAGGGCGGCGTCGCGCTCGCGAATGGAGAGCGAGCCGTCGGCGGTCAGATCCTTCACGCGCTTTAGGTCGGCCTGGGTTTTCAGGCTCTGGGCGCGGGCGTTTTTCAGCGCCGCCTCGTTACGCGCAATCACCGCTTCGGCGCTTTTGCGCTGCTGCTGGTTGTTGTTCAGCGCGGCAATTTTCATTGCCAGCTGCGCCTCGGCCTGATGCACGCGCTGGCGATAGATGCGGTCGTCAATTTGCAGCAGCAGATCGCCTTTTTTGACCTGAACAAAATCCTGCACCTTGACCTCGGTGATATAGCCGTTCACCTGCGGGCTAATAAAGGTGGTCTGGCCGCGCACGTAGGCGTTATCGGTGAACTGCGCGTCGCGGGTAAACGGCGGCAGCTGCCAGGCGTAGAGGATCACCAGCACCCCGACAATCCCGATTGCCGCGGCGGTGAACACGGAAACAATGCGCACATTCTTGCGGGTGTTGGCCTGCTCTTTGGCGGCATCCTGCTGACTCATAACATCTCCCAAACCATCATCTGTCGATATCCCTTATTGGTTGCCCGTGGCTTTTTTGAGCGCTATCCGGGCCGTAATGCGCAGGCGCAGCAAGCGCCACAAAATCCACACCAGCGTGGCGGTCGCGATGCTGGCGGTCAGTAAATAGGTGTCGTTATAGGCCAGAATATTGGCTTCCACGCTGGTCACAGATTGCAGTTGCAGAATTGCCTGGGTGCCGAGCAGCGAGCTGTCGCCTATCAGGCTTTTATACAGTTGGGTATAGATCTGAATGCGCTCGTTCACCAGCGGATTAAGCGTGGTGAGCTGCTCCGCCAGAAGGCTGGAGTGGTATTTCTCGCGCCAGGTCTGGAAGGTGCCCAGAATGGCGGAACCCAGCAGGCCGCCGAGGTTCTGGCTCATGCCGAACAGCACCGAGAAGCTGACCAGGTTGCGCGGGTCGGCAATCACGCCGCCAATGCCCGCCAGCATCGCGGGCGCGAGGAAGAACGCGCTGCCGAAGCCGAGCAGGAACTGGCTGACCATCAGCTGATCCGGGCGGGTCAGGTTGCTGGACTGGCTGTCGAGCAGCGAGGCGATAATCATCAGCACCAGCGAGGTGACAATCGGCCAGGCCAGTTTCGTCGGTTTGATGGTCAGACAGCTGGCGACGATCCCGCAGACGATCCCGGCCAGTATCGACCAGGCCAGGTGGGTCATCTGCTCGTTTTGCAGGCCGACGTATTGCAGCCAGCCAATCACCCCGGTGTTTTGCTCCGCCAGCACGATGCGGATCAGCAGCATAATCAGCCCCAGGCGCACGATACTGCCGCTCGACAGCCAGCGGGTATTGAGCAGGGGATTGGCGCGGTTATGCTCAAAGACAATCGCGGTGACAATTAACACCAGCGAGAGCGCCAGCGACCAGCCAATCCACGGCGCTTCAAACCACCAGTCGAGGCGGCCTAACGACAGCACCCCGCACAACAGGGCCATCCCCGGCGCGAGCAGAATAAAGGTGACGAAATCTTTTTTCTCAAAAACTTTGCGTCGGTCGCCGGGCGGGAGCTTCAGCGCTATTACGCAGGCCAGCGACACCAGCGCCAGACCCAGCTCAAAAAAGTACAGCCCGCGCCACTCGTCGAGCTGAAGCAGTTCAGAAGAGAAGAGGCGGGCGATGGGGATCGCCAGCGACGAACCGGTGATGCCGATGGTCAGCGCCTTCAGGCGGTGCTTCGCGGGCCAGGCCTGGATTTGATAGTAAATGCCCAGCGAGCTCAGCGCCGCCGCCACCATGCCGTGGGCGGCGCGCACCATCAGGGCGGAGCTGAGATCGTTCACAAACAGGTGGAAGAAGGTCACCAGCACGTACAGCACCAGAAACCCTTCGGTAAAGGCGCGCAGCCCGTACTGCTGACGAAATTTCACCAGCAGCAGGTTGATGGACACGTTGGTCATCACGTATACGGCAGGCAGCCAGGCGATTTCGGTGGACCAGGCGGCAAACGTACCCTGTAAATTTTGCAGGTTGGCGGCGACGAGCGCATTGCCCAATGCCCCGGTCAGGCAGACCAGTAACCCGACCACGCCATAGGCGACGCGCTTTGGCGTGCTGTGGACAGGCGTAGAGGGCGAGCCCAGCAGGGCCGGTTTCTCGTGTGGCTGCCACTCGCGAGGAGCATAAGGATCGCGTTGAGGCAGGCGCATAACGTCGTTTACCTTTGTAAAAATGGAATAGTTAGTGGGCTAATGATTCTATGTCTGACGCAAATGATAATTCAAGCGAATGTGATTATCGCATGATAATCATATGTATTGAGAGAGAATAAGACAAAAGCGCGACCCGGGAACGGGTCGCGTGAGGATCACAGCTCGTTGGGCTGAGCCTGAATCGCGGGGGCGCGTTTCACCCGGCTGGCGCAGAAGATAGCAATCAGCGAGATAGCGACGGTGACGGCCAGATACCAGGCCACCGGCACCCAGTCGCCGTCGTATTTTGCCAGCAGTCCGGTGGCGATAAGCGGCGCCGTACCGCCCGCCAGCGCTGCGCCAAGCTGGTAACCGAGCGTGATGCCCGTGTAGCGCACGTTGGCGCTGAAAATTTCCGAACAGAGCGTGCCCAGCACGGCGGTGACCGGCGCCCACAGCACGCCAAAGGCGATCACCGTGGCAAGGACAATCCCCCAGGTGGTGCCGGTATTGAGCAGCATAAACCACGGCACGATAAACAGGCCGAGGACGAACACGCTTACGGCGTACATCCGCTGGCGACCGATTTTATCGGACAGCAGCCCCATCAGCGGGATCATCACGGTGGCCACCAGTGCGCCTAGCGTGACCGCCTCCAGCGCCTGGGATTTCTGGTAGGTCAGGGTAGTGGTGGCGTAACTCACGACAAAGGTCGAGAAGATATAGAAAGGCGCGGTTTCGACCACCTTCAGCCCGGCGGCGATCAGCACTTCGCGCCAGTGGTGCTTCAGGGTGTCGCGCAGCGGCGCTTTTGCCACCTGGCCGGCGGTTTTCACCTTTTTAAACTCGGGCGTTTCGTCGATATCTTTACGGATCCACAGGCCGAGCAGCACCAGCACCGAGCTTAAGAGGAAGGGAATGCGCCAGCCCCAGGAGAGGAAATCCTCTTCGCTAAACAGCGTCATCAGCGACACGATAAAGGTCGCCATCAGCATCCCGATGGTAACCCCGGCCTGCGGAATACTGCCGAAGAAGCCTTTGCGTTTCTCCGGCGCATACTCGTAGGCCAGCAGCAGCGCGCCGCCCCATTCGCCGCCGATGCCCATTCCCTGAATCACGCGCATCAGGATCAGCAGGGCGGGCGCCCACATGCCAATCATGTCGTAGGTCGGGAGCAGGCCAATCATGACGGTTGCACCGCCCATCAGCGAAAGCGTAAGCACCAGCGTTTTTTTGCGCCCGATACGATCCCCGATGTGGGCGAAAAGCACGCCGCCGATAGGGCGGATAAAAAAGGTTAGCGAGAACGAGAGATAGGAGAGGATCAGCCCGATGACCGGGTCGACCATTGGAAAGAAAATTTTGTTAAACACCAGCGCGGCGGCCGTGCCGTAGAGAAAATAGTCAAACCATTCAATTGCGCTGCCGGTCAGGCTTGCGATCAACACCTTCTTATTTTTGCGTAATACCGTCGTTGTGCTTTCTTGTTGTGCCATGACATCTAACCCCGCCACGTAGAGGATGAAAGAGGTGTCACCTGGCGCGCTTCAGGTGCAACCTCAGGAATGTAAAAGGTTGTGAAATTGTTAAGCAACTTAGGGTTGGATGTTGTATTTGGCAAGCGGGGTGCGGGCGTGACTGGTCAGATCACGCTGAAATAAGCAGCAATGGGTGCTTTTGTAGGCGGCATGGCTGGCAGGATGTTTTGTACGGCTCAGGATTAAAAGCATAAAATGCAGGTGCAACCCGGCGATTTTTGGATGTTTCTGGTTATTTCAGAAAAATGACAAATGGCGCTTAATTTTGTCTCCTGGCTTTCGGAGGTCTCCTCTGGTTCGTCAGGGAAAACGAACTACCCTGAAAAGAGTTGAGCGAAGGAGAACATCATGACCCAGGCTAATTTTCCTAATTTGCCGGACGTCACCCTGGCGGCCGTCAATACCGTCGGTCAATGGCTGGCCCAGGATGATATCGGGACGAACGCACCAGCGCAGCGTATCGACAGGGTGGTGCTGGCCGGAAATGCGGTGATCCCAACCATCGACGCCGCCTGCCGCTTTGCAGCCGACCACCGTGTCCCCTTGTTGATCAGCGGCGGTATCGGCCACTCCACCGCCTTCCTTTATGCCGCCATCGCGCATCATCCTCGTTATCACAGGCTCGCCACCGCCGGGCGGGCGGAAGCCAGCATTCTGGCTGACGTGGCACAGCAGTTCTGGCAGATCCCGCAGGCGCAGATCCTGATTGACGATCAGTCCACCAACTGCGGGGAAAATGCCCGCTTTAGCTGGGACATGATGAAACGCCATAACCTACAGGCTGAAAAGGTGCTGGTGGTGCAGGACCCGACCATGCAGCGCCGCACGATGGCAACCTTTGCGCGGGTGTGCCGGGATGAGCCCGTTTCGCCTCTCTGGATTGCCCATCCCGGCGTGCTCCCTCTGCTGGAAAACAGCGATAAGGGCCTGGCGTTCAGCGGCGGCGGTGACGGGCTGTGGCCTGTCGATCGCTATCTGTCGCTGGTGCTGGGTGAACTGCCGCGCCTGTATGATGACGTCAACGGCTACGGCCCCGCCGGGCGCGATTTTATCGAGCACGTTGCGTTCCCCGGCGACGTGCTGACGGCGTGGGAGATCTTACGCCGGGACGCCATTCTCACCGATGCCCTGACCAGCCGCTCTCTTATTTAGCCCGCTGCCCGTTTGCGCCGCTGTTCACGCAAACGGGCAATTTGTGTTGCTGAAATGTAATTATTTCCCGTTGCTGACCCGATTCTTTTTTGAGATATCTCACAAAAACAGCGCGATAGAGTAGGCAAGCGGACGTGCGACTGTAGTTTTTAACAATAAATTTACTTGTTAAAAACAGTGTAACTACAGGAGCAGGTCATGACAGTACCCGTACAACATCCTATGTATATCGATGGTCAGTTTGTTACCTGGCAGGGTGATGCCTGGATTGATGTGGTCAACCCGGCGACCGAAGAGGTCATTTCCCGTATTCCCGACGGTCGTGTTGAAGATGCGCGCAAGGCTATCGACGCCGCTGACCGTGCGCAGGAAGCCTGGGAAGCCCTTCCGGCTATCGAGCGAGCGGGGTGGTTACGCAAAATTTCTGCCGGGATCCGCGAACGCGCCAGCGAAATCAGCGCGCTGATCGTCGCCGAGGGCGGCAAAATCCAGCAGCTCGCGGAGGTTGAAGTGGCCTTCACCGCCGATTACATCGACTACATGGCCGAGTGGGCGCGCCGCTACGAGGGCGAAATCATTCAGAGCGACCGTCCGGGCGAGAACATTCTGGTCTTTAAGCGCGCGCTTGGCGTCACCACCGGGATCCTGCCGTGGAACTTCCCGTTCTTCCTGATTGCCCGCAAGCTTGCCCCCGCGCTGCTGACCGGGAACACCATCGTGATCAAATCGAGCGAATTTACCCCCAACAACGCCATCGCGTTTGCGAAAATCGTCGATGAGATCGGTCTGCCGAAAGGGGTGTTTAACCTGGTGCTCGGACGCGGTGAAACCGTCGGGCAGGAGCTGGCGGGCAACCCGAAAGTGGCGATGGTCAGCATGACCGGCAGCGTCGGCGCGGGGGAAAAAATCATGGCCGCCGCCGCGAAGAACATCACCAAAGTAGGGCTTGAGCTCGGCGGCAAAGCGCCTGCGATTGTGATGGACGACGCGGATCTTGAGCTGGCGGTGAAGGCGATTGTCGACTCCCGCGTCATCAACACCGGGCAGGTCTGCAACTGCGCCGAGCGCGTGTATGTGCAGAAGGGCATTTACGACCGCTTCGTTAACCGTCTGGGCGAGGCGATGAATGCGGTCCAGTTCGGTAACCCGGCGGAGCGCAGCGATATCGCGATGGGGCCGCTGATCAACGCCGCCGCGCTGGAGCGCGTGGAGCAGAAGGTGGCGCGCGCGGTGCAGGAAGGGGCGAAGGTAGTGCTCGGCGGTAAAGCGGTCGACGGAAAAGGGTATTACTATCCGCCGACCCTGCTGCTGGACGTGCGTCAGGAGATGGCCATCATGCACGAAGAGACTTTCGGCCCGGTGCTGCCGGTGGTGGTGTTTGATACGCTGGAAGAGGCCATTAAGATGGCGAACGACAGCGACTACGGCTTAACCTCCTCGATTTACACGCAAAATCTGAACGTGGCGATGAAGGCAATCAAAGGGCTGAAGTTCGGGGAAACCTACATCAACCGCGAGAACTTTGAAGCGATGCAGGGTTTCCACGCGGGCTGGCGCAAATCGGGGATTGGCGGAGCGGACGGCAAGCACGGCCTGAATGAATACCTGCAAACCCAGGTGGTCTATTTGCAGTCATAAGCGAATGCCCCCTCCGGCCAGCGAGGGGGCATTTTTTTACAGCGCCGCGTATTTATCCAGCGTGCGCACCAGCTGCGTCACAAAGCCATATTCGTTGTCGTACCAGGCAACGGTCTTCACCAGCTGCACATCGCCCGCGTCGGTCACTTCCGTCTGGGTGGCATCAAACACCGAGCCGAAGTGCGAGCCGATCACGTCAGACGAGACAATTTCCTCTTCGGTATAGCCGAACGATTCGTTATTCGCCGTGGCCTGCTTCAGCGCCTGGTGGATCTCTTCGACGGTCACCTTTTTATCCAGAATCGACACCAGTTCAGTTACCGATCCGGTTTTGACCGGTACGCGCTGGGCGTGGCCCTTGAGCTTGCCGCTCAGCGCCGGGATCACCAGCCCAATGGCCTTTGCCGCCCCGGTGGTGTGCGGAATGATATTTTCCGCCGCCGCGCGAGAGGCGCGTAGATCTTTGCCGCGCGGCCCGTCGACCAGCGCCTGGGTGCCGGTGTAGGCGTGGATGGTGGTCATGGTGCCGACTTTGATGCCGAAGGCGTCGTGTAGCGCTTTTGCCAGCGGAGCCAGGCAGTTGGTGGTGCAGGAGGCCACGGAAATAATGGTATCGCTGGCCTCGATGGTGTCGTCGTTAACGTTGAACACAATGGTTTTCATCTCTCCCGCAGGGGCAGAAATCAGCACTTTTTTGGCTCCCGCCTCCAGGTGGGCCTTAGATTTCTCTTCAGAGGTATAAAAACCGGTGCATTCCACGACGATATCCACGCCTGCCGCTTTCCACGGGATATGTTTGGCCTCTTTTTCGGCGTACACCGAAATCGATTTGCCGTCGACAATCAGCGAATCCTCGGTGAAATCCACGCTCCACGGGAAACCGCCGTAGTTAGAGTCGTGCTTGAGCAAATAGGCCAGCACTCTGGGAGAGGTGAGGTCGTTGATGGCGACCACGGTATTGCTATCCTGGGTTTCGAGAAGACGGCGCAGTACAAGGCGTCCGATGCGTCCAAATCCGTTAATACCAATTTTACTCATGGTTATCTCCTGGTTGGCTGTCGGTGCGACAGTTTTAACTCATCCAGGCTTAGACCATCAGATAGAGAGAGGCAATTGAAGATACGTCATGCGTCGGGAAGCTTTTGAAAATCCATACAGAAAAGTTAATGAATTTTTAAGGAAAGGTGGTTATGTTGACGCGATAAACGTTTTTTCTCGGGAAATCATATGCGAACTAAATATACGGGCCTGCAAATTGGCATTCACTGGCTGGTGTTTCTGCTGGTCATCGTGGCGTACTGCGCCATGGAGTTCAGGGGCTTTTTCCCGCGAGCTGACCGTCCGCTCATCAACATGATCCACGTGTCCTGCGGGATCTCTATTCTGGTGCTGATGGTGGCGCGCCTGCTGGTGCGTCTGAAATACCCGGCACCGCCGATCCAGCCTAAGCCGAAGGCGATGATAACCGGGATGTCTCACCTGGGGCATTTAATCGTTTATCTGCTGTTTATTGCGCTGCCGCTGATCGGCATTGTGATGATGTACAACCGTGGAAACGACTGGTTTGCCTTCGGCATGGTGATGCCACACGCGGCGGAGTCGAATTTCGACCTGGTGGATATGCTAAAAGAGTGGCACGTCACCCTGGCGAATCTGGGCTATTTCGTGATTGGCCTGCACGCCCTGGCGGCGCTGATGCATCACTACTACTGGAAAGACAACACCCTGCTGCGCATGATGCCGAAAAAGCGGTCGTAGCGGACGTAATTGCCCGGCGGGGCACTGAATCGCAGGCCGGGCAAGCGCATCGCTACCCGGCCTGTTTTTTTAACGCAGCTGAGATCGCTCTTCAGCCGTTAATTCCAGCATCTGAGTTGACCCAGTTTCAGATGACGTTACCGCCGCTTCCAGCACCGCCATCACCGCCAGCGCTTCGACCGGGTGAACCGGATTCTCAATCTTGCCGTTCAGCGCATCGCGCACGTTAATGTAATACTGACGCTGATCGCCTTTCGGCGTCGTGATGGTTTGCGGCTCGCCGCTGGCGTTGAACAGCACCATGCTGTCGCTGTCTTCACCCCAGGTTTCGCTTCCCGGGACAACGCCTGCCAGCAGCTGTGCTTCCTGCTGATCGATACGGGCTTTCACCACGCTGGCTTTATCGCCGTGAACGGTAAAGCGCGACACGCCCCCGGCAACCAGCATACTGCAATGCAAAACGACCTTATGCTGCGGATAATTTAGTACCACATGCGCCCAGTCGTTGATCTCCGCGCCGTCGCGCAGGGTGGCGATATTGCCCTGCACGGACTGCGGCAGGCCAAACAGCTGGAGCGTCTGGTCGATCATGTGTGGGCCGAGATCGAACCACAAACCGCTGCCCGGCACGTTCTGCTCTCTCCAGCGCACGCGCACTTCCGGGCGGAAGCGGTCAATGTGCGACTCAAAATGCTTCACGTTGCCAATCTGGCCCTGTTCGATAACCTGTTTAATGCCGAGGAAATCGCTGTCCCAGCGGCGGTTGTGGAATACCGAAAGCAGCAGCTGTTTCTCGTCGGCCAGCGCAATCAGCTCGCGCGCTTCCTGCATGTCCAGGGTAAAGGGCTTATCGACGACAACGTTCTTGCCCGAGTTCAGGGCAAGGGTCGCCAGCGGGGCGTGGGTGGCGTTAGGGGAGGCGATCACCACCAGGTCGATATCCGGATGCTGAATGGCCTCCTCCGGCGTGGCGACCACGGTCACGTCCGGGAGATCGCGTTTCACCTTCTCTTCATCACTGGAAGAGACGACCGCCAGCTTCAGTCCCTCGACGGACTGGATCAGCGGGGCGTGAAAGGTCTTACCCACAAACCCATAGCCGATCAGCGCTACATTGATTGTCTTATCGTTTTTCATGACCCTCTCCACGTTGTTAAGCGTCCGCAATGATGACTTGCAGCGCGCCGTTATCCCCAAGCTCGGCCCAGGGACGATCTAAATACAGTTGATGAATGTCGGATAACCCGGCAACCAGGTAAGGCTCGCAGTGGTTGAGCTTAAGATGGTCGGCCACGATCCAGTGCTCATGGCTTGCCGCCAGCATGGCCCGCTTCACTTCGGCATCGGCCTCTTTACTGGCGCTTAAGCCAAGCTGCGGATGTATGGCGCAGGCACCAAGAATGGCAACGTCAGCGCGATAGCGCGAAAGAATGGACAGGGTGGCGCTGCCGGCAAACAGGCGCTGCTTCTGATCCCATTTGCCGCCGAGCAGGATCAGGTCAACGTCTGCCCGGTCGCTAAAGTGTTGAGCGATATCCAGCGACGTGGTGATGATCGTCAGCGGTCCCTTAAGGAAGGTGGCTACCGCCATCACCGTGCTGCCCGCATCCAGAAACAGGGTTGAGCCCGCGGGAACGTTTTCCGCGACTTTTTTACCCAGCTGCTGTTTGGTTTTTGGCAGAAGTGCGCTTCTGCTCTGGCGATTCATAGCGGAGAGATCGAGAGCGATAGCGCCGCCGTGATTCTTCTGCGCCAGGCCCTGATTTTCAAGATCGGTTAAATCACGACGAACGGTGTCCGCAGAAACCTGCAACTTTTCAGCAAGCTCGTTGATGCTGGCCTGGCCTTTTTCGGTAAGAATATCAAGCAGATATTTCTGTCTGGCAGTTTTGTGCATAAGGCGTTAATCCTGCAAAATGTTGCAATAATTCGCATATTACAGCATTTTGCAGGTAAAGGCATCCCTCTCGCGACAGCGAGAAACGAGAGTGGATGAGGGGGAGTCAGTGCAGGCAGGGGATCTCAGACGTCGTCGCGGGTGAAGCCCACAACAATTTCCAGCGTATTGCGGATGACGTCGCACGCTTCAGGCTCCTGGGTAATTTCCAGAGCGTGAATAAGTTGCAGGATAATCTCTTTATTAGAGAGGTTATCGCCGGTCAGCAAAATACAGCGAATAGCTGAACCCAACACTTCAACTTCATCATTCAGGTGTGCGCCTGCATTAATGAAATGGTCCGCCAGTAATTTGTCGTGCAGTGCGTCGAAATTATAAGTCTGCTGCCTCATTGCTTTACTCATCGTAGTCACCGTTGCTGTGGAAATTAATGTTTTTTGTTCGGGGTAGAAAGACTGTCTTTTTTGAACAGAGAGCGAATTCTGCCGACGTCGTAATCACCAATAATGGTGCCTCTGTCTGGCGAAACGCGCGTCACTTTCTGACGAACCTCTTTTTCAGCGGCGATCAACGCATCCTTACGCTCATCATTTGTTTCGACTTCCGCCATACTCAGTAACCGATCGGCCAGAGCGACAAACGTGATCGGGCCTTCCTCTTTTAGAATGGACAATACGGCCTCGCCTAATAAGTCATCTTTAAGTCGTTCAAATAAAGTTCTATGCATAACGTTTTCTCACCCCGCTACCTGAAAAGGCGCAGTCAGTAAGTTAAAAATCAAAATTCACTTCATCGCTCAAAAAAGAGGGCGATAAGGCCGTTGTAGTGGGCGATTTCTTCCTCGCCGGAGGCCTCTTCAATACGGCGCAACAGTTTTGTACAAATTGTCATTCTGCTGAGCTGTACGTTTTCTTTCAGGATTTCACCAACGATTAACCCCAGCGTTTCTTGCTGAGTTGGAATGCTATTTTTATTGTAAATCAATGCAATAGCACTATCCGTTGGAGAGGGGGCACGGTTGCGTTTCATCTAATCCCACCATTTAAAAACATTTTAGTAACATCGTTGAGATTGAATCTATACCATCCGTACAAATCTGTACAGAGAAAGTGTACAAGTTTTATAAAAAAACATTCTGCCGCTCCGCTACCCCTTTTTCAGATCTCTGCAATACTTTAACCATGCCAAAAAGGAGGGTATGCCATGCAAGACGGTTACTACTGGATTAAATTCCGCGGAATTGTGCAGCAGGCTCGTTATACAGACATGCTGATTACCGATGTTGAAAGCGGCGGGACGTCACGCGGCGTCTGGCATTTAATGGGGGAGGATATAGAGATATGTACGTCGGACGAGGCGGTGGTATTGTCCGGTAGATTAAGTTCGAGCCAGGCGGGTTAGAAGAATATATTCTCTGCGGCACAAAAAATAAGGCCCCGAAGGACCTTAATTTTAGGGGTAACGATTATTTGCGGCCAAGTAACAGCCCCAGCACGATACCCACTGCACCCGCTGCGATCACACCCGTCAGCGGATTATTACGAACCGTATCTGTGACGTCAGAAACCACATCGCTGGCCTGGGCAGCATATTTCTTCGCTGCGCCTTTAACCTGATGTTTTGGTGAATCAACGATATCACCAAACTGCTGCTGCGCTGAGCCAGCCAGTTCATCCAGTTTATTCTTGGCTTTATCACCTGCGTATTCTGCATTTTTATCAGTGTTGAAGTCAGACATTACTACCTCCTTTGTTGATACTTTAATGATAGTCACTCTGGCGCGGGGGTAATGCTTTTTAAGATATATCTTTATGGAAGGAGATCTGGGGTTTACGGAGCGCTATCATTTCTATACCATACCCCCCTATAGTATCCATCCCGGAGCTCACATGCCGCATTCACCCGCTGATAAAAAACGAATCCTGACCCGCGTCCGGCGTATCCGGGGGCAGGTCGATGCCCTTGAGCGCGCGCTTGAGGCGGGCGATCCCTGTCTTGCCATCCTGCAACAAATCGCCGCCGTGCGCGGTGCGGCGAATGGTCTGATGGGCGAAATGGTCGAAATTCACCTCAAAGATGAGCTGGTCACGGGGGAGACAACCCCGGATCAGCGGGCAGTTCGGATGGCTGAAGTCGGCCATTTGCTGCGCTCTTATCTAAAATAACTCCACAAGACCTCACAAAAAGGGAAGTCATTATGAAATCTCGTGCTGCTGTTGCATTTGGCCCTGGCCAGCCGCTGAAGATCGTTGAAATCGACGTCGCGCCGCCAAAAAAAGGCGAAGTGCTGGTTAAAATCACCCACACCGGCGTGTGCCATACGGATGCCTTTACCCTGTCCGGTGACGATCCGGAAGGCGTGTTCCCGGCGGTACTGGGCCATGAAGGCGGCGGGATCGTGGTGGAAGTGGGCGAGGGCGTCACCAGCCTGAAGCCGGGCGATCACGTTATCCCGCTGTACACCGCCGAGTGCGGCGAGTGCAAGTTCTGTAAATCCGGTAAAACCAACCTCTGCCAGGCGGTACGCGCCACCCAGGGTAAAGGGCTGATGCCGGACGGCACCACCCGTTTCTCTTATAACGGCGAGCCGATTTATCACTACATGGGCACCAGCACCTTCAGCGAATACACCGTTTGCGCGGAGATCTCGCTGGCGAAGGTCAACGAGCAGGCACCGCTGGATAAAGTTTGCCTGCTGGGCTGCGGCGTGACCACCGGTATCGGCGCGGTTCACAACACCGCGAAAGTAAAAGAAGGCGACACCGTGGCGGTGTTCGGTCTGGGCGGAATTGGTCTGGCGGTTATCCAGGGCGCGGTACAGGCGAAAGCCGGACGTATCATCGCGGTGGATACCAACCCGGAAAAGTTCAAGCTGGCGGGTGAAATGGGCGCGACCGATTTCGTTAACCCGAAAGACTACGACAGGCCGGTTCAGGACGTGATCGTTGAGCTGACCGACGGCGGCGTGGACTTCAGCTTCGAATGTATCGGCAACGTCAACGTGATGCGTTCCGCGCTTGAGTGCTGCCACAAAGGCTGGGGCGAAAGCGTGATCATCGGCGTGGCGGGTGCGGGTCAAGAGATCAAAACCCGTCCGTTCCAGCTGGTGACCGGGCGCGTGTGGCGCGGTTCGGCGTTCGGTGGCGTAAAAGGGCGCACCCAGTTGCCAGGTATGGTTGAAGACGCGATGGCCGGAAAAATCCAGCTCGACCCGTTCATCACCCACCGTCTGCCGCTCGATCGAATCAACGAAGCCTTCGATCTGATGCACGAAGGTAAATCCATTCGTACCGTCATACATTTTGGCGACAACTAATTATTCTGCCAGCGGTTTTTGCCGCTGGCGTTTCTTTAATAATCTTCTCTAAAGTGTGACCTGGCTGGCGCTTTTAACCGTAAGCTAATTTCCCGCCGTGCCGATGACTATTTTACAGGCGTGTTTTTACGCATCTTACCTATAAGAGAGTCGACGGTCATGGACAACACAACTTCGATGCAGGCGCAGCGCAAGCTGAGCTTCTTGCATCACATCAGGCTGGTTCCGCTGTTTTCCTCCATTCTCGGTGGCATTATTCTTCTGTTTGCCTTGAGCTCCGGTCTGGCAGGGTATTTCCTGCTGAAGGCCGATACCGACCAGCAGGACGTCACTGCTGAAATTCAGGTGCGTACCGGGCTATCCAACAGCTCCAACCATCTGCGTACCGCCCGAATCAACATGATCCACGCCGGTGCCGCGAGCCGTATCGCCGAAATGGACGCGATGAAGCAGAACATCGCCGAAGCCGAAACGCGCATCAAACAGTCTCAGGATGGATTCGCCTCCTACATGAGCCGCTCGGTGCGTACCCCTGCGGACGAAGCGCTGGACGCCGATCTGAAGGCCCGCTATGACGCCTACATCGCCGGGCTTCAGCCGATGCTGAAATATGCCAAAAACGGCATGTTCGAAGCCATTATCAACCATGAAAACGAGTCAGCGCGCCCGCTGGATGACGCCTATAACGCCGTCTTGCTCAAGGCGATTAAAATCCGTACCGATCGCGCGAACGCCCTGACCGCCCAGGCCCACACTCGTACCCAGCTTGGCCTGATGTTTATGATCGGCGCCTTTGCGCTGGCGCTGGTACTGACCGTGATTACCTTCGTGGTGCTGCGCCGCACGGTGATCCATCCGCTGCAACGCGCGGCGACCCGCATCGAGAAGATCGCGAAGGGTGACCTGACGATGGCGGACGACGCGACCGGACGCAGCGAAATTGGCCGTCTGACGCGCGATCTACAAACCATGCAGCACTCGCTGGTGACGACGGTCGGCACCGTGCGCCAGGGGGCGGAAGAGATCTATCGCGGCACCAGCGAGATCTCTGCGGGCAACACCGATCTCTCTTCACGTACCGAACAGCAGGCGGCGGCCATTGAGCAGACGGCGGCCAGCATGGAGCAGCTGACGGCAACCGTGAAGCAGAACGCCGACAACGCCCATCACGCCAGCAAGCTGGCGGAAGACGCCTCCGGCAAGGCCAGCCGCGGTGGCCAGATGGTCTCCGGCGTGGTGAAAACCATGGGCAATATCTCGACCAGCTCGAAGAAAATTTCGGAAATCACCGCCGTCATTAACAGCATCGCGTTCCAGACCAACATTCTGGCGCTGAACGCCGCGGTAGAAGCCGCGCGTGCGGGCGAGCAGGGGCGCGGTTTTGCGGTCGTGGCAAGCGAAGTGCGCACGCTGGCAAGCCGAAGCGCGAACGCCGCGAAAGAGATCGAGAGCCTGATTAACGAATCGGTGACGCTGATTGACCAGGGCTCTGGCGAAGTCGTTGCGGCGGGCAACACCATGAATGAGATTGTCGATGCGGTGAAGCGCGTCACCGATATCATGCTGGAGATCGCGGCGGCGTCCGACGAGCAGAGCCGCGGCATCGAGCAGGTGAGCCAGGCGATTTCGGAGATGGATAAAGTGACCCAGCAGAACGCCTCGCTGG
>NZ_JAKCMV010000001.1 GCF_021440515.1 Enterobacter asburiae | reverse complement strand
GTAAGTTGGCAGCATTACCTAATTTTGCCATATAATGATAGGCACTCCGGACAGGAATTATTTCAGGATCTTCATGCTTTATCAGATAGTAACCATTTTCATAGGAATTCTCCGCGCCTTGAATCATGAGAGGGATCCCTAGTTTTTTACATGCTGTACGAACATCTCTTACACAAAACCCGATCCCTCCGAAGACTTGAAAAATGCCTCCAGCAAAACCTACACCTTTCAAAGCCAGTGTTGGGAAGGAACGAGCATCTTTTTCCCGCTTTGCAATTGCATATAGTTTAACGCTACCCATTTGCAATTGAGTAAGGTCACTAGTCAATTCCTGGTAATGCACACGTAAGTTATCCATTGCCTGAGCAAAATCTACCTTACCATATCGATACTCAGCAAGGTATCCTTCAACTATTTCACGGTGCGTAGCAAAGAAATTTACTCTCACATCCGGATCGTTAATATATTGAAAACCTATATCAAACACAAGACGCTCAATTTCCTCTTTTTCCCGTTCCAGGCTCATCAATCCATAATCACTCATAATAATTCCCCTTTAAATATCCATAGAACGAATTTTAAATAATGTAATAACTGAGATTATAAATAATACGTTTACCCGGGAGCGAATATTTAATTCATCAATCCTTTAACTAGATAGCTCGCAGAAAAGATATCGTTTTAAAATGTCTTCACGTTACGCTGTCAATAATAGTAACGGCATGATAAAGATCATGACTCAACACAAAATTTTGTCCTGAAAAAAACACTCTCTTATGAGCAGGCATAAAAAAACCCGCCGAAGCGGGTTTTTATATTTAAGATTAAGAGCAGGATTATGCCTGGCCTTTGATCTCTTTACGACCGTTGTATGGTGCTTTTTCGCCCAGCGCTTCTTCGATACGAATCAGCTGGTTGTATTTAGCAACACGGTCAGAACGGCTCATAGAACCGGTTTTGATCTGGCCAGCAGCGGTACCAACAGCCAGGTCAGCGATGGTCGCGTCTTCAGTTTCGCCAGAACGGTGAGAGATAACAGCGGTGTAGCCAGCGTCTTTCGCCATTTTGATCGCAGCCAGAGTTTCGGTCAGAGAACCGATCTGGTTGAATTTGATCAGGATGGAGTTAACGATGCCTTTCTCGATGCCTTCTTTCAGGATCTTGGTGTTGGTTACGAACAGATCGTCACCAACCAGCTGGATTTTGTCGCCCAGTACTTTGGTCTGGTATGCGAAACCATCCCAGTCAGACTCGTCCAGACCGTCTTCGATAGAAACGATTGGGTACTGTTTGGTCAGGTCTTCCAGGAAGTGAGTGAACTCTTCGGAGGTGAATGCTTTGTTGCCTTCGCCAGCCAGAACGTATTTACCGTCTTTGTAGAATTCAGATGCTGCACAGTCCATCGCCAGGGTGATGTCTTTGCCCAGCTCGTAGCCAGCCGCTTTAACCGCTTCTGCGATTACAGCCAGTGCTTCTGCGTTAGAACCCAGGTTTGGCGCATAGCCACCTTCGTCACCAACAGCAGTGTTCATACCTTTAGCTTTCAGAACTTTAGCCAGGTTGTGGAACACTTCAGAACCCATACGTACCGCTTCTTTCAGGGATTTCGCGCCAACTGGCTGAATCATGAATTCCTGAATATCAACGTTGTTATCTGCGTGCTCACCACCGTTGATGATGTTCATCATTGGTACTGGCATGGAGTATTTGCCTGGGGTGCCGTTCAGTTCAGCGATGTGTTCGAACAGTGGCTGACCTTTTGCAGCAGCTGCCGCTTTGGCGTTTGCCAGAGACACAGCCAGGATTGCGTTAGCACCGAAGTTAGATTTGTTTTCAGTACCGTCCAGATCGATCATAATCTTGTCGATGCCAGCCTGGTCTTTGGCGTCTTTGCCAAGGATTGCCTGAGCAATAGGACCGTTTACAGCGCCAACAGCTTTCAGTACGCCTTTGCCCATGAAACGGGATTTGTCGCCATCGCGCAGTTCCAGCGCTTCGCGGGAACCAGTAGAAGCACCTGATGGAGCAGCTGCCATACCGACGAAACCACCTTCCAGATGAACTTCAGCTTCAACGGTCGGGTTACCACGGGAGTCGATGATTTCACGACCGATGACTTTAACGATTTTGGACATTAGATTTTCCTCAGTACAAGTTAAACTAAAACTCCAGACAAACAACGCGTACCCGAGGTACGCGTTGCCGTTCTAACTTTATTTACTTCGCCTGACGCTTCTGGTAGTCGTTAGCGGCTTTCACAAAGCCAGCAAACAACGGATGTCCATCACGCGGTGTTGAAGTAAATTCCGGGTGGAATTGGCAGGCAACGAACCACGGATGGTTTGGCACCTCAATGATCTCGACTAACTGATCATCCCCGGAGCGACCCGCAACACGCAGGCCAGCAGCTTCAATTTGTTTCAACAACATGTTGTTGACTTCGTAGCGATGACGATGGCGCTCGGTGATGGTTGGCTCACCGTACATCTGACGAACCAGGCTACCATCAGAGAGCTGGCAAGCCTGAGCGCCAAGACGCATCGTACCACCCAGATCGCTTTTCTCAGTACGGACTTCAACGTTGCCGTCTTCGTCACGCCATTCAGTAATCAGCGCGACTACAGGGTACTTACAGTCTGGCACAAATTCCGTCGAGTTGGCGTTTTCCATACCAGCGACATTACGTGCAAACTCAATCAACGCTACCTGCATACCCAGGCAGATGCCGAGGTAAGGAATATTGTTTTCACGTGCGTAACGTGCGGTTGCGATTTTGCCTTCAACGCCGCGGTAGCCGAAGCCGCCAGGGATCAGGATCGCATCCAGATCTTTCAGAATTTCAACGCCGCGCGTTTCAACATCCTGAGAGTCGATAAGCTTGATGTTCACGGAAACGCGGTTTTTCAGACCACCGTGTTTCAGCGCTTCGATCACTGACTTATAGGCGTCCGGCAGTTCAATGTACTTACCGACCATACCGATAGTCACTTCGCCGCCCGGATTGGCTTCTTCGTAAATCACCTGTTCCCATTCAGACAGGTTAGCTTCCGGACAGTTCAAGCTGAATCGTTTACAAATATAATCGTCCAGACCCTGTGATTTCAACAGGCCCGGGATTTTATAAATGGAATCGACGTCTTTCATTGAAATAACGGCTTTTTCAGGCACGTTACAGAACAATGCAATTTTCGCACGTTCGTTCGCCGGAATCGCGCGATCGGAACGGCACACCAGGATATCTGGCTGAATACCAATAGAAAGCAGCTCTTTAACAGAGTGCTGAGTCGGTTTGGTTTTCACTTCACCTGCGGCTGCCATGTAAGGCACCAGGGTCAGGTGCATGAACAGCGCGTGTTCACGACCGATATCAACCGCCAGCTGGCGAATGGCTTCGAGGAACGGCAGGGATTCGATATCACCCACGGTACCGCCGATTTCAACCAGCACTACGTCGTGCCCTTCGCCACCGGCAAGGACGCGCTCTTTGATCGCGTTAGTGATATGCGGGATAACCTGAACGGTTGCGCCCAGATAGTCACCACGGCGCTCTTTACGCAGAACGTCGGAGTAAATACGACCGGTCGTGAAGTTGTTACGACGGGTCATTTTGGTGCGGATGAAACGCTCGTAGTGGCCAAGATCCAGATCGGTTTCAGCGCCGTCTTCAGTAACGAACACTTCCCCGTGTTGGGTTGGACTCATGGTGCCCGGATCGACGTTGATGTACGGATCCAGTTTCATCATTGTCACATTGAGGCCACGGGCTTCAAGAATGGCTGCGAGGGAGGCTGCGGCAATGCCTTTACCCAGAGAGGATACGACCCCGCCGGTCACAAAAATATAGTTCGTTGTCATGCTGAACCTGAGAAGTTAGGGTGAAACGATGGAATAACCAGGACGGGAAAGTAGTATACCCGAACACGGCGAGCGCCACAAACTTTCATTCTCCGTCTCCATTCCAGGCCATGACAAACATAAGGAGTGAGAAAATAGCCCCTTTTGGGTAAATGTTTTTGACGCAAATCAAGCGCTTGTCATTTAAAAAATCACACAAATTGCGCTTGATCGCAAAAATCCGTTAGAGATCAGATTCCTGGCGTTTTACTTCCTGCCAGACGTCTTCCATCACATCGAGGTCCACGCCGGTCATTTCCAGGCCCCGAGAGGCCACGATTCGCTCGACTTCGCGAAAACGACGCTCAAACTTAAGGTTGGCTTTTTGCAGCGCGGTTTCCGCTTTTACACCCAGATGGCGCGACAGATTGACGGTGGCGAACAGCAGGTCCCCCATCTCCTCTTCAAGCTTCGCTTCGTCCACCACGGCCTGCTGCGCTTCGTGCATCACTTCATCAATCTCTTCATGCACTTTTTCCAGCACCGGGCCGAGGGAGGTCCAGTCGAACCCCACCGCCGAGCAGCGTTTCTGAATTTTATGCGCACGCATCAGCGCGGGCAGGTTCAGCGGAATATCATCCAGCGCGGAGTGCTGGGATTTCTCCGCCCGTTCGGCGCTTTTAATCTGTTCCCAGCGTGCAAGCACCTCGTCGCTGTTGCCCGCCGCTGCGTCACCGAAGATATGCGGATGGCGGCGCTCCAGTTTTTCACTTACGGTCGCGCAGATATCATCGAAGTTAAAGCGCCCCTCTTCCTGCGCCATCTGCGCGTAGAACACCACCTGGAACAGCAGGTCGCCCAGCTCGCCGCGCAGATCGTCAAAATCTTCGCGTGAGATGGCATCCAGCACCTCATAGGCTTCTTCAAGGGTGTAGGGTGCGATGGTGGCGAAAGTCTGCTCTTTATCCCACGGGCAGCCGTTTTCCGGGTCGCGAAGGCGTTTCATGATGCCGAGCAGGCGGTCGATTTGAGTCATGTCGTTTTCCTGAAAATAAAGAAGCCGGGCGGCGGCGTCGCCTTACCCGGCCTACAGAAGAGAGTGTTTAACCGCCGTGCAGACGACGCGCGTCAATCACGTCCGGCACCTGGTTCAGCTTAGCCAGCACGCGGCCAAGCACCTGGAGGTTATAGATTTCGATGGTCATATCGATGGTGGCAAGCTGCTCGCGGGTATCGCTACGGCTGGCAACGCCCAGCACGTTGACCTTCTCGTTTGCGAGGATCGTGGTGATATCACGCAGTAAGCCGCTGCGATCGTTGGCGGTGACGCGCACCACCAGCGAATAGCCTGCCGAGTAGCTCTCGCCCCACACCGCGTCGACGATACGCTCCGGCGCGTGGGACTGAAGCTCGGCAAGCTGGTCGCAGTCCGCGCGGTGGATGGAGATCCCGCGCCCCTGGGTGATAAAACCGACGATATCGTCGCCCGGGATTGGCTGGCAGCAGCGGGCGATGTGATGCATGAGATTCCCCACGCCTTCCACCACCACGCGGCCGTTGTCTCTGTCCTTGCCGCGCTGCTGCGGCGCATAGGTTTTCTGCTGAAGCTGCTTGAGCGCAGCCGCATCCTGCTCTGCCGCGCTCGGCTTGTTGAACTGCGCCTGGAGGAAGTTCACCATCTGATTCAGACGGATATCGCCGCCGCCAATCGCCGCCAGCAGCTCGTCCAGCTCGTTAAAGTTGTAGCGCGTCAGCAGGTGCTTTTCGGCCTCTTTGAGGCTGATGCCGACGTGTTCAAGCTCGTCGTCCAGGATCTGACGCCCGGCCAGAATGTTTTTATCCCGATCCTGCTTACGGAACCAGGCGTGAATTTTGGAGCGTCCACGGCTGGTCGTGACGTACCCCAGGTTCGGGTTCAGCCAGTCGCGGCTCGGGTTTGGCTGTTTCTGGGTGATGATTTCAATCTGATCGCCCATTTGCAGCTGGTAGGTGAACGGCACAATGCGCCCGCCAATCTTCGCCCCGATGCAGCGGTGACCGACATCGCTGTGGATGTGATAGGCAAAGTCGAGCGGCGTGGAGCCTGCCGGCAGGTCGACAACGTCCCCTTTCGGAGTAAAGACGTAGACCCGATCGTCAAAGACCTGGCTGCGCACTTCGTCGAGCAGTTCCCCGGAATCGGCCATCTCTTCCTGCCACGCAATCAGCTTACGCAGCCAGGCGATACGGTCTTCGTGTCCGGAACGGGTGCCGCCGGAGGTGCCCTCTTTGTATTTCCAGTGCGCGGCAACGCCCAGCTCGGCGTCTTCATGCATCTGTTTGGTACGGATCTGGATCTCGACCGTTTTCCCGCCGGGGCCAAGCACCACGGTATGAATCGACTGGTAGCCGTTCGGTTTTGGGTTCGCCACGTAGTCATCGAACTCATCCGGCAGATGACGGAAGTGAGTATGCACTATCCCCAGCGCGGCGTAGCAGTCCTGCAAACGCTCGGCCACGATACGCACCGCGCGCACGTCAAACAGCTCGTCAAACGCGAGGTGCTTCTTCTGCATTTTGCGCCAGATGCTGTAGATGTGTTTCGGGCGGCCATAGACCTCCGCCTTTACGCCCTCTTCTTTTATGGAGGCGCGCAGCCCGCCAACGAACTCGTCAATATAGTGTTCGCGATCGATACGACGTTCGTGCAGCAGCTTAGCGATGCGTTTGTATTCCGCCGGATGCAGGTAGCGGAAGCAGTAGTCTTCCAGCTCCCATTTCAGCTGACCGATACCTAAGCGGTTCGCCAGCGGCGCATAGATGTTGGTGCACTCTTTCGCGGCCAGAACGCGTTCGTCTTCCGGCGCGTCTTTGACCTCGCGCAGGTGCGCGACCCGCTCCGCCAGCTTAATCACCACGCAGCGGAAATCGTCCACCATCGCCAGCAGCATTCGGCGAACGTTATCAACCTGTTCAGAGGAAACGGAATCGGTATGGGTTGCCTTGAGCTGGCGAATGGCCGCCATATCGCGCACGCCGTGGATAAGGGCAACAACCGGTTTGCCGACGCTTTCACGCAGGACATCTTCTGAAACGACCTCGGCATCCGCCAGCGGGAACAGCAGCGCGGCCTGAAGCGTTTCGATATCCATGCTCAGCATGGAGAGGATTTCGACCATTTCGATCCCGCGCCACAGCAGCAGCTCGGCGTCAGGATGCCCCTGCGTGGTGCGAAGACAATAAGCCCAGGTTTCGGTTAAGCGTTCACACGACTGCTGGCTGGAAATCCCCAGACTTGCTATCCATTTTTGTGGGTCAAACTCACCAGCTTTATTAAGATGTGCACTTCTTACCGCAACCATCGTCCTCTCCTTTAGGGACCAGCCTGTCGAAGTCGACAAGCAAAATTTTAGATGTGCTCGAACAACACCATTGATTCCAGATGCCCAGTGTGCGGGAACATGTCCAGCATTGCCAGACGCTGAATTTGGTAACCCCCCTGGGTTAACGCCTCGCTGTCCCGGGCAAGCGTGGCCGGATTACAGGACACATACACCACGCGTTTTGGGGCAAGTTTTATAATATGCTGCATCACGCCCGGCGCACCTGCCCGCGCCGGGTCGAGTAAAATCTTATCGAAACCCTGCTTCGCCCAGGGCTGCTGCGTGACATCATCCTCAAGGTTTTGATGAAAGAATGTCACATTTTGCAAGCCATTCTGCCGGGCGTTCTCCTGGCCTTTGGCCACCAGCGCCTCAACGCCTTCAACCCCGACAACGCTCGACGCCTTCAGGGCCAACGGCAGGGTAAAGTTGCCCATACCGCAGAACAGATCGAGTACCCGGTCGGTCGGCTGAACGTCCAGCCACGCCAGCGCGGTCTCAATCATCTGCTGATTAACGCCGTCGTTCACCTGAATGAAATCACGCGGGCTGAACGTTAAGCGTAGCCCGTTTGAGCCATACCAGGGCGCCTCTCCGCTAACCTGCTCAAGTATCTCGCTTTGTGGTGCAAGAAAAAGCGCAAGCTCGTGAGAATGCGAAAAGCGTTCCAGTTTTTCGCGATCGTTATTCGACAGCGGTGCGGTGTGGCGCAGCACCATCAGCGGCCCGTTGTTCGCCAGCACCAGCTCTACGTGCCCGAGGTGGCGAACGCCATCCAGCCCGGAGAGGCAGTTACGCACGTCCGGGAGCAGCGCCTCAAGACGGGGCACCAGAATGGGGCACTGGGTGATATTGACGATATCGCTGGAGCCGGCCTTACGAAACCCCATCTCCAGCCGTTCCGCTTTGGGCTGATAGCTCAGGCTCAGGCGCGCGCGGCGGCGGTAGCCCCAGGGCGTATCGGCAATCACCGCGTTGACGTCATGCTTAATCAACCGCGCCAGCGCGCGGCTTTTGCTTTTTTGCTGTAGCGCCTCGCTGGCGTGCTGCTGCTGACACCCGCCGCAGACGCCAAAGTGCGGGCAGCGCGGCGCAACGCGTTCAAGGCTATCATTAAGACGACGCTTAACCTGGCCCCGCGCATACTGGCGTTTCTCTTCCGTCAGGGTAATTTCCGCGCGTTCTTCGGGCAGCAAGCCTGTGATAAACAGAGCCTTACCATTGTGACGCGCAACCCCCTGACCAAAGGCATCGAGGTCAGTGGCTTCAACAGTTATGATCTGACGCGTCGTCACGCGTCGCTTTGCAGAGTAGAATTGCGCCATCGCCGAGATTGTTCTCAAATAAACATAATTTTCTTAATTGTCCCATAACGGAACTCCATGACCAACTACAGCCTGCGTGCGCGCATGATGATTTTGATCCTCGCCCCTACCGTTCTTATCGGTTTGCTGCTGAGTATCTTCTTTGTAGTGCACCGCTATAACGATTTGCAGAGGCAGCTGGAAGACGCCGGAGCCAGCATTATTGAGCCGCTGGCGGTCTCCAGCGAATACGGTATGAACCTGCAAAACCGTGAGTCTATTGGTCAGCTCATCAGCGTGCTCCACCGGCGGCACTCCGACATCGTCCGGGCGATATCGGTCTATGACGAACACAACCGTCTGTTCGTCACCTCGAATTTTCATCTCGACCCGGCGGCGCTGAAGCTTCCGGACGGTGTTGCGTTCCCGCGCCATCTCACCGTGCTGCGGCGCGGGGATATCATGATCCTGCGCACCCCAATCATATCGGAAAGCTATTCACCGGATGAATCCGCCGTATCGGACGCCAAGTCCTCCAGCAATATGCTGGGATATGTGGCGCTGGAGCTGGATCTCAAGTCCGTGCGGCTTCAGCAGTACAAAGAAATTTTCATCTCGGGCGTGATGATGCTGTTCTGTATCGGCATCGCGCTGATCTTCGGCTGGCGGTTAATGCGCGACGTCACCGGCCCCATCCGCAACATGGTGAACACGGTTGACCGCATCCGTCGAGGGCAGCTCGACAGCCGCGTTGAAGGTTTTATGCTGGGCGAGCTGGACATGCTGAAAAACGGCATCAACTCGATGGCGATGTCGCTGGCGGCCTATCACGAAGAGATGCAGCACAACGTCGACCAGGCCACGTCCGACCTGCGCGAAACGCTGGAGCAGATGGAAATCCAGAACGTCGAGCTGGATCTGGCGAAGAAGCGCGCCCAGGAGGCGGCGCGCATTAAGTCCGAGTTCCTCGCCAATATGTCCCACGAGCTGCGTACCCCGCTGAACGGGGTGATTGGCTTTACCCGCCTGACGCTGAAAAGCGAGCTGAACCCTACCCAGCGCGACCATCTGCACACCATCGAACGCTCGGCAAATAACCTGCTGGCGATCATCAACGACGTGCTGGACTTCTCTAAGCTGGAAGCGGGCAAACTGATCCTGGAGAGCATTCCGTTCCCGCTGCGCGGCACGCTGGATGAGGTGGTAACGCTGCTTGCCCACTCCTCGCACGACAAAGGGCTGGAGCTGACGCTTAACATTAAAAATGACGTGCCGGATAACGTGATCGGCGATCCGCTGCGACTACAGCAGGTGATCACCAATCTGGTGGGGAACGCCATTAAGTTCACCGAGAGCGGCAATATCGACATTCTGGTGGAGAAACGCGCCATCAGTAACAACAAGGTGCAGATTGAGGTTCAGATCCGCGATACCGGGATTGGTATTCCTGAGCGCGACCAGTCCCGGCTGTTCCAGGCCTTCCGTCAGGCGGACGCCAGCATCTCGCGCCGCCATGGCGGCACGGGGCTTGGGCTGGTGATCACCCAGAAGCTGGTCAAAGAGATGGGCGGGGATATCTCCTTCCACAGCCAGCCAAACCGGGGGTCAACCTTCTGGTTCCACATTAATCTCGACCTGAATCCTAACGTGATCACCGACGGCCCGATGACGGATTGCCTGCGCGGCATGCGTCTGGCCTACGTCGAGCCAAACGCCGCCGCGGCGCAAAGTACGCTGGATGTGTTAAGCACCACCCCGCTGGAGATTATCTTCAGCCCGACCTTCTCCGCGCTGCCTGAAGATCACTACGATATTCTGCTGATGGGGATCCCGGTCACTTTTACCGGCGAGCTCACCATGCAGCAGGATCGACTGGCGAAGGCCGCGTCGATGACCGATTACCTTCTGCTGGCGCTGCCGTGCCACGCGCAGCTTAACGCCGAGGAGCTTAAAAACGACGGAGCCGCCGCCTGTCTGCTGAAGCCGCTCACCGCCACCCGCCTTCTGCCTGCGCTGACGGAGTATTGCCGTCTGAGCCATCAGGCCCTGCCGCTCATCAACGATGAGCAGAGGCTGCCGATGAGCGTTATGGCGGTAGACGATAACCCGGCAAACCTGAAGCTGATTGGCGTGCTGCTTGAGGATCAGGTTCAGCACGTAGAGCTGTGTACCAGCGGCGCGCAGGCGGTGGATCAGGCGAAGCAGATGCAGTTCGATCTGATCCTGATGGATATCCAGATGCCGGGCATGGACGGGATCCGCGCCTGCGAGCTGATCCGCCAGCTTCCGCATCAGCAGCAGACCCCGGTGATCGCCGTGACGGCGCACGCGATGGCTGGGCAGAAAGAGAAGCTGCTCAGCGCCGGGATGAACGATTATCTGGCTAAACCGATCGATGAAGAGAAGCTCCACAGCCTGCTGCTGCGCTATAAGCCGGGCAATATCGGCGGGACCTATATCGCACCGGCTGAAACGGCTGAGGTTGTGGTGAATCAGAACGTGACCTTCGACTGGCAGCTGGCGCTGCGTCAGGCGGCGGGAAAACCGGATTTAGCCCGGGAAATGCTGCAAATGCTGGTCGCGTTCCTGCCAGAGATCCGCAACAAGGTGGAAGAACAGCTGGTGGGCGAAGAACCTGAAGGGCTGCTGGAGGCTATCCACAAGCTGCACGGAAGCTGCGGTTACAGCGGCGTGCCGCGACTGAAAAACCTGTGTCAGCTGCTTGAGCAGCAGCTGCGCGCCGGAACCCCGGAATCAGAGCTTGAGCCGGAGTTTCTGGAGCTGCTTGATGAGATGGACAACGTGACGCGGGAAGCGACGAGGCTTCTGGGAAATTGAATTAAAGCCCGGTGGCGGCTTCGCCTTACCGGGCCTACGGGTACCTATATATGCGGATCGCCACCCGGCAAGCAGAGTTAACATTTCTGCCCCACCTTTAACACCGCCGCGATATTCCTCGCGGCCATGTGCACGTTTTCGCGGGCACTTTCCAGCGCCTCTTCTAACGAGCAAACGGTGTAAATCACGCTGAACACCGCGTCGATACCGTGGTCGTGGACCACGCCCACGTCCGCCGTCAGGCTGCCCGCAATGCCGATAACCGGCTTGTTGTAGCGTTTTGCCACCTTCGCCACCCCAACCGGGACTTTGCCGTGAATGGTCTGGCTGTCGATACGCCCTTCGCCGGTGATCACCAGATCCGCATCGGCGACCTGCTCATCAAGGTGCAACGCGTCGGTGACAATCTCAATCCCCTGACGAAGCTGCGCGCCGCAAAACGCATACAGCGCCGCGCCCATGCCTCCCGCAGCGCCGCCCCCGGCGAGATTAAGCACGTCCAGATCCAGGTCGCGGGCGATCGTTTTCGCGTAGTGGTCCAGCGCCCTGTCGAGCGTGGCAATCATCTCCGGCGTCGCCCCTTTCTGCGGGCCAAATACCGCCGATGCCCCGTCATCCCCGATTAACGGGTTGGTGACATCGCAGGCCACCTCTATCCGGCAATCGCTCAGGCGAGGGTCAAGACCGCTCAGGTCGATGCGCGCCAGCTTCTCCAGCTCGCCGCCGCCGGGGCCTATCGCCTGCCCCTGCTCGTCCACCAGCGCGGCGCCCAGCGCCTGCGCCATGCCCGCACCGCCGTCGTTGGTCGCGCTGCCGCCGATGCCGATAATGATATGCTTCACCCCCACGTCCAGCGCATGGCGAATGAGTTCACCGGTTCCCCAGGAGGTTGTTTTTAACGGATTACGCTGAGAGGGGGCGACCAGCTCAAGGCCGCTTGCTGCCGCCATTTCGATAAAGGCGCTGCGTTCGTCACCGGACAGGCCATAGAAGCCGTCAACGCGCTCGCCCAACGGGCCGGTGACCGGCACATGGACTATTCGCCCCTGGGTGGCGGCAACCATCGCTTCGACGGTCCCTTCGCCGCCGTCGGCGACCGGGAGTTTGACGTACTGCGCAGACGGGAAGATTTCGCGAAAGCCTGCTTCTATCGCTGTCGCGACCTCCAGCGCACTCAAACTTTCCTTATACGAGTCCGGTGCGATAACAATTTTCATAAGCCATCCTTACGCATGTTTACCTCGTTAAGCATACACCCGCCCAGCTTGCGAAAAAGCCGATTCCCGCAGGAACCGGCCGGATAACGCCTAACGCACCATGCAAGGACGTTTGTTGTTGAAGGTCCAGTCCGGGATCAGGTACTGCATCGCCATCGCGTCATCACGCGCCCCCAGACCATACTGCTGATACAGCTCGTGCGCCTTCATTACCCGATCCATATCCAGCTCCACGCCCAGACCCGGCGTCGATGGCACCTGCACCATGCCGCCTTTGATTTCAAACGGCGCTTTGGTCAGGCGCTGATTGCCCTCCTGCCAGATCCAGTGGGTGTCGATCGCGGTAATATTGCCCGGCGCGGCGGCGGCCACGTGGGTGAACATCGCCAGCGACACGTCGAAGTGGTTGTTAGAGTGGGAACCCCAGGTCAGGCCGAACTCGTGGCACATCTGCGCGACGCGCACTGAACCCTGCATGGTCCAGAAGTGCGGATCCGCCAGCGGAATATCCACCGACTGCAACGACAGCGTATGGCCCATCTGACGCCAGTCGGTGGCAATCATGTTGGTCGCCGTCGGCAGGCCGGTTGCGCGGCGGAACTCGGCCATCACCTCGCGACCCGAGAAGCCCTGCTCGGCGCCGCACGGATCTTCCGCATAGGCCAGCACGCCCTTCAGCTGTTTGCCGATTTTGATGGCTTCATCCAGCGACCAGGCGCCGTTGGGATCCAGCGTTACGCGCGCCTGCGGGAAACGTTTTGCCAGCGCAGAGATGGCTTCCGCCTCTTCTTCGCCCGCCAGCACGCCGCCTTTCAGTTTGAAATCGTTAAAGCCATACTTTTCGTACGCCGCTTCCGCCAGGCGCACCACGGCATCCGGGGTCATGGCTTCTTCATGACGAAGGCGATACCAGTCGCATTGTTCGTCCGGCTGGCTTTGATAGGCCAGTGGGGTCTGCTTGCGGTTGCCCACGAAGAACAGATAGCCCAGCATTTCCACTTCACTGCGCTGCTGGCCTTCGCCCAGCAGGGAGGCGACGTTGACGCCCAGATGCTGACCCAGCAGATCCAGCATCGCGGCTTCAATCCCCGTCACCACATGGATGGTGGTACGCAGGTCAAAGGTTTGCAGGCCGCGCCCGCCCGCATCGCGGTCGGCGAAGGCGCTACGCACCGCGTTGAGCACGTTTTTGTACTCGCCCAGCGTTTTGCCCACCACCAGCGGGATGGCATCTTCCAGCGTCTTGCGGATCTTCTCCCCGCCCGGGATCTCCCCCACGCCGGTGTGGCCGGAGTTATCTTTGATAATCACAATATTGCGGGTAAAGAAAGGCGCGTGTGCCCCACTCAGGTTCATCAACATGCTGTCATAGCCCGCAACCGGAATGATCTGCATGGAGGTAACTACAGGGGTAGAAAATGTGCTCATCGTTTCATCCTTTTAAGAGTGACGTCCAAAAACAGGGCGTTTACGATCGAATGTCCAGCCAGGGATCAGGTACTGCATCGGGCCTGCGTCATTGCGCGCGCCGCCCGGCAGCTTTTTATACGCCTCATGCGCCTTGTGGATCTGATCCCAGTCAATCTCCACGCCCAGCCCTGGTGCATCCGGTACGGCAATCTTGCCATTGGTGATCTCCAGCGGATTTTTGGTCAGGCGGGCTTCACCCTCCTGCCAGATCCAGTGGGTATCAATCGCGGTCGGATTACCCGGTGCCGCCGCGCCAACGTGGGTAAACATCGCCAGCGAAATATCGAAATGATTATTAGAGTGGCAGCCCCAGGTCAGGCCCCAGTCGTCGCAAAGCTGCGCCACGCGCACCGCGCCGGAAAGCGTCCAGAAATGCGGGTCCGCCAGCGGAATATCGACCGAGTTAAGCATGACCGCGTGACCCATTTCGCGCCAGTTGGTGGCAATCATGTTGGTGGCTACCGGCAGCCCGGTTGCCCGACGAAACTCCGCCATCACTTCGCGACCCGAGAAGCCCTGCTCGGCGCCGCACGGATCTTCCGCATAGGTCAGCACGTCGCCCAGCCCTTTGCACAGGGCGATCGCTTCGTCGAGCAGCCACGCGCCGTTAGGATCGACGGTGATCCGCGCCTCCGGGAAGCGTTTTTTCAGCGCCCGGGCGCTCTCGATCTCCTGCTCGCCCGGCAGCACGCCGCCCTTCAGTTTGAAATCTTTAAAGCCGTAGCGATCCTGCGCCGCCTCGGCCAGCCGCACCACCGCGTCGCTGGTGAGCGCCTCCTGATGGCGCAGGTGATACCACTCGTGGCTTCCGGGTGAACGTTCCAGATACGGCAGATCGGTTTTGGTGCGATCGCCCACGTAGAAAAGATACCCCAGCACCGTCACCGCATCGCGCTGTTTGCCCGGCCCCAGCAGCTCGCAGACCGGAACGTTCAGCGCCTTGCCCAGGAGATCCAGCAGCGCCGCCTCCAGCGCGGCGACCGCGTTGACGCGCAGCTCAAACGTCCACGCCCCTTTGCCGAAGGTATCAAAGTCAGCCGACTGATTGCCCTTGTGAACCCGCTGCACCACCTTGTTCAGACGGGCAACCTCCTGCCCCACCACCTGCGGGACGGCATCCACCAGCGTCTGGTAAATGACCTCTCCGCCCGGCGCTTCGCCCACGCCGGTATTCCCGGCGCTGTCGGTCAGCACCACGATATTGCGGGTAAACCAGGCGTTATGCGCGCCGCCAATGTTCAGCAGCATACTGTCCTGTCCGGCCACCGGAATGACCTTCATCTCGGTGACAATCGGGCTTGATTGCGTTGTCATTATCCACGCCCCCCAACAGGTTTGAGCTCGACGCGTTTGATATCGCCCACCAGCACCAGATAGCTCAGCACGGCTACCAGCGCATGGACGCCCACGTAAATCAGCGCGCCGTTAAAGGAGCCGGTGGTGCCGACGATATACCCGATAGCAATCGGGGTAACAATGCCGGAAATGTTGCCGAACATGTTGAACAGACCGCCGCTCAGGCCGCTGATCTCTTTTGGCGCGGTATCCGCCATCACCGCCCAGCCCAGCGCGCCGATGCCTTTACCGAAGAACGCCATCGCCATAAAGCCGATAATCATCCATTCCGCGTTAACGTAGTTACAGAAGACCATGGTCATCGAGAGCAGCATGCCCAGCACGATTGGCGTTTTACGGGCGATGTTCAGCGACCCGGTGCGACGCATCAGCCAGTCAGAAATTACGCCGCCCAGGACGCCGCCCACAAAGCCGCAGATCGCCGGAATCGATGCCACAAAGCCCGCTTTCAGGATGGACATTCCGCGCGCCTGCACCAGATAGACCGGGAACCAGGTGATAAAGAAGTAGGTTAAGGCGTTGATGCAGTACTGGCCGAGGTAAATGCCCACCATCATGCGCGAGCCAACCAGCTGTTTGATCTGCGCCCACTTCTGGCTGAACGGCACTTTTACCTTGTCGTTCTTCTGATCCATATTGATCAGCGCCCCGCCCTCGGCAATGTACTCCAGCTCTTTTTTGTTCACGCCCGGATGCTGGTTCGGCTCGTGGATCACTTTAAGCCAGATAAAGCTGATGATGATGCCCAGCCCGCCCATGAAGAAGAAGACGTGCGACCAGCCCACCTCATGCGTCAGCCAGCCCATGATTGGGGCGAAGATCACCGTTGCGAAATATTGCGCCGAGTTGAAAATGGCGACCGCCGTTCCCCTCTCCTGCGCCGGGAACCAGGCTGCCACAATGCGGCTGTTGCCCGGGAAGGAAGGCGCTTCCGCTAACCCCACCAGGAAGCGCAGGGTGAAGAGCGCAATAATAATGCCGAAGCCGCTGAAGATATCGACGAAGCCCTGTAACAGGGTGAACATCGACCAGATAAAGATGGACCAGAAATAGACGCGTTTGGAGCCGAAGCGGTCGAGCAGCCAGCCGCCGGGAATTTGGCCGATCACATAGGCCCATGAAAACGCAGAGAAAACGTAACCCATACCGACCGGATCAAGCCCGATATCTTTTGCCATTTCCGAACCGGCAATCGACAGCGTGGCGCGGTCTCCGTAGTTAAAGGACGTGACGATAAACAGCATCACCACTATCCAGTAGCGAGCATTTGTGCGCTTCTCAGCGCTACTTGCAGCCTGGCTTAATGTACTCATAGTTGCACTCCTGAATCCTGGCTTTCGCCAGTTCATTCTGTACAGCACCGTAGGGTAATCAGAATGAGAGGTTGGTGATTGGCAGTTTTGGTACGGCTACATGCCGTTTTATAGTGACGCACTGCCTTTTGGTAACTGACGGGAAAAGTATATGTAAGGGGGGATGGCTCTCTCACCGTGCATCAACACAACATTCTGAAGGCAGTGAGAAGTTGTTTGGGGCAAAAGCCCAAACCTCTGGAAGGTACTTCACGGAATTGAGGATTTCATGCGGGGTTTGTTGCCGGGCGGCGTCTACGCCTTACCCGGCCTGGGATGTGGACAACGGGGTGCTATTTGAGCAGCGTCGCCCAGTGTTCAACCCACGGATTTGATTCGCTTTCTGGCTCCGGGTGCTCACCGGCGTCAATCAGCAGCATCTCGCCCACGCGCTGTGCGCTTTGCTCCTGCAACAGGGCATCGAACTGCTTGCCGCCGCCGCAGAAACTGGCATAAGAGCTATCACCCAGCGCGATAATGCCGTAGTGAACGTCAGGCTGATAGCCAAGCCGATCTTTAATGCCCTGGAACAGCGGCATAATGCTGTCCGGCAGATCCCCCTGCCCGGTGGTCGAGGTCACCACCAGGATGTACTTGTCTTTGTACTTTTCCCACTCCGCCAGCTCCGGATCTTCATAGACCGTGGCCTTATGTCCCTGACTGGCGAGGATCGCTTCGGCCTCTTCTGCCACCAGCAGCGAGTTACCGTACATCGTGCCAACGAAAATGCCGACTTCAGCCATGCTTTGCTCCCTTACTATCCGCTATTGCTGTTCATCCTGAACGTTGCCCGGCACAAACTCAACCCTTTCATTTTCGCGGAGTTGTCCTCTCCAGCCAAACTGTGACAGCGCCTGCATCCACACCTCGTCCAGCCCCGCGCGAATCGACAGCGGCTCGCCGGTGAAGGGGTGCGTCAGGCTCAGTTCGCTGGCGTGCAGCATCAGACGATTACAGCCAAAATGGTCTGCCGCGCTGCGGTTCTGGCGTAAATCACCGTGCTTGCTGTCGCCAATAATCGGGTGGCGAAGATGGGCCAGATGGCGGCGAAGCTGGTGCTTGCGCCCGGTTTTGGGCAAAAGCTCAACCAGGCTGTAGCGGGTGGTGGGAAACTTGCTGGTGGCCACCGGCATTTCGGTAGTCGCCATCCCGCGATAGTCGGTGACCGCGGGCTGCGGGCCTTTATCGTCGCGGGCGAATTTATCGGCGATTTTGTCCAGCTCTTCCACCAGCGGATAATCAAGCGTTGCCGCGTCGGTCAGCCAGCCGCGCACGATGGCGTGGTAGCGTTTCTGCATCTGATGCTGCTCGAACTGCTGCGACAGCAGGCGACCTGCTTCGCTGGACAGCCCCATCAGCAACACGCCGGAGGTCGGCCTGTCCAGCCGGTGCGCGGTAAAGACGTGCTGACCAATCTGGTCCCGCACGGTCTGCATCACCACCACTTTTTCATCGCGATCCAGCCAGCTGCGATGCACCAGCCAGCCCGACGGTTTATTGACTGCCACCAGCCATTCATCCTGATAAAGGATTTCAAGCGTCATTCATTGTCACCGGCAAACAGCGCGTCCAGACGCTCCAGCTCGACCAGGATAACGGCGCGCGTGGGATGCGCGGCATCGAGCGCCATTTCGTAATAAGGCGCAACGGCGAACGATTCAGGCAGAGGATGCGCGCCGTCGATCAGGGCGTGCATACGCGGGATAAGCACCCATTGCAGCCACTCGAACGGCTCAAGGGTATCCAGGCAAAAAGGTTGAGTACTGGCGAACGCTTCCGGCTGAGGAGAGACCTCCTGCCAGTGCTGATGTTGACGTAAAACTGCTTCAATGGCGTGCAGCTGGGCACGTACGCTGTCGTGACGCGTCATGAAAACCTCTGGCGAAAAACACAATGGCGCGAAGCATAGCAAAAAAAAGGGAGCACTGTATTAACAGTGCTCCCGGTTCGTTCCGCAGCAATCCAGCTACAATTTGTGCTCCCTGCTCATCCGTGACAACTTTTCCTGAAGCCCGAGGGCCTGGTCGTCCGTAAACCTCTGCGTCCTGCTCACATCATCCTGACGTGATTGTTTCATCCTGAAACGTCCTGGCCATCCTGACCCACCGACCATCCTGACCGGCTCTCTTTCTCCTTCCTGGAGGTGTCCCTTACGCGTCCTGCGTTATCCTTTTGCTTCATCCTGAAGCCTTCCTGAAGCGCCGTCCTGGCGTGTCCTTTGTTAAGAAACGTCATCATCCTGATGTTCGTTTCTCGTGTCGGCATCCTGTCGACGGACATAGAATCCGCTATTCCGCATCGTCTTACAACCCATCCTGTAAGCGTTGTAAGAGTAAGTAAGCAGCGATAATTTGGCGGAAATTCGACTAACTGACTGAGAAATATAAATTTAAATTTACTGTCGCCATGAGATAAAACTTATTGCGGCGGCGATCTCTCACAAACCTTGTAAGAGATCTCTCACACGCGCAGTAGCACGTTGGATTACAGAACAGGCTCAAGTCGATTGAGAAAATCCGCAAGTGAAGGAGCGAGAACGTCGCGATTGCGGGTACCGATTGTCTCTTTAACCACTTCACCGGACAGGTTACAAACCGAAATCACGTCCAGCTCGCTGTCGAGGGTGGCGATAAAAAGCGTCGGAGAAAGTTTAAGGCGTTTCTGCGTGACCAGGTGACCAATCAGGTTTTCCTGTACGCGCTGGAGGTCATCTTCGCTCCAGGTTTGCAGCAGCGTCAGCGTTAATCCGTTGAAGCGGGCAGTCATATCACCGGCATACTGCGTGGTATAAAACGCGTGAAGCGCAGGTTGTACCACAATGTCCATCGCGCGTTCAACCGCATTTACACTCTGCCCGACCGGGAACGTTTTCGGCTGCCAGATAACGCTGTCATCGAGCGTCGTAATGACGCACGGCGAAGGAACGCCATATAAGTCAGCGCTTTGCGGCCAGGTTCCTTTTGACTCCTGCCATGCGTCGCAGTAGCGGGTTGTGAATGCGGCCAGGGCATTTGCAGTTTCGATATCCACCGATTTCTCTCTTCTCGTAAGACAGGATAAACTCAGCCCCTAAGTGTACCTGTAAAGTGGCAATGAAACATGTCTTACGAAAATCATCAGGCGTTAACGGGCTTAACGCTGGGGAAATCGACCGATTACCGCGACACCTACGATGCAGGCCTGTTGCAGGGCGTGCCGCGCAGTCTGAACCGCGATCCGCTGGGGCTTCACGCCGATGCGCTGCCGTTTGTAGGCGGCGATATCTGGACGCTGTATGAACTCTCCTGGCTCAACGCTCGCGGTCTGCCGCAGGTTGCGGTAGGCCATGTGGCGCTGGATTACGCCAGCGAGAATCTGGTCGAATCCAAATCCTTTAAGCTCTACCTCAACAGCTTTAACCAGACTCAGTTCAACAGCTGGGACGAGGTTCAGCAGACGCTGGAGCGGGATTTACGCGCCTGCGCACAGGGGAACGTCACGGTTTCGCTGTATCGCCTGCACGAGCTTGAAGGTCAGCCGGTGGCGCATTTCAACGGCACCTGCATCGACGAGCAGGATATCGACATTGAGAGTTACGAATTCAGCACCGATTATCTGAACGATGCGACCGAGGGTAAGATCGTCGAAGAGACGCTGGTCAGCCATCTGCTGAAATCCAACTGCCTGATCACCCATCAGCCGGACTGGGGCTCGGTTCAGATCCAGTATCGCGGGCCGAAGATCGACCGGGAAAAGCTGCTGCGCTATCTGGTGTCTTTCCGCCATCACAATGAATTCCACGAGCAGTGCGTGGAGCGCATCTTTAACGATATTCAGCGCTTCTGCCAGCCAGAGAAGCTCAGCGTTTACGCCCGCTACACGCGTCGCGGCGGCCTGGATATCAACCCGTGGCGCACCAATACCGATTTTGTGCCCGCAACGGGCCGGCTGGTGCGTCAGTAATCTAAATATATTTGAAATATGCGCGGTGTATTCCGCGCTTTAGGTTGTGAAACGTCATAAGCCAGGGCTATTGTAATCAACAGGGAAAGACGATAATCGTCCCGTAAGGAGCTCACTTGATTACACATATTAGCCCACTGGGCTCAATGGATATGTTGTCGCAGCTGGAAGTGGACATGCTTAAGCGCACGGCCAGTAGCGACCTTTATCAACTGTTTCGTAACTGTTCACTCGCCGTTCTGAACTCCGGAAGCCTGACCGATAACAGTAAAGAGCTGTTGTCACGCTTCGAAAGCTTCGATATCAACGTGCTGCGCCGCGAGCACGGCGTGAAACTTGAGGTGATCAACCCGCCTGAAGATGCCTTTGTTGACGGGCGAATTATTCGCTCTTTGCAGGCCAACCTGTTCGCCGTGCTGCGCGATATCCTGTTTGTTAACGGGCAAATTCACAACGCGGGCCGCTTCCAGCATCTCGATCTGGAAAGCTCGGTGCATATCACCAATCTGGTCTTCTCTATTCTGCGTAACGCCCGCGCCCTGCACGTTGGCGAGGCGCCCAATATGGTTGTCTGCTGGGGCGGTCACTCTATTAATGAAACCGAATACCTCTACGCCCGCCGGGTGGGGACACAGCTTGGCCTGCGCGAGCTGAATATCTGCACCGGCTGCGGGCCGGGTGCGATGGAAGCGCCAATGAAAGGGGCCGCCGTCGGCCACGCGCAGCAGCGTTATAAAGAGGGACGCTTTATCGGCATGACCGAGCCGTCAATCATTGCCGCCGAGCCGCCTAACCCGCTGGTTAACGAGCTGATTATCATGCCGGATATCGAAAAACGTCTTGAGGCGTTTGTCCGTATCGCGCACGGGATCATCATCTTCCCGGGCGGCGTGGGTACTGCCGAAGAGCTGCTCTATCTGCTCGGGATTCTGATGAACCCGGCGAACAAAAATCAGGTATTGCCGCTGATCCTGACCGGGCCGAAAGAGAGTGCCGATTACTTCCGCGTGCTGGATGAATTTATCGTCCACACGCTGGGTGAATCCGCGCGCCGTCACTACCGCATCATCATTGACGACGCCGCCGAGGTAGCCCGTCAGATGAAGAAAGCGATGCCGCTGGTGAAAGAAAACCGCCGTGATACCGGGGACGCCTACAGCTTCAACTGGTCCATTCGTATCGCCCCGGATCTGCAAATCCCGTTCGAGCCGTCGCACGAGAATATGGCTAACCTGAAACTCTATCCGGATCAGCCGGTTGAAGTTCTGGCGGCCGACCTGCGCCGCGCCTTCTCGGGGATCGTTGCGGGTAACGTCAAAGAGGTGGGCATTCGCGCGATTGAGGAGTTTGGCCCGTACAAAATCCACGGCGACCGAGAGATGATGCGCCGTATGGACGATATGCTTCAGGGCTTTGTCGCCCAGCACCGCATGAAGCTGCCTGGCTCAGCCTATATTCCTTGCTACGAAATCTGCACGTAACGCATTGACACTTCACGCTCAGGCCGGGTAGCGCATCGCCGCTGTCCGGCTTTTTTTATCGGGATATTCATATGCTTTGTGAATGCTTTTAGCAAATCCATCCCAAACGCAAACGATTACCTCCATTTTCAGACCGCCAATTATCAGCCTTAATCCAAATTCCCTGCCAGAAAACTCTAAAACCTAACGTCTTTACAGCAAAAGACGCCTATCTCTCTGCCCGGTCTTTCAGGCTACATAGGGTTTCTGATAGCCTTCGCGCCCGTAAATTCTATTTGACGTTTTTTTAACAGATAAATGGTCTAAAGATACCCATATCAAAAGTGGATTATTGCATTTGGGATCGCGATCACTGATACATCCATAACGAAAATGTATCTTTCCGCCCGCAAACAGTTACGGGTGAAAATTATTAAAAAACCGTCACTGAACGAATTTCATATTACCGTCAGGCATTTTTTCATCGGATTCGACCAGAAACCTGACATTTTGCTTCCTCCAGGAGATATAGATGGAAACCACTCAAACCAGCACCGTTGCTTCGATTGATTCCCGAAGCGGCTGGCGCAAAACGGATACCATGTGGATGCTTGGCCTGTACGGCACGGCAATCGGCGCTGGTGTACTGTTCCTTCCTATCAACGCAGGCGTTGGCGGTCTGATCCCGCTGATCATCATGGCTATCATCGCCTTCCCGATGACCTTCTTCGCACACCGCGGCCTGACCCGCTTCGTGCTGTCTGGTAAAAACCCAGGCGAAGACATCACCGAAGTGGTTGAAGAGCACTTTGGCGTGGGCGCAGGTAAACTGATCACCCTGCTCTACTTCTTCGCGATTTACCCAATCCTGCTGGTCTACAGCGTGGCGATCACCAACACCGTTGAAAGCTTCATGACGCACCAGCTGCACATGACGCCGCCACCGCGTGCCATTCTGTCCCTGATCCTGATTGTCGGCATGATGACCATCGTGCGCTTCGGCGAGCAGATGATCGTGAAAGCGATGAGCGTGCTGGTGTTCCCGTTTGTTGCCGCGCTGATGGTGCTGGCCTTCTATCTGATCCCACAGTGGAACGGCGCAGCGCTGGAAACCCTGTCCCTGAGCAGCGCAACCGCGAGCGGTAACGGCCTGCTGCTGACCCTGTGGCTGGCGATTCCGGTGATGGTGTTCTCCTTCAACCACTCGCCAATCATCTCCTCCTTCGCGGTAGCGAAGCGTGAAGAGTACGGCAACGGTGCAGAGAAGAAGTGCTCCAGCATCCTGGCGCGCGCCCATGTGATGATGGTGCTGACCGTTATGTTCTTCGTGTTCAGCTGCGTACTGAGCCTCTCCCCTGCGGATCTGGCGGAAGCGAAAGCACAGAACATCTCCATTCTGTCTTACCTGGCAAACCACTTTAACGCACCGCTGATTGCGTGGATGGCACCAATCATCGCGATTATCGCTATCACCAAATCCTTCCTGGGCCACTATCTGGGCGCGCGTGAAGGCTTCAACGGCATGGTGATTAAATCTCTGCGCGGTAAAGGCAAGAGCATTGAAATCAACAAGCTGAACAAAATCACTGCGCTGTTCATGCTGCTCACCACCTGGGCGGTAGCGACCCTGAACCCAAGCATCCTGGGCATGATTGAAACCCTGGGCGGCCCGGTTATCGCAATGATTCTGTTCCTGATGCCGATGTACGCGATTCAGAAAGTGCCTGCGATGCGTAAATACAGCGGCCATATCAGCAACGTGTTCGTTGTGATTATGGGTCTGATTGCCATCTCCGCTATTTTCTACTCGCTGTTCAGCTAATACCTCCTGCGCCGTCTTCGGGCGGCGCACTCCTCCCCTCTGACTGATAGCAATGGACGCATCATGATTAGCGTATTCGATATCTTTAAAATCGGTATTGGTCCTTCCAGCTCTCACACCGTCGGGCCGATGAAAGCCGGTAAACAATTCACGGATGACTTGATTGCACGCGGCATTTTGCACGACATCACCCGCGTGGTTGTCGATGTCTACGGTTCCCTTTCCCTGACCGGTAAAGGCCACCACACCGATATCGCCATTATCATGGGCCTGGCGGGAAACCTGCCGGATACCGTTGATATTGACGCGATCCCTGGCTTCATCCAGGACGTGAACACCCACGGTCGTTTGCTGCTGGCGAACGGCGAGCACGAAGTTGAATTTCCGGTTGACCACTGCATGAACTTCCATGCGGACAACCTGTCGCTGCACGAAAACGGCATGCGCATTACCGCGCTGGCAGGCGACAAAGCGGTGTACAGCCAGACCTATTACTCCATCGGCGGCGGCTTTATCGTCGACGAAGACCACTTTGGGCAGACCAGCATCTCCGCCGTTGAGGTGCCTTATCCGTACAAAAACGCAGCGGATTTGCAGCGTCACTGCCAGGAAACGGGCCTGTCGCTCTCCGGCCTGATGATGAAAAACGAGCTGGCGCTGCACTCTAAAGAAGAGCTTGAACAGCACTTTGCTAACGTCTGGGACGTGATGCGCGGCGGTATCGAGCGCGGGATCACCACCGAAGGCGTACTGCCGGGCAAACTGCGCGTGCCGCGTCGTGCGGCGGCGCTGCGCCGGATGCTGGTGAGCACTGATAAAACCACCACCGATCCGATGGCGGTCGTGGACTGGATCAACATGTTTGCGCTGGCGGTAAACGAAGAGAACGCCGCGGGTGGCCGCGTAGTGACGGCGCCAACCAACGGCGCGTGCGGTATCGTTCCGGCCGTGCTGGCGTACTACGACAAGTTTATCCGCGAAGTGAACGCTAACTCTCTGGCGCGCTACATGCTGGTCGCCAGCGCGATTGGTTCGCTCTATAAGATGAACGCCTCTATTTCCGGTGCGGAAGTGGGCTGTCAGGGTGAAGTCGGCGTCGCCTGCTCGATGGCGGCGGCGGGTCTGGCGGAGCTGCTGGGCGCCAGCCCGATGCAGGTGTGCATCGCGGCGGAAATCGGCATGGAGCATAACCTGGGTCTGACCTGCGATCCGGTCGCCGGACAGGTGCAGGTGCCGTGCATTGAACGTAACGCGATTGCCTCGGTGAAAGCGGTCAACGCGGCGCGTATGGCGCTGCGCCGCACCAGCGAGCCGCGCGTCTGTCTCGACAAGGTTATCGAAACCATGTACGAAACGGGCAAGGATATGAACGCCAAATATCGCGAAACCTCTCGCGGTGGCCTGGCGATGAAGATCGTGACCTGCGATTAAGCCTTAAAGAAGCCTCGTTTTTGCGAGGCTTCTTCCTGTTTTTCCCCGCACTATTCGTTTCCCCCTGCCGACAGTGTTACCCTTTACCCATTAGATTTAAGGGAGATTATCTGTGGCCGTTCATTTGCTTATCGTCGACGCGCTTAACCTGATCCGCCGTATTCACGCGGTGCAGGGCACGCCCTGTAAGGACACCTGTCTTCATGCGCTGGAGCAGCTTATCCGCCACAGCGAGCCTACGCACGCGGTGGCCGTCTTCGACGACGAAGCACGCAACACGGGCTGGCGACACCAGCGCCTGCCGGACTACAAAGCCGGACGCGCGCCGATGCCGGACGACCTGCACGCCGAAATGCCCGCGCTTCGCGCCGCCTTTGAACAGCGCGGCGTCCCCTGCTGGGGCGCGCACGGCAGCGAAGCCGACGATCTGGCAGCGACGCTTGCCGTCAAAGTCGCGAGCGCCGGGCATCAGGCCACGATCGTTTCCACCGATAAAGGCTACTGCCAGCTGCTTTCGCCGACGATTCGTATTCGCGACTATTTCCAGAAACGCTGGCTGGACGCGCCGTTTATCGCCGCCGAGTTTGGCGTTTCTCCCGAACAGCTTCCCGACTACTGGGGACTGGCAGGCATCAGCAGTTCAAAAGTGCCCGGCGTTGCCGGGATTGGGCCAAAAAGCGCCGCACAGCTGCTGACGGATTTTCACAATCTGGAAGGGATTTACGCCCGGCTGGACGAGGTGCCGGAAAAGTGGCGTAAGAAGCTAGAGGCGCACAAAGAGATGGCGTTTATCTGCCGGGACGTGGCGACGCTACAGACGGATTTGGTATTAGACGGGAATTTACAGCAGTTAAGGTTAGATCGTTAAAATTCCCTCTCCCCTGTGGGGAGAGGGTTAGGGTGAGGGGGGAACTATCGCTCGTCGCGACGCCCGCCTACGGCCGCCCACCAGCGACGGATATGTACCGTCACCTCTTCACGATCGTGATAGAGCTGGCGAGCCTGAATGACCACGTTAATGCCGTGCTCGTCCATCTGCTGCTGGATATAGGCCAGGTTCTGCGATACTTCCTCGTAGCGCTTTTTCATCGGCAGCTTGAGGTTAAAAATAGTTTCGCGACACCAGCCGTTCACCAGCCAGGAGGCCATCAGCGCGGCGACTTTCGCCGGTTTCTCTACCATGTCGCACACCATCCAGGAGATGTTATTGCGCGTCGGGCGATAGCGGAAACCGTCTTCACGTAGCCAGGTCACCTGTCCGGTGTCCATCAGGCTCTGCGCCATTGGGCCGTTATCAACGGATGACACCCACATGTTGCGTTTCACCAGCTGATAGGTCCAGCCGCCCGGACACGCGCCGAGATCGACCGCGTACATACCGTTTGCCAGACGCTCGTCCCACTCGTCAGCCGGGATAAAGACGTGAAACGCCTCCTCCAGCTTCAGCGTGGAGCGGCTTGGCGCATCGGACGGGAATCGCAGGCGCGGAATGCCCATAAAGAACGGAGAGTTATTGGTGGTGTACGAGTAGCCCGTATAACAACAGCCTGGGGCGATAAAGAAGATATGCACCACCGGACGCTTCGGCGTTTCGTAGTTGGTCAGCACGCCGGCGTCACGCAGCGCCGCGCGCAGCGGAACGGTGAACTTGCGGCAAAACTTCATCAGCTCTTTGCTTTCGTTGGTGTCCGCCACTTCAACGCGCAGATCGCCGCCCTTCTCTACCACGCCCTGCAACATGCCAACCACTGGCGTGATGCGGTCTTCCGGCGGGAGATCTTTAAGCAGCTCGCCCGCGACGAACATCTGGCGGGCAAAAATCAGCGAGCTGAACGGCAGCTCGCGCGCCAGCTTGTCGGCATCGTCAGGCTGATAGCATTCAAACACCACATAGCCCGCGTTCTCTTTTACGCGCGCAAAGCCATACACCTCACGGCGCGCCGCTTTGTCTGTGATTTCCGCGGCGCACTCTTTCTCAAACCCCGGGCGACAATATAAAACAACCTTATTCATGAACAACGCCCTTGCGTTTCAGACGGATGGCTCCGATAAACATTAATACCCAACCGGCCAGGAAGCTCACGCCGCCGACCGGTGTAACAAACGCCCACAGGCGCAGATGCGAAAGCGCCAGGCAATACAGGCTGCCGCTAAAGAGCACCGTACCCAGCGCCAGAAAGACGCTGCTCCAGTAAAACCAGATACTGATCCGGCGCTGCATCGCCACCGCCAGGCCGAAAATCGCCAGCGTGTGAAACGCCTGATATTCAAGGCCGGTCTGGATCCAGCCCATCTCTACAACGCCTAAAGACTTGCTTAACACGTGGGCACCGAATGCGCCCAGTGCGACAAAAATAAAGCCACTCACCGCGGCAAAAATCAGCATGAATCGGCTGGTCATGTTTCTGTCCTAAAGTGATGCGTGCTCAGCACACAAAAAGTTATTGCTCATACCTGAAGCGGAATTTTTCTTGCTCGCTTGCCGCTTTCGCCAGGATCCACTGTCGGAAGGCGGCTATTTTACCCAGTTCTGCCTGGCTGTCATGGCAAACCAGATAAAACGCATTCTTGCTGACCAGAACATCATTAAAAGGGCAGACCAGACGGCCTGCCTCAATTTCGGACTGAGACATCACGTTGTTGGCCAACGCGACGCCCTGCCCGTGGATGGCAGCCTGTAACACCATTGCACTGTGGCTAAAGATGGGGCCTTGCTGCACGTTTATATGATTAAGACCGAGCTGGCGCGTATAAGTTTGCCAGTCACGGCGGGAGGCATCGTGTAAAAGGGTATGCTGCGCCAAGTCCGCCGGCGTTTTTAACGCCTTTTCGCCCGTCAGCAACAGCGGGGAACAGACCGGAAGGAGATATTCTGCGTATAATTTTTCGACACGTAAACCCGGCCAGTTGCCGCGACCATAAAAAATCGCCACGTCGACATCGTCCGCCAGCTTGTCTTCCTGACGGTCGACCGCCTGGATCCTGACGTCAATTCCCGGATAAGCTGAGTTAAAGCTTGAGAGTCTCGGCACCAGCCATTGAATGGCAAAACTGGGTAATAAACTGACAGTCAGTGCGCCTTTTGCGCTCCGGGCCTGTAGCTTGCGGGTGGCTTCGGTAAGCTGGGAAAAAATCTCTTTAATATCCTGAAAATAGCTTTGGCCTTCTTCCGTCAGGAGCAAGGATCGGTTGCGTCGACGGAACAGCTTAAGCCCCAGAAAATCCTCCAGAGACTTGATTTGATGACTTACTGCGGCCTGTGTCACAAAAAGCTCATCAGCCGCGCGGGTGAAGCTGAGGTGGCGGGCAGCGGCGTCAAAAACACGTAATGCATTCAGAGGTGGTAATCGCTTGGACATGGCTTTCTGGCTTAGATGTTAACGGCATTTAACAAACAGGAAACAACAGTTAACCTATTAGTTTTTTTTATCTGAGCCATTATAAATTGTCCGTTGAGGAACTACCAGCAAATACCTATAGTGGCGGCACTTCCTGAGCCGGAACGAAAAGTTTTTTGGAATGCGTGTTCTGAAGGGCTTTTGGCTTACGGTTGTGATGTTGTGTTGTTGTGTTTGCAATTGGTCTGCGATTCAGACCACGGTAGCCACGCTACCAATTTTTCACTTCCTGTACATTTACCCTGTCTGTCCATAGTGATTAATGTAGCACCGCCAATTTGCGGTGCTTTTTTTTGCTTCTTTTCTGTTAGTGCTCGATCTCTTTCATCTCTTTCACATCAGAGCGATTGATCTGCTGTTTGTTGCCGTTCGCGTCCTTATACGAAATCATCCCGGTATCATTGTCTGTTGACGGTTTCCCTTCAGAGACAATGGAACGACCATCGTTAGTGTGCATAACGTAGTTATTGCCAGAACAGGCGCTCAAGGCAAAAGTAAACGCACAGGCAGAAATGATTGCAGCTGTCTTATTCATGATTATTCTCCTTTAGCAATTAATGCTATTCAAACCTCGATTTATAACAGGCTAAAACATCCGCCTAACACTATTTAGCATAACCTGCTTTTCCGAGGTCGCCAGTATATGCAGACGAATCCGATAGATATGAACCTCCTTGCCCTGGCGGAGAAATTGCGCGACGATCGCCTTATCGATATGAGGAACTCCATGAACGCATTCAGTCCCGCGCAGTTTCGCGCGCAGTTTCCGGCTCTTGCCGACGCCGGTATTTACCTCGACAGCGCCGCTACGGCCCTGAAGCCGCAGGCGGTTATCGACGCCACGCAGCAGTTCTACAGCCTGAGCGCCGGTAATGTTCACCGCAGCCAGTTTGCCGAAGCGCAGCGCTTGACGGCGCGCTACGAAGCCGCACGCGAGCAGGTCGCGCGTCTGCTGAATGCCGAAAGCGGTAAAAACATCGTCTGGACGCGCGGCACGACGGAGGCCATCAACATGGTGGCCCAGTGCTACGCCAGACCGCGCCTGCAAGCGGGTGATGAGATCGTCGTCAGCGAGGCCGAGCATCACGCGAATCTGGTTCCCTGGCTGATGGTCGCTGAGCAGACCGGCGCGCGCGTGGTCAAGCTGCCGCTGGGCAGCGATTGCCTGCCCGACATCTCGCGTTTACCTGAGCTTATTACCCCCCGCAGCAAGATCCTGGCGCTAGGACAGATGTCCAACGTGACCGGCGGCTGCCCGGATCTCGCCCGCGCCATCGACATCGCTCATGCGAACAACATGGTGGTGATGGTCGACGGCGCGCAGGGCGTGGTGCATTTTCCGGCCGACGTGCAAAAACTGGATATCGACTTTTACGCCTTCTCAGGACACAAACTCTACGGACCGACCGGCATCGGCGCGCTGTATGGCAAGGCTGAACTGCTGGCTGAAATGACCCCGTGGCTGGGCGGCGGCAAGATGATTACCGAAGTGACCTTCGACGGCTTTAAAATGCAGGATGTCCCCTATCGCCTGGAGGCGGGCACGCCGAACGTCGCTGGCGTGATAGGTCTCAGCGCGGCGCTGGAGTGGCTTGCTGAAACGGACATCGCGCAGGCCGAAACCTGGAGCCGCGGGCTGGCAACGCTCGCCGAAGAAGAACTCAAAAAGCGCCCGGGTTTCCGGTCGTTCCGCGTACAGGATTCCAGCCTGTTAGCGTTTGATTTTGAAGGAGTTCATCACAGCGACATGGTGACGTTGTTTGCTGAATACGGTATCGCCCTGCGAGCCGGGCAGCACTGCGCACAGCCGCTCCTCGCCGCACTCGGCGTTAGCGGAACGCTGCGCGCCTCGTTCGCGCCGTACAACACCAAAAGCGATGTCGACGCGCTGATTGCCGCCGTTGACCGCGCCCTTGAACTGCTGGTGGATTAATGACAAGCCCAACACTCGCCGGACACCCGTTCGGCACCGTTATCACCGAAGAGAGTCTCAGACAGACCTTCGGCCCCCTTACGCAGTGGGAAGATAAGTATCGCCAGCTGATTATGCTGGGCAAGCAGCTTCCGGCCCTGTCTGACGAACTGAAGGCGCAGGCGAAAGAGATCCCCGGATGTGAGAATCGCGTCTGGCTGGGGTTTAGCCTGTCCGGCGAGAAGATGCACTTCTTTGGCGACAGCGAGGGGCGCATTGTTCGTGGCCTGCTGGCGGTGCTGCTGACCGCGGTTGAGGGAAAGCGCGCCGACGATCTGCTGGCAAACTCCCCTCTGGCGCTGTTCGATCAGCTGGGACTGCGCGGGCAGCTTAGCGCCTCACGCAGCCAGGGATTAAGCGCGCTGAGCGACGCGGTACTGGACGCCGCGCGTCAGGCTCAGGCCTGACGTTCCGCTTTCGCCATCATCTTTTTCAGGGCGTGAGACACCGCCACAAAGCCGAAGGAGGCGGTCACCATCGTGGCCGCGCCGAATCCCGAGGCGCAGTCCATGCGCTTTGGCCCTTCCGCCGTGCTTTTCATCGCACACACAGAGCCGTCCGCCTGCGGATAGACCAGCGCTTCGGTTGAAAACACGCAGTCTACGCCGAGCTTGCCTTTGCTGTTTTTCACCACGTTGAAGTCGCTCTTTAAGCGCTCGCGCAGCTTCGCCGCCAGCGGATCCTGAATGGTTTTCGCCAGATCGGCGACCTGGATCTGCGTCGGGTCAATCTGCCCGCCCGCGCCGCCGGTCGTTACCAGAGGCACCTTATAACGACGGCAGTACGCGATCAGCGCCGCTTTTGGACGTACGCTGTCGATGGCGTCAATCACGTAGCTGTAGCCTTTGCTCATGTACTCGGCGACGTTATCGGCAGTCACAAAGTCATCGATAACCGTCACCCGGCATTCCGGGTTTATCTGGCGAATACGCTCGGCCATGACCTCGGATTTCGCCAGCCCGACGCTGTCGCGCAGGGCGTGGATTTGCCTGTTCGTGTTCGTCACGCAGACATCATCCATATCAATCAACGTGATTGCGCCAATGCCGGTACGGGCCAGCGCCTCTGCCGCCCATGAGCCGACGCCGCCGATCCCCACCACGCACACGTGCGCCTCTGCAAACAGTTGCAGCGCTTTTTCACCATATAAACGTGCCGTGCCGCCAAAGCGCTGACGCCACGCATCGCTGATTACCACAGACATAAAACCTCAGATGTAAAAAGGGTGAGGTTATCCCTCACCCTGAAAATTAATCCGTTATTGCACTCAGAATACCATAATCAGCCGCTGAATACGTTCCCGCTGTTGGCTGCGGTTTTCAGCACCCAGACGCGTCCGTAGTGGTTATACCAGCCCGCGCGGTGCCCGGCATCCGGGCCAATGCCCTGATAAATATCGAAGTGTTGGCCTTTGATGGCGCCACCTACGTCCAGCGCCACCATCAGGCGCAGCTCGTACTGGCCGCTGAACTTACCGTTGTTATCCAGCAGCGGCACTTCTGCCAGCAGCGTTGTCCCGGCCGGAATAATGGAGCGGTCAGACGCCACGGAAGCGCGACCAATCAGCGGAACGGCGCTCGCCCCTTTCACCGGCGCAAAGTTTTGCGGTTTAAAGAAGACGAACGACGGGTTCTGCTCCAGCAGCTCGCGCACTTCGGCTTCGCTGTGCTTTTCGCCCCACTCGCGGATCGCCTGCATCGACATGTCTTCTTTTTTCACTTCGCCGCGGTCAATCAGCACTTTGCCGATGCTGCGGTAAGCATGGCCGTTTTTGCCGGAATAGCTGAAGAAGTTAAGCGGCGAACCGTCACCGTAATCAATATAGCCACTGCCCTGCACGTCCATGATGAAGTTATCCATCAGCGAGTTGCTGTAGGCCAGGACGTAGTTTTCGCTCAGCGCGCCGGAGTAAATCTCAGCGCGGGACGGCAGACGACCGCGTTTTGGCGGCATCCGGTAAATAGGATACTGGAACTCACCCTGGCGGGTATGTCGCGCCTGGATAACCGGGGTGTAATAGCCGGTGAACTGGACGTTACCGTAGTTATCCGCCCCTTCCATCTGCCAGGCGTCGATCCCAAACTGGCGCATATTGCGCGTGTCGCCGCCCGCACGCAGCCAGTTCTGCACCGCGCTATAAACGTCGTTCTGCGAGCCATACAGGCGCGGCGACGCATTGCGGATCTGGTAGACCTGCTCGGAGAAATCACCGGCGTTGATGGGTGCGCCTACGGCATCAGGCTGGTTAACTAAAGAGAAAGGCTGGGATAATTTCCCGTCTTTATACTGTTGACCGCGATCGGTCGGTTTGGAAGAGCAGGCCGCCAGAATAGCGACCATTGCGCCCGTCATTAGATACTTCGCCCAACGTCCTTTCATTATATCTCGTCTTTTAGTTGCCCATTTCCGCGTGATGAAGATAACAAACCGCCCGTTCTAATGAAATGCGATCGCATGCCCTTTGGCAAATTTTGCGCAAAAAACGCTCCAAAGGCGGCAATACCGTTCAATTTACAGACAAAATAAGGATTTGTGTAAAAAAGGGGTTGCATCACAAAGCTATCCGAGTATAGTGCGCTTCCACGGACGCGGGGTGGAGCAGCCNNTCCGGCCCCCGCAACCAATACTTCTTAAAACAATAAACACCCTGACGGGTGTTTTTTTGTATCTGACGTTTGTGAATTTGCCGGGTTTCCCCGGCGTCTGCCTCTACCCTCTTCGGGCAAGCGTTGCCCCGTCCGAGAAATAGGCTTTTATCCCCGCCAAAATTGACTCTGCCACTTCCTGCTGGAATTTCGCCGTCTTGAGCTTACGCTCCTCTTCCACGTTACTGATAAACGCCGTTTCCACCAAGATAGACGGGATATCTGGCGCTTTCAGCACCGCAAAACCCGCCTGCTCGACGCTGTTCTTGTGCAGCTTGTTGATGTTGCCAAGCTTGCCCAGAACCGCTTTGCCAAATTTCAGGCTGTCGGTGATGGTCAGGGACTGCACCATATCGAACATGGTGTGATCGACGTAGCGATCGCCGCTTTTACTCACGCCGCCAATCAGGTCAGAGGCGTTCTGGGAATCTGCAAGCAAACGCGCGGCGGTACTGGTCGCCCCTTTCGTTGATAGTGCAAAGACCGACGACCCGCTCGGCTGACGGCTGGTGAAGGCATCGGCGTGGATAGACACAAACAGGTCTGCGCGCTGCTTTTGCGCCTTCGCGACGCGCACCTTCAGCGGAATGAAGATATCTTCGTTACGCGTCATGTAGGCGCGCATATTGCCTTCTCTGTCGATAAGGGCCTTCAGGCGACGCGCGATTTGCAGCACCACGTCTTTTTCGCGCGTATGGTATTTCCCGACCGCACCGGAGTCCTCCCCGCCGTGTCCGGGATCGAGCATGATCACGATTGGGCGATCGCGCCCGGCTTTGCCCGGCTTCGGGCCGCTCTGCGCAGGCGGAACCTGGCGCTGAAGATCCCCTTTGTTGTAATCCTCTAGCAGCGCCAGCAGCGGATCCTGAATATCGGTGGCGTTCGACGGATAGAGATCCATCACCAGACGCTCTTTAAACGTCGCGACGGGCGCAAGGGCGAACAGCTGCGGCTTAACGTTCTGCTTAAGCTCAAACACCATTCGCACGGTCTGCGGATCGAACTGCCCGACGCGGGCGGATTTGATAAAGGGATCGTCGCCACGGATTTGTGCGCTCATTCCCTTCAGGACGGAGTTCAGGTTAACACCTTCGAGATCGACCACGACGCGTTCCGGGTTACTCAGGGCAAATTGCTTATATTTCAGTACCCGATTGGATTCTACCGTCACGCGCGTATAGGTCGACGACGGCCAGACACGCACCGCGACCACCTGGCTGACGGCAGCGAATGCAACCTGACTGACGCTAAGCAACCACATTGCCCCGGCCCCCTGTAACAGGCGGCGGCGGCTTATTGCTGATTTGGATCCCGACATGCTTCTCCCGAGCAAGAAATCAAATTGATATTCAAAAAGGCCAAATGACCGAAAACTTTAACGAATGACGCATAAACTGTCATCTATAAAAGGGTAAACATTCGCGGCTTAACGCACAGATAACTTATCTTTTTCTGTGCTTCGCAGAAAATTTAGGCTTGCACGCGCGGCGTTAATCGAATAAAAATACAGAAATTACGAATAAACATTCATTAAGGTTGTGTCATGGTGAAGGAACGTAGAACCGAACTGGTCCAGGGATTCCGCCATTCTGTTCCCTATATCAACGCCCATCGGGGAAAAACCTTTGTCATCATGCTGGGCGGTGAGGCCATCGAGCATGAAAACTTTTCCAGTATTGTCAACGATATAGGCCTGCTGCACAGCCTGGGCATTCGCCTGGTCGTGGTCTACGGCGCACGTCCGCAGATCGATGCCAATCTGGAAGCGCATCACCATGAGCCGATTTATCACAAAAATACCCGCGTAACCGATGCCAAAACGCTTGAGCTGGTCAAGCAGGCCGCCGGGCTGTTGCAGCTGGATATTACCGCGCGCCTGTCAATGAGCCTCAACAACACCCCGCTTCAGGGGGCGCACATTAACGTGGTCAGCGGCAACTTCATTATCGCCCAGCCGCTCGGCGTGGACGACGGCGTGGACTATTGCCACAGCGGCCGCATTCGTCGTATCGATGAAGAGGCGATCCACCGCCAGCTGGACAGCGGCGCCATCGTGCTGATGGGGCCGGTGGCGGTTTCCGTAACGGGCGAAAGCTTTAACCTCACCTCCGAAGAGATCGCCACCCAGCTCGCAATCAAGCTGAAGGCGGAAAAGATGATTGGCTTTTGCTCCTCTCAGGGCGTGGTCAACGACGAAGGAGTGATCGTGCCGGAACTCTTCCCGAACGAGGCCCAGGCGCGCGTTGAAGCGCTCGAAGCCGAAGGCGATTACTACTCCGGTACGGTGCGTTTTCTGCGTGGGGCGGTAAAAGCCTGCCGCAGCGGCGTGCGCCGTAGCCACCTGATCAGCTACCAGGAAGACGGCGCGCTGTTGCAGGAATTATTCTCCCGCGACGGTATCGGCACGCAGATCGTGATGGAGAGCGCCGAGCAGATCCGTCGCGCCACCATCAACGATATTGGCGGCATTCTGGAGCTTATCCGCCCGCTGGAGCAGCAGGGCATTCTGGTTCGCCGCTCCCGCGAGCAGCTGGAAATGGAGATCGACAAATTCACCATTATTCAGCGCGACAACCTGACCATTGCCTGTGCCGCTCTGTATCCGTTCCCTGAAGAGAAGATCGGTGAAATGGCCTGCGTTGCCGTTCATCCGGACTATCGCAGCTCGTCGCGCGGTGAGATGTTGCTCGAGCGCGTGGCCGCCCAGGCGCGTCAGATTGGACTTAGCAAGCTGTTCGTGCTCACCACGCGCAGCATTCACTGGTTCCAGGAGCGCGGGTTTACGCCGGTGGACATTGATTCGCTGCCGGAAAGCAAAAAAGAGATGTACAACTATCAGCGCCGCTCAAAGGTGCTGATGGCCGACCTGGGATAATGTGCAGCCCTCACCTTTGCGTGAGGGCTGTTGCCTATTGCGCTTCGAAAATAGCGCTTAGTCCGCTGCGCCGCTCGGTGCGGGTGGCAATCGCCTGCACCAGAATACGTTCATCGGCGTACAGCGAGAGCCGCTGACGCGCGCGGGTAATGGCGGTGTAAATCAGTTCACGGGTGATGACCGGTGAAAGCTGCGTTGGCAGGATCAGCGCCGCATGGTTGAACTCAGAGCCCTGCGATTTATGCACCGTCATCGCCCACGCCGTGTCGTGCTCCGGCAGACGGCTTGGCTGGACGGACTTCACGCTGCCATCCGGCATCAGGAACCACACGCGCAGCCCCTGCCCCCGCTCGAGCGCAATACCAATATCACCGTTAAACAGCCCCAGCGCGCTATCGTTACGCGAGATCATCACCGGACGCCCCTCATACCAGCGGGCGTGCTGCGCACGGGTGATCCTGCGCTTTTGCAGCATAACCTGCTCAAGGCGTTCATTAAGGCCAGCCACCCCAAACGGGCCTTCTCTCAGGGCGCACAGAAGCTGATAGTCACCGAACGCGGCAATCACCTGCTCCGGCGCGCTTTGCTGCTGCACGCTCGTCAGAAAATGGTGATACCCCGCGAGGGCATCATCGAGCATGGCCTGATACTCTTCCCCGCTTTGCAGCGATTTTTTCTCGATGTCGGCAAACGCGCCGCTAAACACGGTACGCGTCGCGTTGCGATCGCCCCGGTTAACGGCGGCGGCAAGCTGGCCAATCCCGGAATCACTACCAAAACGGTAGCTTTTTTGCAGCAGACAAAGGCTGTCGCGCAGCGCGCCCGCCAGCGGATTATCGTTGCCTTCCAGCGCGCATCCGGTCAGGCGCGCTAGCTCCTGCGCACGGCTTGCGGTGTAGCCCAGGCTTGCGTAGGTGCAGATATCCCCCAGCACCGCCCCGGCCTCAACGGAGGCGAGCTGGTCGCGGTCGCCCAGGAAGATTACGCGCGCATGGTCGGGCAGTGCCTCGATCAGGCGCGACATCATGGTGAGGTCGATCATTGACGCTTCGTCCACCACCAGCACGTCCAGATGCAGCGGATTACCGGCATGGTAGCGCAGGCGCTGGCTACCGGGCTGAGCGCCAAGCAGCCGGTGTAGGGTGCTGGCCTCTTTCGGGAATAGCGCGAGCTGGGCGTCAGTGAGCGGCAGCTGCTGTATCGCGCCGCCTAAGGATTCGGTCAGACGCGCCGCAGCCTTTCCGGTCGGTGCCGCCAGGCGAATGCGGCAGCGCTGCTCACCTGAAAGCTGGATCAGCGCTGCGAGCAGTTTCGCTACCGTGGTGGTTTTCCCGGTGCCCGGGCCGCCCGAAATCACCGATATTCGCCGCGTCAGCGCCACGGCCGCCGCCACCTTTTGCCAGTCAACGGCCTCCTGCGAGGTAAACAGGCCATCCAGCGTTTGCCGAACCCGTGCTTCATCGCAGGGGAGCGGCGCGTTGGCTTCGCTAAAATAGCGCGCCACGGTCAGCTCATAGCGCCACAGACGGTTTAGGTAAAGCCGCCCGGCGGTCATAATCAGCGGCGTCGGGGTGCCGTCGTGGCTGACGGCGGGTGAATGAATGAAAACGGCATGCCAGTCCACCTCGCCCAGCAGATCAAAGCAGGGCTGAAGCGCAGACGGTGTTTTCTCATTGCAGACCAGACGCGAAAGCGGCAGGCAGACGTGCCCTTCTCCCGCATCCCTGCTGAGAATGGCCGCCGCAAGCATCACCGCGGGTTCTTCATTAGCAATCGTCAGCGCGAACTGCACGTCAATCTGGCGAAGCTGGCGCTGTTCGACGGCCTCAAGCAGCAGTTTCTGCATCGTCATACCGGCTCCTCCGTGCACATAGCAAATAGGTTATCCATTTTTTCAATCAGCGCCACGTCAGGGCGGGTGCTGAAAATACCCGACTGCGGATCGCTGGCGTCCACGCCGCGCAGGAACAGGTAGATCACGCCGCCGAAGTGGGTGTCATAGTCGTAGTCCGCAATGCGATGGCGCAGGTAGCGGTGCAGCGCGAGGGTATAGAGCTGATACTGCAAATCGTAACGATGGGACTGCATCGCGCCAGCCATTGCCTGCTGCGTGTAGGCCTCGCTGGTTTCACCCAGCCAGTTCGATTTGTAATCCAGCAGGTAGTAGCGCCCGTTATGGCGGAAGATAAGGTCGATAAAGCCCTTCAGCATCCCCTGAACCTGGCGGAAATTGAGCGGCGGCGCACCGGCAGAGAGCGGATCGTGGGCGCGGATAATGGCATCCAGCGCCTCCGCCTTAAGCGGGCTGGCGATGGGAAGGTAAAACTCCATCTCAACCTGCTTGTCTTTCGCCGTAAGCTGGTTCAGCGAGAGGCCTTCCGGGGTCAGCGGCGCCTGCAAAATGGCGCTAAGCCAGTCGGTCAGCACCGGCTGCCAGGACTCTTCGTAACCGCCCTTTTGCAGCATCTCCAGCACCCAGTCCGCCGAAACGGGCTGGGTAAAATCAAGCTCTTCGAACAGGCTGTGTAAAAACGTGCCGGGCGATGCCCCGCGCGGGAACTGGTGCGGCGTGAGCGCGGGTTCTGGCAGAATTTCACCCACCCCTGACGCATCGACGTCGAGCTTAGGCATCAGATCCAGCGCGATAGTCTGACCGTGCTGCTGCAAACCGGAATAGCTGGTGACGCGCCAGTCACCGACAAGGGTTCGGACGATCCTGCGCGCATCTAAATCCGGATCGCGCTGCTCGGGTATCTCCCAGCGCTGGCTATCCGGCTCGCCGGGGATGTGAAGCGCAATATGCTCGCCGCACAGGGTATCCAGGGACTGGCGTAATCCGGCGGCGTCTTTCGGTTCGCCCTGCTGGATAAGCCGCCCCAGCGCGCTCAGGTGGAAGTCGGTCTCCCCGGCTTTTTCGCCCCGCCGACGGAACAGCGGCGCAACGCCCAGGCTGCAATGCCAGACGGAGCGGGTTAAGGCCACGTAGAGCAGACGCAAATCCTCCGCCAGACGCTCGGCTTCCGCCAGCTCCACGCTGGTATCGGCCTTACTGAGATCGAGCACCGCCTCGAAGGAGTCGCGATCGTGGTAAAACGCCTGGTCCTGCGCGCGGTAGTTGGCGATAAAGGGCAGCCAGACCAGCGGGTATTCCAGCCCTTTCGATTTGTGGATGGTGACAATCTGCACCAGGTGCTTGTCGCTCTCCAGGCGCATCTGCTGGCTTGATGAGTTGCTGTTCGGATCGGCAATGTGCTGCGCCAGCCAGCGCACCAGCGCATGTTCACTCTCAAGCTGGGTGCCCGCCTCCTGCAACAGCTCGCTTATATGCAGAATATCGGTGATGCGCCGCTCCCCGCCAGGGGTTGCGAGCATATTTTCCGCAATACGCCGGTGGGCCATCAGCTCGCGCAGCATTGCCATCACGCCGCGTTTTTGCCAGCGCTCGCGATAATGGACAAACTCTTCAACCACCTTGTCCCAGGCGATTTCGTCATTATTAAGACGATCGATATCCCGGGCGTTGAGCCCCAGCATCGAGCTTGCCAGCGCGCTGCGAAGCGTGCTTTCCCGCTCGGGTGACAGCACGGCCTGTAACAGCCAGAGCATCTCCTGGGCCTCCAGCGTGTCGAAAACGCTGTCGCGGTTCGACAGATAGACCGAGGGGATATTCAGCAAGGTCAGCGCATCGCGGATCAGCGCCGCTTCCTGACGGCTTCGCACCAGCACCGTGATATCCGAGGCCTTAACCGGGGAGGATTTATCCCCTTTCCACAGCAGCGCCTCACCGCGCGCACCGGCGCTAAGCCAGTCACGAATTTGCGCGGCGCAGTGCTGCGCCATCGCATTCTGGTAGTCGGCCACGCCGTAGCCTTCCCCTTCCAGCAGCCAGAAGCGCATGGCAGGCTGGAGCTCGCCGTTAAATTCAAAACGCAGGTCGCTGTTTCGCGGCGCGGACTTCACCGGTAAAAAGGGAATTTCCCGGAACATAAAGGCGGCTTCCATGCGCTCAAACAGCGCATTGACGCTGGCAACCATGCCGGGGGAGGAGCGCCAGTTGGTGTCGAGCGTGTAGTGCGCTTCAACCTCGCTGCGGGCCTTCATATAGGTGAAAATATCCGCGCCGCGGAAAGCGTAAATCGCCTGCTTCGGATCGCCAATCAGCAGTAGCGCCGTATCCGGCTGTTTGTACCAGATGCGGCGGAAAATGCGGTATTGCTGGGGATCGGTATCCTGAAATTCGTCGATCATCGCCACCGGAAAACGGGTGCGGATAGCGCTTGCCAGGGCTTCACCGTTTTCACTGCGCAGCGCCGCGTCGAGGCGGCTCAGCATGTCGTCAAATCCCAGCTCGCCGCGACGGCGTTTTTCACGCGCCACGGTTTCGCGGATCTCCGCCATTGCGCGGGCGATCATCAGGTCGTTAAGCGTTAACGGCTCGTCCAGCAGGGCCTCGATGTCAACGAACAGCGGGTGCTCAGGAACAATGCCATCGGGTTTAGTTCGCTCGGTGAGGAAACGCTGGGAAAACTTCTCCAGCGCATCCGGCAGCTGATAGCCGCGAGTCTCTTCCTGCGCCCAGGCGCTGATCTTGTCGATCCACTTACCCTGGTTGCCACGGTTGAATTTTTTCCTGTCGATGCCGGAGTTTTCGAGGATCGAGGCTATCTCGTCGACTGACGCGTTCCACTTTTGCTTCAGGGTCGCAATTTTGGCGACAATTTTTTCATGCCGCGAGGCGAGCGTTTCGTCAGCCGGAGGCGGTGATTTGATCGTCGGCGCTTCGCCCTGCAAATAGCGGTCAATCGCCCGCAGGAGATCTTCCGGGCCTTTCCATAACGCATGAACCGCTTCGGCAATATCGCGCGGCAGCGGGTAGCAATGGCGACGCCAGAAATCGGCGCAGGCCTGATAGCGCAGCTCGGATTCATCTTCGATGAGCTGGAGTTCAAACAACATGCCGGATTCAAACGCGTTGAGGCTCAGCATTCGCTGGCAGAAACCGTGGATGGTGAAGACGGCGGCTTCATCCATCTGCCGTTCCGCCAGCAGCAGCCACTGGGCCGCCTGCTGTTTATCGGCAATTTCGTCAAGAAGGCGTGCGTAGAGAGGGTTATCCGTGCTCTGGCGCAGGCAGGCGATGCGCAGTTCATGGATATTGGCGCGAATACGGCCGCGCAGCTCGGCGGTGGCGGCTTCGGTGAAGGTCACCACCAGCAGCTCTTCCACGCTCAACGGGCGTGAAAACGCCGCGTTTCCCCCCAGCCCCAGCAGCAGGCGAAGATAAAGCGCGGCGATGGTGAAGGTCTTTCCCGTTCCCGCTGAGGCTTCAATCAATCGTTCACCCTGTAGCGGTAAACGTAAGGGATCAAGGGACTCAGCGGTATCGGTCATTCTTTCTTACTCCAGGGCATAGATTGCTGCAATGCACTGACGCTCTTCCAGACTTTCCAGCCGTTCGGATCGACGTATTCCGCTTTTCCGTTCTGGCTGCCGGAAACCTGCGACAGGATCGCGATCCCCTGCGGCTTAATTACCGCCTGATGGAAGAAATCGGCCACTTTCTGAGGCGTCAGCTGTTTTATTTCGGCCACTACTTTATCACGCGAATCGAAACGCATATTACCGCGATCGAAATCTTTGCTCAGCTGCGACGCCTCTTCACCCAGCGTCTGCGGCGCCTGCATAACCTGTGCGATAACGGCCTGCTGGATCTGGGCGAACTCATCTGGCTTCATCGCGCGCAGTTTGGCTTCTGCCTGCGGGAAGAAAGCCTGATAGCGCTGCCAGAGATAGGCTGGCTGTTTGTCGCTGCTTTGCAGCAGGAAACCTAACCCCCACTGGCGCCCCACGTTCATCGAGAAGGCAAAGACCGCATAGCCAAGCTGCTCTTCGGTACGCAGCTGGTTATAGAACCACGGCTGGATAATCTGCCCGAGCACGGCGCTTTGGGCGGAGCTGGCGAATTCGTCATACCCTGTCGGGACGAAGACAGCGGCCAGCGCGGAATCGGTGCTGGTGCCCGCCTTTTCAAAAATCACGTTCTGCTGTTTTTCCACCAGAACGTCCTGGTTACGGCACCACTCATCTCCCTTTGAACCCAGCTGGGTACGCACGTTCTGCGCCAGGGTTTTGGCCTGTTCTTCGCTCATGTTCCCGACAATCAGGAACTCAGGGCGGGTATTCGTTTTCAGTGAATTACGGTAGTCCAGCACCTCTTTCAGGGAAATTGACGGCAGAAGCGCGCGTCTGTCTTCACGCTGGAAATAGGGGATCTGCGACACCATCTGCGCAGGCATGATGGCCTGATCGTAGGCTTTGCCCTTCTCCGCCGAGTCCATCATCTGCGCGTACCAGGATTTGGCCTGCTCAAGCTGCTCTTCGGTTGGAGTGTAGCTGAAATAGCCCTCAAGCAGTGCCTGGAACAGCTGCGGCAGGCGCTGGGTATAGCCGTTGGCGTTAACCATCAGCCCGTTATTGGCGTTGGTTGAGAAGCTAATGCCCCCGACTGCCGCCTGGTTGCTGAGCTGATCCAGCGCGATACCGGCCAGGTAGTCATTGAGCGCGAAAAGCACCTGGTTTTTAGCGCTGTCCATCGCCTTAGGGTTGCGCAGCACAACGCTGACGTCCGCTTTTGGCTCGCTCGCAAAATAGCGGCTTGGGGCATAGACCACGCGCAGGGTGGGTTCATCCACAATAAGTTCCGGATGCGGATAGGCCTTTGCGGGCTTAATCAGCGAGAAATCATCCGGGATGTAGGGGTTCAGCTCTGGCAGTTTGAGAGCGATCTCGCCCGCTTTTTTCTGCCAGTCCGCGAAGGTTTGCTCGCTGATTTTATCAACCTGATACGGCGCGTCGACAAAGTAGGCCGTTTTGTTATGCGGTTCGTTCGGGCTGATGTACCAGACGCGCGCATTCTGCGGGGTCATCATCGCCAGACGCGCTTTTACCGCTTCGGCGTCGTACTGGTCAGCGATATTAACCGCATCCAGGGTATGTTCCACCGGAACGCGGATCATGGTGTCGGCCAGCCACTCCACGTAGTCCATATCGCGGGTGATAGAGGGATAGCGGAAATCGAGATCCAGCACGTGCGCCAGCTCGTCGAAATAGCGTTTGTCGATGCCTTTATCGCGCAGCAGCGACAGGTAGCTGAAGATGGCCGCGACCACTTCATCGCGGTGCGCCAGCCCTTTATCCGTCAGGGTGGCGGAAATCGCCAGCACGCCGCTGTTCCCGTTCACTACCGGGTCAGAGTCTGCACGAATACCTTCCACCAGCCCCTGATTTTGCAGCCAGTCGGACAGCGTACCGGGACTGCGGTTGCCGATAAGATAGGTGACCAGTTCATCGGTCTTGCTGCGGAACTGCGCCGTGTTGTTATCGATGCGGAATTCGACGCGCAACACTTTTCGCGGCAGCGCGGGCACGTAATGAATAACGATGCCTTTTTGCGCGTCGGTCACTACCGGCACGTCGATTTTCGGCAAGGAAATGTTTTTATTCGGAACGCGGCCAAAGGTCTGCGCGGCCATGTTCGCCAGCTCTGGCAGCGGTTTGTTGCTGTAGATGACCGCTTTCATCAGGTTGGCCGAGTAGTATTTATCGCGAAACGCGTGCAGGGCATCCAGCACCGGGCTGTTAGGCTTGTCGCTCAGCGTTTCCAGATTACCGCCCGAGAAACGGGAGCCGGGGTGCGCCGGGTTGATGGTTTCAGCGCTGACCTGCGCCATACGCATCCCGTCACGGGTGCGCGCCATCGTCAGCTCGGCGTTGACGGCGTTACGCTCGCGATCGGCATATTTTTTATCGAGAAGCGGTGCGGCGATGGCGTCCGCGAGGCGGTCAACCGCCCCTGCCAGCGCATCGTTTTCCACTTCAAGGTAAAACGCGGTGCGGTAAGGCGCGGTGCTGGCGTTGTGGCTACCGCCGTGCATTTTCAGAAATTCGGACAGGCTATCCGGCTGCGGGTACTTTTTAGAACCCATCAGCGTCATATGTTCAAGATAGTGAGCAAGCCCCGGATGGGCTTCAGGATCTTCAAGCGACCCCACCGGCACCACCAGCGCGGAGAGCGATTTCACCGCCTGCGGATCGGAAACCAGCAGCACGGTCATCCCGTTATCCAGGCGAACGGCCTGATATTGGCGGGTATCTTTTTCGCTCTTACGGATAGTTTCCTGAACGGGTTGCCAACCGGAATCTGCCTGAGTGACGGGAGCCCAAAGGGCGACAAACAAAACTAACGCTTTGAAGAAGGTGCTGCCTGGCATTACGACCTCTTTATCACGGCTACATCATTAACAAAACTGTGTGCTGGACGCGCCAGCATCTCTTTCTTTGGTACATCAGTCCGTGATAAGCAGTGCATAATAATTGAACACCAAAATATGCGCAATTTCTATACAGGTATCAGGACTGATTAAATCTGAACAACGGTAACAGGTAGCGTTGTGCTTCTTCCATGATAGCGGTGAAGTATTCTGGCTCAAGCGTTCGCCATAAACGTTGATACCAGACATCTTCCCCTTCGCCGCGCACTATCATGTTCCCTTCATAGGCCTGTACAAACTTGCTGCGCGCTTTTTGCAGCGTGGCGTCGTCAGTTAACACCGCATCATTCTGCGCGTCATAACAGGCTTTTATCCATGCCCCCCCACTTTCCGGGAGGAGCAGCAACGGTTTGTTCATCCCTTTCAGATAGCCATCAACGTAGAGTGACAGATATCCCCGCGCCTGTTCGGCATCCATCGACGGGAAGCGCCATTCGCCGTCTTTACGCACAAATAACCGGCTCTCCCCTTCGTTGCCGCCTGCACAGTAGACAAGGTGTTCGAGCCAGAGTTGCAAACCTTGTGAAACGCTGAGCATCGACGGTCGCCAGCGCAGCAGCCCATCCTCCTGCACCTGCGAAAGCCAGCCCGTCAGGTGGACACCGTTGCAGTCGAGATCGATCTCAATGCTTTTGCCCGGCCGACGGCATTCAATGACCCGCCCGGCAAGCGCCGTCATCTCCTGGCACTGCGCATCCCAGGTGATTTCGCCAAAGGCGCCATACGGCAGCAAGCCTGCCGCGCGATAGCGACGGAAAAGCATACTGGCATCTTCCTGTTCCACCAGCGCGTTAAGCAGTTGCATATTGAGCTTGTAGCGTTCCAGCCCGTCCAGGGTGAATGGCTCTGAGTCGGGAATTTCGCTCTCTTCGGAGCGGAAATTGACCTGTAGGCGATGCTGGAAAAACGCCCGTACCGGATGTGCCCAGAAGCGCTGGAGCTGCTCAAAGGTCAGCGTGTCGTAAGTACGCGGCTCCAGCTCCTGGATGAAATCGGTATGCGCTGCGCCCTCTTTCTTCGCCGCAGGCAGCCATTCACGGGCATAGCTTTGATGTTCGGTATCGGCATAGTTCACCGGGTCGAACGGCATTCGGGTGTGGCAGCAGGTGATATGGTCTTTAACCCGCTGCTCGGACTCATCGCAGTTAAGAAGCTCATCGCCGGGCAGATAGTGGCTCTGTCCGATATAGTCCACCAGCTCCTGCACCAGCACGGAGGGGAAGCGTTCGCTGTTGTCCTGAATAGAGCGACCGATATAGCTGATATAGAGCTTACTCTGGGCGGAAATCAGCGCCTCCAGGAACAGATATCGGTCGTCATCACGACGGCTGCGATCCCCGCGTTTTGGCTGGGCGCTCATCAGGTCAAAACCAAGCGGTGCCAGCGCGCGCGGGTAAACGCCATCGTTCATGCCAAGCAGACAGACCACTTTGAACGGAATAGAACGCATTGGCATCAGGGTACAAATATTGACCGGCCCTGCGAGGAAGCGCTGGCTGATACGCTCCTGATCGAGTCTCAGGGTCAGTTCGTCGCGCAAAAGCGACAGCGGAACCTCGTCGGTATAGTGCGAGCCTACGCCTTCATCCACAATGGCCTGCCACTGCTTTTCAATCAGCGCCATCGCGGCTTCTGTTTCACTGTCCGGCAGGAAAAAGTCATTGAGCATTTCGCGGCAGACGGGCAGCCACGCCTCAAGCGGACGCGGCTGCATCAGCTCGCGCCGCCAGCGGTTAAGCTGCATGAGCAACGAGGCGAGATGGCCCACCAGTTCAGCAATTAAGCCGCTGGACTCGTCATAAGGCAGCACCTCATTCCATTCGCCCTGACTGCTTTCCATGGCGTAGCCCAGCAGCATACGCGTCAGGCCAAACTGCCAGGTGTGTTGCCCCGTTGGCGGAAGTTCGAACTCCTGCACGTTGTCGTCGTCAATACCCCAGCGCACGCCGGACTCGTTAACCCACTGGCGCAGGTAGCGCAGCCCCTCTTCGTTGATATCAAATCGCGCGGCAAGGACCGGGACATCCAGCAGAGCCAGTACGTCTTCAGAGATAAAGCGGCTGTCCGGCAGGGAGAGCAGGCTGACAAAAGCCTGTAACGCCGGGTGAGACTGTCGTGCACGACGGTCGGAAATGGCATACGGCAGATAACGATCCCCCGTTGCGCTACCGAACACCGCCTGGATAAACGGGCTATAGCTGTCGATATCCGCAACCATCACCACAATATCGCGCGGCGTCAGGCCCGGATCGTCCTGCAACATCGCCAGCAGGCGGTCGTGGAGGATCTCAACCTCACGCTGCGGGCTGTGGCAGACGTGAATAATCACGCTGCGATCGTCCGGATCCAGCCTCCTTTTACCGTCGCTACATTCAAATTCTTTGGCCGTCACGCCCATCACCGCACGGTTTTCCAGATCCAGAATATCCAGCTGAATGTTGTGCAGCAGGCTGTCGGGCGTAATTTCGGCAAACGCGTCCACGTCCCCTTCGCCTGAGGAGGTGATGTCCGAGAGCATGTGGATATAGTCGCGACCGAGCTTGCCCCAGGAGGCCAGCAGCGGGTTCGGCAGATCCTGGATCCCCTGTTCATCGAAAAGCTGCGCGGCGGTTTCGCTGTCCTTAAACAGCGGCACGGAGCGCTCTTCAAAGAGGCGTTTTCGCTGGCGCGTCACCAGCCGTGAAAGCCAGCGCGCATCCTGTATATCCCCCCAGTAATGTCGGCAGGGATTGGTAAAAAGAATGTGGATATCAATATGTTTGCCCAGCGCTTCCAGCGCCTTCAGGTATACAGGGGGCAGCGCAGAGATGCCGCAGATAAAGACGCGCGGCGGCAGCCCTGACGGTGGCTCAGAAGCGGTTTCCAGAATGGAGATGAATTTGTCGTATAAGTTTGCACGGTGCCACTGCGGCTGCCCCAGCGCTTCGGTGTGTTCAATCAGCGCTTTCCACAGCGGCGCCTGCCAGATTTGCGCTTCCGGCAGGCCTTCAACAAGCTCGCCCGCCTCCCAGCGCGTCAGCCAGTCCGGCCGATAAACCAGATACTGGTCATAGAGATCGGCCGTACGTGACGCCAGCTGGAACAGCTTTCGTTTGTCGCTATCGTCATTTAGGTAGTGGCGCAGCATGGCGAACTCATCGCGCGGGAGCATACCCGGCAGCAGCGACATCAGCTTCCAGCTCATGCTCTGCTTGTTGAACGCGCTCTGCTTAGGAATGTCCGGCAGCACGCGCACAAACATGTCCCAGATAAAGCTCGCAGGCAGCGGGAACGCGATATTCGCTGCGATGCCAAACTTCTGCGACAGGGACATTTGCAGCCACTGCGCCATACCGGTACTTTGCACCAGCACCATTTCTGGCTCAAAAGGATCGTCAAGTCGCTCTCGCTCAACGATAAATTCCATCAGCGCTTCCAGCACGTCCAGACGATTTGAGTGGTAGACCCGTAACATAAACGCTCCCGACTAGCGGCTAACCGGGCAGTGCAGACGAGCGATCTCGCCGCGCTGCCCCAGAGAAGAAATAATAATAACCGTGATGCTGACACATCCGGCCTGCATTGTCTGCACCCTGTTGACCTGCCAGCCCGCTGGCAATGAACCGGGTTCAACCTGAGACTGATTCCACGCGTGGTGCCACAGCTGACGAGACTGGTTTAGCGTGGTGGAACGTAGCGCCAGCGCGCGGTAATAACCGGAAAGCGCCGTCACGATGGCCACTAGCAGCACCATCGCCAGCAACACCTCCACCAGGCTAAACCCTTGTTCTCTTTTCACGGCAGCTGACATAACGCATTTTCCTTTAGCGGGCAGAAATCGCTCCACCCATGGGGCGAGAAGTGAAGTTCCCCCTCGGTAATATGTCCCGTGCGCCACAGCAGCAGGTCGTTGTGCCCGGCTATCAGCAGCGCTTTTCCCTCTTCCAGCAGCCGTAGACAGACCCCAGACTGCGGCGTGAATTGCCTGCACTGGATATTAGGCTTTAGCGACCAGCGCTGAACTTTGCCCCACTCCAGGGCGGACTGGACAGCGGCCTGCTCCACAATGGCGGAACGCTCGCTCCTGACCAGGGCGCTAAAGGTGTCGAGTTGCTGGTTAAGCCCGGTCAACAGCATACTGCCGAGCACCAGCAACAGCAGAACCATCGCGAGTGACGACATGCCGCGCTGCCGGTTCACAGGTTAAACCCCGTTACCGAATGGCGAGCCGCATAAGTGGCCGCACTCTCGGCCTTGCGTGCGGCAGCCAGCTCGATGAACAGTTCCGGGGCAAAGCCCGGACGTTCTGATTTGCTCACAGCAAAGCGCTGCACAACAAGCCTGTCGGGATCGGTGAGTTTCTCCCACCCTTTTCCCTCGCAGGAGGTCGCCCCGCGCAGCTGCTCCAGCGAGCCTGACGCCAGGCGAAGGCCGGTGCTGTCGTTTTCCGACGCCGATGCGTCCCACAGGCCATTGCTGTTTGCATCCCAACGTACTATTACGCAGCTTCCCTCTCTGCCAATCAGCAGCCCTTCTCCCTGGCAGCTACCCGCACAGTATCCGGCGCGCTGGAGCTGCTTACCCAGAGAGAAAAGGCGCTGCCAGACCTCCTCTTCCAGCTCCTGGTTTCCGGACAGCACGAGCACGGAGCGCTGCATTGCGGGCAAAAAGCGCGAGGTGCTTAGCAATAAAACGCTGCTAATCACCATAGCTATCAGCACCTCGATCAGCGAAAAACCCCTCTGTTTTAACGGCACAGGTGACCTCCTGCGGTATTGCACACTCTGATACGTCCGGCGTTTGAAACCACCACCAGCCACTCTCCGGCGCGGCTATGCACCCGCACCCTGCCAGCCCATGCGGTATCCCGTAGCCCGTAAAATCCGAGCGACGGGGTGACATCACTGACGGTGACCTCTGGCCAAAGCGGTTTCATGACGAAACGGCTGTTCGCCCGACAGTTCAGCGCCGTAGAGCTAACAAGGCATCCCTCTTCCAGCCAGGCAATTTTATGGTCCCGGTTATGCCTGTTGGCATCGTTACGCAGGAACACCAGGTAATCGCGCACCTGGCAGGCGGTTTGCCGTAAACGCTGCTGCTGTTGCCAACGGTTCCAGCTATACAGCCCTGTCGTGCCAAGAATGACTACCAGTGAAATAGCCACCAGCGTTTCAACGAGCGTAAAGCCTCTCTCTTTTTTCATGGCCGGAGTGTGACGAAGTGAAGCGGGGCTGGCGAGTCAGAAAACGACATCTTACGAGGCGCCTTCCAGTGAAAGTGCGTCGTTGCACAGCGTTGCAAAAATGCTGGAAACAGGCTCGATAAACGGAACGGAGGGCAAAAAAAACCGGCGCTAAGAAGCACCGGTTATGTCAGGATTTCGCGTATCAGATAGCGACTGGCGCTTTGATACCCGGATGCGGGTCGTAACCCTCAATCTCAAAATCGTCAAAACGATAATCGAAGATAGAGTCCGGTTTGCGTTTAATAACCAGCTTCGGCAAGGCGCGAGGTTCGCGGGTCAGCTGAAGGTGCGTCTGTTCCATGTGGTTGCTGTAAAGGTGGGTGTCGCCACCCGTCCAGACGAAATCGCCCACGTCCAGATCGCACTGCTGCGCCATCATATGTACCAGCAGCGCGTAGCTGGCGATGTTAAACGGCAGGCCCAGGAAGACATCGCAGGAACGCTGATAGAGCTGGCAGGAGAGTTTGCCGTCCGCAACGTAGAACTGGAAGAAGGCATGGCACGGCGCCAGCGCCATCTTATCCAGTTCACCGACGTTCCACGCTGAAACGATGATACGGCGCGAGTCCGGATCATTTTTCAGCTGGTTTACCACGGTGGTGATCTGGTCGATATGACGGCCGTCCGGCGTTGGCCACGCACGCCATTGCTTACCGTAAACCGGGCCCAGATTGCCGTTCTCATCTGCCCACTCGTCCCAGATTGAGACATTGTTTTCATGCAGATACGCGACGTTGGTATCACCTTGCAGGAACCAGAGCAGTTCATGAATGATCGAGCGCAAATGGCAGCGCTTTGTTGTCACCAGAGGGAAGCCTTCTTGCAGATTGAAGCGCATCTGGTGGCCAAAAATGGAGAGCGTACCCGTACCGGTACGGTCGTTTTTCGGCGTGCCCTCATCGAGCACTTTTTTCATCAGTTCAAGATACTGTTTCATGGTTCCTCAGGAAAGTTGTTGCTGTGGACGACGACGATACGCCCAAATCATCATAATGGCACCCGCGACAATCATCGGGATAGACAGGATCTGCCCCATGCTGATGTACTGAACCCACTCGCCGGTAAACTGCGCATCCGGCTGACGGAAGAACTCCACGATGATACGGAACGCACCGTAGCCGATCAGGAACAGACCGGATACCGCCCCCATTGGGCGTGGCTTGCGGATAAACAGATTCAGGATGATGAACAGCACGACGCCTTCCAGTGCCAGCTCATAAAGCTGAGACATGTGGCGCGGCAGTACGCCGTAGGTGTCGAAAATCGACTGCCATTCCGGGTGAGAAGGCAGCAGCGCCAGATCTTCCGCACGGGAGCCTGGGAAGAGCATGGTAAATGACACGCTCGGATCAACGCGTCCCCACAGTTCGCCGTTGATAAAGTTGCCCAGACGCCCGGCACCCAGCCCGAACGGGATCAGCGGCGCAATGAAATCAGCCACCTGGAAGAAGTTGCGTTTGGTGCGTTTGGCGAAAATCACCATCACCAGGATCACACCAATCAGGCCGCCGTGGAAGGACATGCCGCCGTCCCAGACGCGGAACAGATAGAGCGGATCGCTTAAGAAGACAGGGAAGTTGTAGAACAGCACATAGCCAATACGACCGCCGAGGAATACGCCGAGGAAGCCCGCATACAGCAGGTTTTCCACTTCGTTCTTCGTCCAGCCGCTGCCAGGACGACTGGCACGACGACCAGCAAGCCACATGGCAAAGATGAAGCCCACCAGATACATCAAACCGTACCAGTGAAGCGCAACGGGTCCAATAGAGAAAATGACCGGATCAAATTCCGGAAAATGCAGATAACCACTGTTCATCTGTCACCACAAGATGTTGTTATTCCGCTGAAAGTGGACAGCGGGAGACATGCGTCCCTGCCGCTGGCAGGTGCTCCAAAGTTGCGAATCATAGCATAAGCCAGAAGCTGCGGGGGCGCCTGAGATGTAAAAGATGTGTATAAGGTTTTATGTGCGCGGATGCCCTCACCCCGGCCCTCTTCCAGAGAAAGAGGGCGAAAGGCGATTATCGACCACCGCGGATCAGGCCACCCATACCGCGTCGTTCCATAAACGCCGCGACCTGGTGACGAACCTCGGTTGCCAGCTGCGCCTCAAGACTTCGGGCTGCCAGCTCTCTGGCATCCTCAAAATCAATATGGCGCAACAGGTATTTAACACGCGCCACGGAGCGACCGTTCATCGACAGATGGCGGAATCCAAGACCGATAAGGATCGCAACGCACATGGAGTCCCCGGCCATTTCGCCGCACAGGCGGAGGTCTAAACCGTACTGGTCGGCTTCGCGGGCAATCATTGATAACGCGCGAAGCATGGCCGGATGCAGGCTGTCGTAGATGCTGGCGACGCGGGTGTTGTTGCGATCCACGGCCAGAATGTACTGCGTTAAATCGTTGGTGCCAACGGAGATAAAATCAACGCGATTCGCCAGCTGCGGCAGCATAAAGACCATCGACGGGACTTCGAGCATCACGCCGATACGCGGTTTAGGAATGGCGTAACCGATCATCTCTTCCACTTCGCGGCCCGCACGTTCAATCAGGCGTCGCGCCTCATCGATCTCATCGATGCTGGTGACCATGGGCAGGAGAATGCTGAGGTTGCCCGTCGCCGCGTTGGCACGCAGCATAGCGCGAACCTGGATCAGGAAGATCTCAGGCTGATCGAGCGTAATGCGTATTCCGCGCCAGCCGAGGCACGGATTCTCTTCGCTTATCGGCATATAGGGCAGCTGTTTGTCTGCCCCGACGTCCAGCGTGCGCAGCGTGACGGGCTTGTCGTTGAACATCTGCAACATGCCCTGATACTGGGCAACCTGCTCTTCCTCCGACGGGAAGCCGCTTTGCAGCATGAACGGAATTTCAGTGCGATAGAGGCCGATGCCGTCGATGCGGCTGCCGAGCTTTTCTTCGTGCTCAGGGCTTAAACCAGCGTTGAGCATCACTTTAACCCGCTCACCGCTTTTGAGCTGCGCGGGCAGATTAACGTCATCTTCCGCCAGCTTGCTGAGTTCATTCTCTTCGCTGATAAGACGCTGGTATTCCTGGAGCAATACCGGCTCCGGATCGACCAGCAGTTCACCGCGATAGCCGTCCACCACCAGAGTGCGGCGATGCAGCACCGACGGCTGGATATCCGCTCCCATAACCGTGGGGATCCCAAGCGCACGCACCATGATGGCGGCATGGGAGTTAGCCGCACCGTCGCGTACCACCACACCGGCCAGTCTGTCCTGTGGAAGCTCTGCGAGCGTGGTTGCCGAGAGCTCATCGGCCACCAGCACAAAGCGTTTCGGCCAGGCGTTGGCCCCCTGAATGGTATCGTCGAGGTGGAACAGCAGACGCTGACCAAGCGCGCGAAGATCGCCTGCGCGCTCTTTCAGATAGCCATCGGTGAGCGCCGCAAACTGTTCGGCGAATTTTTCGATAACCTTTTTGACCGCCCATTCCGCTACCGCGCCTTTATCCACCTCTGCGAAGAGCTCACGGCGCAGACGCGCATCGGAGAGCAGGTGTGAATAGAGATCGAAAATGGCGGCAGTCTCTTTCTGCGCCCCCGCCGCGAAGCGCTTGCTGTAACGGCGGAATTCGTTTGCCGCCTCTTCAAGCGCAGCGGTAAGCCGCTCGCGCTCAAGCCCGGCATCCAGCGTTGAGGCTTCGTAGACTTGCTCCATCAGCGGCAGCGTGGCGTCCATCCAGCCTTCGGCGATGGCAACGCCCGGCGAGGCCGGAAGCGCGCGAATGCGCGTATGGCGATACTGACCAAACAGGGCGGCGAGCTGAGACTGCGAAAGGATGGCCGCCATCTGGGTTGCCAGCGTGACGAGGAAGGACTCTTCGCTTTCATCGAACTGGCGCAGCTCTCGCTGCTGGACAACCAGAACGCCCAAAAGCTGGCGGCGCTGAATAATCGGCACGCCGAGGAAGGCCCGGAAGCGCTCCTCTTTTACGTTAGGAATGTATTTGAAGCTGGGGTGTTTTTGCGCATCGGCAAGGTTGATAGGCTCGGCCAGCCGACCAACCAGGCCGACGATGCCTTCATCAAATGCGAGCGTTACGGTGCGTCCGCGTGGTTTTTTCAAACCACGGGTTGCCATCAGGTAATAGCAACGCCTGTCATGGTCGGCCAGATACACCGAGCAGACTTCGGTTTCCATCGCAAGACAGATGTCAGTCACCAGGATATTCAGCGCCTCGTTGAGGCGAGGCGCACTGGCTACTTTCTCGACTATTTCTCGCAAGCGGGTGAGCATGATTTGCGTTGCTTAACCTCTTTTACGTCGCCAGGCAGGTGCGCTTTGCGGCTTCGGAGGTGTTTCCTGAAGCGACATCACGACACTTGCGAACTCTTTCATCACCCTACGGTATACGTCGCGCTTAAACGACACGACCTGACGAACAGGATACCAATAGCTCACCCAGCGCCAGCCATCGAACTCTGGCGTACTGCTGGTTTGCATGTTGATATCTGAATCGTTGCCCACCAACTGCAACAGAAACCACTTCTGTTTCTGGCCGATACAAACCGGCTTTGTGTCCCAACGCACCAAACGTTTCGGTAACTTGTAACGCAACCAGTTGCGGGTTGAAGCCAGGATGCGAACATCTTTCCGGCTTAAACCGACCTCTTCAAACAGCTCCCGGTACATCGCTTGTTCTGGGGACTCTCCTGGATTGATCCCGCCTTGCGGGAACTGCCAGGAGTGCTGACCATATCGCCTGGCCCACATGACCTGACCTTGACGATTACAAATTACAATGCCGACGTTTGGGCGGTAGCCATCGTCATCTATCACCGGACTACCCCAAACTAAACCTTATATATGAATGATTGTTTCACACTCCAGGGAGGCGGTAAACCACTCTCTTACAGGCCTATAACCTAATAACATTTGAATAACTCACAAATATCAGTCGAGTTATAAACAGATGAGGGTCCGCAAAGGCAATTTTATTCACGTTTTCTGTGGATATAGTTGTGAAGAAGTGTGGAATTACCGATGAACAACCTTTGCGAGCGGTAAAATACCCTCGATAACACCAAAAAATAACTCTATATTAATCATAGCAATAATGCTGTTAGCACGGCGTAAACTGCCAATAACGTGACGATCGTCACGCGAGAGATCGTCGAGCTGATGAAAGATCGAACAGCGTCGGTTTTATCCACAGATTGTGCCAATAAGTTAGACACAATTTGCGTAAAAATTCGATTTTTATCCCACGTCAAGGCTGTAAATTGAACCAGTAGTCGGGGTTATTCCCAGTTATCCCATTTTTCTGTGGATAACATGGTGTAAGATCCTGTTCATTGTCAGTGACCAGAATTGAACAACCTGGTTTTTGCGGCATTTTGGATTCGATTAAAATGTTAAAATTACATATAAATCATATGGATGGAATATCTGTACAGAAATAGTTAAACTCTATCCACAGCGCATAAAAACTTAGCTCATTTTTTAACCAAAAGGTCATCTTCATGCATTCGCTTACGCCCCTGCTCTCTCCCCCATCCAGTGAGGAACAGCTGCTGCATCAGGCACAGCGCCTGGCAGGTTATTCGCTGGGCGAGCTGGCGGCAATGGCTGGCCTGCCCATTCCGAACGATTTGAAACGCGATAAAGGCTGGATCGGCATGTTGCTGGAGCTGTGGTTAGGCGCGAGCGCGGGCAGTAAACCGGAGCAGGATTTCGCCGCGCTGGGCGTTGAGCTAAAAACGATCCCCATCGACAGCCAGGGTAAACCGCTGGAGACCACCTTTGTCTGCGTGGCACCGCTGACGGGCAATACCGGCGTGACCTGGGAAACCAGCCACGTGCGGCATAAGCTTAAGCGCGTGCTGTGGGTGCCGGTGGAGGGCGAGAGGCAGATCCCGCTGGCACAGCGCCGCGTGGGGGCACCGCTGCTCTGGAGTCCGGATGAAGAAGAGGATCGACAGCTCAGCCAGGACTGGGAAGAGTTAATGGATATGATTGTGCTGGGCCAGGTTGAACGTATTACCGCCCGCCACGGTGAAGTGTTGCAGATCCGCCCTAAAGCGGCCAACAGCAAGGCGCTGACGGAGGCCATTGGCGTGAAGGGTGAGCCTATTCTGACGCTGCCCCGCGGTTTTTACCTCAAAAAGAACTTTACCGGCGCCCTGCTGGCCCGACATTTCTTACTCAAAACCTAGTTTTTTAACCAAATTTGCGCAGTATCTAACATAATCACCTGGATTTTAAGATTTTACCGCTTTCTCCTTTCGTTATAACAGGTTATTACTACACTATGATTGGATACGAGCCAGGTGAGGATGATAACGATGAAAAAATGGGCGGTGTTGATTTCTGCGGTCGGTTTAGCGTTTGCCGTGTCGGGCTGTAGTAGCGATTATGTCATGTCGACAAAGGATGGCAGGATGATCCTGACCGACGGCAAACCCGAAGTTGACGATGATACCGGGCTGGTAAGCTACCGCGACCAGCAGGGTAATAAAATGCAGATCAACCGCGACGAAGTTTCACAGATTATCGAACGATAAACAGATAAAGGTCAGTAGCTTGCTGGCCTTTTTGCTTTTTTCTCTTCCCCTTTTGCCTCCCCTCTGCCATGTTTATATTCCTTCGTCGGGGAGTTCCTGACGCCCATTGTAAAGGAAGCCGGCTATGCATTATCACCGTATCCCCCACAGCTCTCTGGAGATAAGCCAACTGGGGTTGGGCACGATGACATTTGGTGAACAAAACAGCGAAGCCGATGCCCATGCGCAACTCGATTACGCCGTCAGCCAGGGCATTAACCTGATTGACGTTGCAGAGATGTACCCTGTTCCGCCGCGCCCGGAGACACAGGGTTTAACCGAAACCTACGTCGGCAACTGGCTGGCGAAGCGCGGCAACCGTGAAAAGCTGATTGTCGCCTCGAAAGTCAGCGGCCCCGCGCGTAACAGCGACGCCGGGATCCGTCCGAACCAGGTGCTGGATCGTAAAAATATCCGCGCCGCGCTGGACGAGAGCCTCAAGCGACTGCAAACCGATTATCTCGATCTGTATCAGGTTCACTGGCCGCAGCGCCCGACCAACTGCTTCGGCAAGCTTGGCTACAGCTGGACGGATAGCGCACCGGTGGTGACGCTGCTGGAAACGCTTGAAGCTCTGGCCGAGTGCCAGCGTGCGGGTAAAATTCGCTATATCGGCGTGTCGAACGAAACGGCGTTTGGCGTGATGCGCTATCTGCATCTGGCGGATAAGCACGATCTGCCGCGTATCGTCACCATTCAGAACCCTTACAGCCTGCTTAACCGCAGCTATGAAGTGGGTCTGGCGGAAGTGTCGCAGTATGAAGAGGTCGAATTACTGGCTTATTCCTGCCTGGGCTTTGGAACGCTGACCGGGAAATACCTGAACGGTGCGAAGCCTGCCGGCGCGCGCAACACGCTGTTCAGCCGCTTTACCCGCTACAGCGGCGAGCAGACGCAGAAGGCCGTTGCGGCCTATGTGGATATCGCAAAACGTCACGGGCTCGACCCTGCCCAGATGGCGCTGGCCTTTGTGCGCCGCCAGCCGTTCGTTGCCAGCACCCTGCTTGGCGCAACGACGATGGAACAGCTTAAGACCAACGTCGAAAGCTTCCACCTGACCCTCAGCGAAGAGGTGCTGGCGGAGATTGAAGCGGTGCATCAGATTTATACCTATCCGGCACCATAATCGAGCATTGTTGCCCGGTGGCGCTGCGCTTACCGGGCCTACAGGGTCGAGAGGGTCGGGGTGAGGGCATCAGCCCGCACGGATCATCGCCGACGCTGCCAAATCCACAGCCCGGCGATCGCCAGCGCAAAGAGCGCGCCAAACCCCACGCCAATGCCCACGACCGGCACGCCCACTTTGACCGCCAGCGAGTAGAGCCCCAGCATCACCAGCATGGCGGTGTTCTCGCCCAGGTTTTGCACCGCGATGGCGTTCCCGGAGCCGACGGTCTGCTTGCCGCGATCCTGAAGCAGCGCGTTAAGCGGCACCACGAAGAATCCGCCGAGAATACCGATCAGGATCAGCAGCAAATAGGCCGGAAGCAGCGCGTGCTGCAAGGCGAAAAACAGCACCGCCACGCCAATCAAAATCCCCGCCGGCATGCAGCGCGCAACGGTTTCAAGCGTCACCAGCTTTGCCGCTGCCCCCGCGCCAGCGACAATCCCGATAGCGACCATCGCGTTAAGATAGGTTGGCGTGGCGTTATCGGTGATGCCGAGCGCGGTCGGCACCCACAGCACCAGCAGGAAACGCAGCGTCACGCCCGCCCCCCAGAACAGGCTGGTGCCCATCAGCGAAAAGCGGGTTTCCCCGTTGCGCCACAGCACGCGGCAGGCGTTGAAAAAGCTTCCGGTCATGGGGGTAAAGCGCCACGACTGCCCCGGGCGCGCCACGGCCAGCTTCGGAATAAACAGGTTGGCGATCACCGCCCCGCCGTACACCACGGCGCAAATACCGAGCGCCGCCAGCACGTGCCAGTCGGCGAAAATGCCGCCCGCCACGGAGCCGAGCAGGATCGCCGCAATGGTGGATGACTCCATCAGGCCGTTGGCCTTAACCAGCTTATCCCCGGTTGTCAGCTCGCCCAGAATGCCGTACTTCGCCGGCGAGTAGGCCGCCGCGCCAATCCCCACCAGCGTATAGCCGATAAAGGGGTTAACGCCAAAGCAGATACTCGCGGCACCCAGGAGCTTCAGGCTGTTGGCGAACATCATCACCCGGCCTTTCGGAAAACTGTCCGCTACCTGCCCGACGAAGGGGGCAAAAATGATGTAAGCGCCCACAAACACCATCTGGAGGATCGGCTGGCTCCAGTCGGGGTAGAACTCCGCTTTCAGCAGCGCCAGCGTGGCAAACAGCAGCGCGTTATCGCCAAACGCAGAGAGAAACTGGGCGGCAATCACCGCCATCATGCCTTTCGACCAGATTGAGGTGTTAGCGTGCGCTGACTTATGCATTTTTCTGTTCCGCCTCTTCGACCATGCTTTTCAGGGTAACGAAATCAGGTTTACCGCTGCCCAGCACCGGAAGCTGCTTGAGATAGCGAATATCGCGCGGCACGGCCAGCTCAGGGATGCCGTGCGAGCGCGCATGTTGCAATAGCTGCTCGCGCGTCAGCTCGCTGTCGGTAGTAAACAGCACCAGCGCTTCACCTTTGCTGGCATCGCTTTTCACCGCCGTAGCGTGCATTTTCTCAGCTGATACCGCCGTGGCGAGCTGCTCGACCATCTCCAGCGACACCATCTCACCGGCAATCTTGGCGAAGCGTTTTGCGCGCCCCTGGATCTGCACGAAGCCCTGCTCGTCAAAGCGCACGATATCGCCCGTGTCGTACCAGCCGGTCTCGATTTCACCGTTAACGTTTTCAGCCGTTGGCGCTTCCAGCACGCCAGGGTGCTCCACGCGCAGATAGCCGTTCATCACGTTTGGCCCTTTGAGCTGCAAACGACCGCCCTCTTCGATGCCCGGCACCGCCATCAGGCGCGCGTCCATTCCCGGCAAAATACGGCCAACGGTGCCCGGTTTCGCCGCCATCGGCACGTTGATAGAGACCACCGGCGCACACTCCGTCACCCCGTAGCCTTCCAGAATGCGAATCCCAAACTTGTCCTGCCAGACCTGGCGGGTGCTGTCCTGAAGTTTCTCCGCGCCCGCGACCACGTAGCGCAGGCGGTAGAAGTCATACGGGTTGGCGAAGCGGGCATAGTGGCCGAGGAAGGTCGAGGTGCCGAACAGCACGGTGCAGTTACGGTCATAGACCAGCTCCGGCACTACGCGGTAGTGCAGCGGGCTTGGGTAGAGGAAGACCTCCGCGCCGGTCAGCAGCGGGGTAAACAGGCCAACGGTCAGGCCGAAGGAGTGGAACAGCGGCAGCGCGGACATAAAGCGATCGCTGGCCGTAAAGTCAGCGATAGTTTTGATCTGCTCGACGTTTGCCAGAATGCTCTTGTGGCTATGCACCACCCCTTTCGGGTTGCCTTCTGAACCGGAGGTAAAGAGGATAATCGCCGCATCTTCCGGCTGCTGTTTGACCTGCGCCAGACGCGGGGCCAGCAGGTGCGCGAAGATCCACAGCTTATCGGCGGTGGTCACGTCCGCTTTGAGATCTTCTAAAAATACCCAGCGCACCTGGGTCAGCTGTTCCGGCAGGTGCCACAGCTTGCCTTTATCGAGGAACTGGCGCGAGGTAAAGACGGTGTTGATTTGCGCGGCGGTGATGGCGCTGGTCAGCCCTTTGACGCCCGCCGTATAGTTCATCATCGCCGGAATACGCCCGCGCGACACGGCGCCGAAAATCACCGCCGCGCTGATCCCGGCGTTAGGCAGCATCAGGCCAATCTTCTCGCCCTGCTTGCTGTACTTCTCAAGGATGCGCCCGACAAACAGCGTTTTGGTCAGCAGCTTGCGGTAGGTGTCCGGCGTGAAGTTGACGTCTTCAATGCAGTTTTTCTTCGCGCCGTAGCGGTACTGGGCCGACAGCAGCGATTCGTAGAGCGTTTCGCGCGGGCGGATCGCCATGCGCGCTTCCATCATGATCTGGTGCAGCATCTCCCCGGCGATTTTACGGCGATCGCGGGCGCGCGGCGCGTCCGGCATCGGCAGGGTCGTTGGCGGCAGAATATGCAGAGTAATTTTCGGGAACAGGCGCTGCTTCACCAGCCCCTTCAGGCGGCTGAAGTGGGTCAGCTCCGCCCCTTCAATGCGCAGCGGAACGACGGTGGCCTTTGATTTGGCGGCGACAAAGCCCGCGCCGTCGTAGATTTTCATCAACGAGCCGGTCACCGAGATGCGCCCTTCCGGGAAGATCACCACCGGACGCCCCTGCTCAATCAGGCGCACTAGATGCTTAATCATCATCGGTTTGGTCGGGTCGAGCGGCACAAAATCAATCAGCGGCGCCAGCCAGCGCATATACCACTGCTGGCTGATGGAGGTATAGACCGCGAACACCGGACGCACGGGCAGAAACAGCGCCAGCAAAATGCCGTCTATAAAGGAAACGTGGTTCGGGGTGATAAGAACGCGTTCGCCGCTGAGTGCCCGGGTATCACCCGTGACGCGGATGCGAAAGAGAAGACGGAAAAGTGTACGGAAGAACCCAAAAAGCATTTCAACTCCCTTTGCCAGCCAGTGTGGGATAAACGTAAATGGTGGCAGATTACACGAGAAGTGCAGCAGGAGCGATAGCAAAAACCAGACGAAAAAAAACCTGCGCATCCGCGCAGGTTGGTGCAAGTGATGAGTACGAAATGCGTACTAAGAATTCTCACCAATCAATACCTCTGGGATCTTGATTGTGGCCGTTCGCTACAGGCTTCGCCAGCGGGAAAACGCAAGGGAATGAGCCGAAGTGCAACCAGGTGTGAATATTTTCTTTTGCTGTTACAGGTTGAACTTTAGGCAAAAAAAACCTGCGTATAAACGCAGGTTGGTGTAAATCGTGTTAATCAACCGGAGTTGATTTCACCTATCAATACCTCTGGGATCTCGACTCTATCAATCCCGCCCTTCTCTTCGCTATCGGACAATCGCAACAGCCTGAGGCAAAGTGTAACTAAAGGTTCGGATTGACATTATTCAGACACGCCTGAGTGTGTAACGATTACACGCGCGGGCCATGTGCTGCATCACGTTTGTCGGGTGTGAACAATCCCCGCCCCTTGAATGCGCGCTACTTTTCCGCAACACTAGTTCGTGTGTAAACGCTTACCCCCACTAAGAAGGTATTAAATGGCGACAATAAAGGATGTGGCTCGTCTGGCCGGTGTTTCCGTTGCGACGGTGTCGCGCGTGATTAACGACTCCCCTAAGGCCAGCGACGCATCACGCCAGGCAGTGCAAAGCGCCATGGAATCGCTCAATTACCACCCCAACGCCAACGCCCGCGCCCTTGCGCAGCAGTCGACCGAGACCGTGGGGCTGGTGGTGGGCGACGTGTCCGATCCCTTCTTCGGCGCGATGGTTAAAGCGGTGGAACAGGTGTCCTATCAGACCGGCAATTTCCTGCTGATCGGCAATGGCTATCATAACGAGCAAAAAGAGCGCCAGGCCATCGAACAGCTGATCCGCCACCGCTGCGCCGCGCTGGTGGTGCACGCCAAAATGCTGCCGGATGCCGAGCTTATCCATCTGATGAAGCAGATCCCCGGCATGGTGCTGATTAACCGCATTATTCCCGGCTACGAAAAGCGCTGCGTGGCGCTCGACGACCGCTACGGCGCGTGGCTTGCCACCCGCCACCTGATCCAGCAGGGCCATACCCGCATCGGCTACCTGTGCTCTAACCACCCCATTTCCGACGCCGAAGACCGTCTTCAGGGCTATTACGACGCGCTGCGGGAAAATAATCTGCCGTGCAACGATCGGCTGGTGGCCTACGGCGAGCCGGACGAAAGCGGCGGCGAGCAGGCCATGACCGAACTGCTGGGACGCGGGCGCAATTTCACCGCCGTTGCCAGCTATAACGACTCGATGGCCGCCGGGGCAATGGGGGTATTAAACGATAACGGGATTGAGGTGCCTGCGGAGATTTCGCTGATCGGTTTTGATGATGTGCTGGTGGCGCGCTACGTGCGCCCTCGCCTGACCACCGTGCGCTACCCTATCGTGACGATGGCCACCCAGGCGGCAGAGCTGGCGCTAGCGCTGGCGGATAAAAACCCGCCGCCGGACATTACGCACCTGTTCAGCCCGACGCTGGTGCGCCGTCACTCGGTGGTGCCACCCGCAGACGCCACCAGCGAATAACGGTACAGATGGACGGTTTTATCCGGGTATTCCAGCGCGTCGCCCACGTACTGCCAGCCGTAGCCTTCGTAGAAGTCGCGGCAGGCCGACCACAGATGCAGCTCGGTGTACCCGGCGCTTAGCGCATACGCCTGCACATGTTTTTGCAACTCTCCTGCCAGCCCTTTTCCGCGCGCGGCCTCATCGACGTACAGCGCCGCCAGCCACGGGCAGATGTCCTGGCGCGAAATCAAATCACAGCGCCATAGCCCGACGGTGCCGAGAAGCCTGTCACCCTCGACGGCAATAAAGGTGAGCGGCAGCGCGCCGGGCGTCTGGCTGTGATCGACAATGCTCTGGAAAAAGGTGCGCGGCAGCCCGTCGCCAAAGGCCGTCCAGATCCAGTCGATAACCTTTTCGGCAAACTGCGGCGCGGCGTACAGCGGCAGAATGTTCACACCAGCTTCCCCTGAAAGACGGGAACGGACTCAAACAGATAGCCGTCGAAGTCCGGCGCGTCTTCGTCGGACAGCTCAAGCAGGCTCTTTTTCACGTTTTCGAGATGCTGGAACATCGCCTGCCAGGCGCCCATCACGTCGCGACGACGCAGCGCGGCGAGAATGGTCTGGCGGTCGCCCAGCCATTTCAGGCGGTACGCGCGGCTGGCGATATGGACGTTAAACTGCTGCCACAGCGGGCTGCTGTCCATGTGGTGCCAGACGCTTTCGACGGTCGCCAGCAGCATCTGGTTTTGCGTGGCGCCCGCCAGCACCAGATGGAACATTTTGTTGTTGTCCTGGCTGTTGTCGTCGGCGGCAATCGCGCGCTGCTCCTGCTCGATGATGCGGCGCAGGTTGTCGATATCCGCGCGGGTTGCCATTTTGGCGGCAAAGGCGGCGATGTTGCTTTCCAGCAGCTGGCGCGCCTGCAAAATCTCAAACGGGCCCACGTCGCTGTTGAGAAAGCGCTCTTCCTCGTTTTCATGCTCTTCCGGGATGCGCATGACGTACACGCCCGATCCCTGACGGATATCCACCGTGCCCTGAAGCTCCAGCATCAGCAGCGCCTCACGCACGATGGTGCGGCTCACGCCGTAGGTTTCCGCGATATTACGCTCCGGCGGCAGGCGCGAGCCAACGGGATAATGACCCTGGATAATTTGGGCGCGCAAATCCTCGCCAATTTCCTGGTACTGCTTCTTTTCCGGCAGGATGACAGCCTTATCCACGTTTTCACCTGTTTTTCAGTTAATGCGCAGGCCGGGGTCCTCCCGGCCAGTTTGTGCACTATTTTATCAGAAGGCTCACTTCCATTCATCGTCAACGCTGAGCGTCAGCACGCGTTCATCGCGCAGCTGCCTGAACCAGGCCGCCGATTTTTTGGGGCGTCGGGCGCGATTGTTTTCGAGATCGATCTCAATCAGCCCGTAGCGGTTTTTAAAAGCATTCATCGGCGATACGTTGTCGGTAAACGCCCACAGCATATAGCCGTGGCAGTTCGCCCCCGCCTCCCGCGCCAGCAGCGTGTAGTAGAGGTGCTCGCTGATAAAGTCGATGCGGTAGGTGTCTTCAATCATCCCGTCGCGATTGCGGAACTGCGCTTCGTTCTCGACGCCCATGCCGCTTTCCGCCACGAACCAGTCGATGTTGCGATAGTCGTTTTTAATCCGCATCGCCATGTCGTAGACGATGCGCGGGTAAATCTCCCAGCCGCGAGACTTATTCATCCGACGCCCCGGCAGTTCAAACGGGTCGTAGAAGTACGCCGGATGGAAAGGCGTGTCCGGGTGCCAGGCGCGGGACGGCGCTTTGACCCGGTGCGGGTAGTAGAGGTTGATCCCCAGCTCGTCGACGGTGTTGTCGGCGATCAGCGCCAGCTCGTCTTCGGTGTAGTCCCACTCAACCTGATGCTGCGCCAGCAGGGTAAACAGCTCCGGGGGATAGCGCCCGTGGACAAGCGGGTCGAGGAACACGCGGTTATAGAAGAGATCGTAAATTTCCGCCGCTTTGACGTCGTGCGGCGCGCGGGAGCGGGGATAGGTCACTTCCGGGTTGAGAATACAGCCCACCGTGCCGCGATAGCCCTTCTCACGAAACAGCTTCACCAGCTTCGCGGTCGCCAGCACCTTGTGGTGGTTCCACTGCATCCAGGTGTGGGTGTTTTGCTCATACGGCCAGCGCAGCGCGTCGAGATAAACGCGGGTCTGCACCACAATCGGCTCGTTGAAGCTAAACCAGCGCGTCACCTTGCCGTGGTAGCGCTCGAAGACCTTTTCCGCGTAGCGCACGAACAGTTCGACCACGTGCTTCGACGCCCAGCCGCCGTAGGCGTCGAGCAGCACGCCCGGCAGCTCGTAGTGCTCCAGGCAGATCATCGGCTCGATGCCCTGACGGTGCATTTCGTCGAACAGGGCGTCGTAATAAGCGGCGTATTCTTCGTCCACCGTGACGTTTTCGTAGTCGGTTAAAAAGCGCGACCAGTTGATCGAGGTGCGGTAGTGGGTCAGCCCCGCCTGCTTCATCAGCGCCACGTCTTCCCGAAAGCGGTTGATGAAATCGGTCGCCACCGCCGGGCCGTAGCCCTCATGCCAGACGTGGCGGTCGTTTTTGTACCAGAGATCGAGCCACGAATCCTGCCCCGGCTTTTTGCCGCTCCAGCCTTCGGTCTGCCAGGCGGAGGCGGCCGCCCCCAGAATAAAATCGGGCGGAATGGTTATCTGCTTTATGCTCATGAGTTCCTCACGCGTTGTTGGTGGCCTGTTGCAGCGCGGCCTGCTCTGCGCGGCGAGAAGCGATCTTCACAAACGGCAGATAGATAATGACCGAGGTGACGATGCAGATAAGCTGCGTCACCACGGCGCCCATCGAACCGGCGGTGGAGAGCCAGGCGTTGATCAGCGGCGGCGTGGTCCAGGGCACCATCACGACCGCTTTGCCGGCGAACCCGGCGGCGGTAGCGAAGTAGCCGATGGAGCCGGTCACCAGCGGGGTGATAATGAACGGGATCGCCAGGATCGGATTGAGCATGATCGGCATCCCGAAAATCACCGGCTCGTTGATGTTAAACAGCCCCGGCCCGATGGAGAGCTTGGCGATTTCCTTCATCTCTTTGCGTTTGGTGGCGATCATCACCGCAATCAGCAGGCCGATGGTCAGCCCGGAACCGCCGATGCTCATGTACACGTCCCAGAACGGCATGGTGATGATGTTCGGCACCTCTTTGCCCTGCTCAAAGGCGCTCATGTTGACGGTAATCGCCCCCAGCAGCAGCGGCTCGCGGATAGGCTTGATCATCTGGTTGCCGTGAATACCGATCACCCAGAACAGCTGCGCCACAAACATCAGCAGCAGGATCCCCGGCAGGCTTTGCACCACGCGCTCCAGAGGCTGCTGCACCACCTGGTATACCGCATCGTAGAGGTACATCCCGGTTATCTGGTGGAAGACAAACCCGAAGGTGGCAATCACGGTGGTGGTGATGATCGCCGGGATCAGCGCCGAGAAGGACGCGGCCACGTTAGGCGGCACCGTGTCCGGCATTTTGATTTTCAGCCCCTTGCGGTTTTCCAGCCAGCAGTAAATCTCGACGGACAGAATAGCGATAAACATGCCGAGAAACAGGCTGCGGGTGTCGGAGAACTGGCGCAGCAGCACGTCTTTCACCACGTGCATTTCGCCGTCTACCAGCATCTCAACCGTGGTTGGGGTGACGCAGATAAAGCAGATCACCGCCAGCAGGCCGGGGAACAGCGACTTAATGCCGTTGATGCGCCCAAGCTCGATACCAATCAGGAACACCGCGCCGATGTTGAGAAAGTTAAGCGTGGCGTAGTTAATCGCGCTGGTTATTGGCTTTAGCGCGGCGAGGAAGGCCAGCGACTGAAAGCTCGCCAGCCCGTTTTTTGGATCCAGCACCATGTTGGAGATGAGCACCGAGAAGGCGCCCACGATGATGACCGGCATCAGGGTAATAAAGGAGGACTTGATCGCCATGATGTAGCGATAGCTGTTGAATTTGGTGGCGAAACTGCCCAGAGCGTCGATCAGTTTTTCCTGCAATGCCATAGGGTAATACCTCAGTAAAGGGCTTTTATTGGAGTCGATCTACAGCCGCCTGTTATTGGCATACCAAAAATAGCTTTCAGATACAGATCGTTCTGTGATTAAGCTCCCAGTGTGGCAAGAGGTATCCCAAATCATGATTTATCACCACTTTGGTATGCCACTTGCTGCGTTTTATGCTGGTGCGTCGCACCGTTACCTGAAAGCGTGATCCTGATGGGGTTTTGCCCTCCCCGCTGCGCATAAGTGCCTGGATGTCTGTGATAAACTTCGAATGATTACGTTAAGCAGGAATTTCTAATGGCAACAATGCTGGATGTCTCATTACGCGCAGGGGTGTCGAAAGCCACCGTATCACGCGTGTTGAACGGCACAGGTCAGGTAAAAGAGAGCACGCGCAAGCAGGTGTTTAAGGCGATGGAAGAGCTGGGCTACCGGCCAAACTTTCTCGCGCGCTCGCTGGCGAACCAGACCAGCAACAGCATTGGTCTGGTGGTGTCGACGTTTGACGGTTTCTACTTTGGCCGCCTGTTGCAGCAGGCTTCCCGCCAGACGGAAACCCACGGCAAACAGCTGATCGTCACCGACGGACACGACGCCCCCGAGCAGGAAGAGATGGCGGTGCAGATGCTGGCCGACCGTAAATGCGACGCCATCGTGCTGTATACCCGCTACATGAGCGAAAAAACGATCATGAAGCTGATCCACTCCGTGCAAACCCCGCTGGTGATCATCAACCGCGAGGTGAGCCAGGCCGCGGATCGCTGCGTCTTTTTTGAACAGCAGGACGCCGCCTTTAAGGCCGTGGACTATCTGATTAGCCAGGGGCATCGGGAGATTGCCTGCATCACCGTGCCGATCCACACGCCGACCGGCAAGGCGCGCCTGATGGGCTACCGCAAGGCGCTAGAGAAGCACGGGATCGTCTGGGACGATCGCCGGGTGAAGTATGGCGACGCGGGCATGACGCGGGGTTATGAGCTGTGCCAGGAGTTTATCGCTGAAAAGGTGCCCTTCACCGCGCTGTTTGCCTGTAACGATGACATGGCGCTCGGGGCGTCGAAAGCGTTACATCAGGCCGGGCTGCGTATTCCGCAGGATATTTCGCTGTTTGGCTTTGACGATGCCCCCAGCGCGAAATGGCTGGAGCCGGGGCTCTCTTCCGTCTATTTGCCGATCGACAGCATGATCGTGACGGCTATCGATCAGGCGATCCGGCTGGCAAAAAACCAGCCGGTCGAAACGATCCCGCCCTTCACCGGCACGCTGGTATTGCGCGACTCGGTGACCACGGGGCCGTATTTCAACTCAAACTAGCTCCAGCGCGAGCAGCTCCTCGATGGTCTGGCGGCGGCGAATAAGCCGCGCCGCGCCGCGATCGAACAGCACTTCCGGCAGCAGCGGACGGCTGTTGTAGTTAGACGACATCGACGCCCCGTAGGCCCCGGTATCGTGCAGCACCAGATAATCACCCGGCTTCACCTCCGGCAGCGCGCGGGTTTCCACTTTCCCGCCCTCCTGCTGGGTGAACACGTCCCCGGATTCGCACAGCGGGCCTGCGACTACGGTCTCAATCAGCGGGGCGTGCGTCAGGTCGCGCCCGTCGCCCGCCAGCGCGGTAATGTGGTGATAGCTGCCGTACATGGCCGGGCGCATCAGATCGCTAAAGCCCGCGTCGATCAGCACAAAGTGGCGCGATCCCATCTCTTTTACGCTGCGCACCTGCGCCACCAGCACGCCGGATTCGGCGACCAGGAAGCGGCCCGGTTCGATTTCCAGCTTCACCGGATGCCCCAGATGGGCGGCGATTTTGTCGCGCGCGGCGCTCCACAGGCCGTAATAGTGATCGGTGTCGATTGCCTCTTCCCCTTCGCGATACGGGATAGAAAGCCCGCCCCCGGCGGAGATCGCCTCCATATCCTGACCAAAGTCGATCACCTGACGCACCATCGCGCCGCACACCTGCTCCAGATGCCCGTAGTCCACGCCGGAGCCGATGTGCATATGAATACCCACCAGCTTCAGGCTATAGCGCTGTAACACCTCAAGGGCGGCGGGCAGGTCGGCATACCAGATGCCGTGCTTGCTGTTCTCACCGCCGGTATTGGTTTTTTGGCTGTGGCCGTGACCAAACCCGGGGTTAACGCGCAGCCAGACGCGGTGGCCCGGCGATACCTGGCCCAGCTGTTCCAGCATGTCCACGGAACCGGCGTTGACCGGAATATTCAGTTCGTGAACGCGCGCAAGCGTGGCGTCGTCAATCAGGTCGGCGGTAAAGACAATCGCATCGCTGTCGGCTTTGGGATCAAACCCGGCCACCAGCGCGCGTTCGATTTCCCCCAGCGACACGGAGTCAACCTTTACGCCCTGCTCGCGCATCAGGCGCAGGATGTGGATATTCGAACACGCCTTCTGGGCAAAACGCACCACGTCAAACTGATGCAGCGCGGCAATCTTCTCGCGAACGATCTGCGCATCGTAAACCCACACCGGGCAGCCGAATTCGGCAGGCAGGCGCAGCAGGTTATCGGCGTTCAGGTCGGTGTCAGTCTGGTTCAGCGGGCGTGGCATGGTCTTCTCCGGGGCGTTAATTTTTTTATGATTACGCCACAGCCGAATAAGAATAAAAAATATCGTTTTATGGCGAGTCTATGCAAAAATGATATGGCTTACTTTCACTGTCAGGTGCCCTATGCCCGCCGTTAACCTACGCCAGATCGAGATTTTTCACGCCGTGATGACTACCGGCAATCTCACCGAAGCCGCGAACATGCTGCACACCTCCCAGCCGACGGTGAGCCGCGAGCTGGCGCGTTTTGAAAAAGTGTTAGGGCTACGGCTGTTTGAAAGGGCCCGCGGCAGGCTGCACCCCACGGTGCAGGGGCTGCGCTTGTTCGAGGAGGTGCAGCGCTCCTGGTACGGCCTGGACCGGATCGTGAGCGCGGCGGAAAGCCTGCGTGAGTTTCGCCAGGGCGAGCTGTCCATCGTCTGCCTGCCGGTCTTTTCCCAGTCGTTCCTGCCGATGCTGCTCCAGCCTTTTCTGGCGCGTTATCCCGAGGTCAATCTCACCATCGTGCCGCAGGAGTCGCCGCTGCTGGAAGAGTGGCTCTCGGCGCAGCGCCACGATCTGGGGCTGACGGAAACCCTCGCCACGCCCGCCGGGACGACGCGTACGGAGCTGCTCTCGCTGGATGAAGTGTGCGTGTTGCCCGCCGGGCATCCGCTCGCCGCGAAAGCGGTGCTCACCCCGGCGGATTTCCACGGGGAGAACTACATCAGCCTGTCGCAGACCGACAGCTACCGTCAGCTGCTTGATTCACTCTTTGCCGAGCATCAGGTGAAACGCAGAATGGTGGTGGAAACCCACAGCGCGGCGTCCATTTGCGCGATGGTGCGCGCGGGCGTGGGCATTGCGGTGGTGAACCCGTTAACGGCGCTGGATTACGCCGAAAGCGGCATTGTTATCCGCCCTTTCAGCGTATCGGTTCCTTTCACCGTGAGCCTGATTCGCCCTCAGCATCGCCCGGCCTCAGCGCTGGTGGACGCCTTCAGCGAACATCTGCTGACCCACGCGCGTCAGGTGGCGCGGCGCTTGCCCGACCTGCAACAGCCTTTATGACAGCATAAACTCGACGGCGTCGGCGGCGTGAATGGCGGCGGTATCAAACACCGGGATCGGGCTGCGCTCAACGGGCACCAGCAAACCAATTTCCGTACAGCCGAAGATCACCCCTTCCGCCCCCTGCTGCGCGAGCTTCTCGATCACGCTGACGTACCAGGCGCGGGACGGCTCGCTGAAGGTGCCGAGACACAGCTCTTCAAAAATAATCTGGTTGATGCGCGCCCGGTCGGCTTCGTCCGGGATCAGGCTTTCAATGCCGAATTCGCTCTCCAGACGACCGCGGTAAAAGTCCTGCTCCATGGTGTAGCGGGTGCCGAGCAGCGCCACGCGCGACATGCCCGCCGCCGTAATTGCCCGCCCGGTGGCGTCGGCAATATGCAGGAAGGGTAACGCGCAGCGTGATTCAATGTGCGAGGCCACCTTGTGCATGGTGTTAGTGCAGAGCAGAATGCCCTCCGCGCCAGCACGTTCCAGCCCGAGCGCGGCGTTCGCCAATATCTCCCCGGCTTTATCCCACTCACCGCTTGCCTGGCAGGCTTCAATCTCGTGGAAGTCCACGCTGTGCAGCAGCAGGCTCGCGGAGTGCAGTCCACCGAGGCGGTGCTTTACCCCTTCGTTAATCAGGCGGTAATAAGGAATGGTTGATTCCCAGCTCATTCCACCCAACAGGCCAATCGTTTTCATGTTCTCTCCTTTTCGTTTTCTCCAGTGAAGCAAACTTGTGATCCCGTTTCCAGTTCTTTGGCTCTGCGTTTCCTTTTATCCCGCCGTGATATAAATTAAATGAAACGTTGTTTTATTTAATAACAGGATCGGACTATGTTTATTTTTCACAAAGAGACCACGCTTGAGGATCTGGGCAATGGCGTGACGCGTCGCATTCTGGCGCATGACGGAAAGATGATGGCTGTTGAGGTGAATTTTGAACAAGGCGCTGTAGGCCCGCTGCATAACCATCCGCACGAGCAGCTGACCTACGTGCTGTCGGGCGAGTTTGAGTTCACCATTGGCGATGAGAAGCACGTCGTGACGGCGGGCGACACGCTGTACAAAGAGCCGCATGTCATGCACGGCTGCGTCTGCCTGAAGCCCGGTACGCTGCTTGATACCTTCACCCCGGTGCGGGAAGATTTTCTGAAATAAAAAAAGGGCGGTGCTACACCGCCCTTTTTATTTTCACTCCGTGACCGGCACCGGTAGCGGCTCGGTCAGAGGTTTGCGCATTTTCATTGCCTCGTTCAGCAACACGCCGCCGCAGGCAAACAGCCCGCCGACAATCAGCGCCAGCACCAGAATGAGCGCCTTAGACGGGCCGTCCTTTTTCACCGGCATCGACGGAGAAAGCTGGTACTTAAACGGCTCCAGCTTCACGTCCTGCACAGACAGCTTCTGAAGCTGCGCCAGGTGATACTGGCGGTTCTGGAAATCCGCATTCAGCTGCGCCACATCTTTAATCGATTTTTCAATTTGCAGCTTTTGCGCGATCCCGTCAGCGCCGAGCACCACGGAGTAATCCGGATCGTCCTTCACCGCCTGGCCGTTGCTGTAGACCGGCTTTTTGATCCCGGCAGCGTTCGCCACCTCAAGGGAGTAATTCAGACGTTGCAGGTTGGTGTTGTGAATATTGGTGAGGCGAACCCTGTCCAGCTCCAGCTGCTGCTTTTCCATCTGCGTTTTCAGCGCCACCTGGTTGCGGATATTCTGCATGGTTTCCTGCTCAACCAGCGCCGAGATAAAGTGGATATACCCTTCCAGCACGGTCTGCGCGTCGGTAGCCGTCGGCGCCGTAAAGCTCAGCGTCCAGGAGGCGTACAGCGCCTTTTCCGCATCTTTCGCCGACGTGTTGTCCACGGCTTTCATCTGCTCGGCAATGTTGACCACCGCGCGATGCAGCTCCATGGGATCAATATCCGCCTCTTTCAGCTGTTCCATCACGTACGGGGAGGAGGTCATGTACTCTTCCAGCAGCGACTGGGACTGGAATTTTTTGATAAACAGGTTAAAGACCTCAGGACGGGTAATTTTCACATCCACATCCAGCACCTGAAGCGCCACCATCATCTGGCGCAGCGGGTTCCACTGAGTCTGTTCCGCCGGGGTAATCACGGCTTTACTGGTCCACTTTTGCGGCAGGATAAAGGCAATCGCCAGCCCGGCAAGGCCAAAGGCGAGCATGGTGGCGAGAATGCGTTTTTTGGCCGCCAGCAGCGTATCCAGGATGCCAAGCAGGTCAATTTCTTTTAAGTCGTGTACCGGGGAGGAGTGACGGGAGAAATCCACATCCGTATTTTTTTTAAAATCCATGACTGACATAGCAATTCTTCTTTTTGGTCGCGCAGCTAATCTGCCTGAGAAATCCCTGAGGCCGCGATGATACAAGAAAGTAAGAATTATCTGAACGCCAAATACTTTGTTCTTTGGACTATCTATCAAATTTAGTAGTTAGCCAACCGGGTGCCGGGTTGATATTACTCCTCTGCACCACCCCGTTCTCCCCTGCTTTTTTGTGGTGCCAACTCCACGCAAGAAAGCCAAAACTGCCACCTTCCTCACCTTATTGAAACAGCGTTTCGACAGCGATCACATTTCCATCATTAAGCGAATGACGCGGAAACAAATCGCAATAAAATAAAATAAAACGATGTTTTAGTATTCAAGAACAACGGTTCGTGAGTTTTTAAAACCCGTAAAGCGCACGGCCATCAACCCAAAGGAAAAGATAAATAAAACAAGAGTTAAGGATTAACTGCAACGCGTTTCATACCGAACAAACCGCCTCTGGCCTTTGTAAAGGCGTGGGGTGACAGCACCACAATCGGATCCCGTTTTAAAAACCATTGATTGCCAGGTAGGTATGTATGAATGAAAACAAAATGCTGGGGCTAGCGTGGATATCACCCTACATAATCGGGTTGATAATCTTTACCGCGTTTCCCTTTGTCTCATCGTTCTTTCTCAGTTTTACCGATTACGATCTGATGAGCCCGCCGGTGTTTAACGGCATCGAAAACTATCGCTACATGTTTACAGAAGATTCTCTCTTCTGGAAATCAATGGGCGTGACCTTTGCCTACGTATTTTTGACCATTCCGTTGAAGCTTGCCTTTGCATTAGGCATTGCGTTTGTTCTGAACTTTAAATTACGCGGGATCGGCTTCTTCCGTACCGCCTACTATATTCCGTCCATCCTCGGCAGCTCGGTGGCCATTGCCGTTCTGTGGCGCGCGCTATTTGCCATTGATGGCCTGCTGAACAGCTTTATTGGCGTATTCGGATTCGACCCGGTGAACTGGCTCGGTGAGCCTTCTCTGGCGCTGATGTCCGTGACGCTGCTGCGCGTCTGGCAGTTCGGTTCGGCGATGGTGATTTTCCTTGCCGCGCTGCAAAACGTGCCGCAGTCGCAGTATGAAGCGGCGATGATCGACGGCGCGTCCAAATGGCAGATGTTCATGAAGGTCACCGTTCCGCTGATCACCCCGGTTATCTTCTTTAACTTCATCATGCAGACCACGCAGGCGTTCCAGGAATTTACCGGCCCGTATGTCATTACCGGCGGCGGCCCGACCTATTCGACCTATCTGTTCTCGCTCTACATCTACGACACCGCGTTCAAATACTTTGATATGGGCTACGGCGCCGCGCTGGCCTGGGTTCTGTTCCTGGTCGTGGCCGTCTTCGCCGCCATCGCCTTTAAGTCTTCGAAATACTGGGTGTTCTACTCCGCCGATAAAGGAGGCAAAAATGGCTGATATCCAACAACTCTCCACGGCGAGAAGCGTTGCGGAGCGCGAAGTGGCCCGCACCCTGCGCAGAGAGAAAATCAACGCCAGCATCCGCTACGTGATTCTGCTGTTCGTGGGCCTGCTGATGCTCTATCCGCTGGTGTGGATGTTCTCGGCGTCGTTCAAACCGAACCACGAGATCTTCACCACCCTGAGCCTGTGGCCGGCACACGCTACCTGGGACGGCTTCGTGAACGGATGGAAAACCGGGACCGAGTACAACTTCGGCCATTACATGCTGAACACCTTTAAGTATGTGATCCCGAAAGTGATCCTGACCATTATCTCCTCCACCATCGTGGCCTACGGCTTTGCCCGCTTCGAGATCCCGTGGAAGAAATTCTGGTTCGCGACGCTTATCACCACCATGCTGCTGCCAAGCACCGTCCTGCTGATCCCGCAGTACCTGATGTTCCGCGAAATGGGCATGTTGAACAGCTATATGCCGCTGTACCTGCCGCTGGCCTTCGCCACGCAGGGGTTCTTCGTCTTTATGCTGATCCAGTTCCTGCGCGGCGTGCCGCGTGACATGGAAGAGGCGGCGCAAATTGACGGCTGCAACTCCATTCAGGTGCTGTGGTACGTGGTAGTGCCGATCCTCAAACCGGCCATTATCTCCGTCGCCCTGTTCCAGTTTATGTGGTCGATGAACGACTTTATCGGGCCGCTGATTTACGTCTACAGCGTGGATAAATACCCGATTGCACTGGCTCTGAAAATGTCCATCGACGTCACCGAAGGTGCGCCGTGGAACGAAATTCTGGCAATGGCGAGCATCTCCATTCTGCCATCCATCATTGTCTTCTTCCTGGCACAGCGCTACTTCGTACAGGGCGTGACCAGCAGCGGAATTAAAGGTTAAGAGGGAAATATCATGGCTGAAGTTATCTTCAACAAACTGGAAAAGGTCTACTCCAACGGCTTCAAAGCGGTACATGCTATCGACCTGAAAATCGCTGAAGGGGAGTTCATGGTGATCGTCGGGCCGTCCGGCTGCGCCAAATCCACCACCCTGCGTATGCTGGCGGGCCTGGAAACCATCAGCGGCGGCGAAGTGCGCATTGGCGACAAGATTGTGAACAACCTCGCGCCGAAAGAGCGCGGGATCGCAATGGTGTTCCAGAACTACGCGCTTTATCCGCACATGACCGTGCGTGAGAACCTGGCCTTCGGCCTGAAGCTGAGCAAGCTGCCGAAGGATCAGATTGAATCCCAGGTGAACGAAGCGGCCAAAATTCTGGAGCTGGAAGAGCTGCTCGACCGCCTGCCGCGCCAGCTTTCCGGCGGCCAGGCGCAGCGTGTGGCGGTAGGCCGCGCGATTGTGAAAAAGCCCGACGTATTCCTGTTCGACGAACCGCTGTCCAACCTCGACGCCAAGCTGCGCGCCTCGATGCGTATTCGCATCTCGGACTTGCACAAGCAGCTGAAAAAATCCGGTAAACCGGCGACCACCGTTTACGTGACGCACGATCAGACCGAAGCGATGACCATGGGCGACCGCATCTGCGTGATGAAGCTTGGCCACATCATGCAGGTGGATACCCCGGACAACCTCTACCACAAGCCGAAGAACATGTTCGTGGCGGGCTTTATCGGCGCGCCGGAGATGAACATCCGCAAATGTCGGCTGGTGGAAAACGACGGGCGTCTGCATATCGCCATCGGCAACGAAACCATGCCGTTAAACGCCGAAAAGCAGGAGAAAGTTGCAGCCTTTGCCGGGGAAGAGGTCTTCTACGGCGTACGCCCGGAATTCGTATCGCTTTCCGATGAGCCGTTCGTGGACGGCGGCTGTAGCGGTGAGATGGTGCGCGTCGAAAACATGGGCCACGAGTTCTTTGTGTACCTGAAAGTCGCGGATTACGAACTGACCGCCCGAATTCCTTCCGACGAAGCTAAGCCAATGATTGATAAGGGCCTTCATCGTAAGGTGTACTTCAAGTTTGATATGAATAAGTGTCATATTTTTGACGCAAAAACTGAACAGAACATCTCTCTCTAATGGAGTTATAAAAATGAAAAAAGTGCTTTTAAGCGCAGCAATCTCCGCGACTCTGGCCCTTACCGCGTTGCCATCGATGGCGAAAGACGTTGATTTACGTATGTCCTGGTGGGGCGGCAACGGCCGCCATCAGGTGACCCTGAAAGCGCTGGAAGAGTTCCACAAGCAGAACCCGGATATCAACGTGAAGGCGGAGTACACCGGCTGGGACGGCCACCTCTCCCGCCTGACTACGCAGATTGCGGGCGGCACCGAGCCGGACGTGATGCAGACCAACTGGAACTGGCTGCCAATCTTCTCTAAAACCGGCGACGGCTTCTACGATCTGAACAAAATGAAGGACGTGATCGACTTAACCCAGTTCGATCCGAAAGAGCTGCAATCCACCACGGTGAACGGCAAGCTGAACGGGATCCCTATCTCCGTGACCGCCCGCGTCTTCTATTTTAACGACGAGACCTGGAAAAAAGCGGGCGTGGAATACCCGAAAACCTGGGACGACCTGATGGCCGCCGGGAAAACTTTCGAGAGCAAGCTCGGCAAGCAGTATTACCCGGTGGTGCTGGAGCACCAGGACACGCTGGCGCTGCTGAACTCTTACATGATCCAGAAGTACAACATCGCGGCGGTAGATGAAAAAACGAAGAAGTTCGCCTACTCCAAAGAGCAGTGGGTGGAGTTTTTCCAGACCTACAAAAAGCTGGTGGATAGCCACGTGATGCCTGATACCAAATACTATGCGTCCTTTGGTAAGAGCAACATGTACGAGATGAAGCCGTGGATCCAGGGTGAATGGGGCGGTACCTACATGTGGAACTCCACCATCAACAAGTATTCCGACAACCTGAAGCCACCGGCGAAGCTGGAGCTGGGCAACTACCCAATGCTGCCGGGCGCGACCGACGCGGGCCTGTTCTTTAAGCCGGCGCAGATGCTGTCGATTGGTAAATCCACCAAAAACCCGGAAGCGGCGGCGAAGCTGATTAACTTCCTGCTGAACAGCAAAGAGGGTGTGGATACGCTGGGACTGGAGCGCGGCGTACCGCTGAGCAAGGCGGCGGTGCAGTTCCTGACCGAAGACGGCACCATCAAAGAGAACGATCCGTCCGTTGCGGGCCTGCGCCTGGCGCAGTCTCTGCCTGCCAAACTCTCCGTATCGCCATACTTTGACGATCCGCAGATCGTGGCGCAGTTCGGCACCTCCTTGCAGTACATCGACTACGGCCAGAAAACCGTGGAAGAGACCGCCGCCGACTTCCAGCGTCAGGCGGAGCGTATTTTGAAACGCGCGATGCGTTAACCAGAAAAGCCGGGTGGCGGCTGCGCCTTACCCGGCCTACTTGAGCCTGTGCGCCTGGTAATTATTTTGCGAGGCGCATTCCTGAATACTGAAAATGTTTCACCCTTACGCAATTAGCGCTGAACCCCGCTCGTAGAATCGAGAAAGGCCGAATGCCGACGATAGCGTCAGCGATTACAGTCACCCTCTCTTTTCTGATAGTGACGGATCGCTATGAAAGCCCGGACCAGCACAACACCGCATGATGCGGTCTTCAAACAGTTTCTCTGCCACCCCGAAACCGCCCGGGATTTTCTTGAGATACATCTCCCCTCTTCCCTGCGTTCGCTTTGCGATCTCCGGACATTAACGCTGGAATCAGGCAGCTTTATTGAGAAGGATTTGCGAGCCAGCTATTCAGATGTGCTCTGGTCACTGAAAACCACAAAAGGTGAAGGGTATATTTATATTGTGATTGAGCATCAAAGCTCACCGTACAGGCACATGGCCTTTAGGCTGATGCGATACGCGATGTCGGCTATGCAGCGTCATCTGGATGCCGGACATAATAGGCTTCCTCTGGTCGTGCCAATGCTGTTTTATCATGGCCTGGAAAGTCCATACCCATACCCTCTGAGTTGGCTGGAGGAGTTTGACGATCCCGTTCAGGCGAGTCGGCTTTATATGGGATCGTTTCCGCTTGTCGATATCACGGTTATCCCCGATGACGACATCATGCAGCACAGGCGAATAGCACTGCTGGAACTTATTCAAAAACATATCCGCAAGCGGGATTTGATGGAATTAATCGACCGACTCGGCGCATTAATGGTTACGGGTTGCGCTAATGACACCCAGCTCAAATCATTATTTAATTACATGATGCGATTCGGTGATGCGGCTGAATTTAGTCATTTTATTCGCCAGATTGCTGAACGTTGTTCCACACCACACAAGGAGAGGCTGATGACAATCGCGGAAAGATTAAGACTGGAAGCAAAACACCAAGAAGCGTTACGCATTGCGCAAAGCATGATTGCAGAAGGATTTGATCGCGAATGCGTGCTGAGACTGACCGGGCTTTCAGATGCTGAGCTTGTGGCTGAAAACAAGCCAGCAGCATAAAAGGTTGTTCACACGCCCGAGAACCACGTTATCGGGCGTGCTGAGCGTTACACCCCAATGTCGCGCAGCTTCTCCCCGCTCATCAAATTGCGTTCGATATGCTCCAGCGTCACGCCTTTGGTTTCCGGGATCAGCCAGAAGGTAATGCCGATAAAGGCGACGTTCAGCACCGTGTAGAGCCAGAAGGTGCCGGCTGCGCCGATGGCGTCCAGCAGGGTCAGGAAGGTGGCGCCGATGATCATGTTCGACACCCAGTTGGTGGTGGTCGAACAGGTGATGCCGAAGTCACGGCATTTCAGCGGCTGAATTTCAGAGCACAGGATCCACACCACCGGGGCCGCGCTCATCGCGTATCCGGCGATACACATCATCGTCATGCCTACGGAGAGCCACGACAGCCCGCTCGACGCGGTGCCATTATCAAACTGCATCAGGCAGTAGCCGAGGATCAGCGTGCCGAGCGCCATTACGCTAAAGCCAATCTTCAGCGCCGGTTTGCGTCCGGCTTTATCTACGGTGAACACCGCAATAAAGGTGGCGAACATAAAGGTCAATCCGACCACGAGGGTGGCGATCATCTGCTGCTCGGTGGTGGTAAATCCGGCCATTTTGAAGATGCGCGGAGCGTAATACATGATGATGTTCATGCCCGTAAACTGCTGCATCGCCTGCAACAGCATGCCGAGGAACACCGCACGGCGCACGTTGCGGTTCACCTTAAACAGCGCCCAGCCGCCCTGCTTCAGCTTCAGGCTTTCGCGGATCTCGTTCAGCTCCTCGCGCGCTTTTTCGGAGGTATCGCGCAGCATTCGCAGCACCTCTTCCGCCTCCACATGACGGCCCTTTTGCGCCAGCCAGCGCGGGCTGTTCGGCAGGAAAATCACCAGCACAATAAGCACCAGCGCAGGCAGCGCCAGCACGCCGAGCATCGCCCGCCAGTTGCCGCTGTAGCTGAAGTACGTATCGGAGAGAAACGCCAGCACGATGCCGAGCGTCACCATCAGCTGATACATACTGATCATCTTGCCGCGCACGTTCTCGCTCGCCATTTCCGAGAGATACAGCGGCGCGGTGTACGACGCGATCCCTACCGCCACGCCAAGCAGCACGCGGGACAGCAGCAGCACCTCAACGTTCGACGCAAACGCCGAGCCAATGGAGCCGGCGACAAACAAAACCGCCCCAACCATCAGGCTGTATTTGCGCCCCAGACGGAACGAGAGCCAGCCGTTGAACAGCGCACCAATCGCCGCGCCGAGCATCATGCTGCTCACCACCCACTCCTGCAAGCGGCTGCTCAGCGTAAAGTGATCGGTGATAAACGGCAGCGCGCCGGCAATCACGCCGATATCCAGCCCAAACAGCAAGCCAGCCACGGCGGCGGCGATAGAGACAAACTGGTTCATGCGTCGCGTATCGCGCAGCGCGTTGGGCATAAGGGAAGAGTCATTTATAGAGGTCATAGTTTCCTGCCTGAACAGCGAAATTCGTTCACTGAAAGTACGAGACAGGGAAAAAAAGTGTCAGGTCGTTAGGGGCGAAGATATGGATAATTTCGCTATGGCATAGCGTTATGTGATGGACATTACAATTTCAACTGACGGTAAATAATGCCCTGATTAAACTAATCACCTAATTTATAAGCATTAAATCTGTGATATGCGTCATCAATGAATTTTCAGTATGGATTTTTCATCTTATTGGATATGGATAATGGCTATTTCAGGGTAAAAAAAACCTCCGCCCGCGGGCAGAGGTTGGTTAGAAACGGCAGGATTAACGCGCTAGCCAGCCGCCGTCTACCGCCACGGTGTAGCCGTTGATGTAGTCAGAGGCAGGGGACGCCAGGAACACGATTGGCCCCATCAGATCGCTCGGCAGGCCCCAGCGCCCGGCCGGGATACGGTCGAGAATTTCTGCGCTACGCTGTTCGTCCGCGCGCAGCTGCTGGGTGTTGTTGGTTGCCATGTAGCCCGGCGCAATCGCGTTGACGTTGATGTTGTGCTTCGCCCACTCGTTCGCCAGCAGACGGGTCACGCCCATCACCGCGCTTTTTGAGGCGGTGTAAGACGGGACGCGGATGCCGCCCTGGAAGGAGAGCATAGAGGCGATATTGATGATCTTGCCGCCGTTACCCTGGGCGATGAAATGCTTCGCCGCCGCCTGGGACATAAAGAAGACGCTCTTGATGTTCAGGTTCATCACGTCATCCCAGTCGCGCTCGCTGAAGTCGATCGCATCTTCACGGCGGATCAGACCCGCGTTGTTCACCAGAATATCGATATGACCGAACTCGGCTACCGCGCGCTCCAGCAGCTCGGGGATGGCGTCGATTTTACGCAGATCGGCGGTCAGGCTCAGGAAGCGGCGGCCCAGCGCGGTCACGCGCTCGATGGTTTCTGCCGGCTCGACGATGTTAATCCCGACGATATCGCATCCGGCTTCTGCCAGACCTAACGCCATGCCCTGACCCAGACCAGTGTCACAACCGGTCACCACGGCCACTTTACCTTGCAGCGAAAATGCATCCAGAATCATGTTTATTCCTTACTCTTTTCAGCCTGTCACTCACAGGCAGATAGTTGTTTAACTGCCCGCGACTAGCGCAGATCCTTAACGGCCACGTGGTCCATGTCATCAAAGACCTGGTTTTCACCGACCATACCCCAGATAAAGGTATACGCACGGGTTCCCACGCCTGAGTGAATGGACCAGCTTGGTGAAATCACGGCCTGCTCGTTATGCATCACGATATGGCGCGTTTCCTGCGGCTGCCCCATCATGTGGAACACGCAGGCATCTTCTTCCATGTTGAAGTAGAAATAGACTTCCATGCGGCGCTCATGGGTGTGGCACGGCATGGTGTTCCACAGGTTGCCCGGCTCAAGCTCGGTCAGCCCCATGCTGAGCTGGCAGGTTTCCAGCACGTCAGGAACGAAATATTTATTGATGGTGCGGCGGTTGCTGGTGAGGTTATCGCCGAGCGTGACCGGAGCAACGTCAGCGGGCGTCACTTTTTTGGTTGGATAGGCGGTATGCGCCGGGGCGCAGTTATAGTAGAACTTCGCGGGCTGGCTGCTGTCGATGCTGGCGAAAACGACCTCTTTCGCCCCCTTGCCGACGTACAGCGCATCGCGATGGCCAATTTCAAAACACTGGCCGTCTACGGTGATGGTGCCCGGCCCGCCGATGTTGATCGCGCCCAGCTCGCGGCGCTCCAGGAAGTAGCTCACGCCGAGCTGTTTACCCACTTCGCCGCCCACCGACACGGTATTACTGACCGGCATAATGCCGCCCACGATGATGCGGTCGATGTGGCTGTAAACCATGGTGTAAGCGTCAGCTTCAAACACCTTCTCAACTAAAAACTCGTTGCGCAGCCCCTGAGTATCCAGCGTCTTTGCGTGCGCACTGTGGATGCTTTGTCTGATCTCCACACTACCCTCCAGAATTGATCCTGCCTTAAGGCAAAGTTGATTAACGAAACGACGTTCCGTTTTGTCGATGAGCACATAGTAGCCGCAGCAATGGGGGTTTTCAATTACATTTAAAACAACGTTTCACTTTTTCTGGATATTAATCCCAGAAATGTAGTTTCGATCACGAATGTTGCGCATTGACGGGAGAATAACGGCGGATCCGGCGCGGAGGAAAAACAATATTCATCATAGTAAACAAGAGATTATAAAACCTTTAAGTTTTGACCATGCGTAAAACATTCCGCGTTAAAAAACAAAGATGACATCACGCTAATCAATTAATCTTACAAATTGCGCCATCAGTCACACATATTGAAACGTTGTTTTGATAATTTAATACCCAGTTTTTAACTCATCTTTCTGGCGAACAAGGAGCACATTATGGCTAAAGGTATGCGGGTCAAGCTGAACTACGAGGTCAGCCGCGATCCGGATACGGGCGTGGAAGTGACCCGCCTGACCCCCCCGGAAGTAACCTGTCACCGCAATTACTTCTACCAGAAGTGCTTCTTTAACGACGGTAGCCATCTGCTGTTTGCCGGGGAGTTCGACGGCCACTGGAACTACTATCTGCTGGATCTCAAAAACGCCGAAGCCGTGCAGCTAACCGAAGGCGCGGGAGATAACACCTTTGGCGGCTTCCTCTCGCCGGACGACACCTCCTTCTACTATGTGAAGAACGATCGCTCGCTGCTTGAAGTGAATTTAAAGACGCTGGTCGAGCGCGAAGTGTATCGCGTGCCGGATGAGTGGGTCGGGTACGGCACCTGGGTTGCCAACAGCGACTGCACCAAACTGGTGGGTATCGAAATCGCCAAAAGCGACTGGACGCCGCTCAACGACTGGAAGATATTCCACGACTTCTTCCACAAAGGGCCGCACTGCCGCCTGCTGCGCGTGGATCTGAAAACCGGCGAAAGCTCGACGATCCACGAGGAGAAAATCTGGCTCGGTCACCCGATTTACCGTCCGTTTGACGACAATACCGTCGCCTTCTGTCACGAAGGGCCGCACGATCTGGTGGACGCCCGCATGTGGCTGGTCAACGAAGACGGCAGCAACGTGCGTAAAGTGAAAGAACACGCGCCCGGCGAAAGCTGCACCCACGAGTTCTGGGTGCCGAACGGCTCCGCGCTGGTTTATGTTTCGTATCTGAAAGGTCAGCAGGGCCGCACCATCTCCCGCTATAACCCTGACACTGCGGTTAACGAAGAAGTGATGCAGATGCCGGCCTGCTCGCATCTGATGAGCAACTTTGACGGCACGATGCTGGTGGGTGACGGCTCCGGCACGCCGGTCGACGTAAAGGACACCGGCGGGTACACCATTGATAACGATCCTTATCTCTATGCCTTTGACGTGGCGAAGAAAGCGTATTTCCGCATCGCCCGTCACGATACCTCCTGGGCAACGGTGGCAAACAGCCGCCAGGTCACCCACCCGCATCCATCCTTTACCCCGGATGATACCGCGGTGCTGTTCAGTTCCGATAAAGACGGCAAGCCTGCGCTCTATATCGCGAAACTCCCCGAGCAACCTGAACTGTTGCATGCATGATTTGAGTTAGTGTTTCTGTAACTGGCCTTGCCCTCCCTCGTGGAGGGCTTTTTTTTCAGTGCGGGCTTATTAACACAAAAAAAACCGGCTCAAACGAGTCGGTTTTTTTCCCGGAGGTACTGCTTATTATTTATCAGAATGAATATGCCACGCCTAAACGGAAACGGGTCTGGCGTTCGTCAGTCTCTTTCACGCCCACGTTACCCACCTCAACATACGGCGCCCAGTTTTTATCCCACTTGTACGCCAGCTTGGCATTATATTCGTTAGAGTAGTCTTTATTATTATTACGAATCATACCTTCTGAGCTTTTTGCGTAAACGTAGTTAAGCTCGGTGCGGAAATTACCCAACACCCAGCCAACCCATGCATCGCCACGGTTAACCTTGTCATCTTCTTTATTAGAGCTTGACGGATAACGGGTATATTCATAACGGTAACGCGCGGCAACGTAGAATCCATTATCGAAACTATATTGCAGATGCAAATTCGGTTTATAAATAGTACGGCTGTCATTACTCTCAATCGTAAAGGCTGGCGTCAGCGCGATATTATCCGTTGCTTTCCAGCGCCAGCTAATCTGATCTTCATGACCGTTTCCCACCACGTCCGCGAAAGGCTGATCCGCCTTATCACCACCGGATTTCCACTTGGCTTCAACCGAAAAACCCAGCCCGTTATCAAAGCGATGGGAGACCGACACGCGGTCGGCGTTGGAGCCGCTATCGATATATTCGTGACGCAGATCGACGGTAACAGCCTGAGCTGCAAAAGAGGCGCCCACCAGGGAAGCAATTGCCAGAGATTTCTTTAACATGAAAAACCCTCAATTAAAATAACGTTTCGTTTTTATGGAACTGTAGTTTATTTTTTAAGTAACGTTATTTTAGTGACAAAGATCGTAATTACTTGTTTCATTTTTTTTGGCAAAGACGGACGTGACTTCCGTCAACAAAAACGGCAGTCAAAAGGTAAATTTCAGGAGAGAGATCACGTTAAAAGATCGCACTTAATATAATTAAGCGCGGAAGCATTCGCGTTTTGACGGAGATTTAACGTAAAAGCGTAAAGAGATCGTTCGACATGTGAAAAAAAAACCTCCCGGAAGGAGGCTTTTTATTGAGAGAGGGAAGAAACGGTTATCGCTCGATGGCTAACGCCACCCCTTGCCCACCGCCGATACAGAGCGTCGCCAGCCCCTTGCGGGCGTTACGTTTCATCATTTCATGCACCAGCGAAACCAGAATACGGCAGCCGGAGGCGCCAATAGGATGGCCGAGCGCGATAGCCCCGCCGTTCACGTTCACCCGCAGCGGATCCCACTCCAGCATTTTGCCCACCGAGATCGCCTGCGCCGCAAAGGCTTCGTTCACTTCGATCAGATCGACCTCGTCAAGCTGCCAGCCTGCACGCTCCAGGCAGCGGCGGGTCGCATAGACCGGGGCGATGCCCATCAGCGCGGGATCAACCCCGACGCTGGCAAACGCCTTGATGCGCGCCAGCACGGGCAGATCCAGCTCTTCGGCTTTGCTTTCGCTCATCATCATCACGGCCGCAGCGCCGTCATTAATAGAAGAGGCGTTTCCGGCGGTGACCGAACCGAGGGTTTCAAACGCGGGATTGAGCATCGCCAGCCCTTCCGCGCTGGCATCGGTACGCGGCTGCTCGTCGGTATCGATCATCACCGAATCCCCGCTCTGACGGAGCGCGCTGACGGGGACGATTTCATCGCGGAAACGCCCGGAATCAATCGCCGCGCGGGCTTTTTGCTGCGAGCTGAGGGCGTAGGCGTCCTGCAACTCGCGGCTGATGCCATACTCACGCGCCAGGTTTTCCGCCGTCACGCCCATATGGTAATCGTTGAACGCGTCCCACAGGCCGTCATGCACCAGGCTGTCAATCAGCTGGCTGTTGCCAAGCTGCGCCCCGGTGCGGCTGTCGGTCAGCACGTGCGGGGCACGGCTCATGTTTTCCTGCCCCCCGGCAATGACCACATCCGCTTCGCCGCACTGTATCGCCTGCGTGGCAAGATGCAGCGCCTTGAGGCCAGAGCCGCAGACGTCGTTGATGGTGATAGCGGACACGGTATTTGGCAGACCGCCTTTCAGCGCCGCCTGTCGCGCAGGGTTTTGCCCGGCACCCGCCGTCAGCACCTGGCCGAGGATCACCTCGTCGACTTCATGCGCGGCGATCCCGCTGCGTTCCACCAGCGCCTTCACCACCACGCTGCCTAAATCCACGGCAGAATGGCGGGATAACGCCCCCTGAAAACAGCCGATAGCCGTACGCAACGCACCCACTATAACGACATCTTTCATCACGACCTCTGGGTAAAATGACATGACGATAGTAGAGTATTGTTATCAACAATTGACGCAATTGTTTAAAAAAAGTGAGTCTTGTCACAGGATTAGCGCGCGTCCTGAAGATACTGCCGCAGCCAGCTTCCGGCGATGCCCGGCGGGGAGCGTTTATTCCATAACAGATCGATAGCAATCGATCGCGGCCATCCGGGGACGTTAAGCTGCACCAGCGATTTCGCCGCTGCAAACTCATCCACCAGCGCACAGGGCAGCGCGCACCAGCCAAAGCCCTGCACCGCCATACTCAAGAGTAACAGGTAATTCGGCGCTGACCACACCGGCCCCCGCGCCAGCGCAGGCTCGCGCTCAAGATAGGTGTTCAGCCGCAGCTCGCGCCACCCGTGCAGTTCATCGGCTTCGGTGTGCGTTTGCCCGGCAAGAGGATGGGTCGTCGAGACATAGATCGCCATGCGGGTCTGCATGGGGAGCCGGATCGCGCCGATCCCGGTCGGGTAATTTTCGCGCGCCTCCGTCAGGCCAACCTGCGCCCTCTCCTTTTGCAGAAGATCGATCACATCCTCTTCTTCACCAATCAGGCATTCGAATTCCGTATGGGGAAAACGCCTGTCGAACTGGTTCATGAGGTCTTCCAGCACGTCCGGGTTGAGGGTGTCGGACAGCACAAAGGTCAGCCGCGCTTCGGTTTGCGCGGTGAGCGAGACCGCCAGCTCGTCAAGGCGCGCGCTGGCGGCGAGGATCGACTGCACATAGCCCAGCACCTGCTCGCCCTGAGCGGTGAGCACCGGCTGGCGCGCCGAGCGGTCGAACAGCTCAAAGCCCAGATCGGCCTCAAGGTTGGCGACCGCCGTGCTGATGGTGGACTGACTTTTACGCAAACGCCGCGCGGCGGCAGAAAAGGATCCGGCCGCGACCGTTTCAACAAAGGCGGTGAGAGCTTCAGGAGAGTAGCGCATGATGTATCTACTTTATCGATGGATACCATCTTTTATATATCATCTTTTGCGATAAAAATAGGCCGCAACACCGCCCATTCTGGCGACTCACAGAGGTGACTATGCAACATCAGGATGCACTCCAGCGAAAACTCCCGGAGCGGATCTTCCATGCCGTCTGTTTTGAGGGCATCGCCACGGCGATCCTCGCCCCGACGGCCGCCTGGCTCATGCAACGTTCGGTGGTTGAAATGGGAGGATTGACCATTGTCCTCGCCACCACGGCGATGATCTGGAACATCATCTATAACTTCGGTTTTGACCGCTTCTGGCCCGTACAGCGCGTGACCCGCACGGCAAAAGTCCGCGCCCTGCACGCGTTAGGATTTGAATGCGGCTTTATCGTGATTGGCGTAACCATCGTGGCCGCCGTTCTCGGCGTGACGCTGCTTCAGGCATTCACACTAGAAATAGGTTTCTTCCTGTTCTTCCTGCCCTACACCATGTTTTACAACTGGGCCTACGACATGCTGCGCGCCAGAATCATCAAGCGCCGCCAGCAACGACGTGCCCTCGCAGGCTAACCCCGTCTGGCCGGACGCCCGTTCCGGCCACTTCCTCTCGAAGCAACTGCGCCCTCGACTCATAATTATGGTAAATTGCACTTCTTTTTGTTCGTTTTATAGTTGATACGTTGCTCTAATGTCGAAAATTTGGTCAAAAGAAGAGACTCTCTGGAGTTTCGCCCTCTATGGCACCGCCGTGGGCGCAGGAACCCTGTTCTTGCCCATTCAGCTCGGCTCCGCAGGCGCTATCGTCCTGTTTATTACCGCCCTTGTGGCTTATCCGCTTACCTACTGGCCGCACAAGGCGCTGGCGCAGTTTATCCTGTCCTCGAAAACCAAAGGCAACGAGGGGATCACCGGGGCCGTTACCCATTACTACGGCAAGAAGATCGGCAACCTGATCACCACGCTCTACTTTGTGGCGTTTTTTGTGGTGGTGCTGATCTACGCGGTGGCGATAACCAACTCGTTAACCGAGCAGCTGGCAAAGCGCATGACGGTCGACCTGAGCGTGCGGGTGATGGTGAGTTTTGGCGTGGTGCTGGCGCTGAACCTGATCTTCCTGATGGGCCGCCACATCACCATTAAGGTGATGGGATTCCTGGTGTTTCCGCTGATTGCCTATTTCCTGTTTGTCTCCCTGTATCTGACCGGAAGCTGGCAGCCGTCGCTGTTGACCAGCCAGATGGCGTTCGATAGCCATACGCTGCACCAGGTGTGGGTGTCGATCCCGGTGATGGTTTTTGCTTTTAGCCATACCCCGATTATCTCGACGTTCGCCGTCGACCGTCGCGAGAAGTACGGTGATGCCGCGATGTGTAAATGCAAAAAAATCATGAAGGTGGCCTACCTGATCATCTGCCTGAGCGTGCTGTTCTTCGTCTTCAGCTGCCTGCTCTCGATCCCGCCGTCTTATATCGTGGCGGCAAAGGAGGAAGGGGTGACGATTCTGTCGGCGCTGTCGATGATGCCGTCATCCCCCGCCTGGCTGGGTATTTCCGGGATTGTGGTGGCGATTATCGCCATGTCGAAATCGTTCCTCGGCACCTATTTTGGCGTGATTGAAGGGGCGACCGAGATTGTGAAGTCGTCGCTGAATCAGGTTGGCGTGAAGAAAAGCCGCGCCTTTAACCGCGCGGTTTCGATTCTCGGGGTGTCGCTGATCACCTTTGCGGTGTGCTGCATCAACCCCAACGCAATCTCGATGATTTACGCCATCAGCGGACCGCTTATCGCGATGATTTTATTTATTATGCCCACGCTGTCGACGTTCCTTATCCCGGCGCTTAAGCAGTATCGTTCTATAGGGAATGTGCTGACGCTGATTGTGGGGGTGCTGTGCGTGTCGGTGATGTTTGTGGGTTGATTTGTTGAGCGGGTGCGTAGTGGTTTTGTGGAATTGTTTCGTTCACCTGAGACCCGCATAAAATAATACGTTCTTTACCTGTGAACGAGATAAGGGGGCCACCGCGGCCCCCTTATCAATCCCCGCGGCCCCGCGAAAAATCGGTGCTTCGCACTGCGCTCACCTCTCGCCCTGCTGCCTGCGGTCGGCTCAACTCGACATCCTGTCTCGATTCGCCTCTGGCCGCCATCCCTGGCGTCCAGCCCTTGTCATCCGGTCTTCGGTTCGCCCATGTTGGCGGGGACTCCCCCCCCACCCCGGCATCATCATCGTCATTAAAAAAGCCGGGTGGCGGCTTTGCCTTACCCGGCCTACAAACTGCGGTGCTTTGCACACCTCGGCATCATCGTCGTCATTTAAAAGCCGGGTGGCGGCTTCGCCTTACCCGGCCTACAAAGGGCACGAACACGTAGGCCGGGTAAGCGTACGCGCCACCCGGCTTATGCAGGCCGCACGAAATTACCCCAGTCGCATCATGGGGCCCCCCCATCACGCCCGAATATCATCATACTCCCGCGTATTATCAAACTCGTGCTTCGCAAACGGGCACAGCGGAATAATCTTGCGGTTCTCACCGCGCATCTTCTCCACCACCTTCGCCACCAGCTGCTTGCCCACGCCCTGCCCCTTCAGGCTCGGGTCTACGTCGGTATGCTCAATAATGCTCAGATGCTCCCCGGTCGGGACAAACACAATCTCGGCAACCTGCGTGCCGTTCGCGTCGTTCACATAAAACTTGTTATGGCCTTCCAGAATTTCCATAGTTCCTCGCTTATTTTTGGCGATACTTCAGCGCACCGCTCGGGCAGGTGTCAATAACACGAATAACCGTTTCGACATCCACTTCGTCCGGGATGATCCACGGCTTGCGTTTCAGGTTGAACAATTTAGCGCTGCCGCGCACGCAATTCCCTGAGTGCTGGCAGATCCCGGTGTTGAAGTAGACGTCAATTTTTTCACCGGTATAGGCCCGGTATCCCGCGTCAAGCAGCTCTTTATCCATGACATTGCCTCTGTAGTTATTATGATGCTGAATGAATCATAGCCCTGTGGGATCCTGATGGCTATTGGCACAAAAAACGAAACGCCAGCTCACAACTCTGTTTTTGTCAGATTGCGCCCTACATTTCCCCATGTCAGGCTCCGCAAATATCTCTTTTATGTACTGCGCAGCAGGACTTATGAAACAAAGACTTCCTTTTCAGGTGAAGCTTTTTTTATCGCTGGTGTTCTTCTCCTGCCTGCTGCTGGCGCTGCTGGGGGGGATCCTGTTTCATTTTATCGACCGGCAGCTACACCACGATCTTGGCCAGCGCGCGCGGGTTCAGGCCAGTGAAATCGCGCTGATGCCGGGCCTGGCGGAAAACGTCGCCGCCAGAGATATCACCGGGATCGCCCGCTTAATTCAGCCGTTACGCAACGAGAGCGACGCCAGCTATATTGTGATCGGCGATACCCGTGAGCAGCACCTTTATCATTCAGAATCACCTGAACGGCTAAATTTACCGATGATTGGCGGGGATAACGCCGAGGTATTAAAGGGCAAAACCATTATTTCGGTGCGCAAAGGGGGAATTGGCGTTTCCCTGCGCAGCAAAGCGCCGATATTTAACGCACAGCATCAGGTGATCGGGATTGTCTCCGTCGGCTATCTCACCTCGTATATTGCCAATATTAACGCCCGCATTCTCTGGCAGGCCGGGTTATACGGCGCGGGTCTGTTGCTGCTGCTGTTTCTTTTCTCCTGGGTCTTCACCCGCAATCTTAAAAAACAGATGTTTCGCCTGGAGCCGAAAGATATTGCCCAGCTGGTGTTGCAGCAAAAAGCGCTGCTCGAAGCCATGTACGAGGGGATATTTGCGGTTAACGATGAAAAGCGCCTGATATTAATCAACCGCGCGGCGCGGGAGCTGCTGGATATTCACCAGAGCGAGAAAGCGCTTATCGGCAAACCGCTGGAAGAGGTTCTGCATACCCCTCCCGGCTTCTTTTCCCAGCGCTACGCCTCCGTCAGCAGCGGCAGTCACGATCAGATTGCGGTGCTGAACCACCGGGAAGTGATTGTTAACCGCGTGGCGATCGAGGTGGAGCCGGGCTTAGAAAGCGGCTGGGTCTACAGCTTCCGCGATAAAAACGACATTAACACCCTCAGCAGCCAGCTCAGCCAGATCAAGCGCTACGCCGATAACCTGCGCATTATGCGCCACGAACAGCTGAACTGGACGGCCACCCTCGTGGGGCTGTTGCAGATGAAACGTTACGACGACGCGATCCGCTATATTCAGGCCCAGTCCGACGGCGCGCAGCGGGTGCTGGACTTTGTCTCCGCCCGTTTTACCTCCCCGGCGCTGTGCGGCCTGCTGCTCGGCAAATACGTCAGCGCGCGGGAAAAAGGGGTCGAGCTGCTGTTCGATCCGGCCTGTCAGCTCAGCAAAATGCCGCTCGCCATTAACGAAACCGAGCTGATGTCGGTGATTGGCAACCTGCTGGATAACGCCGTAGATGCCACCCTGAAAGCCCCCGCTCCTGCCCCCGTTGAGCTTTATATTTCCGACCGAAATCAGGAATTGCTGATTGAGATAGCCGACCGGGGCTGCGGCGTAGACGACGCCATGAAGCCGCACCTTTTCAGGCAGGGGTTCACCAGCAAGCCAGACGCCGGAGATGAAATAACCGGGTCCGAGCACGGTATCGGTCTGTTTCTGGTGGCAGGATACGTTGATAAAGCGGGCGGCAGTATCGAGATTGTCGACAACGCGCCGCAAGGCACTATTTTCACCGTGTTTATTCCGTTCCAACCTTCCGTTCGACAGGGCTAAAAACATGACTACGACCCGGGCTATTGATGTCGTCATTGTTGAGGATGAGCCGCACCTCGCCGGACTGCATCGTGAGTATATTGAGCAAAACTTTCACCTGCGGGTGGTGGGGATTGCGCCGTCGCTGGAGAAGGCCCGCGAGCTGATAAGCCAGCATCGGCCGCGCCTGATCCTGCTGGATAACTATTTGCCCGACGGCAAAGGGGTGGATCTGATAGACAGCCCGCTGCTCAAGCAGTTTGAGTGCTCGGTGATCTTCATTACCGCCGCCAGCGACATGCAGACCTGTAGCCACGCCATGCGCAGCGGCGCGTTCGATTACCTGATCAAGCCGGTCTTTTTCCAGCGCCTGCACGCCTCTCTTGAGCGCTTTATGCGCTTCATTCATACCGTGCAGCAGGTGAAGGTGGTCGATCAGCACGCGCTGGATCGCCTGTTCAACCTGCCCGCAGCGGAGGCCTCTTCTGCGCCGTCGACAAAAGGGATCGACCCCAACACCCTGGAGCACATCAAACGCTTTTTCACCGACCACCCCGACAGCAACGTGTCGGTGGAAGAGGTGGTGGAACACGTGGGGATCAGCAAAACCACCGGGCGGCGCTATCTGGAATATTGCGTGGAGAGCGGGTTTATCAGCATCGAAATGCTTTACGGCAATATTGGTCACCCAAGACGGCTCTACCGTAAGGTGCCGGAAAAGGGATAAGCCATTCTTCGCGGGCTAAGCGTCGCGGTTTTAATGGAGTTAATTGTCGAAATAACGCCGATTATCACACTTCCCGATCGGCGCCATTCTCACCCTATTGTCTGTTCTGACCCATCGGCTATGTTGACCATTAGTTCCTCAAATGTAACTAAAAGGTTAACTATAATGTCGAACACATTCCGAATTTCTCTGATTACCGCTACCGTACTGATCTCTTCTTCTGCAATGTCTGCTCTGCCGCAGGGGTATCCTGCGGAGTACCAAAAGGTTGTGGACGCCGCGACCAAAGAGGGCAAGGTGGTGATTTATTCCACCACCGATATCAAAGCCGCCGGGCCGCTGATCCAGGGCTTCGAGAAAACCTATCCGGGCATCAAGGTGGAATATAACGACATGAACAGCACAGAGCTGTACAACCGTTATATCAGCGAGCAGGCTTCCGGCAGCGGCAGCGGCGACGTGGTCTGGAGTTCGTCGATGGACACCGGCCTGAAGCTCGCCACCGACTATGCGATGGAGTACAAATCCCCTGAGCAAAGCCAGCTGCCGAAGTGGGCGGTGTGGAGCGATAAAGCCTACGGCACCACCTACGAGCCGGTGGTGATTATCTACAACAAGCGCCTGATCCCGGCGGGCGACGTGCCGGACTCCCACGCGGCGCTGGCTAAGCTTGTCGCCAGCCAGACCGATAAATTCAAAAACAAAGTCACGACCTACGACATCGAAAAATCCGGGCTGGGCTTTATGCTTTCCGTTGAGGATTACAAAGCCGATCCGAACTACTTCAAAACGCTGGCCAACGTCGCGAAGGGCGGCTTATCGGTGCAGTCCTCCACCGGCACCATGATGGAAAGGGTCTCCTCCGGCGAAAACCTGATCGGCTTTAACATTCTGGGCTCCTACGCCGAAGCCCGCGCGAAGACCGATCCGTCGCTCGGCATCGCCTATCCGAAGGATTACACCCTGGTGCTGTCGCGCGTCTCCTTCATCAGCCAGCAGTCGCAAAACAGCAACGCCGCGAAGCTGTGGCTGGACTATGTGCTGTCTGAAAAAGGGCAAAGCATTCTGGCCAATCAGGCGGACATCCCCTCTATCCGTAACGATATCGAAGGCAAAAACGATATCGATGGCCTGACCAAAGTGCTCGGCAAGGCGCTGAAACCGATCCCGGTTGACGAGAGCCTGCTGGAATACCTGCAACCGAAAAAACGTCTGGACTACATCAAACAGTGGCGGGAAGCCGCAGGCAAATAACGCCCCGGCGCGGCGCACGCCGTCGCGCCTCTTTTCGCTGACCTGATTCTTATTCTGGGTTTCAACACCAGGGATATTCTATGAATGCAATACACAGAAAATGGCAAAGCCTGCCTCGCGCAGTGGTGGTGCTGATAACCGCTCTGGTTATCTACGTTCCCCTGTCGTTCATCGTGATCCAGAGCTTCTTGTCTGCTCCCTTTTTCGCCCCGTCTAAAGAGTGGAGCCTTGAATCATTTGGGTTTATTTTCACTGACCCTGATTTCTATAAAGCGCTCAAAAGCGGCTTTATCCTCGCCTTTGGCCTGGTGGCAATCGCCATTCCGCTGGGCGGCATTCTGGCGTTTCTGATGGTCCGTACCGACCTGCCCGGTCGCCGTCTTATTGAGCCGCTGATCCTGGTGCCCATCTTCGTGTCGCCGATGGTGCTCGGGTTTGGCTATGTGGTGGCCGCCGGGCCGGTGGGCTTTTTATCCCTGTGGGCGCAGTCGCTGATTGGCTTCGTGCCGTGGAATATCTACGACATGACCAGCATAGTGGTGATTGCCGGGCTGACCCACGTTCCGCACGCCTACCTTTATATCTCGTCGGCCCTGCGCAGCGTCGGCTCTGACGTTGAAGAGGCCGCGCGCACGGCGGGCGCCTCGCCGTTACAGGTGATGACCTCCGTCAGCCTGCCGATGGTTCGCCCGTCAATTCTGTATGCCCTGGTGCTGCTGTTCTTCCTCGGGCTGGAGGTCTTTGGTCTGATGCTGGTGCTCGGCGATCCCGAGGGCAACATGGTGCTGGCGACCTATCTGTACAAGCTCACCAACAAGCTCGGTACGCCGTCTTATCACCTGATGGCCGCCGTGGCGGTGGTGCTGATCTGTATCACCATCCCGCTGGTCATGCTCCAGCGCCGCCTGATGCGCACCGCCAACCGCTTTGTCACCGTAAAGGGCAAAGCTTCGCAGGCGCGCGCCCTGCCGCTCGGCAAATGGCGCTGGGTCGCCGGGGCGGTGGTCGCGTTCTGGCTGACAATCACCATTGGCGTTCCGCTGCTTGGCGTGGTGCTGCGCGCGTTTATCTCTAACTGGGGCGTCGGGGTGTCGATGTGGGACGAGCTGTCCCTCGATACCTTCCGCACCATCTGGGCGCAGCCCAACCTGCTGCGCGCCATCGTCAACTCGATGGCCATCGGGGTGTTTGGCGGCGCGCTGGCGGTGGTCTGCTACCTGTTCGTCGGCATTGCCATGCACCGCAAGCCGGACAACACCACCCGCTTCCTCGACTACAGCGTGCTGGTGCCGCGCGCCGTGCCGGGGCTGCTCGCCGGGCTGGCGTTCCTGTGGGTCTTCCTGTTCCTGCCGATGTGGCTGGATAACGCCCTGAAATCGGGCTGGCTGTCCGGCTTCACCTGGTCTGACTGGATGCGCGAAAACCTGATTGTCTGGCTGCGCTCGTTACGCAGCACCATTTTCAGCGTCTGGCTGGCCTACACCGTGGTGTGGATGGCCTACGGCCTGCGCCTGATCTCCTCAACGCTGTTGCAGGTGGGGCCGGAGCTGGAAGAGGCCGCGCGCAGTACCGGCGCAACGCGCGGGCAGATCACCCGCCACGTCACCATTCCGCTGTCGCGTTATGGCCTGATCGGCTCGTGGCTGCTGATGTTCCTGATCTTTGAACGTGAATACTCAACCGGCGTATACCTGCTCTCTCCGGGTACGGAAACCATCGGCTCAATGCTGGTGTCGCTGTGGGCGGCAGGCGCCATTGATATCGTGGCTGCGCTCTCGTTTATTAACATCCTGCTGGTGGTGGTAGGTCTGGGAATTGCCCTTCGCTTTGGAGTCAAATTACATGATTGAATTAGCGGTCGAAAATCTGCACTTAACCTATGGCGACAACCCGGTGCTGAAAGGGGTGTCGATGAACCTGAAGCGCGGCGAAGTGGTCTCTTTACTGGGGCCATCGGGCAGCGGGAAAACCACGCTTTTGCGCGCGGTGGCGGGGCTGGAAAAACCGACGCAGGGTTCGATTGTCATCGGCAACAACCGCGTCTACGACGGCACGCCGCGCAGCGAAATCCCGGCAGAGGAGCGCAATCTGGGGCTGGTGTTCCAGTCCTACGCCCTGTGGCCGCACAAGACGGTGTTTGAAAACGTCGCCTACCCGCTCAAGCTGCGAAAAGTCCCGGCGAAAGAGATAACCGAGCGCGTGCAGGCGGTGCTCGACCAGCTGGGGCTGGGGCATCTGGGAAAACGCCATCCGTATCAGCTTTCCGGCGGACAGCAGCAGCGCGTGGCGATTGGCCGGGCGCTGGTCTACAACCCGCCTGTGATTTTGCTCGATGAACCGCTCTCCAACCTCGACGCCAAGCTGCGCGAAGAGGCGCGCGTGTTCCTGCGCGAGCTGATCATCAAGCTCGGCCTGTCCGCGCTGATGGTTACCCACGATCAGAACGAGGCGATGTCCATCTCTGACCGTATTCTGCTGCTGAACAACGGCAAAATCGAACAGCAGGGCACGCCGCAGGAGATGTATGGCTCGCCGAAAACGCTGTTTACCGCCGAGTTTATGGGCAGCAACAACCGCCTGCACGGCAAGGTCACGGAGATGCGCGACGGCAAAGCGCGTATCGAAGGGAAAGACTGGGTGCTCTGGGGGCAGGCCGCTGAAGGGGTGCAAAACGGGCAGGAGGCCACGGCGGTGATCCGCGTTGAGCGCGTGCGCGTGGTGGACGGCCCCGGCGAGAACCAGCTTGAACTGCCGCTGCTGACCAGTATGTACCTCGGCGACCGCTGGGAATATCTGTTCCGCACGGCGGGGGATGATTTTGTCATCCGCGCCTACGGCCATGAGGTGCGCGACCCGCAGCACTGCCATCTGGCGCTGCCGGAAAAAGACGTCTGGATCTTCCCGAAAAACTAATAAAAAAGGCTGCTGATGCAGCCTTTTTTATGCCGGAAGCGGACTTATGGCGTCACGATATTGAACCAGAAATCAAAGGTATCCATATAGCTCAGCATCTCGTTGAGCTTCGCTTCGTTACCCGTAATCGTGGCCTCTCCGCTTTCCTGCGCCTGTTTAAGCGTGGTCTGCTTGAGGATGATGTTGTTCAGCGTGTCGCGGCTAAGCTTAATGGTCGCATCCGCCTCTTGTGCCTCCGCGTTGGCCGTGTGGTTCAACACGCCATTTTCCAGCTCCAGCTTGTAGTGCCCTTCGCTGCCTAAATCGACGTTAAAGACCGCTTTGGCGTTGGCGGCTCTGACGCCGTTGATATGTACGCCCAGGAAATCAAAGAACATTTCAGGCGACATCGCGCGCACCGTGTCCGGGCTGGCGGTGTTTGGCGTCGGCAGCTTCTGCACGCCGTTTCGCAGCTCCTGCGCGCCGGTCAGGTAGAAGTTACGCCACGGGCCGGACTCCGCCTGATAGCCCAGCTGCTCCAGCGCATCGGCTTCAAGATTGCGCGCCGCTTTGTTGGAAGGATCGGCAAAGACCACCTTACTGACCACCTGCGCCACCCAGCGGTAGTTACCCTGCGCGTAATCCGCTTTCGCCTTCTCCAGAATGGCGCTGGCGCCGCCCATGTAGTGAACGTATTTCTTCGCCGCGTCCACCGGAGGCAGCTCGTCGAGCGTCGCCGGGTTGCCGTTGAACCAGCCGAGATAGAACACGTAGGTGGCCTTAACATCGTGGCTCACCGAGCCGTAATAGCCTCGGCTCGACCAGGACTTCGCCAACCCGTCCGGCAGCGCAAAGTTGGCGGCAATTTCGTCGCGGGTCAGCCCTTTGTTCGCCAGGCGCAGGGTCTGGTCATTAATATAGCGGTACATATCGCGCTGATTTTTCATCAGCTTCACCACGTTAGCGTTGCCCCACGTCGGCCAGTGGTGCTGGGCCATAATAATCTCGGCCTTATCGCCCCAGCGCTCAATCGCGCCGTTGATGTACTTCGACCAGGCCAGCGGATCGCGGATCTTCGCTCCGCGCAGGGAGTAGGTGTTGTGCAGCGTGTGGGTGACATCTTCCGCCGCCTCGATCATCTTTTTCTCTTCAACGTACCAGAGCATTTCGGACGGGGCTTCCGAGCCGGGTGCAAGCATGAAATCGTAGGTCAGACCGTCAATCGTCTCTTTCTGTCCGTCGTCGGTGATGTAGTTGGTCGGCTCGATAAGTGTTACCGTCCCGGCCGAGGTGGTGGTTCCCAGCCCCGCGCCGACCTGACCCTTAGTATCCGGCTTTAACAGGTTGCCGTACATGTAGCTGGCGCGGCGGCTCATGGCATTCCCCGCCATGATGTTTTCCGACACCGCTTCTTTCATAAATCCGGCGGGCGCATAGACTTTTACCTTGCCGGACTTCACGTCCGCTTCATCCACCACGCCGCGCACGCCGCCGTAGTGATCAACGTGGCTGTGGGTATAAATCACCGCCACCACCGGGCGCTTGCCGCGGTTCTTATAGTAGAGATCCATCCCCACCTTCGCGGTTTCGGCAGAGACCAGCGGGTCGATCACCGTGATCCCCTCTTTACCCTCCATAATGGTCATGTTGGAGAGGTCAAGGTTACGGATTTGGTACACCCCGTCGGTCACTTCAAACAGGCCGCTGATGTTGATCAGCTGCGCCTGACGCCACAGGCTTGGGTTAACGGTCGCAGGGGCTTTCTGCCCCTCTTTGATGAAGTCGTACTGCTGCGGATCCCAGATAACGTTGTCCTTCTCGCCCTTAATAACGTCCTGCGGCAGGGCGGCAACAAATCCTTTATGGGCATTGCTAAAATCTGTTTTATCGAAGAAAGGCAGCTTACCGTAGAGTGCCTCATTGGCGGCTTTCGTTGAGGCGGTCGCCTCTTTTGCCACGTCCTGCGCCATCGCGGGCGAGGTGGATAACAGACCGGCCACGGTCATTGCGCTCACAATTAATTTCAGCTTCATAAAATCCTCTGCGGTAATAATCCCGCCGTGTGACGTATCATTACAGAAAGGTTATCACCCGCGTTTTCTCTCGCCCATTTTGATTACATTTAAAAATAAACAACTTTAATCTGAAGTCGCACTGGCGCTTACGGATAATGTTTATTCATTTTTTCTTACAGAGTAATTTTATGAACAGAATGCCTTTAAGCATCATGATATTCAGCTTATTAACATTAACCGCCTGTAGCACATCGCAACCCGATAAAGTCGAGCAGATAAACCACCTGAAAATTCCGTTGGTTTTACCGGGCGAAAAACCAGCCCCGGTACAAACCTCGCACATAGCCGCGCTTTATCAAACGAATAAACAGCAGATTGATAAGTTAACAACCATGGTTAAATCAGACTATTTGCAGGGCGCTAACGCGAAGGAGATATTTATTCCAGACAGCCCCGTGCAGCGCGTCTATGCGTCGCTGAGCAAGCTTGAACAGCTGGATATGGTGAACCAGCAATATCTGAAGGATAAAAACGAAGCAGGACTGCAAAATATTAATATCGTATTGCAGCCGTTAATTGCGGGCTAACGTCAAAAAGCCTGACCACTCGCGCGGTCAGGCTTTTTAACAGCGGCACCATCAACGATTAATCGTGCTGGCCGAAGCGGTAGGTCAGGCCTGCGGTAACAGAACTTACGTCGCTGCTGACGCCAATCTGGTTGGCGTTACCCACATTGCTCACCCACTGATACTCAAGACGACCCGCCCAGTTTTTGTTGAACGCATACTCCGTACCCACTGCCGCAAGCGGGCGCACGCCGGTCTCAAAACGATTGTGACCACTTACATCAGACTCTGCGCGATAGGCCATCGCCCCCGCACGACCGTAGAGATCCCAGCTGTCCGTCACCGCGTAGCTCGCCTTTAAGGACATTTGCAGACCCTGGCTCTTCATCTGCGCGCCCGCGCTGTGTTTGCCCTTGATCTGCATATTACCTAAATAATCGTACCCGCCTTCAACGGCAAGCCACGGTGTTAACTGGTAGCCGGTATAAATACCGCCGCCGACGTTATCGTGATCGACATTATAGTCATTCGAACCGCCGTTGCGATCCTGTGCTTTTGATCCGGTGTTAGCATCAAAATAGTGAGACCAGCCGAATTTCGCGCCGCCGTACCAGGTGCCCGCATCAGCGGCAGCAAAAGCCGTGGTCGCCGTGAAGGCATTAACAATAATTAATGCGAAAAGTGTCTTTTTCATAGAAATACCGTTTGCTTAAATAATGAAATCACGCTGCAAACGATATCGACAAATGGCGCTAATGTTAACGCCAATCCTGTTTAATTTTAAATTTGCAATCAGAATGATTCAGGCAGATGCTTTATTTCAAGCAAATAGCCACCGCGTTTGAAGTCAATATACTCGCCCTGCTTAAGGGCAGAAAGAACGTTCAGAATACTGCTGCGGGATAATAGCGTCCGGTCCTGAATATACTCCAGAATAGTGGTACGCATTCGCGCCTCTTCCGGCAATAACATCATCTCCTGAAGATGGTTACGAATAACGGAGTAGGTTCGCTGCTGCACAACCTGGGCATCGCGATAGATCAGGTAGGCGGTGTGATAGGACAACAGGGCCGCCACTTCCTCCCAGACGCCCTCCTCGGTAAACAGCGTTGCGGCGCGATCCGCATCCACGCGCAGGATGGTCGATTCCGTTTCCGCCCGAAGAATATGGCCCTGCGTCGGCTGGATCATCTCCGCAATACCGAACAGATGAGGCTCATACACCGTAACCAGCAGCAGCCCGTCCGACGCGCGCAGCAGGGAAAGCTCGCCCTGCACAAACATATACATCTGCTGGCGTCCCTTATGGGCCCAGGTGATACGCTTGCGCGGGATAAGCTTCACCTTTTCGGCAATGGGTTCGAGTATCGCGGTTAACCTTGCGATGGCTTGCTCCGGGCGGACGGGGGGCAAAATATGCATAGCGTTACCTGAATGGATAAGACACCTTCCAGTATAGATCAGATAAATAAGGCATTTGTGGGTTAAAACTGATAGCTGTAGTTCACGCTGGCAAACCACAGATGAGGCGAGTCATAGTGCCCGGCAAAGACCGCGGGCGCGTTGACGTAGGATGACTGCATGTGCAGGTACTCCACCGCCACCCCGATATTGCTCGCGGGAGCGATCTGGTACTGCGCGCCCGTCCCGAAGCGCCATTCATCCCCGGTGGGCAAGGCCATGGCCACGTCGTGCTGGTCGCGATACGGCGTGCTGTCAAACGCGACTCCGGCGTTCAGGCGCCACTTCTGCGTCGGGCGATACTGCACGCCAACGGCGCCGTGCCAGGTGTCCTTCATCCGGCTGGTGTTATCAAGCCGATGGCCTTCAACCTCAATCTGCGGCGCACCGAACTGGCTCCAGTCCTGCCAGCCGAGATCGCCCATCACCGACCACCGCGCGTTCACGTCGTGTACCACGCTCAGCATAATTTGCTGAGGCGCCCGCACCTGAGCAGATATCGGCAGGCGATAGCTGCCGTGGGGCAGACGCGCTTTGCCGTCGATATCGAAATCGTAATCTGTCTGGCTGTTCCAGGTGATGCCCGCGCGAGTGCGATCGGTGAGCTGCATCAGCAGGCCCAGACGATAGCTCATGGCCCAGTCGCTGTCGCGCTGGGTGTGGTCTTCATCATTCGCATTCCGGGTAAGCGAGAAAAATCCGTAGTTCAGATTCATCGACGCGCCGATGGAGAGCCGATCGTTGAGCCTGTAGGCCAGCGAGGGGCTGAGCGTCATCGCCGCCATGGTGCTCTTTTTAATCACCCCGTCACCCGCCCAGCTGCCGTAATCGATCCCCAGGCCGTAATTGCCGTACAGGCCGATTCCGGCATAAAGATTGTCGTTTACTTTCTGGCTGTAAAACGCGCTCGCGTTGGGGACGGTTTTCATCACATCCCCTGGGCTTCTTCGGGCATCATTATCTAACTGGTAATCGATAGAACCATCCATCACCTGCAAACCGCCCGTTACCATATGGTCCGGCAGACGCGTCATACCCGCGGGGTTCGTCATTATCGTCGAGGCATCCTGAGCGCGCGCGGCCTGCCCGGCTCCGGCCAGCGCGGTATCTTCAGTGCCTGTTTCATAAAAATAGAGCGCGCTGGCGTGGGCATATGAGCTCGCGAGCATTCCAGCGCCTATCAGGATAATTTTTTTCATTTCTCGCCCGATAAACAAAGTTTGGGCGACAGGTATAACAGCGAAGAAATAATCCGTAAAAAGAAAGGGGGTTTAATTTTAAATTTTGCAGAAGTCACCTATTAAAAATAAGAGTGAATTTAAGCTAAATATATCCTCCGTTTTGTCGATGATATCTGGAAGCATACTAATAAAAAGCAGGCGAAAGATGGCCAGTATCATCACTAACGTCAATACACTGGTAATTCAAAACACAGCATTAAAGAACAGCTCTGCGCTGCAACAGTCGATTGAACGCCTCTCCTCCGGGATGCGTATCAACAGCGCCAAAGACGATGCGGCCGGACAAGCAATTTCAAACCGCATGAACAGCCAGATAAAAGGCTTTATGCAGGCACAGCGCAACGCCAGCGACGGACGCTCAATGGCGGAAACGGCAGAAGGCGCGCTGAGCGAAATTAACCAGCGACTCCAGCGTATTCGTGAGCTGTCCGTACAGTCGTTGAGTGAGACCTATACCTTAGAAGATGCCGACAGCATTCAGGCTGAGATCAACAACAACCTGAAAGAGATCGCCCGGCTTAATTCCCAGACCACCTTTAATGGTAAAAACGTGCTCAACGGCAGCGCGGGCAACGTGCCGATTCAGGTCGGGGTAAATGACCAGGAAACGCTGGGCCTCTATCTCGGTAAACCGGGTTTTAGCGTGGACGAGCTTGGGCTGACCGACCTGGTGATCCGCGGGATCAGCGGGAAAGTGACGCCAACCGACCAGCTCGTGGGCACCGCCAGCAATATCGCGCTGAACAGCCCGGGCACCACGCTGAGCTTTAACACCGCCGGCAACCCGCTGACCTCCGCCAAACTGGTGCGCAGCAGCAGCGGGATTATGTTTATTCAGGGCACCGACGCGCAGGGGAAAAACACCTACCTCACCGCAAGCTACGGGGCGTCTTACACCACGGCCACCAGCACGGCCCTGGTGAACGTTTCCGCCGTCACCGCATCGCCGCTCTACGCAGATATCTCCACGCTGCCCTCCCGCACGATCTCGGGGCTTTCGTTTGTCGATGACAGCAACGCGCCGATGAGCGCGGACGCGCTGGTGAGCAGCGGCGGGAAATACTATATCCAGCAGGGAACGGACTATTTTGAGGCCGAACTCAGCTGGGGGCCGACCGGCACGATGCAGGCGAAAGTCACCAACCCTTCCGCGCAGACGGGGATTGCCTCACCAGCAAACGTGACCAGCACGCCTGACGTGGATTTAACGAGCATCACCCCGACCTTCCTCGACAGCAGCGGCAATGCGGCTTCTGGCGCAACCCGTCTGGTAAGAAACGGCAGCCAGTATTTCATGGAAGTGGACAACGGCGGCGGCGATTTCCGCTATTACGCAGCGTCGGTTTCCGTCAGCAGCGACGGCGGCACGCCTGCCGTTACAGTGCAGGCGAACAGCACCACGAGCAATGGATTTACCGACGTCACCACCGTCAGCGGCACGTCATACGTGACTATCGATCCGGATAAAATGCAGCTGAACTATACGGACAACGCCGGTCAGACCTTCCCGAACGTGCTCGCCCGCGACGCGGACGGTAACTATGTGATGAACCTCGGTGCCGACGGAAAAACCGCCACCCTGGTGAAGCAGACCGACGGCTCGATGCTGATCAAAACGCTGAACGGCAGCGGCGACGTGCAGATTTACTACCCCAACAGCTATACGGCTTCAACCGATGCCGCCACAGGCTGGACCACCATCAACCTGCGGGAAACCGACGAGGGGATCCGCCTGCGCAACCCGGATAATCCGCTGGCCGCCCTGGACGCCGCGATAGCCCGGGTCGATGCCCGTCGTAGCCAGCTGGGCGCGACGATGAACCGCCTGGAGTCCGCCCAGAACGTGCAGGCCGCAACGTCCACCGCGCTGAGCACCTCGCGGTCGCGTATTGAAGACGCCGACTACGCGGTGGAGGTGTCAAATATGTCTCGCGCACAGATTGTGCAGCAGGCCGGAAATTCGGTGCTGGCGAAATCGAACCATCTGCCGGATTCGGTGCTGTCGTTGTTGCAGGGGTAGTTTTAGGGTATTTGGGATGAAGGGGGCAATGCCCCCCTTCATCCCTCGCGTGGCAATTGTTTGACTCCTGGCGCTTAGTCGTACATCCACTTGCCGGCTTTTGCTGATTCAATCAGCATACCGACAGTGAAATCAGGGACGGGCACCGGTTCTGTTTTTTTGAACGGATTGAATGAAGCAGGGATATCAGGAAAGTACGTTTTAATACTGAAATTACCGGTTTCAACACTGAATCTCGCGAAAAATTCATTCATAAGATCCTCAGCCTCAAGCTCATCCATTCCTAAATCCGTATCCAGATCTGTCTCTGGCGTGAGTTCAACCCGTTTGATGTTGAACAGATATGTGCCAGCATGCGGCCGTACAAGCTCATAAATGCGCTGCTCGATGCTGTCTACCATAATTTATCGCTACCCTGCGCTATGGTGTTGTATGTGCTTTCTATCTGACTGTTTATATTATAAATGAATGGCCGAAAACTCTTAATATTCGAACGAAATGGTCAATACAAATAGTGAAGCTGAATGAAAGGTGATGCACAGGAAGAGAAAACTGGAGCGGGCGAAGGGAATCGAACCCTCGTATAGAGCTTGGGAAGCTCTCGTTCTACCATTGAACTACGCCCGCCTGGGAGTGCGTAAAGCATTATAGGCCTTACGCACGTTCGCACAAGCTACTTTGTGATTAACCGGCGATTAAATAACCACTTAGCACTTAGGTTTGCTCCCTTGCGCCGGGAGATAGCGCTGCGGATCGATAGCCGTCGCCTTATAGCGGATCTGGAAATGCAGCTTCACCGAGTCTGTCCCGGTGCTGCCCATCGTCGCAATCTTCTGCCCTGCCTTCACGTTCTGTCCGTTATTCACCATCATCGTGTCGTTATGCGCGTAGGCGGTGATGTAGTCCTCGCCGTGCTTGATCATGATCAGATTGCCATAACCACGCAGCTGGTTGCCGACGTAAACCACCTTTCCGGCGCCGGAGGCGTACACCGGCGTGCCGCGCGCGGCGGCGATATCGATGCCCTTATTGCCACCCTCGGAGGTGGAATACGGCACGACAACTTTACCGCTGGCAGGCCAGATCCAGCAGCGCTGTCCGACCGGCGGCCAGGAGGATTGCGGTACGGCGTAGGACGGCGTGACTTTGGCAGTTTTGCCTTTTGAGGAGGATTTTTTGCCTGAGGACGCGCCGCCGTTAATTTTCAGCTTCTGCCCCACCTCAATGGTATACGGAGGCGAAATGTTATTTAGCCGCGCCAGATCTTTCACGCTGGTGCCCGTCGTGCGGGAAATCCGATACAGCGTATCGCCGCGCTTCACGGTATAAACCGCCCCGGAATAGCTGCCCCCATCGGATGATTTGCTGCCAGAGCAGCCCGCCAGCAATAACGTTAGCGCCAGAAGGATTACGGCAGTGATGGGATTTCTCGTCAGGCTTCCTGCAAACAAAACAGATCCTCGGTCAGCGTGAATGGCGCACTATGATAGCAGCCTCAATCCTGATGCCCAACAGGAGAGGTTTACGGATAACGCCTTAAAGTCAACGGACTGTCAGTCGGGACTGTTGACGTTACGCCCTTTTCAGCTCCTGGAGCCAAACTGTTCGTATAAGAATACTGTATAATAGAACCCGTCTGCTGGCGCTGCATCCGCCCGTTTCATTCACTAAGGCAATGTACTTTGCGCAATCGGCATTCCAGGCACAGGAGCAGAGATGAGCATTCAAGAACACGTCATATTAGTCAGCAACGAGGGAAACGCGATCGGCACGCAGGAGAAATATGCCGCGCACACCACCAACACCCCGCTGCATCTCGCCTTCTCCTCCTGGCTATTCAACGACAACGGCGAATGCCTGGTTACCCGTCGGGCATTAAGCAAAAAAGCCTGGCCCGGCGTCTGGACCAACTCCGTTTGCGGACATCCGCAGTCGGGCGAAGAGATCGAACAGGCCATTATCCGCCGCTGCCGCTTTGAAGTGGGCGCGGAGATTGCCAACATCACGCCTGTCGCGCCTGAGTTTCGCTACCGCAAGACCGACCCTTCGGGGATTGTCGAAAACGAGATTTGCCCGGTGTTTGCCGCCCGCGTCAGCCAGCCGCTCGTCGTGAACAGCGATGAAGTGATGGAGTACCGCTGGATTGAACTGGAGGCGTTATTCCGCGCGCTGGACGCCACCCCATGGGCCTTTAGCCCGTGGATGGTGATGGAAGCCACCGTCGCCCGCGACGCGCTCAGAGCCTTCGCGGCGCAATAAAAAAGCCCCTTTCGGGGCTTTTTTTACGTCTTATCGACTTACTTCACCGGACGCATCGCCGGGAACAGGATCACGTCGCGGATGGTATGGCTGTTGGTAAACAGCATCACCATACGGTCGATACCAATACCCAGACCCGCCGTTGGCGGCAGGCCGTGCTCCAGCGCGGTCACGTAGTCTTCGTCGAAGAACATCGCTTCGTCGTCGCCTGCGGCCTTCGCATCAACCTGATCCTGGAAGCGCTGCGCCTGGTCTTCTGCATCGTTCAGCTCGCTAAAGCCGTTACCGATTTCACGGCCGCCGATGAAGAATTCAAAGCGATCGGTGATTTCCGGGTTCACGTCATTACGACGCGCCAGCGGAGACACTTCTGCCGGATATTCAGTGATGAAGGTTGGCTGAATCAGGTGCGCTTCGGCTACTTCTTCGAAGATCTCGGTCACGATACGGCCCAGACCCCAGCTCTTCTCAACTTTAATACCGATGCTTTCTGCAATGGCTTTCGCAGAGTCGAAGTTATCCAGATCCGCCATCTCGGTTTCCGGACGGTATTTCTTGATCGCTTCGCGCATGGTCAGCTTCACGAACGGCTTGCCGAAGTCGAAGACCTCTTCACCGTAAGGCACTTCGGTGGTGCCCAGAATGTCCTGCGCCAGAGTACGGAACAGGGATTCGGTCAGCTCGATCAGATCTTTGTAATCCGCGTAAGCCATATAGAGTTCCATCATGGTGAACTCTGGGTTATGACGAACGGAGATACCTTCGTTACGGAAGTTACGGTTGATTTCGAACACGCGGTCGAAACCACCGACCACCAGACGCTTCAGGTACAGTTCCGGCGCGATACGCAGGTACATGTCCAGGTCCAGGGCGTTGTGATGGGTGATGAACGGACGCGCGGACGCGCCGCCAGGGATCACCTGCATCATCGGGGTTTCTACTTCCATAAAGTCGCGGTTCACCATGAACTGACGGATACCCGCCATGATCTGGGAGCGAATTTTGAAGGTCTTGCGGGATTCATCATTAGAGATGAGATCCAGATAGCGCTGACGATAGCGCGCTTCCTGATCCTGCAAGCCGTGGAATTTGTCCGGCAGAGGGCGCAGCGCTTTGGTCAGCAGACGCAGTTCGGTACAGTGGATAGACAGCTCGCCGGTCTTGGTTTTGAACAGCTTGCCTTTGGCGCCCAGGATATCGCCCAGATCCCACTTCTTGAACTGCTCGTTGTAGATGCCTTCCGGCAGATCGTCACGAGAAACGTACAGCTGAATACGGCCGCCCACGTCCTGCAAGGTCACGAAGGAGGCTTTACCCATGATACGACGGGTCATCATACGGCCAGCAACGGACACTTCGATGTTCAGCGCTTCCAGCTCTTCGTTCTCTTTCGCGTCGAAGTCAGCGTGCAGTTGGTCTGAGGTGTGGTCACGACGAAAATCGTTCGGGAACGGCACGCCCTGCTGACGCAGCGCTGCCAGCTTCTCGCGGCGGGTTTTCAGTTCGTTATTAAGATCGACTACCGCGTCAGCGCCCTGTGCTTGTTGTTCAGACATGTTGGTTCCTCATAACCCTGCTTTCAAACTTGCTTCGATAAATTGGTCCAGGCTGCCGTCCAGCACCGCCTGCGTGTTGCGGGTTTCAACCCCGGTACGCAGGTCTTTGATACGGGAGTCATCAAGGACGTAAGAACGGATCTGGCTGCCCCAACCGATGTCAGACTTGTTGTCTTCCATCGCCTGTTTCTCAGCATTTTTCTTTTGCATTTCCAGCTCATAAAGCTTCGCTTTCATCTGCTTCATGGCCTGGTCTTTGTTCTTATGCTGGGAACGGTCGTTCTGGCATTGCGTAACCAGCCCGGTTGGAATGTGGGTAATACGCACCGCAGATTCCGTACGGTTAACGTGCTGACCACCCGCACCGGATGCGCGGTATACGTCGATACGCAGGTCCGCCGGGTTGATTTCGATATCGATATCATCGTCAACTTCCGGGTAGACAAACGCGGAACTGAAGGAAGTGTGACGACGGCCGCCGGAGTCGAACGGGCTCTTACGCACCAGGCGGTGAACGCCGGTTTCCGTGCGCAGCCAGCCGTAAGCGTAGTCGCCGATGATCTTGATGGTCACGGATTTCAGACCCGCGACTTCACCTTCAGACTCTTCGATGATTTCGGTTTTGAAGCCGCGCGCTTCAGCCCAACGCAGGTACATACGCGTCAGCATACTGGCCCAGTCCTGCGCTTCGGTGCCGCCAGAACCCGCCTGAATATCGAGATAGCAGTCAGCGCTATCGTATTCGCCGGAGAACATGCGACGGAATTCAAGCTGTGCCAGCTTCTCTTCCAGCCCGTCGAGTTCTGCTACGGCTTCGTTAAAGGTTTCTTCGTCTTCGGCTTCAACAGCCAGCTCCAGCAGACCGGAAACATCTTCCAGGCCCTGAGCCATTTGATCCAGCGTGTCTACGATGGCTTCGAGAGAGGAACGCTCTTTACCCAGCGCCTGTGCGCGTTCAGGTTCGTTCCAGACGTCCGGCTGTTCCAGCTCGGCGTTTACTTCTTCAAGACGCTCTTTCTTGGCATCGTAGTCAAAGATACCCCCTAAGAACGTCGGAGCGCTCCGTGAGGTCCTGAATACGGTTTTTTACCGGATTAATTTCAAACATGGTCTGTTTTCTTTTATGGACTAGTCAAAATGCGGTGATAAGAGCGGGATTGTACCGAATCCACGCCCTTTTTTATAGAGATTACTGCCGCTAAATTGGCCAGATATTGTCGATGATAATTTGAAGGGAGCGGTTGCCGCGAAACTCGTTAATGTCCAGTTTGTACGCCAGTTCAACCTCGCGCACGCCGTTGTCCGGCCAGACTGCGGTATCAACGTTGAAGGCGATACCGTCAAGAAGCGGGCCGCCGCCGACCGGTTCCACCATCACTTTCAGATGGCGTTCACCCACAATGCGCTGTTGCAGCAGACGGAAACGCCCGTCGAACAGCGGCTCCGGGAACATCTGCCCCCACGGGCCGGCGTCGCGCAGCATCTGCGCCACTTCCATGGTCATCTCTTGCGGTGCGAGCGCGCCGTCGGAAACCACTTCGCCCTGCAACAGCGCAGGGTCGATCCAGTCCGTGACCAGCTCGCCAAACAGACGCCGGAACTCGTCGAACTTCGCCTCTTCCAGCGACAGCCCTGCCGCCATCGCGTGGCCGCCGAACTTAATCATCAGGTTTGGATAGAGCGTGTCGAGGCGCTCCAGCGCGTCGCGCATGTGCAGCCCCTGAATCGAGCGGCCAGAGCCTTTCAGCGTGCCGTCACCCGCAGGCGCAAACGCAATCACCGGGCGGTGAAAACGCTCTTTGATGCGCGATGCCAGAATACCGACCACGCCCTGATGCCACTCGGGGTGATACATCGCCAGGCCGCCGGGCAGCGTGTCACCGCTGCGCTCCAGCTTATCAAACAGGGTCAGGGCTTCGGCCTGCATCCCCTGTTCAATCTCTTTGCGGGTCTGGTTCAGGGCGTCCAGCTCGTTGGCCAGCACGCGCGCCTCACCAATGTTGTCGCACAGCAGCAGCGCCACGCCGACGGACATATCGTCCAGCCGCCCCGCCGCATTCAGGCGCGGGCCGAGCGCAAACCCTAAATCGCTGGCGGCGAGCTTAAGCGGGTCGCGATTGGCGATCTCCAGCAGCGCTTTGATACCGGGACGGCATTTCCCGGCGCGAATGCGGCTAAGCCCCTGCCAGGTCAAAATGCGGTTGTTAGTATCGAGCGGCACCACGTCCGCCACGGTACCGAGCGCCACCAGATCGAGATACTCTGCCAGGTTCGGGATAGCAATCCCGCGCGCCTCAAACCAGCCTTTTTCCCGCAGCAGCGTGCGCAGCGCCAGCATCAGGTAAAACGCCACGCCCACGCCCGCCAGCGATTTCGACGGGAAGGCGCAGTCGCGCAGGTTCGGGTTGATGATGGCTTCAGCCGCAGGCAGGGTGTCGCCAGGCAGGTGGTGATCGGTCACCAGCACGGGGATCCCCAGCTCGTGCGCGCGATCGACGCCCGCATGGGATGAGATCCCGTTATCCACGGTCATGATCATCTGCGCGCCAAGCGCATGGGCCTGATCGACCACTTCCGGGCTCAGGCCGTAGCCGTCTTCGAAGCGGTTAGGCACCAGATACGCCACGTTATCGCAGCCCAGCGCCCGCAGGCTCAGGACGCTCAGCGCGGTGCTGGTCGCGCCGTCGGCATCGAAATCGCCGACCACCACAATGCGCGTGCCTTCACGAAACGCGTTGTAGAGCATCTCGGTTGCTTTTTCGACGCCGCTCAGCTTTTGCCAGGGCAACATGCCTTTTACGCTGCGCTCAAGATCGGCAGGCGTTAACACGCCCCGGCTGGCATAAAGCCGACGCAACAGGGGCGACATATCCGCAGGAAGATCTGCGTTTTCATTGACTTCGCGACGACGGAGTTGGACTGGGGCTTTCACGCGTCTTATTTACCACCCAGCTGTTTCTGATGCGCGTCGAGGAACTCTTTCATCTCTTTCGGCCCCTGATAGCCCGGTACAACGTAGCCGTTGCTGAGCACGATAGCAGGGGTTCCGTTCACGCCAAACTGCACGCCCAGGGCGTAGTGATTGGCGATATCGATGTCGCACGAGGCCGGCTTAACGCCTTTGCCGTTCATCGCATCATCAAAGGCCTGGTTACGGTCTTTCGCACACCAGATTGCCTTCATGTCTTTTTCAGGCTGGCTGTTCACACCCGCGCGCGGGAAGGCCAGGTAACGCACGGTGATCCCCAGCGCGTTGTAGTCTTTCATCTCTTCGTGCAGCTTGTGGCAGTAGCCGCAGGTGATGTCGGTGAAGACGGTAATAACGTGTTTTTCCTGCGCCGCTTTGTAGACGATCATCTCTTTATCGAGCGCGTTCAGGTTTTTCATCAGCAGCTGGTTGGTGACGTTCACCGGCTGCGCGCCGCTCACGTCGTACAGTGGCCCCTGGAGGAAGTGTTTGCCATCTTCCGTGACGTAGAGCACGCCGCTGTTGGTCATGACGGTTTTCATGCCCGCAACCGGGGAAGGCTGGATCTCGCTGCTGGTGACGCCGAGTTTTGCCAGCGACTGTTTGATCGCGGCATCGTCAGCATGGGCGAAACCGGTAAACGAGGCTGCCAGCAGGGTGAACAGCGCTAAAGACTTTTTCATATAGGATCCTGTTACAATTCGTCGGCACTCACGCGCGTGGGTGGTGCTGTTGGTGTAGCTGCCGCAAGCGTTCCGTCGCGACATGGGTATAAATTTGCGTCGTTGATAGATCGCTGTGTCCAAGCAGCATCTGCACCACGCGTAAATCGGCACCGTGGTTTAACAGATGCGTCGCGAAGGCGTGACGCAAAACGTGCGGCGAAAGTTTTTCACTGTCGATACCGGCCAGTGTGGCGTAATGCTTAATGCGATGCCAGAACGTTTGTCGCGTCATCTGCTGCGCGCGCTGGCTGGGGAAAAGCACATCGATGGAAACGCCGTTTAACAGCCACGGACGACCGTGCTCCAGATACGTTTCCAGCCAGTAAACCGCCTCTTCACCCAGCGGCACCAGCCGTTCTTTGTTACCTTTACCTATCACACGCACCACGCCCTGACGCAGGCTGATATCACTCATCGTCAGCCCGACTAGCTCAGAAACACGCAGACCGGTAGCATACAATAGTTCAAGCATCGCTTTATCGCGTAACTCCAGCGGCAGGTCAACCGCGGGAGATTGTAATAATCTCTCAACTTGCGCTTCACTCAGATCTTTTGGCAGTCGCTGAGGGAGTTTCGGGGAGGCCAACAGGGCGCTGGGGTCGTCGGCGCGGATCTTTTCCCGATAGAGGTGCTGAAACAATCGCCGCATCGCGCTGAGCAACCGCGCGGAGCTGGTCGCCTTGTACCCGCCCTCTACGCGCTCTGCCAGCAATCCTTGCAGGTCGTCGCTTTGCGCGCTCTCAAGCGTCAGCCCCCGGCGCGCCAGCCACTCCACCAGCATGGTGAGGTCGCGTCGATAGGCGCTCAGCGTATTCTCCGCCAGGTTTTTCTCCAGCCAGAGCGCATCGAGAAACTGTTCAATGAGTGCGAGATCCTTTTCCACATCAGCCCCTTTGGTTCTGCAATCCGGCCATTATGCCTGATTGCCATACCTTTCTGGTACACTAGGCGCAAAGTCAAAGCAAGATTTGAGATATTTACGCGATGAATATTGGTCTTTTCTACGGTTCCAGCACCTGCTACACCGAAATGGCGGCAGAGAAAATTCGTGACATCATTGGCCCGGAACTGGTGACGTTGCACAACCTGAAAGATGACGCGGTCGCGCTCATGGAGCAGTACGACGTGTTGATCCTCGGCATTCCTACCTGGGATTTCGGTGAAATTCAGGAAGACTGGGAAGCCATCTGGGATCGGCTCGATTCCGTTAACCTCGACGGCAAAATCATTGCGATGTACGGAATGGGCGATCAGCTGGGTTACGGTGAATGGTTCCTGGACGCGCTTGGTATGCTGCACGACAAGCTGTTGCCGAAAGGGGCGTCCTTTATTGGATACTGGCCGACCGAAGGCTACGAGTTTACCAGCCCAAAACCGGTCATCGCCGACGGGCAGCTGTTTGTGGGGCTGGCGCTCGACGAAACCAACCAATACGATCTCAGCGACGAACGCCTGCAAACCTGGTGTGAACAGATCCTCGGCGAGATGGCTGAAAAGTTCAGCTAACCGCGCTTACTGCTGCGTCGGCTGTTGCAACATCATCCGACGCAGATCCCGCCACTCCGCAACATCCATGCTGTCTGCCGCCAGCCACAGGTGCTGTCGACGTCCGCCGTCTGCCCGGCGTAAACGGAGCATCATGCCTGAATTGAGCATCCACGGCGCGCCGATAATCTCCCACTCTTTCCCCTGCCAGCGCAGGCGAGAATCCATCAGCAGTTTGATTTCACCCTGACGAGCGTTAATGCGGCGCTGGCTGCGCACGCTGTCAAACACCACGAATGAGAGCAACAGCAGCCACAGCGGGGTGTAGCTAAGCGGCCAGGGCATCAGCAAAACAAATGCCGCGACCAGCCCGTGGAGCAATAAAGACATCCACTGCGAGCGCCAGGATACGCGAAGATCAGATTGCCACAGGACCACGTTCCCGATTCCGTGTTTGAATTAATTGCACCATCCGCTGCAACTCGGTGTCGGCGGGCTTGCCGTGATTCATCAGCCAGTTGAATAAATCAGGATCGTCAGACTCAAGAAGGCGTACGAACAGGCGCTTATCGTCATCGCTTAAGCTGTCGTACTCATACTCGAAGAAAGGCATGATGGAAATATCAAGTTCACGCATACCGCGACGGCACGCCCAGTGAATACGGGCCTTGTTGTTAATATCCATGTTCTGTTTCCTGCAGTACGTTTGGCACAGTGGTGTCCCGTTCGGTGTTCTTTATATCTGTCGGGAACTCTGGCTAGTGTAACGTGTTTTTGGCTGTTTCATTACTGGAATCTTGCAATCCACGAGCATGCTTCCAGAATAATCCTTAATAAGACAGGGGATTACACTATTTTGCGTGGCGCCACACAGATCATCGTTATGGCACGAATGGCCTGCTGAAAGCGCTTGCAATGACACCAGTCTCTTTTACCATTAGGCATTATCAAAGCGTTGAGCAATTCAGGATACCACTATGGCTTTTACTCCATTTTCTCCTCGCCAGCCCGTCGCCTCCGCGCGACTGCCGCTGACGCTGATTACTCTTGATGACTGGGCGCTGGCGACACTCAAAGGTGCCGACGCCGAAAAATACCTGCAAGGCCAGGTCACCGCTGACGTCAGCCAGATGACCGAGCACCAGCACCTGCTCGCGGCGCACTGCGATCCTAAAGGCAAAATGTGGAGCAACCTGCGTCTGTTCCGCCGCCAGGACGGCTTTGCCTTTATTGAACGCCGCAGCCTGCGTGACGCGCAGCTCACTGAACTGAAAAAGTATGCGGTGTTTTCTAAAGTCACGATTGCCGCAGACGACGAGCACGTCCTGCTGGGCGTGGCGGGTTTTCAGGCGCGTGCGGCGCTGGCGAATCTCTTCGCCGAGCTGCCGGATGCGGAGAAACAGCTGGTCAGCGAAGGCGAAACGTCCATCCTGTGGTTTGAGCATCCTGCGGAGCGTTTCCTGCTGGTGACCGATGTCGCCACCGCCGAGCGCGTTACCGAAGCGCTGCGCGGTGAAGCCCAGTTCAACAACAGCCAGCAGTGGCTGGCGCTGAACATCGAAGCCGGGCTTCCGGTGATTGACGCCGCGAACAGCGCGCAGTTCATCCCACAGGCCACCAACATCCAGGCGCTGGGCGGGATTAGCTTTAAGAAAGGCTGCTACACCGGGCAGGAGATGGTGGCGCGAGCCAAGTTCCGTGGGGCGAACAAACGCGCGCTGTGGACGCTGGCAGGCCACGCCAGCCGCGTGCCGGAAGCGGGTGAAGATCTCGAAATGAAAATGGGTGAAAACTGGCGCCGGACCGGCACCGTACTCGCCGCCGTTCAGCTTGATGATGGCCGCCTGCTGGTGCAGGTAGTAATGAATAACGACATGGAAGCCGACAGCGTGTTCCGCGTGCGCGACGATGCCAACACCTTGAGCATTGAGCCGCTGCCGTATTCACTGGAAGAATAGTGCCGTAGATTTGTCCACCGTGCGGGCGGGTGCCCTCACCCCGCCCCTCTCCCATGGGGAGAGGGAGAAGACGGTAGGTCGGGTAAGGCGTAGGCGCCACCCGACTTAGATTTGACCCACGTACAGATAAATTGCCAGGAAATGGCACACGCTGCCGCCCAGCACAAAGCCGTGCCAGATAGCGTGGTTGTAGGGAATGCGCTTGCAGACGTAAAAAATCACGCCCAGCGAGTAAACCACGCCACCGACCGCCAGCAGCGTTACCCCACCCACCGAAAGCTTAATCGCGAGTTGGTACACCACAATCAGCGACAGCCAGCCCATCGTCAGATAGGTCACCAGCGACAGCACCTTAAACCGATGCGCGATGGTCAGCTTAAATAAAATGCCTATCAGCGCCAGGCTCCAGATCACGATCATCAGGCCACGCGACAGCGGTGAGTTTAACCCCACCAGCAAAAACGGCGTGTAGGTGCCTGCGATAAGAAGATAGATAGCGCAGTGGTCGAATTTCTTGAGCCAGATTTTAGCCCGCTGATGCGGGATGGCGTGATACAGGGTCGAGGCCAAAAACAGCAGGATCATGCTCCCGCCGTACAGGCTGTAGCTGGTAATCGCCATCGCGCTGGCGTTGGTGTCCACCGCCTGAACCAGCAGCAAAACCAGCCCGACGATCCCAAACACCAGGCCAATGCCGTGGCTAATACTGTTGGCTATTTCCTCAGCCAGCGAATATCCCTGCGCCATTAATGGCTTACTTACCATAGGTTACTCCGGGAAAACAGAAGATGATGATTCATCGTCTGACTATGCTAACTGAGAATGATTCCAGTGAACACCTGTTAGCTAAAATAAAGTCACCGCGATTTTTCTGATTTACAATCAGTGAGTTAGTTTTTCATTTCAGCTAACAATCGTTCCTTTTTATTTCAAAGACATTTAAAATCAATCACATAAAACTGGCGCTGGTCAGGATAGATTTCGGCTATCACCTGCTTGAGTTCGGCAAGCGACATGTTCTCCTGCTCTGCGTGTTTTTCCGTCAGCGTGTCCAGCGTAACGGTTGACGTGCCGGTGACTTCGATAGTGCAAAAATAGCCGTCATCTTCATAACGGCCCACGCGCAGAACGTCCCCGCTTTTAAAGTGCGACTCGCTTTCGTCCCGAATGGTAATGGTTTTACGCCCGGCCAGAATGTCTTCCTGAAAGCGCTGAAAAAAAGTGATGTCGTTTGGCTGCATGTTATGATTCCTTCCAGGTAAAGTCTGACGAGTGAGTTAAGCCACTGTGAGTATGTTCTCCCATTCCGCCATTGCCAGCCTCAATAATCTGGAGATGATGGTCTACAACTATGTCATTAAAAACCGGGACAAAGTGACGTACATGACCATCCGTGAGCTGGCGGATGCGGCGGGAGTGTCGACCACCACTATCCTTCGGTTTTGCCGCAAACTCAACTGCGACGGCTACTCGGAATTTCGCGTGCGCTTTAAACTCTATTTAGAGCAAAACGAACCTCAGCAGGCTAATTTCGGCGCGAGCGAAATTATCAGCTTCTTTAAAAGCGTAAATAATGAAGAGTTCGATGCGTTATTAGATAGCGCGGTGGATATTATATTATCCTCAGAGCGTATTATCTTTGTGGGTGCAGGCACCTCTGGCTCGCTGGCAAAATATGGCGCGCGCTTCTTCTCGAATATCGGGAAATTCAGCAACCATATTGACGATCCCTATTTCCCGGTCACTAACGATATGGCAAAAAACGCGCTGGCCATCGTGCTTTCTGTTTCCGGTGAAACGGAAGAGATCCTGCGCTTCGCCAGCCAGTTCAGCCTGCACCACTGCAAGGTGCTCTCTATCACCAGCCACGAGCACTCCCGCCTTGCGAAGCTGGCGGACTTTAACCTTTCATGGCATGTTCCCCAAACCCGCATCGGCGGGGTCTACGATATTACCACGCAAATACCGGTCATCTATATTCTGGAGTCGCTCGGTAGAAAGCTGGCGAAGAAATTAACGGAATAAAACACCCTGTTTTTTTGATGTGACAAATTACATTTTCCGCAAATTGTTATATCGTGACATTTAAATTCGCTTTGCTAGACTCGACACCATCAGAAATACGTTGAGAATAGCAAAGATGAAAAAACTCACCTTACCGAAAGACTTTTTATGGGGTGGCGCAGTCGCCGCTCACCAGGTTGAAGGCGGCTGGAACAAAGGCGGCAAAGGGCCGAGCATTTGTGACGTGCTGACCGGCGGCGCGCACGGCGTACCGCGTGAAATCACCCGGGAAGTGATCGACGGGAAATACTACCCGAATCACGAAGCCATCGACTTCTACGGCCACTACAAAGAAGACATCAAGCTGTTTGCCGAGATGGGCTTCAAGTGCTTCCGCACCTCGATTGCCTGGACCCGCATCTTCCCGAAAGGCGACGAAACTCAGCCGAACGAAGAGGGGCTGAAGTTCTACGACGACATGTTCGACGAGCTGCTGAAGTACAACATCGAGCCGGTCATCACCCTCTCCCACTTCGAAATGCCGCTGCATCTGGTGCAGGAATACGGCGGCTGGACGAACCGCAAGGTCGTTGATTTCTTTGTGCGCTTCTCCGAAGTGGTCTTCGAGCGCTACAAAAACAAGGTCAAATACTGGATGACCTTCAACGAAATCAACAACCAGCGCAACTGGCGCGCGCCGCTGTTCGGCTACTGCTGCTCCGGCGTGGTCTACACCGAGCACGACAATCCAGAAGAAACGATGTACCAGGTGCTGCACCATCAGTTCGTGGCGAGCGCCCTGGCGGTGAAGGCCGCGCGCCGCATCAACCCGGAGATGAAGGTCGGCTGTATGCTGGCGATGGTGGCGCTCTATCCGTTCTCCTGCAAACCCGAAGACGTGATGTTTGCTCAGGAATCCATGCGCGAGCGTTACGTGTTCACCGACGTCCAGCTGCGCGGCTACTACCCGTCTTACGTGCTGAACGAGTGGGAGCGCCGCGGCTTCTCCATCAAAATGGAGGCAGGCGACGAGCAGATCCTGCGCGAAGGCACCTGCGACTATTTAGGCTTTAGCTACTACATGACCAACGCCGTGAAGGCGGAAGGCGGTACGGGCGATGCGATTTCCGGTTTCGAAGGCAGCGTGCCAAACCCGCACGTGAAGGCTTCGGACTGGGGCTGGCAGATTGACCCGGTGGGCCTGCGCTATTCCCTCTGCGAGCTGTACGAACGTTACCAGAAGCCGCTGTTCATCGTCGAAAACGGCTTTGGCGCCTACGACAAAGTGGAAGAAAACGGCAGCATCAACGATGACTACCGCATCGACTACCTGCGCGCGCACGTGGAAGAGATGATGAAGGCGGTCACCTATGATGGCGTAGACCTGATGGGCTATACCCCGTGGGGCTGCATCGACTGCGTCTCCTTCACTACCGGTCAATACAGCAAGCGCTACGGCTTTATCTACGTGAACAAGCATGACGACGGCACGGGCGATATGTCCCGCTCCCGTAAGAAAAGCTTCGAGTGGTATAAAACCGTCATTGCCAGCAACGGCGAAACCCTGTGATATCCGGCCCTCTCCTGCAAAGGAGAGGGCAAATTCCTTTCCATCCAGACACTTCTTTACAGCTTTAGCGTTGCCAAAAAGCCCGCGCCCTATAAGATAAGCCTCGTGAATATATGAGGTAGTGATGATCAAACGACAACGCAAGGCGATTCTGCTGGTTGCCCTGGCCTGTCTGGTGGTGCTGATTTGCACCGCGCAGCGGATGGCCGGGATGCACGCGCTTGTCATGAACATCACCGCCTCCAGCCAGTCCGTTCAGCAGGAACAGGAAAACAGCGAAGCCCCGGTGACCCCGTGCGAACTCAGCGCCAAGTCGCTGATGGCGGTGCCGCCGATATTGTTTGAAGGTGCGCTGTTTGCCGTGACGCTGCTGCTGGCCCTGCTGGCAGCCAATCCGCCGCGCCGCGAACGGCTGTGGCCCCCTCGCGTTATCTCCCCGCCCCGACTACGGGTGCATCTGCGACTATGCGTCTTCCGTGAGTGAGCATTCGCCTGACACACCAGGTTAATTCATCATTTACGGAGAAAATTTATGCTTACTGTATTCAGGCGACTGCTGGTCTGCCTGCTTTGGCTATGGCTGCCCCTCAGCCAGGCCGCCGACAGCGGCTGGCTGCGCGCCGCCGATAACCCGCACGCCAGCGTCAGGCTGCGCGCGCAAACGCAAACCCCAGGCGAAACCCGCCTGCTGCTGGACGTTGCCCTTGAAAAAGGGTGGAAAACCTACTGGCGCTCGCCGGGAGAAGGCGGCGTGGCCCCCGCAATTAACTGGCATCAGCCCGTTGATGCCCTCTGGCACTGGCCCACGCCCGAACGCTTTGACGTCGCGGGGATCACCACCCAAGGCTATCGCGGCGATGTCAGTTTCCCCCTCATCCTGCGTGGCGAGGTGCCGGACACACTGAGCGGCGTTCTGACGCTCTCCACCTGTAGCAACGTCTGCGTGTTAACCGACTACCCGTTCTCGCTGGATCTCACCGCCAGCACCGGCGGCTTTGACTACGACTACAGTCGGGCGATGGGCACGCTGCCGCTCAGCAGCGGCCTGACCTCAACCCTTAGCGCCAGCTACGCCCCCGGAAAGCTGACGGTGACGGCGCAACGCGACGCGGGCTGGCCGCAGCCTTCGCTGTTTATCGACAGCATGGACGATGTTGATTTCGGCAAACCGAGCTTCACGGTGCGCGGTGATTCGCTGGTGGCCAGCGTGCCGGTAACGGACAGCTGGGGCGAGGCCGCACCGGATCTCAGCGGGAAAAACCTGTCGCTGGTGCTGGCCGATAGCGGTCAGGCGCAGGCGTCCAGCCTGGTTATCGGGCGGGGCACGCAGGCGCCTGCGTTCTCGTTAGGCTGGGTGATAGTAATGGCGCTGGCAGGCGGGCTGATCCTCAACGTGATGCCCTGCGTCCTGCCCGTGCTGGCGATGAAGCTCGGCACATTAGTGCAGAGCGAACGTCAGGCGCGCGGCCAGATTCGCAGGCAGTTTATCGCCTCGGTCGCCGGGATCGTGATGTCGTTCCTCGCGCTGGCGCTGATGATGACGGTGCTGCGTCTGGGAAATCAGGCGCTCGGCTGGGGGATCCAGTTCCAGAATCCGTGGTTTATCGCGGCGATGACGCTGGTGATGGTGCTGTTCAGCGCCAGCCTGCTGGGGTTATTTGAGTTTCGTCTTCCCTCTTCCGCCAGCACCTTCCTCGCCACGCGCGGCGGCAACGGCCTCGCGGGTCATTTCTGGCAAGGGGCGTTTGCCACCCTGCTGGCAACGCCCTGCACCGCGCCGTTCCTCGGCACGGCCGTGTCCGTTGCGCTGGCGGCGCCGCTGCCGCTGCTGTGGGGAATATTCCTGGCGATGGGCATCGGCATGAGCCTTCCCTGGCTGCTGGTTGCGGCCTGGCCGGGGCTGGCGCAGAGGTTGCCGCGTCCGGGACGCTGGATGAACGTCGTGCGCGTCGCGCTGGGCCTGATGATGCTCGGCTCCTCCCTGTGGCTGCTCAGCCTGCTGGTGGTGCATATCGGTGCGCTGCCCGTTATCACGCTGGGCGTGATGGTCACCCTCACCCTGCTGCTGGTGACCGCCCGGCGCTACCGCTGGCAGACGGCGCTCCGGGCCGGGGCGCTCGCCATCGTCGTTGCCGCTGCGGCGGCGTTTGTGGCCTATCCTGACGACGAGAACGCCCGTCGCGATCGGGTGAACTGGCAGCCGCTCAGCGAACAGGCGATTGCCCAGGCGCTGGCAGACAACAAGCGGGTCTTTGTGGACGTCACCGCCGACTGGTGCGTGACCTGTAAAGCCAATAAATACAACGTCCTGCTGCGAAGCGACGTGCAGGAGGCCCTGTCCGCACCGGATGTCGTCGCCCTGCGCGGCGACTGGAGCCGTCCTTCAGCCAGCATCAGCCAGTTCCTGACCGCGCGCGGCAGCGCTGCCGTGCCTTTTAACCAGATTTACGGACCGGGTTTACCGCAGGGCCACGTGCTGCCCGCGTTGTTAAGCCGCGAAGCGGTACTGTCCACCCTGTCCGATGCAAAAGGAAAATAATATGAGAGCCGTTATTGCCCTACTTTTGATCTCTTTATCGGCGTTCAGCTTTGCCGCACCGTCTGATGACGGATCCAGTGACCAGCTGGTTAAGCTACTGTTTAACGATCCCAACAGCCCGAAAACCGGCGCGAAAGAGCCGAAGCTGACCATTGTCTCCTTCACGGACTATAACTGCCCCTACTGCAAGCAGTTTGACCCGATGCTGGAGAAAATCGTGCGGGAGAACCCGGACGTACAGCTCATCATTAAGCTGCTGCCCTTCAAAGGACAAAGCTCGGTGAACGCAGCCAAAGCGGCGCTGTCGGTGTGGCAGCAGCAGCCGGATAAATTCTGGTCGCTGCATCAGCGCCTGATGATGAAAAAAGGCTATCACGATGACGCCAGCATCGCGGCCGCGCGGGTGAAGACCGGAACGGACAGCATTAAAACGGATGATAAAACGATGGACTCGCTGAAGATGAACCTGATCCTGTCGCAGGTGCTGAATATTCAGGGTACCCCGGCGACCATTATCGGCGACCAGATGGTGGCGGGCGCAATCCCTGAGGCAGATCTGGAGGCGCTGGTGAAAGAACAGCTGGCGAACGCCCGTGGTAAATAAGCTCCCGCGCCTGCTGCGCGAACTGGGCCTGTGGCTGTTAATCGGTATTGCCGTCAGCCTGGCGGTGGACTATTTCCGCCAGCCGGCGCTGCCGCAGAATTTCGCCGCCACCACGCTGCATACGCTGGACGGTCAGCCCGTCGATCTGATTGCCATGAGCGAAGAGCGCCCGCTGCTGGTTTACGTCTGGGCAACCTGGTGTGGCGTCTGCCGCTACACCACCCCATCGGTAGCCGCCCTTGCCGAAGAGGGCGGCAACGTGATGTCGGTTGCGCTGCGCTCCGGCGATAGCGCGACGCTTGAGGCCTGGCTTGCGAAGAAAAAGATGGCGCTACCCGCCATCAACGACGCCAGCGGAAGCCTGGCGCGTCAGTGGGACGTGCAGGTGACGCCGACGCTGGTGGTGCTCTCTCACGGAGAGGTGAAGTCGATCACCACCGGCTGGACCAGCGCTTGGGGCATGCGCCTGAGGCTCTGGCTGGCGTCGTAACGGTTATTTACCGCCCGCGAGCTCCAGGAAACTGCCGGTCACGTAGGACGCCTTGTCGCTCAGCAGCCAGACGATGGCCTGAGCGACCTCTTCCGGCTGGCCGCCGCGCTGCATAGGCAGCAGGGACTTCACCCGATCCACGCGGCCCGGCTCTCCGCCCGTGGCGTGCATTTCGGTATAGATAAATCCCGGCCGCACGCCGTTCACCCGAATGCCCTGCGCGGCAACCTCCAACGACAGCCCGGTTGTCAGCGTATCGACCGCCCCTTTAGAGGCGGCGTAATCCACGTATTCCCCCGGCGAGCCCAGGCGCGACGCGGCGGAAGAGACGTTCACGATCGCCCCACCCGCGCCGCCGTGCCTGTGCGACATGCGCTTAACCGCCTCGCGACAGCAGAGGAAATAGCCCGTCACGTTGGTGGCAAATACCCGGTTGATGCGCTCGGCGGACAGGTTTTCAATCGTGGATTGTTCAAACAAAATCCCGGCGTTGTTCACCAGCGCGGTAAGAGGCTCTCCTTCGCGGTCAATGCTGTCGAACATCGCCAGCACCTGCGCCTCATCGCTGATATCCGCCCGCACCGCAAAGGCCTTACCGCCCGCTTCGACGATCTGGTTGATAACCTCGGTCGCGGCCTTGATGTTGTGATGATAATTGACCGCCACGGAGTAGCCTTCGGCTGCCAGCTGTAGCGCGGTGGCTTTACCTATCCCACGGCTGGCGCCGGTGATTAATGCGATACCCATGCTCCCTCCCAATAAAAAAGCCGGGCGGCGGCTTCGCCTTACCCGGCCTACGTTGTTACGCCAGAAAAATTACTGGTATTCGCTCATCGGCACGCAGGAGCAGAACAGGTTACGGTCGCCGTACACGTCATCAAGACGCTTCACGGTCGGCCAGTATTTGTTTGCCACACCGGCCGGGAAGACAGCCAGCTCGCGGCTGTAAGCGTGGTTCCACTCCGCCACCATTTCGTGCTGGGTGTGCGGCGCGTTCACCAGCGGGTTATCTTCCAGCGTCCACTCGCCGTTCAGCACGCGGTCGATCTCCATGCGGATCGCCAGCATCGCGTCGATAAAGCGGTCCAGCTCCACTTTGCTTTCAGACTCGGTTGGCTCCACCATCAGCGTACCCGCCACCGGGAAGGACATGGTTGGCGCATGAAAGCCGTAGTCGATCAGGCGCTTGGCAATATCCAGCTCGCTGATGCCCGTTTCCTCTTTCAAAGGACGGATATCGAGGATGCACTCGTGCGCCACGCGACCGTCGCGGCCGGTATAGAGCACCGGGAACGCCGATTTCAGACGCGTCGCAATGTAGTTAGCGTTGAGGATCGCCACCTGGCTTGCCTGCTTCAGCCCTTCCGCGCCCATCATACGGATGTACATCCAGCTGATTGGCAGGATAGAGGCGCTGCCGAACGGTGCGGCAGAGACCGCGCCCTGACGGGTGAGCATCCCTTCAATCTGCACCACGCTGTGGCCCGGCACAAACGGAGCCAGGTGCGCCTTCACGCCGATAGGGCCCATGCCCGGGCCGCCGCCGCCGTGCGGGATGCAGAAGGTTTTGTGCAGGTTCAGGTGCGACACGTCCGCGCCGATAAAGCCCGGGGAGGTAATGCCCACCTGCGCGTTCATGTTCGCACCGTCCAGGTAAACCTGACCGCCGAACTGGTGCACCACTTCGCACACTTCGCGGATGGTCTCTTCGTACACGCCGTGAGTCGACGGATAGGTGACCATGATGCAGGAGAGCTTATCGCCCGCCTGCTCCGCTTTCGCGCGCAGGTCGGCCAAATCAATGTTGCCGTTTTTATCGCAGGCCACCACCACCACTTCCATCCCCGCCATCTGGGCAGAGGCCGGGTTGGTGCCGTGCGCGGAGCTTGGGATCAGGCAGATATCGCGATGGCCTTCGTTGCGGCTCTCGTGGTAGTGACGGATCGCCAGCAGGCCCGCGTATTCGCCCTGCGCGCCGGAGTTTGGCTGCATACAGAGCGCGTCGTAGCCGGTCAGCTTCACCAGCCAGTCGGAGAGCTGGTTGATCATCAGGTGATACCCTTCCGCCTGCTCTGCCGGGCAGAACGGGTGCAGCTCGGCAAATTCAGGCCAGGTAATCGGGATCATCTCTGCCGCGGCGTTCAGCTTCATGGTGCAGGAGCCCAGCGGGATCATCGCCTGGTTCAGCGCCAGATCTTTGCGCTCCAGAGAGTGCATGTAGCGCATCATCTCGGTTTCGCTGTGATAGCGGTTGAACACCGGATGCGTCAGGATAGCGTCGTCGCGCAGCATGTTCGGCTGGATCGAGCGGCTGTCGTGCGCCACCTCTTTATCCAGCGCGTCAACGTCCAGACCGTGCGCATCGCCCAGCAGGACGTTAAGCAGGTTCAGGATATCGTCACGGGTGGTGGATTCATCCAGCGTAATGCCCACGGCGTTGTGGATATCGCTGCGCAGGTTGATCTCTGCGGCATCCGCGCGCGCCAGCACGCTGGCTTTGTCTGCAACCTCAACGCACAGGGTATCGAAATAGTGTTCGTGGCGCAGCTTGAGGCCTTTCTGTTGCAGGCCGCAGGCCAGAATGTCCGCCAGACGGTGAATGCGGCTGGCAATGCGTTTCAGGCCAACCGGACCGTGGAACACGGCGTACAGGCTGGCGATGTTGGCCAGCAGCACCTGAGAGGTGCAGATGTTAGAGTTCGCCTTCTCGCGGCGGATATGCTGCTCGCGCGTCTGCATCGCCATGCGCAGCGCGGTATTTCCGGCGGCATCTTTCGACACGCCAATAATACGGCCGGGCATGGAGCGTTTAAATTCATCTTTCGCCGCGAAGAACGCCGCGTGCGGGCCGCCGTAGCCCATCGGCACGCCGAAGCGCTGGGCGGAGCCAAACACAATGTCCGCGCCCTGCTTGCCCGGTGCGGTCAGCAGCACCAGCGCCATAAAGTCGGCGGCGACGCTGACAATTACTTTGCGGGATTTCAGCTCGGCAATCAGCGGGCTGTAGTCGTGAACTTCACCGGTTGTGCCCACCTGTTGCAGCAGCACGCCGAAGACGTCCTGGTGATCCAGCACCCTGTCGGCGTCATCGACAATCACGTCGAAGCCGAAGGTTTCCGCGCGGGTGCGCACCACGTCCAGCGTTTGCGGATGCACGTCCGCCGCCACGAAGAAGCGGTTAGCGTTTTTCAGCTTGCTGACGCGTTTTGCCATCGCCATTGCTTCGGCGGCGGCGGTCGCTTCGTCCAGCAGCGAGGCGGAGGCGATGTCCAGCCCGGTCAGATCCAGCGTCACCTGCTGGAAGTTCAGCAGCGCCTCAAGACGCCCCTGAGACACCTCTGGCTGATACGGCGTGTACGCGGTGTACCAGCCCGGATTCTCCAGCATATTGCGCAGGATAACCGGCGGTAACTGCACGTTGGTGTAGCCCATGCCAATGTAAGACTTATAGCGCTTGTTCAGGCCCGCAATCGCCTTCAGCTCCGCCAGCGCGGCGAATTCGGTGGTGGCTTCCCCCACCTGAGGCGGGGTGGCAAGCTGGATGTCTTTTGGCACTATCTGGCCGATCAGTGCGTTTAATGAATCCGCGCCAACCGTGTTCAGCATCTCCTGCTGTTGCTGAGCATCCGGCCCAATGTGACGTTCAATAAAAGCGCCACGGTTTTCAAGCTGGCTTAAAGTCTGTGTCATGAGCGATGGTTCCTGAAACGTGCAGTGAATTTTGAGTTCCCTCTCCCTCCGGGAGAGAGTTAGGGTGAGGGGAAGATGGGCACCCTCACCCCTGCCCTCTCCCTGAGGGAGAGGGGGATTAACAATTATTCGTCTTCCAGTAGTGCTTCGTACGCGGTGGCATCCAGCAGCGCGGCAACCTGCGATTCGTCGCTGGCTTTGATCTTGAAGATCCAGCCGCCTTCATAAGGCTCGCTGTTGACCAGCTCCGGGGAGTCGCTCAGCGCGTCGTTCACGGCAACAATTTCACCGGTAATCGGTGCGTAGATGTCAGAAGCCGCCTTAACAGACTCCGCCACGGCGCAGTCGTCGCCCGCGCTCACGGTCGCGCCCACTTCAGGCAGGTCAACAAACACCATGTCGCCCAGCAGCTCTTGCGCGTGCTCGGTGATCCCTACGGTGTAAGTGCCGTCCGCCTCTTTGCGCAGCCACTCGTGTTCTTTGCTGTATTTCAGTTCTGCTGGCACATTGCTCATTGAATTTCTCCTGATAAAAAATGATTAGGCGACCGGCTTACCGGCGCGAACAAAAATCGGTTTGGTCACGCGGACCGGCATTTCGCGATTGCGGATTTGCACCACCGCCGTATCGCCAATGCCCGCAGGAACGCGCGCCAGGGCAATACTGTAGCCCAGCGTCGGGGAGAACGTGCCGCTGGTGATCACGCCTTCGCGGTGATTACCGTCAGCATCGGTAAAACGTACCGGCAGCTCGCCGCGCAGCACGCCTTTCTCGGTCATCACCAGCCCGACCAGCTGTTCGGTGCCCTTCTCACGCTGCATCTCCAGCGCTTCACGGCCAATAAAGTCACGGTCAGCCGGTTCCCACGCGATGGTCCAGCCCATATTCGCCGCCAGCGGGGAAACGCCCTCGTCCATCTCTTGTCCGTAGAGGTTCATGCCCGCTTCCAGACGCAGCGTATCGCGCGCGCCCAGGCCCGCTGGCTTGACGCCTGCCTCCACCAGCGCACGCCAGAAGTCGGCGGCCTTCTCGTTTGGCATCGCAATTTCATAGCCCGCTTCACCGGTGTAGCCGGTGGTGGCAATAAACAGATCGCCCGCCTGCACGCCGAAGAACGGCTTCATGCCCGCGGTGGCGCTACGCTGCTCGTCGTTGAACAGCGAAGCGGCTTTCTCCTGCGCGTTCGGCCCCTGTACGGCGATCAGCGACAGATCGTCACGCACGGTGATGTCGATGGCGAAAGGTTCAGCGTGTTGGGAAATCCAGGAGAGGTCTTTTTCGCGGGTGGCGGAGTTTACGACGAGGCGGAAGAAATCTTCGGTGAAGTAGTAGACGATGAGGTCGTCAATCACGCCGCCGGAGGCATTTAGCATCCCGGTATAGAGCGCTTTGCCCGGCGTCTTCAGTTTTGCGACGTCGTTTGCCAGCAGATAACGCAAAAACTCCCGGGTGCGGCTGCCGCGAAGGTCGACAATGGTCATGTGGGACACGTCGAACATACCGGCGTCGGTGCGCACCGCGTGATGCTCATCAATTTGCGAGCCGTAGTGCAGCGGCATCATCCAGCCGTGGAAGTCCACCATGCGGGCGCCGCATAACACGTGCTGGTCGTACAAAGGAGTCTGTTGAGCCATCTTTTCCTCGTTGAATAAGCGGGGCTGTCTTGCGTTTCATGGGCTTAAAAATCGCCACGAAACCCGGCGTCGGCATCACATCCGGACGTCGACGCAAACGTTCTCTTTTACCTGAACTTACCACCGAAACCGGCGGTTAACCATAAGGTAAAAAAGGTCATCACATTAGCTTATGACCAAAAAACGCTGAAAAGCCTACAGAGTTATTCACTGGATAAATGCGATTTACCCCGCATAAAATTAACATCACGTTCACAGAATTTAGCGGATGGTGATATTTCATCCGGAAAAACGGGCGGAATTTCCGTAACATGAAAATTGCCAGATTAGTTAATCTAATGCGAAAAATGGCGTGAAATTAGAATATTTCAAACGAGGACAATTCCCCGGCGCAGAGGCCGGGAAATGATAGTGTGACGGGGGTCAATATTATTGCAGCCAGTCCGGGAGGTCGTTAAGACCCATCGCCTGACGAAGGAGCTGAGGTTTTACGCCCGGAAGCGTGTCGGCAAGCTTAAGACCGATATCGCGCAGCAGCTTTTTAGCCGGATTCGCCCCCGCGAACAGCTCGCGGAAGCCCTGCATTCCCGCCAGCATCACGGCGGCGCTGTGCTTACGGCTGCGCTCGTAGCGGCGCAGATAAAGATGCTGACCAATATCTTTGCCTTCGCGATGCAGACGACGCAGCTCGTCAACCAGCTCAGCCGCGTCCATAAAGCCGAGATTCACGCCCTGCCCGGCCAGCGGATGAATGGTGTGCGCCGCATCCCCCACCAGCGCCAGACGGTGCGCCGCAAACTGGCGCGCATAGCGCCCGGTCAGGGGGAACACCAGACGGTCGCTCTCAAGGGAGCACAGCCCCAGACGGTTATCAAAGGCAATGCACAGCGCCTGGTTAAAGGCCTCCGGCGTCGCCTCGTGCATCTGCTGCGCTTTCTCCGGCACTAAGGACCAGACGATAGAGCACAGGTGCGGATCGCTTAACGGCAGGAACGCCAGAATGCCGTCATTGTGGAAAATCTGCCGCGCCACGCCGCCGTGCGGCTCTTCGGTGCGGATCGTCGCGACCAGCGCGTGATGGCGATAATCCCAGTACGTCAGCGGAATATCCGCTTTGTTACGCAGCCAGGAGTTCGCGCCGTCTGCGCCAACCACCAGCCGCGCGGTGAGCATGTCGCCGCTTTGCAGGGTGATGAACGCTTCGTTTTCGCCCCACGCCACCTGCTGAATTTGCGCAGGGGCCACCAGGGTGATATCGCTACAGCTTTGCGCTTTTTGCCACAGCGCGTGGTGGATCACCGCGTTTTCAACGATATGGCCCAAATGGCTGTAGCCCATGCTTTCGTCGTCGAAGGCGATGTGGCCAAAGCTGTCTTTGTCCCACACTTCCATGCCGTGATAGCAGCTCGCGCGGCGGGCAACGATATCGGACCACACGCCCAGGTGCGTCAGCAGCTTTTCGCTGGCGGCATTAATGGCCGACACGCGCAGCTCGGGCGGCGCATCCGGCGCGACGGGCTGAGGGACGTTTTGCTCAAGCACCGCCACGCGCAGGCCGCTGCCCTGTAAACCACAGGCCAGTGCCAGCCCGACCATTCCGCCGCCGACAATGGCGACATCAACATTTTGCACGGTGTTAACTCCTTAACGCGCGACCCAACCGAGGGTCCGCTGCGCCAGCACGTCGCGTGCCGGAATGAATAATTCCATCGCCATCAGCCCGAGGTTGCGCCCCGCAACCAGCGGCGCCCAGCGGTTGGCAAACAGATGCACTAAACCATCGGTCACGCCGATGGTCGCCGCTTTATCGGCCTGACGGCGCGTCTGGTAGTGGCTCAGTACAGAATACGCGCCGCAATCCTGATGAGTGCTCCACGCCTGCGCCAGCGATTCCGCCAGGCTCATCACGTCGCGTAGCCCCAGATTAAAGCCCTGTCCGGCAATCGGGTGCAGGGTCTGCGCGGCATTGCCCACCAGCGCCACGCGATGGGAAATCACCTGCGAGGCGGTGGTTAACGACAGGGGATACGCCGCCCGTTTGCCCGCATGGGTGATACGCCCAAGCCGCCAGCCGAAGGCTTTTTGCAGCTCAGAACAAAAACGTTCATCAGACCAGCTTAGCACGTCGTCGGCGTTGTCCTGCGGATGGCACCACACCAGCGAACTGCGCCCCTGGGACATCGGCAGCATCGCCAGCGGGCCGTGCTGCGTGAATCGCTCAAACGCCCGACCGTTGTGGTCGACTGCGGTAGAAACGTTGGCAATCACCGCAACCTGTCCGTAAGGCTGAGCGCGCCACTGAATGCCGCACCGGCTGCCAATCGTGGAGCGCGAGCCGTCTGCGGCAACCAGAAGCTGCCCATCCAGAGTCGTGCCGTCTTCCAGCGTGACGCTGACCGCCTCTTCACTGCGGGTGAAGCTTGCCACCCGCGCCGGACAGTGCAGGGTCACGCCCGGCGCGTCCTGAAGCTGACGGAACAGGCGCAGGCCGACGTCATGCAGCTCGACAACCTGCCCAAGCGCGTCGATGCGGTAATCGTGCGCGTCGAGGGTGACAAAACCCGCATGACCGCGATCGCTGACGTGAACGGTATTGATTGGCGTGGCGCGATCGGCAATCGCCTGCCAGATGCCAATGCGCGACAGCTGCTGGCAGGTGCCCTGTGCGAGCGCGATGGCGCGGGCATCAAAGCCGGGATGATCGGTGGCATTTGGCGCGACCGCTTCGATCAGATGAACCGGAAGCTGCCCACGGGTTAAATGCGAGATAGCCAGAGCAAGCGTGGCCCCGGTCATGCCGCCGCCAACGATGATCACGCTCATGCGCGTGCCGCTGCCATCAGCGCCTCGATATCGTCCGCGTTTTTCACGACGCTCGCGGTCAGGTTTTCATTGCCGTTTTCGGTGATCACGATGTCGTCTTCGATACGAATGCCGATCCCGCGATACTCCTCCGGCACGTCCGCATCCGGCGCGATATAGAGCCCCGGCTCCACGGTCAGGACCATCCCCGGCTCCAGCGGACGTGAACGATCCGGGCCATAAGCCCCGACGTCATGCACGTCCAGCCCCAGCCAGTGGCTCAGGCCATGCATAAAGAACGGACGATGCGCGTTTTCGGTAATCAGGGTATCGACATCCCCTTTCAGGATGCCCAGCTTCACCAGGCCGCTAATCATAATGCGCACCACCTCGCCGGTAACGTCCTGAATGGACGTACCCGGGCGGTAAAGCTTCAGCGAGGTTTCCAGTGATTCCAGCACGATGTCGTAAATCGCGCGCTGCGCGGGGGTGAATTTGCCGTTCACCGGGAAGGTACGGGTGATATCCCCCGCATAGCCCAGGTATTCGCACCCGGCGTCGATGAGCACCAGATCGCCATCGCGCAGTTCACTTTCGTTTTCCGTGTAGTGGAGGATGCAGCCGTTCACGCCGCCGCCCACGATAGTGTTGTAGGAAGGATAGCGCGCGCCGTGACGGTTGAACTCGTGGTGAATTTCGCCTTCGAGCTGATACTCAAACATTCCGGGACGGCATTTTTCCATCGCGCGGGTATGCGCCAGCGCGCTGATCTCCCCCGCGCGGCGCATCACCGTAAGCTCTTCTTCGGATTTGAACAGGCGCATTTCATGCACCACGGGACGCCAGTCGGTGAGGGTTGCCGGGGCGGTTAAATTCTGACGCGAGCCTTTGCGCAGCTTGTCGAGCGCGGTGAAGACGATTTCATCGGCGTAAGCGTATTCGCCCTGCGCGTGGTAGAGCACGTCCAGACCGTTGAGCAGCTGATACAGCTGCTGGTTGATTTCGCTAAACGCCAGGGCGCGGTCGACGCCGAGCTTTTCCGGGGCGCACTCTTGCCCCAGGCGGCGACCAAACCAGATTTCGGCAGTAAGATCGCGCACGCGGTTGAAGATGACGCTGTGGTTGTGGGTGTCATTGCTCTTAATCAGCACCAGCACCGCTTCCGGCTCGTTAAAGCCGGTAAAGTACCAGAAATCGCTGCTTTGACGATAAGGATATTCGCTGTCGGCGCTGCGCGTGACTTCGGGCGCGGCGAAGATCAGCGCGGCGCTTCCTGGCTGCATCTGCTCCAGCAGCGCCTGACGACGGCGAGAATACTCAAGCGTAGAAATAACCATGACATCCCCTGTGCGTTGTTGTTTTTAATGTAAGGTCGGTTTTTGGACTTCCGGTGCGGTTGGCTGCGAGCGCGTGAAGGTGTCGTGGCACAGCAGTGCGGCAACACGGACGTACTCAATGATCTCTTCGAGGGACATCTCCAGCTCTTCCTGGTCTTCGTCCTCGTCGTAGCCAAGCTGCGCGATATTACGCAGATCGTCGATAGCTTCACCCGCTTCGCCGGTCACTTTATCCAGTTTAGGCTGTGATACGCCAAGCCCCAGCAGATAGTGGTTTACCCAACCCGCGAGCGCGTCGGCGCGATCGAACACGCTGACGTCATCGCCATCAGGCAGATAAAGCTGAAAAAGGAAGCCATCGTCTTCAAGCGAGTCGCTGGTCGCGGAGTGCATTTTACGCAGCGCTTCGGCAAGCTCGTGGCCAAAGGCCAGACCTTCGTTGGTCAGGTCGTGAACCAGCGGCTGCCATGAGCTGTCGCTGTTTCCGCCACACAGTATCCCACTGATCAGACCGTGCATTTCGGCAGGGGTTAATCCGACTCCCTGCTGGTTCAGGAACTGGCTGACTTCGGTGTAACCAGGCATTTCGTTCTGTATAGACATACGCATTCGTCATCAAAGGGAGGATATTCATGATATGCTACCACTTTGGACCCTGGTGATACCAGAAAAGGGCTTGTATCTTCACATCAGGGTAGCTATAGTGTCGCCCCTTCGCAGCCCCCGGGGCTGTAAGCGAAGGCAGCGCAGTCAATCAGCAGGAAGGTGGCATGTCTGCACAACCCGTCGATCTCCAGATTTTTGGCCGTTCACTGCGAGTGAATTGTCCACCTGAACAAAGGGATGCTTTGAATCAGGCTGCGGACGATTTGAATCAGCGGTTGCAAGATCTAAAAGAACGCACTAGAGTCACAAATACTGAGCAGTTGGTGTTTATCGCCGCGTTGAACATCAGCTATGAACTGACTCAGGAAAAAGCGAAGACCCGCGACTACGCGGCGAGCATGGAGCAACGTATTAAAATGCTCCAACAGACCATTGAACAGGCATTGCTTGATCAGGGTCGCAATCCCGAAAGACCGGGACCTAAGTTTGAATAACACTTCGCAGTTGACTATGGTAGAGTAACTGTGAAGACAAAATTTCTCTGAGATGTTCGCAAGCGGGCCAGTCCCCTGAGCCGATATTTCATACCACAAGAATGTGGCGCTCCATGGTTGGTGAGCATGCTCGGTTCGTCCGAGAAGCCTTAAAACTATGACGACACATTCACCTTGAACCAAGGGTTCAAGGGTTACAGCCTGCGGCGGCATCTCGGAGATTCCCTCTCTCTTCATCTACCAGCTACCATGACTCAATTTTCTGAAGTTTCTGCATCACGACAAGAAATCCGTCAGTTAATCCGCAAACGCCGTCGCGCGTTAACCTCTGAACAGCAAACGCATTTCGCCCAACAGGCCGCTGCACGCATGATGGCCTATCCGCCCGTGGTGCTGGCCCACACGGTCGCGTTGTTTCTCTCGTTTGATGGCGAGCTTGATACCCAGCCGCTGATTGACCAACTCTGGCGTGCCGGAAAGCAGGTCTATCTCCCCGTTCTGCATCCCTTTAGCGAGGGCAATCTGCTGTTCCTGAACTATCACCCGCACAGCGAGCTGGTGGTAAATCGTCTGAAAATCACCGAGCCGAAACTCGACGTGCGCGACGTGCTTCCGCTTTCACAGCTGGATGTGCTGATCGCGCCGCTGGTGGCGTTTGATAATCAAGGCCAGCGCTTAGGCATGGGCGGCGGATTTTATGACCGGACGCTGCAAAACTGGCAGCAGTACGGCGTGCAGCCGGTGGGCTATGCGCATGATTGTCAGCAGGTTGATATGCTGCCGGTGGAGAAATGGGATGTGCCGCTGCCTGCGGTGGTGACGCCGGGTAAAACCTGGACCTGGTAGAATAAAGCCGGGTGGCGCTTACGCTTACCCGGCCTACAAAAACTGCGGTCTGATGCCCTCACCCCGGCCCTCTCCCACAGGGAGAGGGAGAAAATCAGTACAGCAGACGCGCGCGAATCGTTCCTGGAATGGCCTTCATGCTTTGCAGCGCTTTCTCGGCAACCTCTTCCGTCGCTTCGATATCAATCACCACGTAACCCATCTGCGAGTTCGTTTGCAGATACTGTGCGGCGATGTTGACGCCCTGCTCGGCAAAAATCTGGTTGATGGCGGTCAGCACGCCCGGACGGTTTTCGTGGATGTGCAGCAGACGACGGCCACCGTGCAGCGGCAGAGAGACTTCCGGGAAGTTAACCGCAGAGAGCGTCGAGCCGTTGTCGGAGTACTTGCTCAGTTTACCCGCCACTTCCAGGCCGATGTTCTCCTGCGCTTCCTGCGTTGAGCCGCCGATGTGCGGCGTCAGGATCACGTTGTCGAACTCGCACAGCGGAGAGGTGAACGGATCGCTGTTGGTTGCAGGCTCCGTCGGGAATACGTCGATGGCCGCGCCCGCCAGATGCTTACGCTTAAGCGCATCGCACAGCGCCGGGATATCGACAACCGTACCGCGCGCGGCGTTGATCAGCAGTGAACCCGGCTTCATCAGCGCTAGCTCTTCTGCACCCATCATGTTTTTGGTGGAGGCATTTTCCGGCACGTGCAGGCTCACCACGTCGCTCATGTTCAACAGGTCAGACAGATGCTGGACCTGCGTCGCATTACCTAGCGGCAGCTTGCTTTCAATATCGTAGAAGAAGACGTGCATCCCGAGAGATTCAGCCAGAATACCGAGCTGTGTGCCGATATGACCGTAGCCGATAATCCCCAGCTTTTTACCACGCGCTTCGAAAGAGCCAGAGGCGAGCTTGTTCCACACGCCGCGGTGCGCTTTGGCGTTGGCTTCTGGAATACCGCGGAGCAGAAGCAGCAGTTCGCCGATCACCAGCTCCGCTACGGAACGGGTGTTAGAGAACGGAGCGTTAAAGACAGGAATACCGCGTTTCGCCGCCGCATTCAGATCAACCTGGTTGGTGCCGATGCAGAAACAGCCAATCGCAACCAGCTTTTCTGCCGCAGCGATAACCTCTTCAGTCAGGTGAGTACGGGATCGCAGGCCAATGAAGTGGGCATCACGGATGGACGCTTTCAGCTCTTCAGTATCCAGCGCACCTTTATGAAATTCGATGTTGGTGTACCCTGCCGCACGAAGGCTATCGAGCGCTTTCTGATGCACGCCCTCGACCAGCAGGAATTTAATCTTGTCTTTCTCCAGTGATACCTTTGCCATTTACCCGACCCTGTTTTTTGTCTGAACTGATGTTGTGCTGGATGTAAATCCGCTCCCGTCAACATATCAAAAAAAACTATTGCGGCAATATGAACGTTTGCGTCGGCACTCTGAAGAAAAGTCATACAGAGCAAAATGGCAGAGGAATATGCTGCCTAAAATTACGAAAGCGGCAGGATCGTCAAATGAGGCGCAAAAGCGTGACACAAGTCACCGAATTTGGCATTTCAAAATATTTTTAGCGGGGGGAGAGCTCCCCCCGTCAGATCATTTTACGATGGTTTTCACGCCGTCGGCGGTGCCAATCAGCGCCACATCCGCGCCACGGTTGGCGAATAACCCTACGGTGACTACGCCCGGAATGGCGTTAATCGCGTTTTCCATCGCCACCGCGTCCAGAATCTCCAGGCCGTGTACGTCGAGGATCACGTTACCGTTATCGGTCACCACGCCCTGACGATATTCAGGACGACCGCCCAGCTTCACCAGCTGACGAGCAACGGCGCTGCGCGCCATTGGGATCACTTCCACCGGCAGCGGGAAATTACCCAGAATATCAACCTGCTTGGACGCATCCGCGATACAGATAAACTTGTCCGCAACGGAGGCGATGATCTTCTCACGGGTCAGCGCCGCGCCGCCGCCTTTGATCATCTGCATGTGGCCGTTGATTTCATCCGCGCCGTCCACGTAGATCCCCAGGCGATCGACTTCGTTGAGATCGAAAACGGTAATGCCGAGGCTTTTCAGCTTTTCCGTGGAGGCATCAGAGCTGGAAACCGCGCCCTCGATCTGTCCTTTCATCGTGCCCAGTGCATCAATAAAGTGTGCCGCTGTCGAACCGGTACCTACACCAACAATGGTTCCCGGTTGCACGTACTGGAGAGCGGCCCATCCTACTGCTTTTTTCAGTTCATCCTGCGTCATGATCGTTTTGCCTGTGGTGTGAAAACTCAGGCGGCATTATAGAACACGCGAGGTGGAATTCGTCTGCCACGAAGGGAAAATTGTGTCATAGTGCAGATTAAGCAAAATTTAGGAGCCAGCCAGAGCAATGAAACGTCCGGACTACAGAACACTACAGGCACTTGATGCGGTTATTCGTGAACGAGGTTTTGAGCGCGCGGCGCAGAAGCTGTGCATTACTCAATCCGCGGTATCACAGCGTATCAAACAGCTTGAAAACATGTTCGGGCAGCCGCTGCTGGTGCGTACCGTGCCGCCTCGTCCAACGGAGCAAGGCCAGAAGCTGCTCGCACTGCTGCGCCAGGTGGAGCTGCTGGAAGATGAGTGGCTGGGCGATGAACAGACCGGCTCCACGCCGCTGCTGCTATCGCTTGCGGTGAACGCCGATAGTCTGGCAACCTGGCTGTTACCGGCCCTTGCGCCGGTGCTGGCCGACTCCCCTATCCGTCTGAATTTACAAGTTGAAGATGAAACCCGCACTCAGGAGCGTCTGCGCCGTGGCGAAGTGGTTGGGGCGGTGAGTATCCAGCCTCAGGCGCTACCAAGCTGCCTGGTAGATCAGCTGGGCGCGCTTGATTACCTGTTTGTCGGTTCAAAAGCCTTCGCCGAGCGCTACTTCCCGAACGGCGTAACCCGCGCCGCGCTGCTGAAAGCCCCTGCCGTAGCGTTCGATCATCTGGACGATATGCATCAGGCCTTTTTACAGCAAAACTTCGACCTGCCGCCGGGCAGCGTGCCGTGCCATATCGTGAACTCGTCGGAAGCCTTCGTGCAGCTCGCGCGTCAGGGCACCACCTGCTGCATGATCCCGCATCTGCAAATTGAGAAAGAGTTGAAAAGCGGCGAGCTGATTGATTTAACGCCGGGGCTGTACCAGCGTCGGATGCTCTACTGGCATCGCTTTGCGCCGGAAAGCCGCATGATGCGCAACGTCACCGACGCGCTGCTGGCGTTTGGTCATAAGGTGTTGAGACAGGATTAAGAAAAAAGCCGGGTGGCGGATCCGCCCTACCCGGCCTGAAGGTTATTGCGCAGGTTTAGGTTCTTCTGCCGGCGCAGGCTTTGGCTGTTCCGGAGCCGGTTTAGGCTGTTCGGCCGCTGCCGGTTTCGGCTGCTCTGCCGTTGTAGGTTCCAGCTGGAACACCACATCCACCTGATCGTCGAACTGAATCGTCGGCTGCTCGTAAGTTTCCTGAGCAGAAACCGGCGCAGCGTCGGCCTTCATCATCCGCACCATCGGGCTTGGCTGGTAGTTAGAGACATGGTAGCGCACGCTATACACCGGGCCGAGCTTGCTCTTAAAGCCAGACGCCAGCTGCTCTGCCTGATGGATTGCATCATCAATAGCCGCTTTACGCGCTTCGTCTTTGTACTTCTCCGGTTGCGCAACGCCCAGTGAGACAGAACGGATTTCGTTCAGACCCGCCTTCAGCGCGCCATCCAGCAGAGAGTTAAGCTTGTCCAGCTGGCGCAGCGTCACTTCCACGGTACGTACCGCACGGTAGCCTTTCAGAATGCTTTTGCCGTTCTGATAGTCGTAATCCGGCTGAGTGCGCAGGTTCGCGGAGTTGATATCCTTTTTCGCTATGCCGTTTTGTTCGAGGAAAGAGAGATATTGCGCAACACGATCGTCTGCCTGCTTCTTGGCAGAGGCGGCGTCTTTTGCAGCCACGTTGACTTCGATTGCGAGGGTTGCCACATCCGGTACGGCATCTACGCTGGCCGTACCTGAGGTCACAATGTGCGGGCCAGCAGGCAATTCATTTGCCTGAGCGGACACCCCACCAAAACTTACTAATGCCGCCAGGGCCATCACTTTAAACTTCACTGTCATTCCTCCATGTTGCGAAGAGTGCCCCATCAACAGGGCGCATGGCAGCAAGCTTAGCGCGTCCTGCATAATTGTCCATAAGACAAGGCTTAGTTGAGCAAACCCTGTACATGGGAAATGCCGTCTTTCGCGAGCTGGAAAGCAATAAACCACATCACCAGGCCGACCAGCGTATTAATGATGCGCTGCGCTTTCGCGGTCCGCAGACGCGGGGCCAGCCAGGCCGCCAGAATGGCTAACCCGAAGAACCACAGGAAGGAGGCGCTCACCGTCCCCAGCGCGAACCAGCGTTTCGGCTCGACGTCCAGCTGTCCGCCAAGGCTGCCCAGCACCACGAAGGTATCCAGATACACGTGCGGGTTAAGCCAGGTGACCGCCAGCATGGTGACGATAATTTTCCAGCGCCCCTGCTTCATCACCTCGGCGCTCGCCAGCTCAATATTGCTGCTCATCGCCGTTTTCAGTGCGCCAAAGCCATACCAGAGCAGGAACGCCACGCCGCCCCAGGTCACCAGCGCCAGCAGCCACGGGGACTGCATCAGCAGCGCGCTGCCGCCGAATATTCCGGCGCAAATAAGCAGTAAATCGCTGACCGCGCACAGCAGCGCAATCATCAGATGATACTGGCGGCGAATGCCCTGATTCATAACAAACGCGTTCTGCGGGCCGAGGGGAAGGATCATGGCCGCACCTAAAGCAAGCCCTTGAAAATAATAGGATAACATCACGTCACTCTCACAAATTTGTCCTGGGCGCTGACTATACTGCGGGAACGACATTAGAGGAAATGGATAATATTAATTGGGGATTAGCAGTACTTATAAAAATAAAGCCCGGTGGCGCTAGCGCTTACCGGGCCTACGTGAAAGCAATTATTCGGCTGCTTTCTCGCGCTTGAGATTTACGTCCATCTGCGGATACGGGAAGCTGATGCCGTTCGCGTCGAACTCACGCTTGATGCGCTCCAGCACGTCCCAGTAAACGTTTTGCAGGTCGCCGCTTTTACTCCAGATGCGCACCACAAAGTTAATGGACGACGCGCCAAGCTCGTTCAGGCGTACGGTCATTTCACGATCTTTGAGGATACGCTCGTCGGACTGAATAATGTCGGTGATCAGCTTTTTAACCAGCTCGGTATCGGAATCATAACCGACGCCAATAATCAGCTCGTTACGACGCACCGGCTCGCGGGAAAAGTTGGTGATATTGCCGTCGATGACCTTTTTGTTAGGCACGATAACAATTTTGCCGTCCGCTGAGCGCAGCGTGGTGGAGAAAATCTGCACGTTAAGAACCGTACCGGCGGTACCGCCCAAATCAACATATTCACCCGCGCGGAAAGGACGGAACGTGACCAGCAGTACGCCAGCCGCAAGGTTTGCCAGCGAACCCTGGAGCGCCAGACCCACGGCCAGACCGGCGGCACCGAGTACCGCGATCACCGAGGCGGTCTGCACGCCTACGCGACCCAGCGCCGCAATCAGGGTGAAGGCAATGATCCCGTAGCGTACCAGCGCTGAAAGAAAATCGGCCACCGTCGCATCAATATGACGGGAGAGCATGACGCGGTTGATGCCTCTGGATACGGTACGGGCAACAATCATACCCACTACGATGATCGCGATTGCTGCGGCAATATTCACTGCATAGCTAATCAGCAATGCCTGGTTGCGAACCAGCCAGTTACCCGCGTTATTAATGCCATCTACTACACCAAGATCTTCCATTCATCCTTCCTTATGCAAAACCAAAACACAAAAATCCATCCCCTGTGGAGACAGGCAGGTCAGTAAAGGGTAAACAAAAAGTGCCGATATTGCCAAAGAGATCACATTCTCTGGAGAGAACAGCTGATTGAAAAACCATAAAAAAAGGCCCGCATTTGCGGGCCTTATGATGCTGTCAGCAGCTCAAATTACAGAACGTCAACCGCGTTCAGCTCTTTGAATGCCTGCTCCAGACGAGTCACCATGGAAGTCTGCGCTGCGCGCAGCCATACGCGTGGATCGTAGTATTTCTTGTTCGGCTGGTCTTCGCCTTTCGGGTTGCCCAGCTGGCCTTGCAGGTAAGCTTCGTTGGTTTTGTAGTATTGCAGGATACCGTCCCAGGTCGCCCATTGGGTGTCGGTATCGATGTTCATTTTCACTACGCCGTAGCTTACGGAGTCTTTGATTTCCTGAGCAGAAGAACCGGAACCGCCGTGGAAGACGAAGTTCAGGCTATTGTGCGGCAGGTTGTGTTTCTTAGAAACGTATTCCTGAGAATCACGCAGGATAGTTGGGGTCAGAACCACGTTACCTGGTTTGTAAACGCCGTGTACGTTACCGAAGGACGCTGCAATGGTGAAGCGTGGGCTGATTTTGCTCAGCTCGGTGTAAGCGTAATCAACGTCTTCTGGCTGGGTGTACAGTGCAGAAGCATCCATGTGGCTGTTGTCCACGCCGTCTTCTTCACCGCCGGTGCAACCCAGTTCGATTTCCAGGGTCATGTCCATTTTGGCCATGCGCGCCAGGTATTTAGAGCAGATTTCGATGTTTTCGTGCAGTGACTCTTCGGACAGGTCGATCATGTGAGAAGAGAACAGTGGCTTACCGGTTGCCGCGAAGTGTTTTTCACCCGCGTCCAGCAGACCGTCGATCCACGGCAGCAGTTTCTTCGCGCAGTGGTCAGTGTGCAGGATAACTGGAACACCGTAGTGTTCAGCCATCTGGTGTACGTGGTGCGCACCAGAGATAGCACCCAGGATTGCAGCACCCTGAGGAACGTCGGTTTTCACGCCTTTACCCGCGATGAACGCAGCGCCGCCGTTGGAGAACTGTACGATGACCGGAGCTTTAACTTTTGCAGCGGTTTCCAGTACGGCGTTAATGGAGTCAGTACCCACGCAGTTTACTGCTGGCAGGGCAAAGTTGTTCTCTTTAGCTACCTGGAACACTTTCTGAACGTCATCACCGGTGATCACGCCAGGTTTTACGAAATCAAAAATTTTAGACATGTTACGAGTCCTGTATCTTCGGCCTTGGAAAGGGGTGCGTGCCCTAAAGCGCGCTGAAAATTGGGCAGGTTACCCTGCCCTTAAATGACTTACTTCTTAGCGCGCTCTTCGAGCATTGCTACTGCTGGCAGAACTTTGCCTTCCACGAATTCGAGGAACGCGCCGCCACCAGTGGAGATGTAGGAGATTTTGTCAGCGATACCGAACAGGTCGATAGCTGCCAGGGTGTCGCCGCCGCCTGCGATAGAGAACGCTTCGCTGTCTGCGATGGCGTTAGCAACGATTTCAGTACCTTTGCGGAAGTTCGGGAATTCGAACACGCCAACCGGACCGTTCCACAGAATGGTTTTCGCATTCTTCAGGATGCCAGCCAGTTTCTCGGCAGACACGTCGCCCAGGTCCAGAATCTGCTCTTCATCTTTGATGTCGTTTACAGATTTCAGGGTTGCAGTGGCGGTTTCAGAGAACTCGGTTGCAACGCGAACGTCAGTTGGAACAGGGATATCGCAGGTGCTCAGCAGGCGTTTAGCTTCGTCAACCAGGTCTGCTTCGTACAGGGATTTACCCACGTTGTGGCCTTGAGCAGCAACGAAGGTGTTCGCGATACCACCGCCAACGATCAGCTGGTCAGCGATTTTAGACAGGGAATCCAGAACGGTCAGTTTGGTAGACACTTTAGAACCGCCAACGATAGCGACCATTGGACGTGCTGGTTCTTTCAGTGCTTTACCCAGTGCTTCCAGTTCGTCAGCCAGCAGAGGACCTGCGCAAGCGACGTCTGCGAATTTACCGATACCGTGGGTAGACGCCTGAGCACGGTGAGCCGTACCGAACGCATCCATTACGAACACGTCACACAGCGCAGCGTATTTTTTGGACAGGGTTTCGTCGTCTTTCTTTTCGCCTTTGTTGAAGCGAACGTTTTCCAGAACAACCAGCTCACCTTCAGCAACTTCAACGCCGTCGAGGTAATCTTTGACCAGGCGAACCGGGTTAGACAGTTTGTCTTTCAGGTAATTAACAACCGGCAGCAGAGAGAACTCTTCGTTGTATTCGCCTTCAGTCGGACGACCCAGGTGGGAGGTGACCATCACTTTTGCACCTTGCTTCAGCGCCAGTTCGATGGTTGGCAGGGAAGCACGGATACGTGCGTCGCTGGTCACTTTGCCATCTTTAACTGGTACGTTCAGATCGGCACGGATGAAAACGCGTTTACCAGCCAGATCCAGATCGGTCATCTTAATTACAGACATGGTGAATCCTCTCGTTGATTCTAAAAGTTTTGCAAGCGCAACATGCGCTCTACCTGAAACCTTTCGCGGCCATTGCTAACGTCGTGTCGATCATTCGGTTAGCAAAGCCCCATTCGTTATCACACCAGACCAGCGTCTTGATAAGGTGTGCGCCACTGACGCGCGTTTGTGTGCCATCAACAATGGCGCTGTGCGGGTCGTGGTTAAAATCCACTGAGACCAACGGTAATTCCGTATAGTCAACTATACCATGAAATGCACCCTGTGCCGCTTTTTGCAGCAACAGGTTGACTTCACAGGCTTTTACCGGTTTTTTCACCGTCACGCTAAGATCGATTGCGGTGACGTTGATGGTCGGTACGCGAACCGCAATGGCCTCAAAACGGTCGTTAAACTGGGGGAAAATTCGGGTGATCCCCGCAGCCAGTTTAGTATCAACCGGAATTATGGACTGGCTCGCAGCGCGAGTGCGTCGTAAATCAGGATGATACGCGTCGATAACCTGCTGATCGTGCATGGCGGAGTGAATCGTGGTCACGGTGCCTGATTCAATGCCATACACATCGTCTAGCAGTTTAATGACCGGAATAATGCAGTTGGTGGTGCAGGAGGCGTTGGAGACAATGCGGTGTTCGGCCTGTAGCTCGTGCTGGTTTACGCCGAAGACGATGGTTGCGTCGAGATCGTTACTGCCGGGATGGGAGAAGAGGACTTTTTTCGCCCCCGCTGCCAGATGCGCTTCACCGTGTTCACGGTTGCCGTACACGCCGGTACAGTCGAGCACCACATCCACACCCAGTTCACGCCACGGTAGCGCCTCGATGCTGCGCTCATGCAGTACGCGAATCACATCGTCGCCGACGAAGAGCTGATCTCTTTCCTGGCGAACGTCCCAGGCAAAGCGGCCATGGCTGGTGTCATATTTCAACAAATGCGCCATGCCCGTAGCATCCGCCAGTTCATTGATTGCCACCACGGTGATTTCCGCACGACGCCCGGATTCATATAAAGCACGAACCACGTTGCGCCCGATGCGACCGAAGCCATTAATCGCTACGCGTACGGTCATAGATCTCCTGCAAAGCTATCCCTGGGTTTGAGGTGGCTGAAAGAGTAATCCAGCTACGCCCGAAGGGGAATCCTTGCTGTCACAAACTGCGATTGATTGGTCAATTGTCGAACATTTAATCGACTGAAACGCTTCAGCAAGAATAAGCGAATCGGTGAATAAAAGGAATGTCTGTCCAGATGAATAAGCTAGCTATATGACTTGCGTCACATTTTGGATGGAATAATGCCGACAAAAAAGCCGGGTAACGCGCTAGCGCTTACCCGGCCTACTTTCGTGCCATTTGTAGGCCCGGTAAGCGTAGCGCCACCGGGCAAAACAGCAATTACAGCAGTTCTTTCGCTTTCGCGACAACGTTCTCAACGGTGAAGCCGAACTCTTCGAACAGCAGCTCTGCCGGAGCAGATTCACCGAAGGTGGTCATGCCGACGATGGCGCCGTTCAGGCCCACGTATTTGAACCAGTAGTCAGCGATACCCGCTTCTACCGCCACGCGAGCGGAAACCGCTTTAGGCAGTACGGATTCACGGTAAGCCGCGTCCTGCTTGTCGAACGCATCGGTAGACGGCATGGATACCACGCGCGCCTTCACGCATTCTGCGGTCAGTTTTTCCCATGCAGCAACGGCCAGTTCAACTTCAGAACCGGTGGCGATGAAGATGAGTTCCGGCTGGCCGGCGCAGTCTTTCAGCACGTAACCACCGCGAGCGATGTTTGCCAGCTGCTCTTCTGTACGCTCCTGCTGTGCCAGGTTCTGACGGGAGAGGATCAGCGCGGTCGGGCCGTCGTGACGCTCAACGCCGTATTTCCACGCTACTGCGGATTCAACCTGGTCACACGGACGCCATGTGCTCATGTTTGGCGTAACGCGCAGAGAAGCAACCTGCTCAACCGGCTGGTGAGTCGGGCCATCTTCGCCCAGACCGATGGAGTCGTGGGTGTAGACCATCACCTGACGCTGTTTCATCAGCGCAGCCATACGCACGGCGTTGCGCGCGTACTCAACGAACATCAGGAAGGTAGAGGTGTACGGCAGGAAACCACCGTGCAGCGCGATACCGTTCGCGATAGCCGTCATACCAAATTCACGTACACCGTAATGGATGTAGTTACCGGCAGCATCTTCGTTGATTGGCTTAGAACCAGACCACAGGGTCAGGTTAGATGGCGCCAGGTCAGCGGAGCCGCCGAGGAATTCTGGCAGCAGAGGACCAAAGGCTTCGATCGCATTCTGGGACGCTTTACGGCTGGCGATTTTGGATGGGTTCGCTTGCAGTTTGGCGATGAATTCGTTCGCTTTCGCGTCGAAGTCAGACGGCATTTCGCCCTTCATACGACGGGTAAATTCAGCGGCTTCCTGAGGGAAGGCTTTCGCGTAAGCGGCAAACTTCTCGTTCCACGCGGACTCTTTCGCCTGGCCCACTTCTTTTGCATCCCACTGGGCATAGATTTCAGATGGGATTTCGAATGCAGGGTATTTCCAGCCAAGCTGCTCGCGAGTCAGCGCGATTTCCGCGTCGCCCAGCGGCGCACCGTGGGAGTCGTGTGTACCCGCTTTGTTTGGCGAGCCGAAACCGATGATGGTTTTGCACATCAGCAGGGACGGTTTGTCAGTGACGGAACGCGCTTCTTCTACTGCACGTTTAATCGAGTCAGCATCGTGGCCATCAACGCCGCGCACAACGTGCCAGCCGTAGGCTTCGAAACGCGCTGCGGTATCGTCGGTGAACCAGCCTTCAACGTGACCGTCGATTGAGATGCCGTTGTCGTCATAGAACGCAACCAGTTTGCCCAGCTTCAGGGTACCTGCCAGGGAGCACACTTCGTGAGAAATGCCTTCCATCATGCAGCCGTCGCCCATGAACGCATAGGTGAAGTGGTCAACGATGTCGTGACCCGGACGGTTGAACTGCGCAGCCAGCGTTTTTTCTGCAATCGCGAAACCAACGGCGTTAGCAATACCCTGACCCAGCGGGCCGGTGGTGGTTTCAACGCCCGCGGTGTAACCCACTTCCGGGTGACCTGGCGTTTTAGAGTGCAGCTGACGGAAGTTTTTCAGCTCTTCGATTGGCAGGTCGTAGCCGGTGAGGTGCAGCAGGCTGTAGATCAGCATAGAGCCGTGGCCGTTAGACAGGACGAAACGGTCGCGGTCAGCCCATGATGGGTTCTGCGGGTTGTGGTTCAGGAAATCACGCCACAGGACTTCGGCAATGTCAGCCATGCCCATAGGGGCGCCCGGGTGACCGGATTTGGCTTTCTGTACTGCGTCCATGCTCAGCGCACGAATAGCATTAGCAAGCTCTTTACGTGAGGACATTTTAACTCCAGATCGGACTGTTAAAGGCCATGCCCTTGACGACAGCGCGTTTTGGGCTACGCCGGAAAAAAGTGCCAACAATGTAACCCAAGCGACAAAGCATGTACATGGACCATTCTTTTGCCGCTTAAGAAATCTCTGGATCATGCTCGCAGGTTGCGCAATCTACTCGCCCGGCCTCGTGCATATTCCTTATACTTAGCCGACGCCGCCCCCTGAGCGGTGCATATTTCGGATAAAATTCAGACTAACGAGTACGGAAGCAACCTCATGAAAATGCGTGCAATAGTGCTGGCCCTGGGTACAACGCTCCTGCTGAGCGGCTGTCAGAATATGGACTCTAACGGCCTGATGACCTCCGGCGCGGAAGCTTTTCAGGCCTACTCCCTGAGCGATGCTCAGGTGAAGGCGTTGAGCGACCAGGCCTGTACAGAGATGGACGGCAAGGCGACCATCGCGCCTGCCAGCAGCACTTACGCGCAGCGTCTGAATAAGATTGCCTCCGCGCTGGGCGACAACATCAACGGTCAGGCGGTGAACTACAAGGTTTACATGGCGAAAGACGTCAACGCCTTCGCGATGGCTAACGGCTGTATTCGCGTTTACAGCGGCCTGATGGACATGATGACCGACAACGAAGTGGAAGCGGTCATCGGACACGAAATGGGCCACGTCGCGCTCGGCCACGTGAAGAAAGGGATGCAGGTGGCGCTGGGCACCAACGCGGTTCGCGCGGCGGCAGCCTCTGCCGGCGGCATCGTGGGCAGCCTCTCCCAGTCTCAGCTTGGCGACATGGGTGAAAAACTGGTCAACTCCCAGTTCTCCCAGCGTCAGGAATCTGAGGCGGATGACTACTCTTACGATCTGTTGCGCAAACGCGGCATTAATCCGGTCGGCTTAGCCACCAGCTTCGAAAAGCTGGCGAAACAGGAAGCGGGACGTCAAAGCTCAATGTTTGACGATCACCCGGCCTCTGAAGCGCGCGCACAACATATTCGCGACCGCATGACGGCAGACGGAATTAAATAATTTTGTAAGGAGGCAATTTTGCCTCCTTTTTATTTCGCATGAATTGTTAACTTAACCGCACGTATCGATAACACCTCTGCAAGCCGCGCCGCATCAGCATTTCCTTCAGAAATAATTGGTCACATAATTATTGCAATCGGTAAACTTTCCGGTAATTATTTCCCGCGCGTCATTCAAATAAATCTATTAATACAGAGATGTTCCCTCCGTGAAAAAACAATTATCGTTCGTTGCATTAAGTTTATTTGCTGCATTGCCTGCCGTTGCAAGCCAGCAATCTGACAGCCAGGGTTTTGTTAACGACAGCCATTTAGATCTGTTTTTACGTAACGCCTATATCAGCCGCGACTATCATCAGGGCCAGCAGGATAAAGCCGAATGGGGTCAGGGTATCGTTGCGACCTTTGAATCCGGCTATACCGAAGGGCTGGTCGGCTTTGGGGTGGACGGCATCGCCCAGTACGGCGTGCGTCTGGACGGCGGCCGCGGCAAGAGCGGTGCGGGCGGGATCGACTTCTTTAAACAGGAAGACGATGGCCGCGCGAAGTCCGATCTGGCGAAGTTTGGCGCCACCGCGAAAATGCGTTTCTCCAACACCGTGCTGAGCTACGGTAATCAGCGCCCCGAGCTGCCGATTATCAACGCCGACAACTCCCGCCTGCTGTTTGAAAGCTATACCGGGACGATGCTGACCTCCAAAGAGATCGACGGCCTGGAAGTAAACGCTGGTTACTTCACCGACGAACAGCGTAAAAGCGACGACCGTCACGACAGCGGCCTGAAGAGCCTCTCCTTCGGCGGCGCGAGCTACCAGTTTAACGACCAGTTCAGCGGCGCGCTGTACGCCTCTCATAATGAAGAGGTGATGAACAAGCAGTATCTGGGCATGAACTTCAAACAGCCGTTCAGCACCGGGCAGCAGCTGGTGCTCGACTTTAACGGCTACAACTCCCGTCTGGACCAGGGTTACGCCGACAGCCTCGACACCGGTCGCAGCAACACCATCTGGAGCCTGGCGGCGAGCTACATCTGGGACATTCACACGTTCAAAGTGGCGTACCAGCAGAGCAGCGGCAGCACCGGCTATAACTACGGCGGCTATCGCGATCGTGGCGGCGTGGGTGACGGCGGAAACACCATCTGGCTGGCGAACTCCTACTGGTCTGATTTTAACGGCGAAGACGAGCGCTCATGGCAGGCCTCCTACGGGCTGGACTTTGGCGGGCTGGGCCTGCCGGGCCTGAGCTGGACCACCGCCTACGTGCGCGGCGACAACATCAAAACCTCTGAAACCAGCAACGGTAAAGAGCACGAGTGGTTTAACCAGGTTCAGTACCAGGTGCAGGACGGCCCGGCGAAAGATCTGAAGCTGAAGCTGCGTTATTCGGTGCTGCGCGTTTCCAGCAACGCCAGCGATTACAACGTGGGCGGGGATGAGATCCGCGTGTACGTGGAATATCCGTTTAACGTGTTCTGAGTTTGTCCCCTCACCCTAACCCTCTCCCACAGGGAGAGGGAAATTAAAACACCCTCTCCCTGTGGGAGAGGGCTGGGGTGAGGGCATCAGACCGCACTACACAGCTAGTAAAGCGTCTTCTGCGGCGGCCCGGCGAACTTCAGGGCGCCAATCTGCCCCATCCGCACTTCCACCACCGACGGCCCCGGCATCGCCAGCGCTTCGGTCATGACCGCATCGAAATCCTCCGCCCGCTCCACGCTCCATGCCTGTAAACCGATGGCCTGCGCCAGCAGGGTAAAGTCCGGCGTGTGCAGCTCGTTGTAATACTGACGCCCGCCGAAGTACTTGTCCTGAATGCCGCGCATCACCCCGTAACCGCCGTCGTTCATCACCAGCAGCGTCACGTTGGCTTTCTCCTGCGCCAGCGTCGCCAGCTCGCCCAGATTCAGGCTGAGGCCGCCGTCGCCCACCAGCCCTACCACCTTGCGCTGCGGATTGGCAATCGCGGTGCCGATCGCCATCGGCAGCCCCATGCCAATCGCCCCCGCCAGAGAGTGAATGTTCATCAGCGGGCCGTTGGCGCGGAACAGTCGGCTGCCCCACAGGCTGCCGGAAACGGTGATATCACGCACCAGCAGGCCATCATCCGGCAGCGCCTTCGCAATCGCATCGTTAAGCGTCGCGTAGGCCCCACACTGCTCGCGCAGCCCCTGCTCTGCCTGATGCACCGCCTCTTTTACCTCACCGTCCCACTGCGCGTTACCCCATTCCCGCCCCTGCGCTTTTTCAGCCAGCGCGTAGAGCAGGGCAGAACAGTCCGCGATCAGCGTGTTATCCATCAGATAGTTACGGCTCGCTGCCGCCGGATCGATATCGATCTGCACGCGCGGATGCGGCAGCTCAAGCGTCCAGGAGCGGGTTTCGTTGCTGCGCAGGCGTGAACCGGTCACCAGCGTGAAATCACAGCGCGAAATAAGCGCCTCCACCGACGGCGAGTTATGAAACGCCCGCAGGCTGGCGCGATGGGCGTCCGGCAGCACGCCGCGCGCGTGGGTGCTGGAGATAACGGTGATGCCCGCGTCCGCCAGCTTTTTCACCGCGCTAACGCTGCCGAGCGCGCCGCCGCCGAGCCACAGCAGCGGCTGTTTCGCCTGCTTAAGCTGCGCCCACAGTGTATCGACCACCGTGGGATCAACGCCGCACGCCGCCGCGGGTTTGACGGGCGCCGTCACCAGCGAGAGCGGAATTTTCGCGCCCTGAATATCAATCGGAATTTCCACGGAGACCGGCCCGCACGGCGGGGTTTGCGCCTCCTGAATGGCTTTGTGCAGGATCGCTATCGCCTGGCTGGCGTTGCTGATGCGGTACGCCCGTTTCGAGCTGGCCTTCAGGAAGGTCAGCTGGTCGCGGGTTTCATGGATAAACCCGGTGTCGGCATCGAGCCAGGCTTTTTCCACCTGCCCGGTTAAGTGCAGCAGCGGCGTGCAGGCGTTCATCGCCTCCACCAGCGCCCCCACGGCGTTACCCGCCCCTGCCCCGGTGCTGGTCAGCGCCACGCCGAGGCCGGAAAAACGCCCGTGAGCATCGGCCATGGTGACGGAACCGGCTTCACCGCGCGCGGGCACGAAGCGGATGTTGCCGCGCTGCCCGACCGCATCGGCGATCGGCAGGTTGTGAATAGAGATGACGCCGTAGATGGCCTCAACCTGATACTGCTCCAGCGTTCTGGCGATGGCGTCGCCGACGGTTATCATTTCGCTCATTGCTCACCCTTTCTCAGTCGCACCAGTGGTTGACGCTGTTACCCGTCGCCAGATAAATGCTCTTTTGCTGCATCCAGGCCTTCAGCCCCTGAATGCCCTTTTCGCGGCCCAGACCGCTCTCTTTAAAGCCCCCGAACGGGGTCGAAATCGCAAACACTTTGTAGGTGTTGATCCATACCGTGCCCGCCTCAAGCTGTTCGCTCAGGCGCAGGGCACGTCCGGTGTCGCGCGTCCAGATCCCCGCCGCCAGGCCGTAGACCGAGTCGTTCGCCTCGCTAATCAATGCCGCTACATCGCGAAACGGCATTGCGACCAGCACCGGGCCGAAGATCTCCTCCTGGCAGGCGCGGGCGCTGTTGCTCAGCCCTTCAATAATCGTCGGCTGGAAGAAGCTGCCGTTGGCAAGAGCAGGATCCGCCGGGATCTCCCCGCCGCACAGCACGCGGCCCCCTTCTCGCTTCGCCAGCTCGACGTACTCCTGAACGCTCTGACGATGTTTGTCGTTAATCAGCGGCCCGACGTGCGTGCCGTCGGTAAACGGATGCCCGACGCGCAGCCCGCGGGTTAGCTCCAGCAGCCGCGCCATCAGCGGAGCGTAAAGACTCTCGTGGATAAACAGCCGCGACCCGGCAATACAGGCCTGACCCGCCGAGCTGAAAATGCCGTAGCAGATGCCGCGCGCGGCCTGCTCGATGTCCGCGTCTTCCAGCACGATGGTCGGGGATTTACCGCCCAGCTCCAGCGACGCGGGGATAAGCTTTTCCGCCGCCACGTGCGCCAGATGCCGCCCCGTGGTCGTGCCGCCGGTAAAGGAAATTTTGCGCACGCGGGGATGGCGCGCCAGCGCGTCGCCAATTACCGAGCCTTTGCCCGGCAGCACGCTCAGCAGCCCGGCGGGAAGCCCGGCCTGCTCAAAGATCCGCGCCAGCTCCAGCGCCATCAGCGGCGTGGCCTCGGCGGGTTTTAAAATCACCGTGTTCCCCGCCGCGATGGCGGGCGCCACTTTCTGCATTTCGCTGGCAATCGGCGAGTTCCACGGCGTGATCGCCGCCACCACGCCGAGCGGCTCATAGCGGCTCAGGGTCAGCAAATCGGGCTGGCGCGGCGTCGGCAGCTCCCCTTCCAGCAGCTCGCAGGCGGCGGCGAAGTAGCGTGCCGTTCCCGCCGCGCTCATCACCAGACCGCGCGCTTCCGCCAGCGGTTTACCGTTGTCGCGGCTCTGCATCTGCGCCAGCGCATCAGCGCGGGACTCGATCAGATCCGCCACCTTATGCAGGATCTTCGCGCGGACGTGCGGCAGGCTGTTGCGCCAGGCCGGATCCCGCCACGCGCGATCCCCTGCCGCGATCGCCTCTTCCAGATCGTCGGAGCTGGCCGCGCGCAGCGTTGCGTTGAGCGATCCGTCAGCCGGGAAGTGGCTCTGCATCGGGTTGCCGCCGCCGTGTCGCCACTGGCCGCCAATAAAAATCTTCTGCTCTTCCATCGTGGCTCCTTAGCGCTGCGCCAGTTCACGGCAGGCGCGCACCGCGCTGAGTGCCGCCAGGGTGGAGGTTTTCGGGTTAGAGGCCAGCGGCAGGCCGCTCAGCTCAAGATGGAACTCGCCGAACAGCCCCTCGACGTGCAGCGTGTGGGTGTTGCGTTTTGTCGCCGGATCCACCATCAGCTGCACGCGGGTGTCGTCCATCCCCACGCCGCCAAGGGCGACGGTTGCCGCCACGTTGGCGTTGGCCGGGAACAGCCGCGCGGCCTCGCGGGCGCTGCCTTCAAAGAAGACCTGCGCGTCGGACACCGCGTTCAGATCGATCAGCTGCTCGGCGTAGCTCCCGCGCCAGCTGGCCGGGCTTTTGCGCGAGCGGTAGGTGACGCGCTCAAGGCCGCCCTCCTTCGCCGCCGCCAGCCCGTCGATACCCGCTACCGCTCCAGAGAGCAGCGTCAGCCCGCCGCCCGCCGCGAGCAGCCGCTGTTCGAGGGCGCTGTCCGCCAGTGCCCCGGTGGAGATCACCGCCAGATGCCAGCCGCGACGCAGAATGTCTTCGCCGTACTGCGCCACCGCCTGCTGGCTGGCGCACTCCAGCACCAGATCGGGCGTTTCCGCGCAGTCCATCGGCGAGGCCAGCGCCACCGTCGCATCGCCAAACTGTTTCGCAATCGCCGCGTGGTGGGACTCGCGCGCGACGATCCAGCCAATCGTCACCCCGGCAGGCAGGCGTTCAATCACCGCCTGCGCCATGGCGCCAAAACCAATTAACATGACCTTTTTCATGATGCGTCCTTACAGGTGACGGCAGAAGCCGCCGGAAACGTCCAGCGCCGCGCCGGTGGTAAACGACGCCAGCGGCGAGGCGAGGAACAGCAGCGCCTGCGCGGGCTCCTGCGGCTTGCCGAGGCGCGCCATCGGAATGCCGCGTTTGCGGGCGATATCCGCCGTCCACTCGGGCCAGCTCTGGCTTTTATCTGCGCGGTTCTCGAAGCGGCGCTGCCACTGGCCGGACTCGACCATGCCGAGCAGAATGGAGTTCACGCGGATGCCTTTGCCCACCAGCTCTTTCGAGAGCGTGAGCGTCATGTTCAGCAGCGCGGCGCGGGCGGCGGAGGTGGCAATCATGTGCTCCTCCGGCTGGAGCGCCAGCAGGGAGTTGACGCAGGTGATAGAGGCGATATCGGATTGCTCCAGCAGCGCCTGAAACGCCTGCACCGGGTTGATCACGCCGAAGAGTTTCAGCTCCGCTTCGTGCAGCCAGGCCTCGCGCGGAGTGTCGTTGAAGTGCGCCACGTAGCCCTGCCCGGCGTTGTTGATCAGCATGTCCGCCGCGCCAAAGCGCGTATTCACCGCCTGCGCAAAGGCCTGCACCTCGTCGGCGTTGAGCACGTCGCAGCGGTAAGAAAAGATTTCGCCGTCGGGGTACTCGTTTTGCAGCGCCGCGTGCGCGCTGGCGAGCCTGTCCGGGTCGCGACCGCAGAAGGCCACCTTTGCCCCTTCGCCGAGCAGCAGGCGCAGGGTTTCAAAGCCAATGCCGGACGAACCTCCGGTGACGACCGCCACGCGACCGTCAATTTGTGCATTCATCGCGAACCTCTTCGTTAATGCGTAAAAGCTGTTGGTTAAAAAACGCGTCGTTGTCGAGATAGCTGGCGTGCCCGGCCAGCGGAATCGCGGTAAACGGCATGCCGTAGCGCAGCGCCAGCCCGTGAACCAGCTCGGGCTGCGTGATGGCATCCTGCTCGCCGCACCAGACCTCAAAATTGCCGGAGTAGCGCTTCAGCCAGCCGTGAATGTCGTCATGCGCCAGCATCCAGGCGGCGGCGAGGTAGCCCTCCGGGCGCAGCCTGCGCATTCCGGCCGCGACGGTGGCGATATCCTCCGGGCGCGCGCCGGGGCGCAGCAGCTTCGCCGCGCGGGTTTGCGCCATGATGTCGCCGCCCAGCGCCATCTGCTGCTCGCGGTTGCGCCAGACCTGCTCGCGCTGCTCCGGCGCGGCCTGGCCGTAGCCCTGCGCGGCGTCCGCCAGCACCAGATGCAGCACGCGATCCGGGAACTTCGCCGCAAAGGCGCTGGCAACCAGCGCCCCGAGGGAGTGGCCCACCAGCACCGCCCGCCAGACGCCCGCGCGATCGAGCATCAATGCCAGCGCGTCGGCATAATCCCCGGCGTTCGCCCGCGCCGTCGCCAGCATCGGGCTGTCGCCGTAGCCCGGCATATCCCATGCCAGCACGCGAAAACCGTTCAGCGCCATCTGCTTATGCCAGGAGGCCGCGCCCGAGCTGATACCGTGCAGCAGCATCAGCGGAACGCCGCTTCCCTGTTCCCGAAACTCCGTCATCTTGCCCCCTTAGCTGCGCTTCACTTTGGACAGCGGATGGTCAGCGGGATAGGTCGGGATTTCCGGCTTGTTGGTGCCGAGCATCACGCACATCAGCGCCTCTTCTTCCCCGTGGTTAAACAGCCCGCGATAGATGCCCGCCGGAACGGAGATCAGGTCGCGCTCGCGCAGCACGGTTTCGGTGTAGTTATCGCCGTCCTGGATCATCAGCGTGATCTGCCCTTTAAGCATGAAGAACACCTCTTCCACGTCGTCGTGCAGGTGCAGCGGCCCTTCGCACTTCGACGGCAGCACCATGGTGGAGAAGGTAAAGTGGTCCGCCTGCACGGTGTTGGTGTCGTTTGCCACGCCGGTTGCCCCGGTGCCGATGTAGCGCATCTGCGCACGGCGGTATTTCGGGTCAAAATCGGCCTGAAACTTCAGCGCGTTCCAGTCATATTTGCGGCCTTCGAAGCGCGCGATGCGCGACTCGACCCACTCTTCCATGGTCAGATTTTCAGGCTTCACGCCCGGTTTTGCAGTTACGGTAAAATCAGTCATGACGCTCTCCTCAGTAACGTTTAAGCAGCGGCAGTAACAGGACGCAGCCCACCGCCGCCATCACCGCCAGAAAAATCAGCCCGGAATCCATGCTGTGGGTGAAGGCGATTAACGCGCCCATCACCGCAGGCGACAGCGCCCCCGCAAAGTTTCCCAGCCCGTTGAAAATGCCCCCCGCCGTGGCGCTTACCCGTGGATGGGTGGCCTTTGCCAGCAGGGCGAAAATGTTCGGCGCGCCCGTGCCCCACATAAAGGTGCTGAAGCTCATGGCGGCAATAATGGCCAGCGGGGTGTCGAGGTGCATCACCGCCGCCAGCCCGACGGCGGCCCCCGCCATCGAGATAAAGCAGGCGGCCGCGCGCTTATCGACCCGATCCGAGATCCACGCGCCAATCACTTCCCCCGCCAGCATGGCGATAAACGGCATCGACGACAGCCAGCCCGCGTGCTCCAGGTGAATGCCTTTGCCTTTAATCAGGTAGCCCGGCAGCCAGCCGTTGATGCCCCACAGGTAGGTCAGAAACGCGATGTTAAAGATGCAGATGATCCAGAAGTGCGGGCTAACGAACAGCTCGCGCCGCGCGGCACGCCGCTCGTTCGTGGAGGCCTGTGACGTTGCGGGCTTCGCCTCAAGACGAATGCCGCGCAGGCCGATACGCACGAAGATCAGCACCGGCACGGTCAGCATCGCCATCACAAAGAAGGTGCTCTGCCAGCCGAAGGTGTTAAGCAGCCAGATCGACAGCGGGAAGCCAATCGCCGCGCCGACGGGGGTGCCGAGCAGCCAGAGCATGGTGGCGCGCGCCTGCAAATGCTGCGGGAAGTTGTGACGCACGATGGCAAAAGCCAGCGGGAACAGCGGCCCTTCCGCCACGCCGAGCAGAATGCGCAGGACGATCATCAGCGTGTAGTTATGGGTAAAGCCCATCGCCACCATCAGCACGCACCACACCGCCATCATCCCGGTGAGCAGGCGCAGCGGCGCGATTTTGTCCCCGAGCCCGCTGAGGAAGACCGACGAAAAGCCGTAGCTCAGCAGAAACGCGCTCATCAGAATGCCGAGGCGCGTGGTGTCGAAATCGATGCCCATCGCCTGCTGGAAATGGCCGTCGGAAAACAGCGCCGCAATGCTGATTTTGTCGAAAAACGCCAGCAGCACGCAGGCCAGCAGCGACAGCGGGATGGCCCAGCGCACCGCTTTTTCGGGCGTGCGGGTCCCCTCACCGCTCGCCTCAACGGGCGCGGTGTTGGTCTCTAATGTGGTCATGTCTCCCCCTACGGGTGCGGGTTAGCTATCGCAGTGACATCAGTGAAAAGGTCGGGTCAGCCAGCGGGACGTCCGACAGATCCCGCCCGGCCGCCATCCAGCGCTTCGCGAGCTTGACGGTGCGGGCATCGTTAAACGCCACCAGCTGCGTCAGCCGCCCGTTCGCGTCCAGCGAGAAGAACAGCGCCTCGTCGCGCACGATCGTTGTGCTGCCCGGCTGAGGAATGCCGAGGATCTGCACGTTGTGCTGGTATTGATCCGACCACAGCCACGGCGCGTCGTCGTAGCCGGGCGTATCCGGGTTGAGCATCGATTTCGCCGTCGCCACCGCCTGATTCTGGGCAAAGGCCCACGACTGAATGCACAGGCCGTAGTGATGGTGCTGCGCCACATCCCCGGCGGCGAAGATAAACGGATCCGAGGTCCGTCCCTGGGCATCGACAACGATCCCGCGCGACGTGCGAAGCCCCGCCTCGCGCGCCA